>NZ_MOLV01000002.1 GCF_001870785.1 Exiguobacterium sp. KRL4
GTTGAAGAAATAATACGGCAGCTTTGGTAAATTTTTTGTCGATTGCGGCACGACTAATCTCGATGTCTTGATTCACGGCGCACTTCGTGCTCAATTCTTGAAGACTAGAGTCTATCAGATTTCCATGAATCCCGAAGAGTAAAGATAAAAAGTCATTGGCATCGAATTTTCGTTTCCGCTGTACAAAACCTGTCTCCTTCGCCATCTGATCGATTTTAGCCGGCTCTAGAAACGTAAATAATTGGTCGAGGAAATCGAATTTCGCTCGGGCTAACATATAAAAAAACTCCTCTCGTAGGCGGTAATATTCCTTACCATTTTTCGAGAGAAGTTAGTCATTTTCTTAAGTTGACATCTATGGGAAGGTAAGCCGCGGCAGCCCACATTCCATACGGTCATGCCGGGTCTTACCTATTCCTGCCGGAAGCGCCAATCGCGCTTCCTTTCCCCATAGGAGTGGAGGATGAACGTTTCCGTCCTCCATCAATCAAATGGCCGATGATTCCACCTTTTCACGGGATCATCGGCCATTTCTATGCAAATTCTTATTGTTCGCGAAGGAAAAGGGAGGTGGATTTCCGGTGTTTGATCCGGAAATCCACCTCCCTTCATTCATTTTAATCGAGAGACGTCCTCACTTTTGAGTCAGCCCCGTTTTTTGAGTAGGTGTCAGCTTGAAAAAGCGGCTTCTTCTTCCGGCGTTTCTTGTTGTTGCTGATCCGGATTTTGAATTCGCCCGGTCACTTCCGTCAATAGGCGACGGGGGAGGAATTTAGCGAATGTAACCATCGCCCGGTTACTCGCTCCAGGTACGACCACACGTTTCCCTTTGAGGGTGCCGCGGTAGCCGGCGAAGGCAACAAGATGCGACGGCATACTTTTGAACGGTAACGTAATCTGGGCGCGATCAAAGAAGTTCGTATCGGTTGGTCCGGGGCAGAGACATGTGACCGTGACACCAGAACCATCCAGTTCCGAAGCAAGCGCTTCTGAAAATGACAAGACATAGGCTTTTGTCGCGTAATAGACACTCATGTAAGGACCTGGCATGAAGGCAGCGACAGAAGCGACGTTCAAGATGCGACCAAACCCACGATCAATCATGCCCGGGACTAACCGCTTCGTCAGTTCCGTCAAGGCGACGACGTTGACGTGAATCGAATTGATGTCTTCCGATGGATCAATTTCCGCAAAACGACCTGACGTCGCAAATCCAGCATTGTTGAATAATAAATCAATTGTCAGTTCATGTTCTTCCAGGTAACTGAGGACTCGTGAGACACTGTCCGGTTGTGAGAGATCTGCCGCAAACGTATACGCTTTGATTTGATAGCGTTTTTCAAGGACATGTTTTAATTCTGTTAATTTTTTTTCGTTTCGGGCGATCAAGACACAATCAAAACCATCGCGTGCCGCCAAGACCGCCAAGTCAAGACCGATTCCACCTGAAGCACCTGTAATCAAAGCTGTTTTTCGTAACATATTAAATCCTCCATTCGATTGATAACTGATTCTCTAATCTGTATCTTTCCCTATTGTTCCCTTGATTCCTGCTCGATAAGCATCTCCTTTTGGAAGTCATGTCATTCACTGTATGATAAGGTCAGTGAAACAATCACAGAAAGTGAGGGGAACAGCTTGAGAAAAAATGTCACGATTGCCTTATTATTAGCTACGTTTTTAGCAGCCATTGAAGGAACGATCGTCGCGACGGCGACACCTGTCATGGCAAGTGAACTAAATGGAGCAAAACTCGTCAGTTGGATTTTCGCCGGATTTTTACTGTTCATGGCGGTCTCGACCCCGATTTATGGGAAGATGGCCGATTTATACGGCAGAAAACGAGTCTTGCTGTTTGGAATTGGCGTTTTTACAGTCGCATCGCTCGCGTGTGGTCTGGCCCAGACGATGGAAACCTTGATTCTATTCCGCGCCGCGCAAGGGATCGGAGCCGGTGCTGTCTTGCCGATTGCGATGACGATCATCGGAGATTTGTATACATACGAAGAACGGGGGAAAATCCAAGGAATCTTAAGTGCGGTTTGGGGAATTTCCGGTGTCGCAGGTCCACTGGTCGGTGGTTTTTTAGTCGAGACATTATCCTGGCGCTATATTTTTTTACTGAACGTGCCGTTCGCCCTGATTTCATTTGTCATGATTGTGGTCTTTTATAAAGAAACGGTCACGGAAACGTCGCGAAAGATCGATTATCGGGGAGCCGTCTTGTTTGCGACCGGTATGAGTGCCCTGTTGTATGGATTATTATCCGGTAGTGAATCGGAAAACTTTTTCCGCCCCCTCATTTTAATCAGTTTTGCCGTAAGTGCCGGACTTCTATTTTGGTTTTACCGGGTTGAAAAAAAGGCGACGGATCCCTTGCTGCCACCAGCCGTCATTCGCCATCCGGTGATTCTGGTCATCAATTTGGCAGTGTTCTTTTCCGCTTGGGTTCTCGTATCGATGTCAGCGTACATTCCGATTTTTGCTCAAGGGGTGTTAGGAAAAAGTCCAACCGAAGCAGGATTCATGTTGATGCCGTTATCCTTATTCTGGACGATTACGGCCATCATCGGCGGACGGACGATTGGGATCGCCTCACCACGTTACCGGACGATGACCGGAATGGGCTTGTTGGTCATCGGGATGCTGATTCTAATCTCAATCAGTCGAGAGTCGAGTGATGTGTTCATTTATCTGGCAGTTTCCCTGATCGGCATTGGATTTGGTTTGGCACAACCGGTCTTCATGGTCGTCTTGCAGACATCAGTCGATTGGTCACTTCGCGGATCTGCGACTGCCGTCAACTCCTTTTTGAGTACGACGGGTCAAACCCTTGGCGTTGCCTTGTTTGGTACGTTGTTTAACCTCTCGATCATCCAGGCTTTTTCCGATTCACCACTCTTGGCAGGATATGCAATCGATCCCTTTTTCCAGTCCGGAACAGCGGGTAAGTACGGAACGGATGTTCAGGTGGCAGCAGAACAGGCGTTAGCAAACGGATTACACCTCGTGTTCATCGGAGGACTCGTCTGCGCGGTTCTTGCCTTTTTGATGACGTTCCGGCTGCCGAAAGTGCGTCCGGAAGATCCGACCAATTAAAAACACCAACGAGATGTCCTTTTTTAAAAGGGCGTCTCGCTGGCGTGAGTCTGTTCATTCAGAAGTCGTGGCAGCGTTTTGTTTGGCAAATTGTTCGCGGATGTCTTGTTCATTTCGACGGAGGAATAACCCGATGCCAATCAGTAATAAAGAAGCACCGGTGATTTGGACCCAGGTCAACGATTCTTGGAACAGGAAATACCCGAAAATCATCCCCCAGACGGCTTCACCGAGAATCGTGATGCTGACGATGCTGGCACTGACCCGTGATAACGCCCAGTTGAACAGGTTATGGCCAAGTAACGTCGGAAAGACGGCCAGCAAAATATAAATACGCCAATCGATTTGGAACGCAGCGACCAAATTGACGGATTGAATGAGCGAGAACAGTAACAGGACGACTGAAGCGACGGCGTAGACACCAAACGAATATGTATTGGTCGAGACACTTGTCCGGACGTGTTGTCCAAGCAACCAGTAACCGGCGACAAGGATCGTCGCAAGTAACGCCAGTCCATCTCCAATCAAGGCCCGAGGACCAACTGCGATATCACCATAGGCGACAAGTCCACCACCTAGTAGGGCGACACCTACAAAAAATAGAGCCTTCCGCGAAGGATGTTGTTTGAAGAAAATCGCGTTGCCGATTAAGACAAAAATCGGGCTGGCGGTCACGAAGAGCGTCGAGCTGGCAACTGTCGTATAATCAAGGGACAGAAACCAGAGCCAAAAGTGACCCGCTAAGAGAATTCCGCTTAAAATCATATGCCGGATCGTCGTTGAACTGAGGCTCAGTAATTCTTTTAAGTGGATCAACGGTAACAGGAGTAATGTCGAAAACAACATCCTGAAAAAAGCGACGGCTTCAATCGGCGTTTCGGCCCACTTGACGAAAATGGCCGATGTTGAGATAAAAAAGAGTGCCATGAATAAAGTGAAATAGGGCATGAGAACCTCCACGTGTCTGAAGTAAGGGAATGAGGGTGAAACCATGCAATTAATCATTGCGGAAAAACCAAAACAAGCTGAAAAACTCGCAGTACCATATCCATCCGTCAAACGGGACGGATACATCGAAATCAAGCCGTGCGAACGTTTTCCGGCGGGGGCAAAACTCGCATATGCCGTCGGACACTTGTGCGAATTACAAGAGCCGGCGCATTATGACGCCAAATGGAAACGGTGGAACTACGATCATCTCCCGATCATTCCGGAACGGTTTGATTACCGGTTGTCCCGTGGAAAAAGTAAGGCGTTTCAAGTCATCAAAAAATTACTGAATGAACGAACGACAACTTCCATCATTATAGCATCGGATGCCGAACGAGAGGGAGAGGCAATTGTCCGATTGATTCTCCGGCTTGCGAATAACGCCAAACCGATTCAACGCCTTTGGATTTCCAGTCTGACACCGCAAGCCGTCGATCATGGTTTTGCGAATTTACTAGACGGAAAAGAAACAGAAAACTTATTCCATGAAGCGATGAGCCGTGCCTGTGCCGACTGGTTGATCGGGATGAATGCGTCGCGTGCCTATACGACGCTTCTGAAGAAAAAAGGGATTGCCGATGTTTTTTCTTTAGGACGCGTCCAGACGCCGACCTTAGCATTGATCGTCGAGCGGGAAAAACAGATTGAAAGCTTCCGACCGGAAACCTTTTTTGAAGTCGAAGCGGATTTCACGCGTTACAAAGGGAAGTACATCAATGTTAAAAAGCAGACAAAGATTACAGACCGCGAGTTGGCAGAGAACATCGTAGCACGGACAAAGGGAACGGCAGTCGTCGCGACGATTGATAAAACGGAACAAGTGGAAAAACCGCCGTTTTGGTTCAGTTTATCGCTGTTGCAAACAGAAGCCAGCCGACGTTTTGGCTTAGGAGCGAAAGAGACACTCGATATCGCACAAAAACTCTATATTCGAGGGTGGATCAGCTATCCGCGAACCGATTCATCATTTGTCTCAAAAGACGAAGCGAGTCAATTTAAGGCGATTTTAAAACGCCTGCTCAAGCAACCGGAATATACAGAATTGACGGATATCGTGACGCAAAACATCGTGAACAACAAACGGTATGTCAATTCAGCGAAGGTCAGTGATCACTACGCAATCATCCCGACGGAAGAAGCGGGCGCAGTTGCCAAGTTATCGGGACGTGATGCACAAGTCTATGACTTGATTGTCCGGCGATTTTTAGCAGCATTTGCACCAGATGCCCGTTCTGAGAAAACGGAGATCATCACGGAACGGGAACAGGACCGGTTCATCACAAAAGGCAGCCGGTCGCTTGAACTCGGATTCAAACAAGTCTTGAAAATCGAAGCAAAAGAGCTGGATTTACCGTCAGTCGAAATCGGGCAACAGATGCCGATCAAAAGTGCCAAACTGTTAGAAAAACAAACGGAACCACCAAAACGCTACACGGAAGGAACGTTGATTCTTGGCATGAAGACGGCCGGGAAAGTTCTCGAAAACGAACTCCAAGCCATCATGAAGGAAATCGAAGGACTCGGAACGGAAGCGACACGAGCTGGCATCATTGATGGATTGAAGCGCCGCGATTACATTCAGGTCAAGAAAAAAGAAATCCATCCGACGGCAAAAGGACGGGTTTTGATTGAAGCCGTCAGCGGAAGTATCCTTGCGTCCCCGGAGATGACGGCAAAATGGGAAAGTCGACTCGACCAAATCGGCAAAGGCGAGGCCTCCGCCGCCCAGTTCGTCGAACAAGCGAAAAAATTATCGCAACACCTGGTCCAAGACGCGAAAACACGTGTCGAGCAGCTCGAAGTCGACCCGAGTCAAGTCCCAGCCAAACGCGCACGGGGCGCGACGAATCGTCCGGTCGGCATCTGTCCCGTCTGTCAGGCGGAACTGCTTGATCGTGGGAAATTTTACGGCTGTAGTGCCTATCAGAAAAACAACTGTGGATTTACGTTACCGAAGACGATTCTTGGGGCTCGTCTGACACAAACAGAATTAAAAAAGGTATTGGCCAATGAGAAAACAAAACCACTTGAGATGAAAAAGAACGGACGGACGTTCCGAGCGATGTTATATCTGGAACAGAATCAGCTGAAGTTCGAGTTCGTGAAGGGAGAAGCTTAATGTATTACGATTTGATGGAAAATAAAACGTTTATCCCGATGTTTGAACGCTTTTTGAAGGAAGGGACACGACTGACCGTCTGGTTTCCGAACGACGTGACGGTCGGACCGGCGGATGAGTTGATCGGAGAAGCCGAAGAATTGTTTGGGGTGACGGCGGAAGTCATCGATGATCCGCAATCGTATGGAAAAACGTTGTTATTACCTTACTTGACGGAAGGTGAGACACGAGATGATGATTTTGTGCGCTATGAAACAGTTATGACGGAAGAAGTCAAAGCCATTTTACGGGAGCTGACGTTGCCGATGATGACTGAAGGTGATTTTGCCGTTCTCTATTCCTATCAGATTGATATGCCGAATGGTTCGTTGTTTGTCGAAGATTGGTTTAATGCGGAAGTTTCATTGGAAAACTGACAATAAACGGGAACCTGAGCTGTTTGATTTGCGTAAGTAAGTTAATCAAATCAAACAGGAGGGAACTCGAATGAGGGAATTTGGAATCCATACACTTGCATCATTAACAACTGAAATCGACGACATGACCTTCGAAGAAGGCGGAGATAGTTTTTTTACCGGAATGCCGGTTTTCATGGTTATCTTCTTTGTTCTTATTATTTCTGTCATTGTCATTTCACTGATTTCAGCCGCCTCTAAAGGGATTTCGACGAACGGAATCACCCAAAAACTCCGACATCATGCATCACAGCTCGTGACACCATCTGAATCAGGAGCACAAGACTACTTGACATACATGCGCTCCTTGTCGGTGTTTCCGATCGATAAGACGAATTTGGAGCCGGTTCGACTGGCGAAAGGAATTTTGGCACTGATTCAACAGACGGATCTAATCGAAGAAATAACAAAACAAGACATTCTGGCGCAATATACACGGCTAGGTCTGCTTGAAGGCGATCCATTAGCAGATGAGCAGACGGTCCGTCGTCATTCGAGCGTACACCACGATCAGCATCAGATACATATGAATCAGCATCACACGGATCATCCAAATTCCAATCATTCGAATTTTTAAATCGTAGTCCACTCCGTTCATCGGAGTGGGCTTTCTATATGAAATCCACTCATTAGAGAAACAAAACACCGCTTTTCTGACATCTGTTTGTAACATACAACCGTTTAGATTAAAGTTAGATTAAAAGCGGTCTTTTTTGAGCATATTTAGTGGAATTCAATAAAAAAGCTTTAAAATAGAGTATTAGAAACGAAAAAATTGTGTGTTAAGGACACGATAGAGGGGGATCAATAGATGAAATCATGGCTTAATCGTACGATTGGACGCCAAATTATGTTCGCCTTCTATATGATTATTCTGACACTCGTGCTGACCTCAGCCGGAGTTTATTTTTATACGAAAAACCAAGTGCAGAATTCGCGTCAGGAACTGTTGACGTTGAACGATCATCGAACACGAGCGACGAACTTATATGAATCCTGGCAGATTCTCCAATATGAAATGCGTGGATTCGTTCTGTTAGGTGATGAGGCGATGCTTAAAGAAATCGAACGAAAAAAAGACGCCATCAATCGCCAGACGACATGGTTCGAGAAAAATGCGCGTTTTAAGGAAGAAGAACAATATGCGACGGATGCGCGAGCACTTTATAGTGCTTACACGGAACGCGTCATGCCTAGCCTGACGAATTATGTCGCGGCTAAAAAAGACGGTGACATCACAGAACCGTTCTTACAGATGGCGACGCTTGGAAAAGTCACACAAGCCCCAATGCTTGATCCGGACCGGAAGTTCAACATCCAAACGAAAAGTGCAACGGATATGAGCTCGAGCATCGTTGATATGGAAACGGTCTTTACGGAGTATCGTAACTCGCTGAATCAGCAAGAGTTGGCGGCACAAGAAAAACTGGGGAAACAAGTGAATGCTTCACAAATTCTTGGATTCATCAATTTAGCTGTTCTTGTCCTCATCATTGCGTTACTAGTTCGTCCGTTTGTTGCGAGACTGACCCGTCAATTACGTCAGTTGAATCGAGAGAGTAGCCGCTTGGCACAAGGCGAAGATGCGACGCCGATTGAAGTCTTGCATGCAGAAGATGAGATTGGTGAACTGACGACGACCTTTAACCAAATGGCGTCGGCGATTTCCGCACAGAAGATGCAACTCGTCTCAAGTAATGACGAACTGCAAAGCCAACAAGAAGAACTGGTCGCACAACAAGAAGAATTGCAAACCCAACAAGAAGAACTGGAAGAAGCTCTCGATATCACGTTACGAAATGAAACGCATTTACGTTACCGGAACGAATTGACGGAAACCCTCGCGTCACGCGAGACATTGACGGCCTATCCGGCCATCATCGAGAAGTTGATCACGATCACGGATGCCGAGTTAGGGGCAATCGTCTTCCTCGAAGAAGACCGCTATACGGATATCGTCTCTTACGGGATGACCGTCGATCAGGAACGTAAACTCTTGACGTCCTCGATGTCTTTGCTCGAGCGGGCACGGATGCATAAGCGGGCTGTCCGATCGACGAAACAGGTCACAAGTAATCATCCGCTGCCGTATCCGTACAGCATGTATGAAACGGTGGTTCCGGTCATGGACCCGGCAACGAATACGATGATTGCGAGTATCTATCTCGTTCGTTATCGTGATCAATTTAATGATGACCAGACCGACGAAATCTGGTCGTTCTCGCGTCAATTGGCATTATCCTTATTACGGATGCGTGTCTTTGACGAAATCGAACGTGAACGTGAGAAAACCTCGAAGCTGTTGCACTCGATCCGTGAAGCGGTCATTTATATCGAAGGCGGAAAAATCTTTGCCAATAAACCGTTGTTGGCGTTGTTCCACCACCCGGCACATGATCAGTTCAACGACGACGGTTTGATGACGCTTGATGTCAAAATCGAAGAGTTGGCCGTCCAAGTCGACCAACATGAAGCGTTTTTGGATTATATGGATCGTGTGTGCAGTCATGAGATACCGACTGAAGGATTGTCGTTATCACTCAATAAAGAAGAACGGTTCGTCCAGGTCTATGCGGAAGGCATTCATTACGGTGGTCGATTCCGCGGAACGATGCTCGTCTTACGGGATGTGACGATAGAGACGGGAATCGATCGGATGAAGTCAGAATTCGTATCGACGGTCTCCCATGAACTGCGGACACCACTCGCCTCGATCTTTGGCTACACGGAATTGATGCTTGCGAAAGATTTGCCGGCGGATCGACAACAACGTTACTTGACGACGATTCATACCGAGACACAACGTCTGACGAGTCTCGTTAATGATTTCCTCGACGTTCAGCGGATGGAATCGAGCCAACAGCAGTATCATTTCAAGGCGCTTGACCTTGCGACCTTGATTCAGGAAGTGGCTGAATTCCAAGCCGGTTCAGCGACGCATCACGAGTTGAGTCTCGAGACGGGCGATGCACCGGTGCGACGGGTCGAAGCGGACGAAGCGAAGATGCGACAACTGTTTGGAAATCTAATCAACAACGCCATCAAGTATTCACCGGATGGCGGACAAGTTGAGTTAAGACTTGAAGAATTAGACGATCGGTTACGCATTACGGTTACGGACGAAGGTATCGGCATTCCGCGTCAAGCGTTACCGGAACTGTTCGGCAAGTTTTACCGGGTCGATAATTCCGACAGCCGGAAAATCGGCGGGACTGGTCTTGGCTTGGCGATTTGTCAAGAAATCGTCCGGGCGCATGAAGGGTTGATTCACGTGGAATCGACGGAAGGAACGGGTTCGGTCTTTACTGTCGAACTGCCATTCGTTCAAGAAGATGTATTGCTTCAAGAAATCATTGAGGCACCAACCGCTTCCGACAGCCATCTTCGTAAACGATAAATAGTGTTCCAAGTGTTGATGCGTACAGCAAAGACAGTGGGTTCCCCGGAACCCGCTGTCTTTTGTTTTGGACAACGAAAGTGGATTGTAACGCGATTGAAACGGGAAAATGATTCATAAGAACTCACTTACTCTGATCAGAAAAGGGGCTGTTTTCGATGAACCTTGTCCGTCCTCCTTGTTAAGTCGGGTTGCGTCGGAATATCCGGATTCTTTACCTGATTCGTTTTGCGACAGCTTGTATTCCGGCCTATGTCATCGAGCGATTGTTTTGGGAGCAACGCGGGATGACGATTCAAGATGTCATCTATGCGGAAATCGTCTTTGCGTTGACGCTGGTCGTGTTGGAAATTCCGTTTGGTCTGATGGTCGACCGGTTTGGTCGTAAGATGGGGATGATCATCGGCACATCGTTTGAGTGCCTCTCGTTTCTTGTTCTGCTTCATGCCTTTAGTCTGTCGTCCTTTTTATTCGCGATGGTACTTGCGGGAATCGGAACAGCTGCCATCAGCGGGACGGAAGACGCGTTGTTGTACGAGTCGATGCAACAGACCGGAGCAGGCGATCGGTTCGAGCAGACGGTCGGGCAAATGAACGCGGTTGGTCTCGGGACGGCAGGCGGGGCCGCTCTGATGGGGGCGTGGCTCGCGCAATCGTTTGATTTGATTACCCATTATTATATTTCCTTCTGTTTTTTAGTCTGTGCGGTGTTGGCGAGTTGTCTTTTGTCGGACACACACAGTGCACGGCCATCGACCGAACGAACGAATGATAGTGGATGGAACCGTCTATTGAAAATCCCGTCGTTTCTCCGCATCGTCTCGTTCACAGTCATGTTTGGTACGACGATCACCTTTTTGGATGAGTTTTGGCAACTGTATGTCCGGGATCAGGGGATTGCAGTTTCATGGTTTGGTATCATTCTGATCAGCTTAATGATGGCTCAGGGTATCGGTAATCTGTTGCCGAAACCAACACGTCCGTCTACCGTTCTTTGTTATCTGTTACTGCTGTATATGAGTGGAATCATTCTGCTCGCCGTAATGGACGGCAGCTGGTCGGTGTTGGTGCTAATCGGTATTTTTTTGATATATGGGTGGTCGGAGCCTGTTTTGACGACGTTGTTGCAGGACTGTTTGCCGGATGAACGTCGGGCGACCGGAAGTTCGGCGGTCTCGTTCGCCGAGAGTCTCGCGACGATGGCGGTGGGCCTCGGTTTCGGTCACATCAGCCAGGCGATCGGATTAAACGGGGCGTATTTTTACCTCGGTCTGACCGGTCTGTTGCTGGGACTTGGAATGATGTTTGTCTTGCGGATAAGGGGTTGATAATCCAATTCGGATTTTAGAAGGCTTACTTTTTCCTGAAAGAGTTGCGTGTAGCGAGTAATTCTTGTTGAACAAAATGGGGCTGATTCAAAAAAGTATTACTCGTCTTTTCACGCCCTTTCCTCAGGCGAGACACAAGCCAGTTTTCCTGCCTCATTCAGGCAGAAAATCGGGTCTTGTTTGTCTCTGACAGCGCAAAATGCGCTTTTTCCTGTAGGAGTTGCGTGAAGCGAGTAATTCTTTTTTTACGAGATGAGGGTGGCAGACTTATAATCTGCCACCCTCAATCTGTATAGAGATTGACTTTTAAGTCAGCCCAATTTTCATGGATCGTATTCAAAACATGGATTAATTACGAAACGTGGCGTTCCGCGGAGGCGGGGACGCACTGTTGAAGCCGCCGTGCCGCAGGAAGCATTAACAGCGCGATGACGGCGGCAAGCCAGTACACGATTTCGATGTTCAAGCGGTCCGCAAGCAGACCAAACAGTAAACTGCCGAGACAAAAACTGAGGGTATAGACGGTTTGCTGCATGCTGTACACATAAGGTAACCGGGCGATGGGTGTAGCTTCCTGCAACCGCGTGTTCATGTCAATGGCCCGTAATTGACTGGCTGCTCCTTGTACGATACAGGCAACGATGGCAAACACGACATGCGGTGCCGAAGCGAAGAGGATCGTCGCACCAATCGATAACACGACACTGCTCAGCAACAAAGGTGTCCGCTTCATGCGACGGAGCATATAGTAACTGCCGCCGATCATGCTGAGCAGGTAAAAGGCATTGAGAATGCCCCACCAGCTGCCGGATAATGCGAGATGCGTATCGATATAAACAAGAAACAACGCTGAGATCCAGGCGGTGCTCGCAAACGCATCGATGCCAAGTAACGTCGTATTGAGACGGGCAGCCGGATGCGTGCGGGTATATCGAAAACTGGATTGGAATGTCGGCGATTCGTCCGAATCTTCGACCGGATCAGCCAGTTGACGCACTTGACGATGAAACAACGTTGTCCAAAGGGTCGCTCCGATAAACAAGCCGAAGGAAATCATCAAAACAAGATGCGGCGAACCAACACTGACGAAAATGGCTCCAAGCGGCCACATCACGAGTTGGACGACTTGATTGGTTCCTTGGACCAAACTGTTTGCTTTTTGTAAATCATCGGTGATCCGAGGCAGGAAGGCACTCTCGATGGGACGTGCAAAACCATCGAGGAACGCAATCCAAACGACGCACACGAGAAGAGAAGCAAGGGGAAGATCGAGAAAAACGATCAGTCCCAGTGTGACGGTTTTAATAAGTTGGCTAAACAACAGCAAGGATGCATGTCGAAAACGTCGTGCAAGAGAAGCAAAGAAAAATCCGCTCATGGTCATGCCTGCTGTCACGGCAATCGGAAACAAGGCAGCTGTACTGGCTTGACCCGTTTGTTGGTAAAGGGTAGCGATGAGCGCGACGATGTAGAGCGCATCTCCCGCATTCGCTACCCACTGGCTGACCAGTAAAGTTGTAAATCGGTTCATCTAAAAAACCTCCACATCGTTCGTATTTAGTTGGTGGATGGATCAATAGATGGATTTACATCGGTCGCCCTCATTTTGTTTTTTTTTGATTGTATAAGGAAGATAATGGATTGTCAACGTTATCATTGATGCTATCGGGGTTTTAGACCGGTCGTTGTTTTTTCAACGCCCGCATATTGAGCAAAACGAACAAAGTCATGAAACCAGTCAAAACGATTAAATCAATCCAAATATCCGTGAAACCAGCGCCTCGGATCATGATGTTTTGCAAGGCGTCTGCGGCGTAGGTCAACGGCATCAAACGATTGATGACTTCCACCCAAGTCGGAGCATCGGTCAAATCAAAAAGTCCACTGAAAAAAATCTGCGGAACGATGGCGAGCGGGATGAACTGAATCAGTTGAAATTCCGTCCGGGAAAAACTCGACAACAGTAAACCGAGTGATAAGGCAACGCTGGCCGTCAAAAGATTTACGAACAAGAGCAGGAAATAGTTTCCTTCCTGCGTCACGTTCAGAACGTTGACGATAAACAATTGAATGAGGATCGTCTGAATGGTCACGAACAAGAAAAATCCGACGAAATAACCGAAGACGATGCTCGACCGTTTAAGGGGAGTCGCAAGCGTTCGTTCAAGTGTTCCGCTGGAGCGTTCCCGCAAAAAGCTGACACCGGCAATGATAAAGACAAACAAGAAGATGAAGAATCCCATCAAGGCGGGCGCGATTTGATCAAACAATTCCGCATCCGGACTACCGTACAAAAACTGGATGTCCGGTTTAGCGGTCGGAGGCACGACAGGGGACGGAGCGTCGAACGTCTGGTTCGTCAACTCGGTGAGTCGCTGTTGCAACTGCTTGACGGTCTCCGAAAGTTTTGTGTTCGTCGCGGTTGCCTGTTGTCCCTGAATCGTGATCAACGTCTCTTGAATGACTTGGAGTGCCGCGGCATTTTTCGAGACATCGCCACCTTCTATCAAAATCTCCGGTTGACCATTCTGATAGGTGATCAAGGCTTCAATCCGTTGATCATTGATCGCGTCCATGCCTTCGGCTTCCGTTTTAAAAGACTGTGTCTCGGTTTTGGAAGCTAATGTGTCTGCAAAGGCAGACGGTACATCAACCGTTCCGATTGTCACGTCGTCGGAACTCGATCCGAGAATCGTCGACAGTAAAAAGAGGACGAACAACGGAGCAAGGAACATCATCGCAATCGTTCGTTTGTCCCGAAAAATTTGGGAGATGACACGTTCAGCTACCGTCAGAATTTGCATCATACTCGCTCCTTTTGAATGAAAGCTTCATCGATGGAACCAAAACGTTGAATCAAGTCATCGGGGGTCCCGGCTTCGATTAGACGACCATGTTGGATCAATAATAACCGATCGCAACGCTCCGCTTCATCCATGACATGTGTCGTGACGAGTACCGTTACACCGGACTGGCGCAGTTGTTCAAACTCATGCCAAAATGTTTTCTTAAGCGCGGGATCAATCCCGACCGTCGGTTCATCGAGCAACAGAAGACTCGGTTCGTGGATCAAGGCGATGGCCAGACTGAGCCGCCGTTTCATTCCACCGGAAAATTGATGGATCGGACGATCGGCATCTTTCTTCAAATCGACGAATTCAAGGACGGTTTCGATGCGCGCTCGAAGACGTGCTTTTTTTAAACCGTATAGTTTTCCGAAATACCGCAGATTTCCGCGCGCCGTTAAGTCTTCGTAAAGCGCATCCGACTGCGCCATGTAGCCGATATTCTCCGCTTGGGCGAGCGAGGGTTGTTTTGTGCCGAGAACCATGATCGTCCCGGTCGTTGGTTGTTGCAGACCAATCAACGACTTGATTAAAGTCGTTTTTCCGGAACCGCTCGGACCAATTAAACCGACAATTTCACCTTGACCAATTGAAAACTGGACATCGCTCAAAACCGTGCGTTTCCCGAACGTTTGGGAGTAATGGGTTACGTCAATCATACGATCACATCCCTTCTACTTCTTTATACCCGCTTCGACACCCGATGATGAATCTTCCGCATGTTTTTTTCCTGAACGTGGACGGTCCCACAGTAAACGCAACGTTACATAAAAATAGACGGCAGAGATGATGTAAAACAGACTGCCGATCGTTAAAAAATCAATCAGATAACCGGCAGCGATGATTCCAAGTGCCGACCATAAGGATGTCTTGAAATGATAGCGGCCGATTGTCCGGCCAATCGTCATCAAGGCAAGTTCCTGCCGGGCCAGGATTGTTTTTTCCGTGTTCTTTTGCAGCGCACCAAGTATCCCCATGATGATTTGAATCAGGTAGACGTGGCTGATGGACGTCACAATCGGTACGTACAATAAAACCAGTGCCATGCCAAACGTGTGGGTGACAAGCAACGACCGGTCTCCGAACCGGTCACTCAGACGACCGATTCCGAGGTAAGCGAACGCTGAAGTCAGTGTGAAGAGACCGTAGGCAAGACCAAACTGAGCATAGGAATCGCCAATTTGCCGGACAAGCAATAAATAAAACGGAAAAATGATACTGCTGCTCATTAAAATCATGCTTTGAATACGAACAAAAAGTGAATAGTTCATCATCGTCTCCTTACTTAAAATAGTCGAGATAAAATTGGTTCATGAAAAGGCCATCAGGATCCTGCTGTTGTTTGGCTTCTTTAAAAGTAGCAGCATTCGGATACGCGTCATGGAACTGCTTGCGTGTTGCGAACGGATAGTACGGCAGGTAGTAACTGCCCTGATGTGCGAGTGTCGCATCAATCAACTTTTGGACAATCCGTTTCGTTTCGTTGATCGATACCGGATCCGTTTCCGTATTGATCAGCCAGACGAGGGCAAACATATCCTGTTTCGCATAGGACAAGGCAGCTGTTTCATCCTGCTCAACATACCGGATCGTGATATTCAAGACATTCAGTTCCTCGGCTGTCAAAATCGACCGCAATTGATCGATGTAGGAAACAAACGAATCAACCGGCACGAAGTATTCCTGGAGTAATTCGGTTCGACCCGGACTCGTATATTCCATAAACGCACTGTCGGAACGCATGACATTGTTACGGGATTCGAACGTTCCGCTCTGCTTCAGGAAATACGATTTTTGAAATGACCAGAGCTGATTTTTTCCGAAGTCGCTGTACCGGGAGATGCCGAGTAAAGCTTTCGGCAAAGCGATGATGGTTTCTTGCTTGAGCGGTTCCTCTTCAATCGGAGTTGTCCGCTCTGTTTTACGATAGTTCGTGACATACATGTCTTTGAAAAATCCGTCCGGCGCGACAGAAATACGTCCGATGTGCATACGGACGTCATCGTCACCGAGGACATGTTGCCGGAAATAAGCCGGATAATCCTGATAATTCAAGGCGACCGTCTGCTCGGCGTACCATTCATCGTTTGTCAGTTTCAAAGTAACGTCCAAAATGATACCGAAGAGACCATATCCGCCGGGGACCAGGCGGAATAAATCCGCATGTTGCGTCCGGCTGACGTTGACGACGGAACCATCCGCTTGCAACAGCCGAAACGAATCGACCGTATCAAGCAGGGAACCGTAACGGATATCCCGGCCGTGGACATTGACGCTGAGTGCGCCGCCGACTGTAAAGATATTTTGCGATTGCATGACTTGAATCGCCAGTCCATCCGGCTGAATCCGGTCTTGAATTTCAGCCCAGGTGATGCCGCTTTGGACGGTGATCCGTTTCGTTCCGGGAGTATAATCTAGAATCTGATCGTACTTGGTCATATCAAGGACTGTCGTGTCCGGCAGGTATGTCTGCCCGCCTTGACTGTGTTGCATACCGGCAATCGACACCGTCTCCTGGCGTTGTTTTGCTTGCTCAATCCAGGACTTCAGGTCATCCGTCGAAGTTGCCGACCGAATCTGTTTGACACGGGTCGGGAGTAAGTTTGACTGATCGGAACTGGTCAGGACAGGGTGTTGATAAGACCAAATGGAAAAATTAAAAACCGCCATATAAAGAACAATGACGGCACCAATGATTATTCGCTTCATACATCCTCCTAGGATTTGATTGAAATGTCGACCGGATCAAACGGGTGAGACAAATGGGCTGTCGCTGCTTCCGCTTCAGCGAGGGATGGAGTTGAACTACTTATTTGTTGGCGGCGCAAGCGGTAAGCACGCTCGAGGCGGCTGGTCAGTAAATTGGCAAAGAACACGAGCAAAGCTAAAGCAATCGCCGGAACTAAAAACAGATGGTTGATCCACGAAACGGCTGAGAATTGCAGGAAATAGTAGCCGAACTGGGACTCCCATTCAAAAATGATTGGGGCCGCGCCACCTTCGAATAAGACGAGTGTTCCGCCAAAAAACAAGCCGAACAACGAGAGGTGGATCAGGACCATTAAGGTCTGAACGAACTGTTGCATGAAGACAATCGTTAACGTCGGCAACAGATGCGGCCAAATATGTACCCGAAACTGATGTCCAGGACGTCCGCCGAGTGTGCGGGCGACAAGCATAAATTCTTGTGCAAGCAACTGCCGGGTCTCACCGATTAAGTACAGAACGAGTGCCGGTAAACCGAGTACCGTCAAGACACTGACTTCGAGGAAAACACGCGAGAACGCGGACGGAATCGAGGCGGAATCAATAAATAGGAAAGCCGGCATTGAACTACCTCCACCTACGCTTCGCTAAGAGGTGGAGGATGCCATAGCATAATTGCACTATGGCTTCGCCCTGAACGTTTAGAAGTGGGAGTATTCTCGTCTAATTTTGATAAAACAAGCAGTATCGAAAAATCCTGATTGATTAAGATAAAACGAAACAGTCCCTGGACGTTAAAAGTATACTCGATGACGACCAGACTCGAAAGAATCGTAATGATGTTTGTCCGGAAAAACAGATAAAAACGATAAAACAGATTCGGCATCAAATGTTGCCAAAACAGACGGGATGATTGGATGCCCTTGGCACGGGCCAGCTCCAGGTAGCTAGCGCTCTGTTCTTCCTGAATCCGGCCGGTCAACCATTTGATGAAGAAAAAGACGGTCGTCAAGGATAATGTCAAAATCGGCAGGAACCGGATCGAATCGCTAAATCCCCCAGCAACCTCGATTTGATCAAATCCGGTCGTCTTGAATAAAATGACGATGATGAATTGTGAAAAAATGATCCAAAATAAATCAGGAATCATTTCCAGGAGTCGGGCAGTTTGCGTCAAGACGGAACGGATTTTTGCTCCGGCCCGGTAAAATAAAAACGCATAAAGTAAAGCCGCAATCGATGAACAAAGCAGAGCGCTGCTGAAGATGACGAGCGTCTCCTGAATGAACGGCTGAAGATCCGGAAGTAACAGTCTGTTTTCTCCGGCCGTTGCATTGTAATACGTTAATGGATGTGAAGACGTCAACAGACTGAGCTGTTGTTGCACTGCGTTGAAATACTTCGGGAAATCCGGTCGCATCTGAACAATCAGATGTGGTAAAGCACTGATGACGACCAGAACAAAGAAGGCGAACACGAGTTGAGTGGTTTTACGGATGAGAAATGACGGCATATTGTCCCTCCTGCAAGTACGGTTTAACCGATAGCTTGAATATGATCATTACCAATTTGAATCAATTGGCTATTTCGGTGTTTTCGACGTGTGACGTACCGTTCGAATTGACCGGTTGGAATATAAGTGTCCCGCGTCGACAGGGTCGATAACGTCAACAGGATTTGTTTCAGTTGAGGCTGCCCTTCCTGAAGCTTTAAATGGGTCATCCGGTTGTTTGTGTCGAGATGGTTTAAAAACAGTTCAACTTTACAGCCTTCTTTAATCAGCTCACTTGCGAGAAACGCTGTCTGATCAATGAACGTCTCAAAGTTCGTATGCAGTCCGTAACCGCTTGGTCCGGACAGATTCAAGGCGAGGCTGAACGTATCCTGATTGCTCGTCTCAAAGACCTTGGTCTGCAGACGGCCGGTCTTGGCTGTCGCATACCAGTCGATTTCTTTCGACGGCTCAGCCGTATACGGTTTTGCCCCCAGTTGAACGAGCTTATTTTTCAGTGGAGAGTACCGGTCGGCACGATCCCCGATCCGAAGCCGATGCAACAGGAGTGGTGTCGCCTGTGCCGTCAGCGAAGGTAAGACCGTGAAATGAGGAAATGCATCAAAGGTAAACAGATACACGCCCATCCGCCAAGGCAGCCGGATGGTCAGGGTGAGTTCGTCAAAATGCGCCGGTCCCCGCCGCATCGCCTGAATCGGGATTTCAATTTGTTCGTCCGATCCGATGACGGCATGATACGTATGCGGGTGGAGCGGATCCATGTCAGGGAAAATGAGACCGTTATCCGTGTGCAGCCGAAGGGTGGTCTTCAGTCCTAATTTTTCAAGGGCTTCAAGACCGAACAGCTGTAAACGCAACGCAGTCGACTCCTGATTAAACATCAGCGGTTCGTAATGTTTCCATTCCAAGGCAACGTCGCGCTTCAATTGTTTTTCAGTCTGCCCGACAACGTAGTGAACGGTGGCGATTGCTGCGAATAAAAAACCGAGTAAGAACAATCCCGGGATGAATAAGAAAACGAACGTCAAAATGACATAAACGGAAAAGAGCCGGCGTTCGAGCCAAAATGGAACCGAACGTTCGATGTGCATGACATCACCCCATTTCAACCGGGACCGGAATGTCATCAAGCAGATGCAGTAATAAATCGGCTTTCGTCGTTTTGATGCCACCTTCAAGCGTTAACGTTAAACGATGGGACAAGACATGTTTCGCCAAGTATTTTATGTCTTCCGGAATGATGAAATCGCGTCCGTTGAGGAAGGCATAACTTTGTGATGCCCGAAGTAAAGCAATCGCACCACGGGGACTGACGCCGACTTCGACGAGAGCATGGTGACGGGTTGCCCGGACGATCGACAGTAAATAATCGAGTACATCCTGAGACGCATGAACGCGCCGTGCTTCTTCCTGCCATGTAATCAAGTCGCCGCCTGTCGCGATACCGATGGCTTGTTTCCGGACGTTCGCCAATACTTCGTTCAACAGTTGGCGTTCATGTTCAAGATCCGGATAGCCGACTTCAATCGCCACCATAAAGCGGTCGAGCTGGGCATCCGGAAGCGGGAAGGTTCCAGCAGATTCAATCGGATTCTGCGTGGCAATGACAAAAAACGGAGCCGGCATCTGATACGTTGTCCCGCCGATTGAGACTTGGCGTTCTTCCATCGCTTCAAGCAAAGCAGACTGGGTACGTGGGACAGCCCGGTTGATTTCGTCAATCAGGACGACATTCGCAAACAGAGGACCACGTTTGTTCTCAAATTCCTGTGTTTTCATGTTAAAGAAGTCGGAACCGATGACGTCAGACGGGAGAAGATCCGCCGTGAACTGAATCCGGGAAAAGGCACTGTCGAAACTGTTGGCAAGGGCTTTAGCGAGCATCGTCTTCCCAGTACCCGGTACATCTTCAAGTAGGATGTGACCTTCGGCAATCAATGCCGTCAAACATAAATCGATGACATCAGACTTTCCGAGATAAATCGTATTGAGCTGGTCTTTTAATTGTTGTAGTTTCAATATGTACGCCTCCGTCTAGTGGAATGAACTTCAAACAGCCATTTTGAAAAGGATTTAAGAAATAAAACAACTTAAGGAAAAAATATCCAATAATATTAACTGAATTTTAGCACAAATAGAAAACAAGAAGAAACTATTTTCTGATTCACAGTAAAATGCCGGACGATTACTGACCGAAAGGGAAGGGTACATGAGTAAAAGAACAGATAAGGGAGGCCGTTTTATGAAACTGATTATTTTCGGAGCAACCGGACAAACCGGGCAGGAGTTGGTCAAACAGGCAATCGCCCACGGACATACGGTGACGGCGTTCGTCCGTAATCCAGATAAACTCGAGTTGACGGATGAGAAATTGCAGATGATTGAAGGAGACGTACTTAACCAAGACGCAGTGAATCAAGCGATGCAGGGACAAGAGGCAGTATTGACGGCCCTCGGGACCGAGAGTCTGGCATACAGCGGATTTTTAGAACGGAGTCTTTTGCGAATCGTTAACGCGATGAAGGTGAACGGGGTCGAACGGATCGGCTACGTCGCTTCCGCAGGAGTCGATCAGGAATTACCGGGCGCACAAGGATTGCTGGCCCAACAAATCCTGAAGAATCCACTAAAGGATCACCGGCAAGCCATCGAATTGTTGAAACAGGCCGATGTCGCGTATACGGTCGCGCGACCGCTTCGTCTGATGAATGGTCCGTTGACCGGCTTATATCGCCAAACGGACAGCGGTGTTCCGGAGCAGGCAAAACAAATCAACCGGGCGGATGTCGCTCACTTTTTACTGGAAGCAATCGAACAGGACGAACATGTCCGAAGCAGCATCGGACTCGCCGAATAAAAAGAAACCGGTTGTTCAGCGGACGGAAGAAGTCCTGTGAACAACCGGTTTCTTTGTATGAACTTATTGCTGACGGTAGACAGAAACCGAGCCACCGTTGACGAAGAATTGACCGTAACCATCCTGATTGATCGTGACGGAAGCGGTGTTGTTGCCGGTGATGTCCGTCCAGACTTCACCTTTGTTTTGTGTTCCTACATACATCCACTTACTGCCCCCCGGTCCATCGGATAAAATCGTTGCAAGACCTGATTTCGCCCGGTCCGTTACACCTTCACGTGTCCAGCCGATGACATCGGCATTGTCGAGATAATCGTTTTGTTTTCCGAAGGCAAAGTCTTTCCGTGCTTTTAAGAGTGGATCGATTTTAGAGCCAAGAGCGGGGATCTCACGATTCGATGTCCCTTTTGTTCCATAATAGTCTCCGTAAAAGACAGACGGATATCCTTGTTCACGCGTTAAGATCATCGCGTAAGCAAGTGGTTTGAACCAAGATTGCACCGTCGACTCAAGTGATTGACCCGGCTGGGAATCATGATTTTCAACCAGCGTGACGGCTTGGACCGGATTACTTTTAACGAGCGTTCCGTCAAAGATCGTCCGCATGTCATAGTAGCCGCCGCCTTTACTCGCTTGTTCAAATTTATAGTGAAGCGGAGCATCGAAGACCGATTGTTGATAGTTCGTCCGGCTCAAATAGTTTTGTAAGGTGCCAAGATCGTTCTGCCAGTATTCAGCGACCGTGAATAATGGTTTTCCGGTCGTCTGACGAACGTTTGCGAGCCAGTCTGCGAGATATCCGTGTTTGATATGTTTGACGGCATCGAGACGGAATCCGTCGAGTCCGAGTTCATTGACGTACCATTTACCCCAGTTCTTCATTTCCTGCTGAACTTCCGGATGATCGAAATCGATATCGGCATACATTAAATAGTCGTAATTTCCATTTTCAGTCGAGACATCCGTATCCCAGGCTTTTCCGGTCCCACGGAACTTATAGATGGCACTTTTCGAGCGAGATTGATCCCAGTCCGTTCCGTCAAAGTGATACCATTTCCATTTAAAGTTCGAATACGTATTGTTTCGTGCCGCAAAATCAAAGCCCGTCCAGGCCTGTATCTGGTAATCGCCGGACACTTCCTGATTTCGGTTGCCGCCGTTGACCTCGACTGCTGTCACCGATTCCGTGAAATCCGCTCCGCCTTTATGATTCATGACAACATCCCCGTAGACATCGATGCCGGCTGTATGTAGTTGGCTGATGGCTGTTTTCAGTTGGGCTTTCGTTCCGTATTTCGTCCGGACCGTTCCTTTTTGATTGAACTCTCCTAAATCATACAAATCATAGGCACCATAACCGACATCATTTTGTGTCGTCCCTTTGTAAGCGGGTGGAATCCAGACGGACGTGATTCCTAACTGATCTAGTTTGGTCGTATCCGTGTTCAAGCGATTCCAATGGTTGCCATCATTCGGCAGGTACCATTCAAAGTATTGCATCATCGTCCCGTTATCCGCTGTTGCACCTACTGCAATCGGTTGCACAAGTGGCGCTAAAAAAGTGGCGGTCACGAGTGTTGCGACAATCAAGCGTTTTTGTTTCATGAAAAGACCTCCTGTAAGTTTATGAAAGCGTTTGCATATTTAGTATAGCAAGTCAAAACAATTGCTGTATCATCCGCTTCGCTTATTTGTGAATGTCTTATTTTCGTGACTTTTGGACCTAGAATATTTTTTGGGAGGAACAATTGTCAGTCTATTGATTGGATATGAAAAAAAAAACAGGACCTTCCGACTCTTGAACAATAAGGTGAATTCTGATTCAGTTTGACAATGTGAATTTTAAGGTCTTTTGTCCAGCTTCTCAGAACGGAAATGAGGTGTGAAAATGAGGAGGTAAGACAGCACGTACATATGTAACCAAGGGGGAAACACAGTATGAATTGGAAGTCGAAAATCAGTGGTGCACTCGTCGCGGCACTTGCACTTGGGTCAATTTCGTTTACACCAGTCATCGCTAAAACAGCACCAACTCAAATCGTTGCCGGACCTCAGCAGGTCACGTCACAATCCACGATCGATGCGTACTATCTACCAGCGTCCGGTAAAAGTGGAGCAACGTTAAAAGCAGCATTACACGATATCATCGACAATCATACACAAGTGTCATACGATACGGTCTGGACGGCACTGAAAGAAACGGATCAAGATCCGAATAATGCGAATAACGTCATCGAACTCTATACCGGTAAATCGATTGCCAAGAGCAGTAACGGCGGGAACGTCGGTCAATGGAACCGCGAGCACGTCTGGGCAAAGTCGCACGGTGATTTTGGAACAAGTAACGGACCAGGGACAGACCTGCACCATCTCCGGGCTGAGGATGTCGTCGTCAACAGTGCACGGGGAAATCTTGACTTTGATAACGGTGGAACGAAGTATGCCGGTTGTGACTGTTACCGCGACGGCGATTCATGGGAGCCACCGACACGTGTCAAAGGAGATATCGCCCGCATGATCTTCTATATGGCAGTCCGGTATGAGGGTGGCGGTGAAATTGATTTAGAAGCATCAGAAAACGTCAGCAACGGTACGAACCCACTTCATGGTAAGTTGTCAACGCTAAAAGCGTGGAACAAGTTAGACCCGGTCGATGCGACTGAAATCAGACGGAACGACATTATCTTTGAGAAATGGCAAAAAAACCGGAATCCATTCATTGATCATCCGGAGTACGTGACAGCAATTTGGGGAAATTGATGTGACATAAAGCAGTATGAGGTACATTCCGACTTGCATCGGGTGTGCCTCTTTTGTCGCTGAAAAAGACAGGGACGGGGAGCATGATATGGAAAAACCGGTGAAACCTTTATCTTAAGCAGACGTAATGAAAGAAGTAACAAAACCTACGTTTAAATGGAGAATCACTGAGAGGGACATAATTACTATGAAACCAATAAAACATACTGTACGACGTTTTTATAAGATTGGACTGGGTATCATCACGATGCTTGTCATCTTTTGGTTTAGTATCGGACTGTTCGTCGCAAAGGGCGAACGACCGTTAGCAAACGGAAAGTTTCCCTACGTAATTGTACTGGGAGCCGGTGTCAAAGGAGAAACACCATCCTTGATCTTAAAGTATCGAATTGAGGCAGCAGCCCGGTACGGGAAACAGTTTCCGGAAACGACTTTCATTTTAAGTGGCGGACAAGGAAAAGGGGAGGCGATCACGGAGGCGGAAGCGATGCGTCGAGGTATGCGGGCAGCAGGCATTGCTGCGGATCGATTATTACTTGAAGATCAATCGACATCAACTACTGAAAATCTGGCGTTCTCGAAACGGCTTTTACCGGACAGCGAAAATCAGGTTTCGATTGTTACATCAGACTTTCACCTGTACAGAGCACGAAAAGAGGCGGAGCAGTTGAACCTACGGTCAGACGCGATTCCGGCTGAAACGCCACTTTCCGGTGTATTACGGTACGGGATGCGCGAGCGTGTCGCAATCATCGTGAAGTATTTTCAATGAAAAAACACCTTCACGCATTCGTGAAGGTGTCATCTGCTTATTTGTTCTGTTGTGAACCGTTTGATGAATCATTTTTTTGTTGATGCTCAGCTGGGGCTTCTTCTTTCCCGAGCGCCACGTCTTTGGCTTCGACCACTTTATTGCTGATCGAATTGAGATCACCTTTTGCTTCGTTCACCGTGTCTTTTACAGACGAAGCATCGGTTTTCACCGTTTCAAGTTCCGTGTTGACTTTGTCGTAAACGTTTTGAACGTCTGATGCGACTTCTTGAATGATGCTTGACGCACTTTTCACTTGGTTGATGACTTGTGATGCTTTACCTGACGGATCTTCTTTGATGGAAGACGCCAATGTCGACACCGAATCTTTTGCCCCACGAAGACTCTGTTTCGTATTTTGACGACTAGATGAGCTCAGTAATGTCAGGAGACCACCGACGACCGCTCCCAGTAACATTCCTGTAAGTAAGCTGACTTGACGACCAGATGAAGTTTCCTGATCGAACTGGCGATTTGGATGTTCAGCGTGCACGGCATGTGGATCGTTTGGTAAGTTTGGTTGCATGAATAGACACTCCCTTAAGATATTATTTGACCATGATATTGATATACCCTTATCTGACAAGTGGAAACATGCATTTTTAATACAACAAAAAAGACCATCCGATGATATGATGGTCTGAGACGGTCCAATAGTCTTACGGTCGAGGCTCGTCTTTGTGTTTTTCAGTCAGTTTACGGTTGATTTCATCGTAGTCGATTTCGATGTCATCTTTATTTCCTTTATAGCCGTAACCCTTTGAAATCACGAGAATTGAAGCGACCAAGACGAAAACGATGATTAGAATGGAGACGACATACAGCCACATGATCCATTCCCCCTTTCATTCTTCTTTTAGTATGACGGAAAAAGAGCCGTCCGTCTAAACGAAAATGTAAATTATGTGCTAAACTATTTTAAAATGAATATGTTGATGGAACGAGGTGAGACGACATGAGTATATTAGTCGTAGATGACGAATTTACGAATTTGATGATTTTGGAACGGTTGCTTGAGAATGAAGGATATGATGTGGTCAAAGCGATGAGTGGTGAAGAAGCGATGGAGTTAATGGAAGATCCGTTGTTCATCGAAACGCTTGACGTCGTATTACTGGATGTCGAGATGCCGGGAATCAGTGGAATCGACGCGACGCGTCTGATTCGTAAACGGTTTGGGTTAGACGAACTGCCGATTGTCATCGTGTCAGGACGATCGAATGAAGAGGATATTGCCGATGGACTGGACGCTGGGGCATCCGACTATACGACAAAACCGATTCGAAAAACAGAATTGCTTGCGCGTGTCCGCAACGCGATGTCGCTCAAACAAGCGATTGATGCGCGGAAACGGTATGAAAAAGTCTTGCAGGAAGACTTTGACTTGGCACAAAAATTACAACAAAGTGTTTTAAGTGCCAATATCGAGGACGAAGACATCCGGATCATGGCAACGTACATTCCCTCTAAGAAATTAGCGGGAGACATGTATGCCTGGTACCGGATTTCACCACAAAAATACGGCATCATCTTGTTTGACGTGATGGGGCATGGTGTGTCGTCTGCCCTGATCACGATGGGAATGAGCTCGATTTTATTTGAACTCGTTCACCGGATTGGTGATCCGGCAAAGGTGCTCGAGGAATTAAACAAACAAATGAGCCGCCTGTTTCCGGGAGATGAAACAGAGATTTATTTTACAGCCGTCTATCTGTATATCGAACTAGACAAGATGAAGCTCAGTTATGCCAACGCCGGACATCCACCAGGATTGTTGCGGATGGGGAATCAAATCATTGCCCTTGAAAATACGGGACTGCCGGTCGGGATGTTTGAGGATTCCGAATATACAAGCCATACGATTGATCTTGTTTCGCCTGGGTGTGTCTACTTGTATACCGATGGGTTCATGGAGTTGTACAGCAAAGGGATTGATGAAGGAATCAATGCGATTCGTGAATTGATTCATGAGCAAGGACCGGGCATTCACCAACTGATTCAACCGGATCAAAGCGATGATGCCGACGACTTATGTCTCGTTACCATTGAAATCAATTGAACAACAAAAAACCACGCACCTCTGCGAGACGTTTAGATTAAAAAAGATGGCACATCTTTTTCCGCTAACGTACGTAAAAGTGGGTGGTTTTTTGTTTTAATGGAGTTTTTCTAGAAAAATCGACGACGCCATAAAATAAAGGCAGCTAAGCCAGAGAAGAAAATCATCATCCCGAAGACAATCCAGAAGCCGATGACTTCGCCTTCCCAGGGGACGTGGACATTCATGCCGAACATCCCGGAAATCATCGTCGGAATCGAAATGACAATCGTGATCGACGCGAGAAACTTCATGACGAAGTTGACATTGTTTGAGATGACAGAACCAAATGTGTCCATCGTCGAACTGATGATATCTTTATAGATTTGGGCCATCTCCATCGCCTGACGGTGTTCGACGAAAACATCTTCGAGCAAGTCTTCATCATCTTCATGTTTTTCGAGACTGGGTGTTTTGATGATGCGATCGAGAACCCCATCGTTCGATTTTAAGGATGTCATGAAATAGACAAGTGATTTTTGTAAGTTCATCAGTTGGAAGATTTCTTGATTTCGCATCGAACGTTGTAATTCTTCTTCGAGTTCATCCATCCGGCGGTCGATTTGCCGCAGGAAACGAAGATAGGACGAACTGACTTTATATAAGATCTGGAAGACGAATCGCGAACGGTAATTTGTCCGGAAAGCGCGGAGCTTTCCGCTTGAGAACAATGTCAATACATCGAGCTGTTGCGAACAGACGGTGATGAAATGTCTCGAAGTTACGATGATACCAAGTGGGATCGTATTGTAACGCCGTCCGGACGATTCTTCTTCAATATAGGGTACATCGACGATCATCAATAACCCTTCATCATCTTTCTCGAAACGAGGTTTTTCCTCGACATCCAGAGGATCATAAATGAAATCCTCAGGAATTTTTGTAGCAGCGATGACTTGGTCAGCTTCGTCTTTTGTCGGATTGACAAGATGAATCCAAGAACCTTTCGTGAATTCTTGAATCTCGTTGACTGCCCCCGTCACATCACTTCGATAAATCGTCAACATTGTCTATCCCTCCTGCTCTTCACTTTTTCATTATAGAAATACTTTAGAGGACGTGTAAATGATTCTCAGATTTTTTTTTGAAACAATTAATGATAAAATACAGATGAGGGAGGGAAAAAGATGCCTTTTTTTAATGAAAAGAAGTTAGATGAACTACGTTTGATTGCCGGTGGCGATGACGTATTTTTACAGAAAATTGGTGAGACGTACATTGCTCAGTTCGACCGGAAGTTTCCGGAACTCAAGGATGCGGTCGAAGCAGAAGATGCGGTACAGACTGAGAAATTAGCTCACTTACTTAAAGGTGCCTCCTATTCCGTAGCGGCGGATGACTTAGCAGATGATTTTGAACTTCTAGAGCGTGAGGCGGAAACGGGTTCGGTTACGAATGCCCCGGAAGTCTTGATTCGGATTGAAGAATGTATGGTCGGTTTCAGAAAAAGTTGGTTAGATGTGTTTCTTGGTAAAAATACGGATTTCGTCTGAGGTGAAAGATTAGATACCGTTGACACGACTTCTGTCGCAATCATGCCTCTATTAAAAATATCCGTCTCCTGAAAATCAGGGGACGGATATTTGTGTACGACAATAACGATTCAGAGCACGTATGTATCGACCGTTTCGATCAATCGACCGATTTCCGGTTTCGTGATTTGAGCGTTGACACCAACGGATTCTCCTTTATGTCGAAGGTCGTTAGAGATCAATGAGGAGAAGACGACGATTGGCAAATCGGTATAACGATCATCTTCACGCAGGCGTTTCGTCAAGTGAAGACCGTCCATTTTTGGCATCTCGATGTCCGTGATCAACAGATCACAATCGCTTCCCGCTTCAAAGGCATCAAAGGCATCTTTTCCGTTGATGAACCATTTCAAACTATCGTAACCAGCTTCTTCGAGTGTTTCGATGATGAGTGTCCGTAACATTTCCGAGTCTTCTGCAATCCAAATCGTTTTATTCGACCGGTTCCGGGGCGAAACACGGCGGCCTTCTTCGCGGGCGAAGATGTCTTTACGTGAAAGTTCAAGCGCGATTTTTTCATAATCAAGTAAGATGATCATCTTGTCACCGGTCTTGACGACACCGTTCGTCAAACCTTCAATCCCCCGTGCGAGTTCATTTGGTGTATCGATCTGTTCCCACGAAATACGCCGGATTTCAGTCACGGCATCAACACGTAAGACACTTTTCTCACCATTGAACTCACAGATGATCAACCGGTCATCGGTTGTTTCATCGTGGGCAACTCCGATGACAGTCGGTAAATCGATGACGGTCATCACTTCTCCCCGTAGTTCGATTAATCCTTTGACGGCGTCGGGTGTCCCGGGTAACGGAGTCATCGGTAACGGGACGATGATTTCGCGGACTTTCATGACATTGATTCCAAATGTGTAGGGACCACAATGGAAAATGACGATTTCTAATTCGTTTGTTCCAGCTTCTAATAAAATATCGTGTTGATTGTACACGTTATCGAGCTCCTTTCAATCCTACACTGCACTTCTGACTAGTTATCGGCAGATAGCGTAAAAAATTACATACGAAAAAGAATAAAAAAATTCTTGTAATCGCTTTCATTTTATGTTAAGCAAAAAGTTTGGCATTTGTCTGACCAATTGATTACAATAAACTATGCAGCCACACACTGAAGTGAGAGAGAAAAAATAAATGGAGGTCGAGTGGAATGACTACAGCAACAACATACACATACTTATTAGATGGGCAATGGCATGAAAGTGAATCCAATGAAACAATTGAGATTTCTTCTCCCTATAAAGAAGACGTAGTAGGCCGTGTTCAGGCAATGACAAAATCAGAAGTAGACCGTGCAATAGCTTCTGCTAAAACAGCACAAGTTGCGTGGGCGAAGGTGCCCGCCAATAAACGTGCGGAATTACTGCATGCTTGGGCAACGGAGCTCGAAAAACGTGCGGAAGAAATCGGCGAAGTCATCATGCGTGAAGTCGGTAAAGGACTTGCGGACGGAATCAAGGAAGTGAAACGGACGGCAGAAATCATTCGTTATACAGCGGAAGAGGGTCTTCGGTTTGACGGTCAGATGATGCAAGGAGATTCGTTCCCAGGCGGAAGTGCAAACAAAATTGCCATCATCAAAAAAGTGCCACTCGGTGTCGTCCTTGCGATTTCACCATTTAACTATCCGGTCAATCTAGCGGCAGCGAAACTCGCACCCGCCTTGATGACAGGGAACGCTGTTGTCTTTAAACCGGCGACACAAGGTTCGATCAGTGGCATCTTGATGGTCGAAGCGCTCGTTGCGGCAGGCCTTCCGGCTGGTCTCGTCAATCTTGTGACTGGACGTGGTTCTGTCATCGGGGATTATTTAACGGCACACGCGGGCATTGATATGATCACCTTTACAGGTGGTACAGGAACAGGACAACATCTATCGCGTCAATCGGCGATGATTCCACTTGTCCTTGAACTGGGTGGTAAAGATCCGGCGCTCGTCTTAGAAGATGCGAACCTTTCCCTCGCAGCGGATCACATCATCAGCGGTGCCTTTTCATACTCCGGTCAACGGTGTACGGCAATCAAACGGGTATTCGTCCTCGATCAACAAGCGGACGCACTCGTCGAAGAATTAACAGCCCGCATCGCGAAATTGACAGTCGGTTCACCGGAAGATGAAAGTGTTGTCGTGCCTTTGATCGATACGAAATCTGCGGACTTTGTTGAAGGTCTGATCACAGATGCGACGGAAAAAGGGGCAACACTCGTCACAGGTGGTAAACGAACAGCCAACTTGATTGAGCCAACGTTGTTTGATCATGTGACACGCGACATGCGGATCGCATGGGAAGAACCATTCGGACCTGTCTTACCGGTCATTCGTGTCAACTCGGTCGAAGAGATGATCGCCCATGCAAACGAATCGGAATATGGTCTTCAAGCAAGCGTCTTCACAGAAAACATCGATGCGGCGTTCCATGTCGCGGATGCGCTCGAAACAGGTTCAGTTCAAATCAATGGACGGACGGAACGTGGTCCCGATCACTTCCCGTTCATCGGTGTAAAATCATCGGGTCTCGGCGTACAAGGTGTCGGACGAAGTCTTGCTTCGATGACACGTGATAAATTAACGGTTCTCAATTTAAAATAAACGACTTTTTACGGAAGCGACCTTTCAATCTGCGGAAAGGTCGCTTTTTTTTTGCATCCAACTGTCATCTAAAGGCGTATGCTTTTTAACTAATATGAGATAGCGTTATCCCACTTCTAGGCGTAGCGTAGGTGGGGGAATTCATTAGTTCGTCTTGCGGACGTAGACAAAGTTTGCCGCTGCCGCTTCTTTCTCTCTATAATGAAGGAAACCATATAGAGAAAAGAGGGGCTTATCGATGCAACGAGAAGATGAAATCTTCACCTTACCGATTCCGACGCCGTTTCCTGTCGGAGACGTCAACTGTTATGTGTTACGAACGGAAACAGAAACGATCTTGATTGACTGTGGTCCGGATACGGAACAAGCATGGCAAGCTATGCAGCATGGGCTTCGTAATATCGGGCTAACGGTTTCGATGCTCGATAAAGTAATCGTGACCCATCACCACGCGGACCATGCAGGACTCGCCTACCGGTTTTCTGAGCAGGGCATTCCGGTTTATGGACATGCCCGGTTACGCCCCTACTTAGAACAAGATCAATCCTTTTTGAGTCAAGGCGATGCGTTTTTACAGCGGCTCGCCCTCTCGTTTGGTGTACCGGAAGAAATTCGAGCCCTTTTGCCGAGTTATGTATCGGCCTTGAAATGGCTTGGGAAAGGGCAACTCGATCACCTTTTACAGGAAGGCGATTCGATTTCCGCATCCGGCCGGTACCGGGTGATCGAACTACCGGGTCATGCCAGCGACCAAATCGGAATTCTTAGCCAATCGGGTGTTTTATTTGCGGCGGATCATCTGTTAGCGCGAGTCGAACCGAATCCGTTACTGGAACAACCGCAACCAGGAGATACGTCGGATACGAAACGACCGGTCCTCGCCTATATGCGTTCCCTTCGTAAACTCCAAGGGGAACAGATTCAGATGGCCTATACAGGTCATGGAGAAGCCATCCGTGACGTTTCCTCTTTGATTGAAGAACGACTTTTACAACGAAAAGCACGCGGCGAACAATTATTGAAACATATCACAGAGGAGCAAACGCTGTTTGAGCTCGCACAACTGACATATGGCAACCGGTTAAAAAAATCCTTCCCGCTCGTCATGAGTGAGATGAAGGCGCGACTCGATTATCTGGTCGCGAGTGGACAAATCACAGTCATCAAACGTGACAGTGTCTTGCGCTATACGAGGAAGGGGGCGTTGACATGAATCTCATCAATAAAACGGTTGTTTTGACTGGTGCGTCAAGTGGTCTTGGAGAAGCGCTCGCCCGGGAACTAAATCGCCACGGTGCGCTCTTGATCTTAGTCGCACGACGGGAAGATCGGTTACGTCAAGTAGCGGAGCACTTACATGCTGAATATCTAGTCTACGACTTAGAACATTCACCGGAGCATCTGATAGACCAGATTGAAGAACGATATGGCATGATTGATATATTAATCAACAATGCGGGGTTCGGAGAGTTTAGTTTTTTGGAAGACACGACGATTGAGACGATTGAATCAATGAACCGGGTCAACGTCCTCAGTCCAATCCGCTTAACCAAAGCCTGTTTACGTCTGCTTCGTCCGCAGGGGATGATCATCAACGTGGCCAGTCAAGCGGGAAAGTTACCGACACCGAAGTCGACAATTTATTGTATGACCAAAGCGGCCTTGTATCAGTTTTCCAATGCGTTACGTCTCGAACTGAAGCCAAAAGGCATTCATGTGATGACCGTCAATCCGGGACCAATCGCAACGGAATTCTTCATTCGTGCTGATTTGAGCCGGAAATATGAAAAAAATGTCGCGAACATCGTCTTGTCAAAGGACAAGTTGGCACAAACGATCGTCCGCGCGATCGTCAAGGGAAAACGGGAAGTCAATGCGCCGTTGTGGATGGAAGGTTCTGCTAAGGCCTATGCCGTATTTCCAAGAGTGATCGAATGGTTCGGGAAGTCAGGATTTGATAAAAAATAAAGGGGATTTTTACGGATGATGAAACCAATGATTGGAATAGCAGCGATGGGCATGCTTCTTGCGGGATGTGCTTCTCCGGCAACGCCGGTACAGGAAAAAGTGCTGGGTTCTTCCTACACGTCGATTGAAAAAGATGCGAACGCGACAACCGTTCGGATGTATATGTGGGGAGGCGATGAGGGCATCAATGCCTATATCGATGATTATGTGACACCGAAGTTAAAAAAAGAGCATCAGATTACGTTGGAACGTGTCCCGATCGAAACGGCGGATCTCATTCAAAAGCTCCGGGCTGAAAAAAAGGCAGGTAAAAAGACCGGTGTCATTGATGTCGTCTGGATCAACGGCGATAATTTCCGGAATGCTAAAAAAAATGGTTTGTTGTATGGTGAGATCACCAAAGTCTTACCGAACATGAAATATGTAGACCCGCAAGCACAGGGTTCGGACAGCGGGACAGCGACAGACGAGCTGGAAGCCGCGTGGGGGAAAGTCCAGTATACGTTCCACTACGATCAGGCAAGTGTCGCGAATCCGCCAAAAGATCTACAGGCGTTAAAAAGCTGGGTCAAACAAAACCCAGGAAAGTTCACTTATCCGGAAGTGACGGACTTCACGGGGAATGCGTTTGTCCGTCACGTCATGTATGGTGTCGAGTCGAAAGAAACGTTAAAGAATCCGAAAGCCGACTTCAAGAAAACCTGGGCTTATCTGAATGAATTGAAGCCTTATTTATGGAAAGAAGGCAAGACGTATCCGAAGACATTGGCACAACTCGATCAGTTGTATGCGAAAGGAACCGTCTCGTTTACGATGGGCTTCAACGAACGTCGGGCAGAACAAGAAGTGAAATCAGGAACGTTCCCGAAAGAGACACGTCCGTTGATTTTAACCGACGGATCGATTGCATCGACTCATTTTTTATCGGTTCCGTTTAATGCCCCGAATCCCAATGGAGCACTCGTCACGATCAATACGTTGTTATCAGCTGAAGCACAGTTGAAGAAATTTGATGCGACTTATTGGGGCGACGGAACAAGTCTCGATCTCGCGACCTTAAGTTCTGACGAGCAAATGTCTTTCGAAAATGTCCCAGCCGCGGATTCGACACCTAAACCAACCGAATTCAAAGGGAAAGTCCGGGCAGAACTGGATCCGGAACTGTTTGATGTCATTCGGAAGGAATGGCCGGAACGTGTGGCGAGGTAACGCCTGGCCCGCAACGCTGTTGATTGCCGGTATGGTCGGCTACGGTTTGTTCGTCAGTCTGTCGATGACGACATGGACGGATTATCGTCAGCTGTTGTCCGATTCCGTGTTTTTAGAAAGTATCGGACTCAGCTTATATGTCGCCGTCAGCAGTACCAGCTTGTCGGTAATGATTGGTGCATTGCTGGCCGCATTTTTTGCCAAACAAACGGGCTGGGCAGCGCAACTACTGGCAATTCCTTTATTCATCCCGCACCTCGGTGCTGCCTATTTGTCGCTGCTCTATTTAAGTGACCTGCCTGTCATCGGTCCGCATGAAGGGAATCACTTCAGCATCATCTTGACGTATCTTTATAAAGAAATCCCGTTTGTCTTCTTTTATCTGTTACCGGTCTATCGGCGTCTCGATCATCGGTATGAAGAACTTGGCTTGATGTTAGGTTTATCCCGTCTGCGGCGTTTTTGGCATGGGAAAGGTGTTTTTTTACTGTTTCCTGTCCTTGAAGCGGCGTTTATCGTCTTCGCCTTTACGTTGTTTGCCTATGAGGTCCCTGCGTTACTCGGAGTGACGTATCCGAAGATGATCGGAGTCTACGCGTTTGATTTATATACGCAAGGTGATTTATCAAGCCAACCGACGGCTTTTGCGATCAGTGTCGTCTTGACCGGGATGTTGTTTGTCTTGTTACTGCTATTTACGCGGTTAATCCGACCGTTGACAGACCGAATCAGTAAGGGGCGATCAGAATGAAACCGATATTCGTAAAAGGGCTTGTGGGTCTTGTTGTCCTCCTGCCTTTGATTGGGATCCTACCGTCGACGTTCGCATTTAATCCGCGTCTGCTCGATACGCTGACGACGACGATCACGATGATTGTCGCGGTGACGTTACTCAATCATCTGATTGGTTATGGAGCGGGCAAAGCGATTGCTTTTAAAACAGGACGAACGACTCGACTGATGGAATTACTGATCAGCTTACCGCTCTTTTTGCCGGTCTTGTTGCTGTCGTTTGGATTGTATCTGACGTGGATCCGGCTAGGACTCGCCGATCAATTCCTCGGTGTTTTGCTTGTGTTGTTATTGCCGACACTTCCGTATACGATCCGGATTTACACAAATGGATTTCAGACGTTAGGCGAGCAGATGATGGAACAGATGGTCTTAATTGAGCCGAATCGCTTCAAACGGTTCTTTTTTTTGACGGGACCGATGATGCGTTCTTCTTTACAATCGGTCACGTTACTTGTGACGGTGATTGCCTTGAGCCAATATGCACTCGTCACCTTGATTGGTGGGGGTGTCGTCCGGATGATTGCGCTCGAAGCGTTTCCGCTCTATAGCGGGAATTCGTTGGGGGCCGCAAAAGAAGCGACGATTTGGTTGATTGCCTTACCTTTTTGGATTTATTTTGTTCAACTCATTCTTTTTTTTATATGGGTTCAACTAGTTCGGAGGCTGTTAGATGGACGTTACGATTCAGCACGTAAATAAAACATTTGGTCAAACAAAAGTGTTACATGAGATTGATTTAACGATTCCATCGGGTCGTTGTGTAGCACTCATCGGTCCTAGTGGAAGTGGAAAAACGACATTATTGCGATTGATTGCCGGACTGGAGAAGGTCTCGAGTGGATCGATCCATTTCGGAGCGACTGAGGTGACGCGGGTCGCACCGAACCAGCGGGGGGTGACGATGCTGTTTCAGCGTCCGTTATTGTTTCCTCATCTGACGGTCGGACAAAACGTCCGTCTTGGTATGCAAGCTGGTCACAAGCAGGAGGTAGAGCAGTGGTTAGACCGGGTCGGGTTAACCGGACGAGCGGACGCCTTTGTCCATGAATTGTCCGGTGGTGAACAGCAACGGGCGAGCTTAGCCCGTGCGTTAGCAAGTCAGCCGAATTTCTTACTGCTCGACGAACCGTTCTCAAGTCTCGATTTACCACGGCGACGTGAACTGCGGACATTGATCCGACGTTTGACAGAAGCACAGGGCGTCACGACCTTGTTTGTGACACATGACCGGGAAGAAGCGATGGCAATGGCGGATTATGTCTATGTCATGGAACAGGGGCACATCATCGACCAAGGAAAACCGGTTCAACTGGCGGAAAAAAGTCCGTTTTTTGGAGACGGTGTTCACTTGAACGGAGAATGGTATCCATTGTCGGAAGTAAAGTTAGTCTTAAGACCGACGAATGACTTGCAAGAACGTGTTACGATTACGAAAGAGCTGATCCAGTATGGCGTTCGTTTTTATGAAGTCGAACGCGACACGGAAGAACGTCTTGTCGTCCAGACGACGGAGACGTTCGAGGAAACGATGACAGCTTATATCGTCAGGAAGGAGGGGTAGTATGTTAGATACACGGGCCAGAAAAGTCGTCCAGCCCCTTTTTGAGCAAATTGCGACAGTATTGAAGAAGATGGGACTTTCGGCGAATCAAGTGACCATCATTTCAGGAATCATTGGCGCCTCGACAGGTTTTTTTGTTTATAACGATATGATGGCAATTGCAATCTTATTATTATGGATTTCCGGGATGCTTGACGTCGTGGATGGAACGATGGCACGGCGTGAAAAAACGACACCGATCGGGACGATCCTTGATTTAGTCCTTGATCGCATCGTCGAATTGTCCGTTTTGATCGGGATTGCCCTTCGTTTTCCGGAAACACAGGTCGTCATCCTGTTTTTGATTGCTTCGTTTGTAATCGGTATGACGATGTTTCTTGCCATCGGTGCAGTCAGTGACAATTATGGATTTAAATCGTTCCAATACCAACCGGGTCTTGTCGAACGGACGGAAGGATTCCTTTTTCTTACCGCGATGTTACTGTTTCCGAGTGCCATCATTTGGATTGCGATCGTCTTCCTGATTGCTGAACTGTATACGGTCGGAGAACGGTTTTATCAAGCTTCGAAGGTATTACGATGAGTGAATCGGAACAACTGATGGTGGTCGATATATCGGGTCGTCCGCTTTACCGGGCTACCCGACAAACGGTGCACACCGAAGGGTTGTGGCACGAGACGTTTCACTGTTTTGTCATCGATCTTGAAAAGGGACATGTTCTTTTACAGCAACGGGCAAAACAGAAAAAAGATTTTCCAGAGTTACTCGATATCACGGCAGCAGGACATCTGCTGGCAGGCGAGACACCGGCAGAGGGGGTCCGAGAACTCAAAGAAGAGATCGGTCTTGTCCGGGCGTTCGAAGACTTGTATCCGATCGGCGTCTTTTTGGAAGAGTTGATGTTCCCTGATTTGCTGGATCGTGAACGTGTTCACTTGTTCATCACGGATTCACCGGAGCCGTTGCATCGTTATGTCTTGCAGACGACGGAGGTCAGTCGATTGGTAGCTTTTTCTTTTTCTGAATTCGCCCGACTAACGGAAGACGGGACGGACGAATTGGTCACGGTCGGTCAAGAAATCATCCGCCGGGATCAATTTGTGCCCCATCCGGTGAGTTACTGGAGAAAAGTCAACGAAGGGATTCGCGCCTACCGTGCACGAAAAACTTAACAGGAGGGCTGCGACGCAAATCGATGCGGCAGTCCTTTTTTCTTTTTTGAGGCAAAGCTAGGCAGAAAGTAGCATATTGGTCTATTCTTTGAGATAATTAACAATATATACATTTGATGAAAGAAGGTGCAGCCAGTGGCGTTACGATTTGCATTGCTCGGACTGCTAACTCAAGGAGAAGCGACCGGATATGATTTAAGTACGACGTTCAAAAAACAGATGACTCATTTTTGGACGGCGCATCATACACAAATTTACCGCGAATTACTGAAAATGGAAGAAGATCAACTCGTGACGAGCGTTTACATCGTGCAGGAAGACCTACCGGATAAAAAGGTATATTCCATCACGAAAGACGGACAAACGGCCCTCGTCGCCTGGCTTCGGGCACCGAGTGAATTCAAACCGAAAATGAAAGATGAAAATTTGATGCGGGTGTCCTTGTTGCATCTCTTACCACCGGATGAGGCGATTTTGTATCTAGCGGAGTCCAAACGGCACCATCAGTTTGCCGTCGATATGATGCAAATTTGGCGGAAAGACCATCTGGAAAACGGGGCGACCCTGGGTGAAACATTGACGAGTGAATACGGGTTACGGATGATGTTGAATTATCTCGACTGGTGTGACTGGGCGATGGAAGAAATCAAAAAAAGTCAGACGAATGTCTAAGCAATGGATCGATTGGATCAATCCGCCTGTTCGAACAGGGGATTGATTTTTTTGCGTCGTCAACATCGCATTCGAAGGAGACGTTGTGGTACAGTAAATGAATTGTACTGGCATTAAAGGAGGCATACAGAACGTGAGTGTATTTACAGATTATGAAGAGTGGCTGGATGAAGTGACGGATGAGATGATTGAACATCAAGTGCATTATGCCGTTGCGGAATTAAAATTAGGTGGAGAAATCAGTGACTATTATGAAGAGTCCGGACTGATTGACCGGTTCGTCACGCAGCAGATGGTTTGGTTATCGTTTGAAGAGATGGAGCAGATCTTAGACGAAGCAGGAGATCTTGATCTTGAGATCGTAGCGGACGAAGCGGAATCAGATGTGCAACGGTCACAAGTCAAACAAATTCTGAAGCAGTCGATCAAACAGCAGCTGGTGCTGAAGTCGCAACCGTTCGTCGCGATTCGTCTCGAACAATTGCGTCAGGAGCATCCGTCTGTCAAAGATCAGTTTGAAGAAGTACAGTCGGCGTATGAGCAAGTCGACCATCTCTTGAAGTCGGGTCCGGAACCGACGATTATTGCGAAACGGTGGTACCGGCGGGAACGGCTTGTTCCCCGTGCCTTCACCCCGGCAGAACAAACGAGTTTGGAGCAGCAACATCTCCACCTGACACCGCAATATGAAACGCAAAAACAGAAGTTAGAGGAACTGAGTCGTGAAATCGCAGCGTATGAGCGGGTTTTGTCGTAAATCGGACCTTTCGGCATGACAAAACAAAAATCCCCTTTTCGATGCGGACATCGGAAAGGGGATTTGACTTTCGGTATGTGTTTAGACAGTTGCAAGTTTAGCAAGAACGAGTTTAGCGACAGCTTCGCTGGATGCAGGGTTTTGACCCGTGATGACATTGCCGTCGATGACAGCAAATTCTTTTCCAGCATCTGATGTCAGGAAGGTTGCGCCTTCACCACGTAACGTCGTTTCGAGCAAGAACGGAACTTTGTCTTCGAGACCTGTTGATTTTTCTTCTTCGTCTGTGAAGCCGTTGATTTGGCGACCTGAGACAAATGGTTTTCCGTCGATCGTGACATGCGCAAAAGCAGCTGGTCCGTGACAGACTGAAGCGACGATGCCGTCTTTTTTGACCATCGCTTCGATTGCACCAGCGACAAGCGGATTGTTCGGGAAATCGACGACCGCTCCGTGACCGCCTGGGAAGTAGACCGCATCAAACGACGCTGGATCAACATCGGCAAGTGGTGTCGTATCGTGAAGTGCACGGCGTGCATCTTGGAATTTCGGTAAGATTTCTTTGACCATCGAAGCTTTATCGATTGGCACGTCGCCACCTTTGACTGAAACGACCGTCACGTCATGACCTGCTTCGTGGAACAAGTTAAACGGGGCAGCAAACTCCTCGAACCATAATCCTGTTTTGTGACCATTCATTTCGTCAGCACTTGTTGAAACGATTAAAATTTTTGACATGATAAAAACTCCTCCTCTGTAATAACGTTACAAAGAAGAAGTTTCCCTTGTCTGAAAAATTTCAAACCTTAGCGATGGTCCGTGTAGGTGTGGACGGGGATGAGAGACAGGACGTGAGCAATCTGTTCGGCCGTCAACGGTTCCCGCATGGCCTGAAGGTTGGATTGTAATTGGGACACGCTGGATGCGCCGGGCAAGACGATTTCTGCTTGTTGGTCGATCGCTTGAAGAGCCATCGCCGGAAGCGGATAATCCTGTAGTGTCGCGAGAATCTGTTCAAGCTGCTCCTTGTCATACTGTTCGAAACGTTCGACCGACTGCAGACGAGACAAACTTTCCGTCGTCAAGAGACCTTTTGCGAGTGGTCCCCGGGCAACAAGCTTGATATTGCGTTCTTGAAGACGAGGCAATAATTCTTCAATCCGGCGATCGAGCAGGGAGTATGGTGTCATCAAATAACTAAAGTCACTGTTGTCGAGCCAGTAGTTGATGACGTTCGGACGAAGCGAGGATAATCCGTATTCCTTGATCCGTCCTTCTTGCTGAAGATCCTTCATCGCACGAATCGAAGCATCGAGATCGTCATCCATCGTTCCGCCGTGGACGTAATAGAGATCGAGATACGGTGTCTCGAGTCGGTTCAGACTTTCGAAACAAGCTTGCTTCAAGTAGTCGTAACTTGGGTCCCATGTCCACCCGGTTCCCGTGTCATTCATCCGGTTCCCGCCTTTTGAAGCGAGGAACAGCCGGCTTCGATCTTCAGGCGAAAATGTTTGCCCGATCAGTGATTCGACGGCACCATTTGCATAAACATCCGCTGTGTCGAAATGAATGATTCCTTCGTCGAGCGCAGTCCGGAGAATTTCAGTGGCTTCCTCTTGACCCCGTTTTAAAATCGTCATCGTACCTAATCCAAGTGTCATATCAATCCCTCTTTTCTTTCAACTAATGCTACTGTGTATCAGTTTAGCATATTTGTGTAGGGATGTTCCGGAGTGGATTTGCACGAACAGGTCATCTTCTGGCAAAATGAAACAGACTTGCATCAAGAATCCGAAAACAGGCATACTGATAAAAAGATGAAATTTGATTAGAAGAGGTGTCTATGATGGAAGAAAAAACAGTAGAGCGAGAAATCATTTACGAGGGAAAAGTATTTAACGTCGAAAAACATGTCGTCAGTTTACCAAACGGCAACACGTCGATCCGGGAACTGGTCTATCATAACGGGGCCGTCGCCATCATCGCTTTTGATGAAAAAGGTGATTTGTTGGTTGTCGAGCAGTACCGGAAAGCATTTGAACAATTATCGATTGAAATTCCGGCAGGGAAACTTGAAAAAGACGAAGATCCAATTGCTTGCGCTGGACGGGAACTAAAGGAAGAAACGGGTTATACAGCGAATGAATTGACACATGTCTTTGATTTTTATGGTGCCCCCGGCTTTTGCAGTGAACGGGTACATATCTATGAAGCAACCGGTTTGACGGCAGGACAACGTCAGCTCGATGCCGATGAGTTTTTAGAGAACCGGACATTAACGCTAGAACAAGCACTTGAATTAGTGGAGAATGGGACGATTGTCGATGCCAAAACGATCATGGCGATTCAGCATTGGCAGATCCGTACATTAAAATCATTCTAAATTAAATGATTTTCAGTTGATAATCATTTTAATTTGAAAAAGGACTGATTATCAGCTATGATAAAACCATCAGTTTCGACCAAAGGGGGCGCTATGATGGAAAGTCGTGTGGAACGCATAAAAAAACAGCTGAGCGGTAAAGGATATAAGCTGACTCCCCAACGTGAAGCGACCGTACGGATCTTACTTGAACATGAGTCGGACCACCTCAGTGCGGAGAATGTCTTTTTATTGGTCAAAGAAAAAAACTCAGACATTGGACTGGCAACGGTTTACCGGACGCTTGAGCTATTGACGGAGCTAGAAGTCGTCGATAAAGTCAATTTCGGAGACGGCGTATCTCGATTTGATTTACGGCAAGAGGGCGCGAGTCATTCGCATCACCATCTCGTCTGTATCGAATGTGGATCCGTCGAAGAAATCTTAGATGATATGTTAGAAGACGTTGAAAAAGAAATCGTCTCCCGTTTCCAGTTTAAGATCAAGGATCACCGGTTGACGTTTCATGGTGTGTGCCGGGTCTGCCAAGAGCGTCACGCACGGGAAGCACTTGAACAATCACAAACACAAACCGTCTGACTGTCCTCGACAAATTGAGGACGGTTTTTCTTTTTGAAAAATATAGGTCAGACCTCTTCACAACGGTTTACACCTTTGATATGATGGGAAAGTAAGCGATTTCTTAATGATAGAGGATGAGTTCAGTGAGGGAACAACTGGAGACATTTATCGACTATTTAGTGATTGAACGGCAGATGTCGGCGAATACGGCAGCTGCGTATCGAAATGATTTGAACCAGTACTTGACGACATTGGAGCGGGAAGGGATGTCTTCTGCGGAAGACGTCACACGGCACCATATCGTCCTTCACATCGAATCTCTGTTAGACGCACAAAAGTCGCGCTCGACCGTTCGACGATCAACGAGTTCGATTCGGTCGTTCCATCAGTTTTTAGTGGAACGGCAAATCGTCCGACACGATCCGTCACGGCATTTAGATTTACCGAAACCGGATAAAAAACTGCCGGTCGTCTGGAGTCAAACGGATATCGTCCGTCTGCTCGATTCAGTCGTCGGAAATGATCCGCTCGTCCGTCGTGATGCGGCGATGCTTGAGTTGCTGTACGGCACCGGCATGCGTGTCAGTGAACTGTTACAACTGACGCTAAATGATTTGCAGCTCGAACTGGGTTACTTATCTTGTCTTGGAAAAGGGAATAAAACACGGATCATCCCGATTAGTCAGACGGCGATTGACAGTGTCACGACCTATCTCGAGTTAGCGCGGAATAGTTTGGGGGGACAACAGACCGACTATGTCTTCCTGAACAGCCGGGGCGATCGTTTATCGCGACAAGGCTTTTGGAAGATGATTAAACGTCGTGCCAAAGAAGCGGGGATTGAAAAAGAAATCACCCCCCATGTCTTGCGTCATTCGTTTGCGACCCATCTCCTTGAGAACGGGGCCGATTTACGGGTCGTTCAGGAAATGCTCGGTCACGCGGATTTGTCGACGACCCAGATGTATACGCATGTCAATAAAGCAAGACTTCACGAGGTCTATAAGAACCATCATCCACGCGCGTGATGGTTCTGCGTTAAAAAGGTCTGACTTCAGACAAATAGATGGTTTGGTCTAGACTGTTTACGGGAAAATTGTAACGGGATTTGTCTTGTTTAGTAAGAATTATGGATTAGGAGGAATTTTAACATGGCTCAATCATTTAAACGGATCTTTTTAGTCGTCATGGATTCAGTAGGGATCGGCGAAGCGCCGGACGCAGAACAATTTGGTGATGTAGGTGCACACACGCTTGGGCACATTGCGCAAGAGCGTAATGGACTCAATATGCCGCATCTCGCTAAACTCGGTCTGTCGCATATCGAACCGGTTCAAGGTGTATCAGCAGAACACGCACCGCTTGCTTCTTATGGAAAGATGGAAGAAGTGTCGGCCGGAAAAGATACGATGACGGGACACTGGGAAATCATGGGCTTACGGATCGATACACCATTCCGCGTCTTCGAAAAATTCCCGGAAGATTTGATTGGTCGTCTTGAAACGTTTTCTGGTCGCAAAATCATTGGGAACAAACCCGCTTCTGGTACAGAGATTTTGGACGAACTCGGTCAAGAACATGTTGAGACAGGCGCCTTGATCGTCTATACGTCTGCCGATTCCGTTCTCCAAATCGCGGCACACGAAGAAGTTGTACCGCTCGAAGAATTGTACCGGATTTGCGAATATGCACGTGATATCACACGCGATGACCCATATATGCTCGGTCGAATCATTGCCCGCCCGTTTCTCGGCGAACAAGGGGCTTGGGTCCGGACATCCAATCGTCACGACTATGCCTTGAAACCGTTTGACCGGACTGTCATGAACGAACTCGAAACAGCAGGACTCGATGTCATCTCACTCGGGAAAATCGCGGATATCTTTGACGGTGAAGGCGTGACGGACGCCATCCGGACGAAATCAAATATGGATGGAATGGATCAGCTCGTCAACCAACTCGACCGCGACTTTACAGGACTCTGCTTCTTGAACCTCGTCGATTTTGATGCCTTGTTCGGTCACCGCCGTGATCCACAAGGATACGGTCAGGCGCTCGAAGAATTTGATGCCCGTCTGCCGGAAGTCTTTGATCGTCTTCAGGAAGATGATTTGTTGATCATCACAGCGGATCATGGAAATGACCCGGTTCATCCGGGAACGGATCATACACGTGAGTATGTGCCACTCCTTGCCTACCGGAAAAATGGTGTTGCAAATGATTTGGGAATTCGTTCGACGTTTGCGGATCTTGGTGCGACGGTTGCCGATAACTTCAACGTGAAGATGCCGGCACACGGTAAGAGTTTCTTAACAGAACTTTAATTTTAAGGGAGCGATTCAGATGACAGTCAATTGGAATGAAACACGTTCGTATTTAGAAAGCAAGATGCAAGCGAAACCGGAAATCGGTTTGATTCTCGGTTCAGGACTCGGTGTCCTTGCAGATGACATCGAAAATCCGATTGCGATTCCTTACAGCGATATCCCGAACTTCCCCGTGTCGACGGTCGAAGGCCATGCGGGGCAACTGGTCTTCGGAACGCTCGAAGGGAAACAAGTCGTCGCGATGCAAGGACGGTTCCACTTCTACGAAGGCTACTCGATGGAAATGGTTACGTTCCCGGTCCGTGTCATGAAAGCGATTGGTGTCGAAACACTGATCGTCACGAATGCAGCCGGTGCCTGCAACGAAGCATTTGAACCGGGTGATTTGATGTTGATCACGGATCATATCAACTTCTTCGGAACAAACCCGTTGATCGGGAAAAACGTGGATGAGATGGGACCACGTTTCCCGGATATGTCAAAACCGTATGATACAGAGCTGTTGCGTCTTGCGCAAGAAACGGCAGATGAATTAGGCATTCGAGTTCGTCAAGGCGTCTACTTCGGGAACACAGGACCGACATACGAAACACCGGCCGAAGTTAAACTCGCCCGGTTATTAGGTGGAGATGTCGTCGGGATGTCGACGGTTCCGGAAGTCATCGTCGCCCGTCACGCGGATATGCGAGTGCTTGGAATTTCGTGTGTCTCGAACATGGCAGCAGGGATTCTCGATCAACCACTTCATCATGATGAAGTCATGGAAACAACAGAACGTGTCCGAGCGCATTTCTTGTCGCTTGTCCGTGGTTCAATTAAAAAAATGTAAGCACGAATTATCCTAGAGGAGGAATTTATTATGCGTATGGTAGATTTGATTGCAACAAAACGGGACGGCGGCGAGTTATCAACAGCCGATATTAAAGCGATGGTTGAAGGATTCACGAATGGTGACATTCCTGATTATCAAATGTCAGCGATGTCGATGGCGATTTTCTATCAAGGTATGTCGGATCGCGAAATCGCGGATTTGACGATGGCGATGGTCGAATCAGGTGACGTGATTGATTTATCACGGATCCACGGTAAAAAAGTCGACAAACACTCAACAGGCGGCGTTGGCGATAAGATCAGTCTGATCGTCGCACCACTTGTCGCGTCAATCGGGATTCCGGTCGCGAAGATGAGTGGACGTGGTCTTGGTCACACCGGCGGAACAATCGACAAACTCGAAGCATTCCCAGGATTTGATGTGGAGTTGTCGGAAGAAGCATTCGTTTCGCAAGTCAACGACATCAAGATGGCGATCATCGGTCAAACAGGTAACCTGACGCCGGCAGACAAAAAATTGTACGCCTTACGTGACGTGACAGCGACGGTCAACTCAATTCCGTTGATCGCAAGCTCGATCATGTCGAAAAAAATCGCAGCCGGTGCCGACAGTATCGTCCTCGACGTCAAAACGGGTTCTGGTGCTTTCATGAAATCGTTAGATGACGCTAAAGCCCTCGCGACAGAGATGGTCTCGATCGGAAAAAGTGTTAACCGGAAGACGATTGCCGTCATCACGGACATGGATCAGCCGCTCGGAAACGAAATCGGAAATGCAAACGAAGTCAAAGAAGCGATCGAAGTGCTACAAGGGAAAGATGTTCGTGATTTGAAAGTCATCGCTTTGACGATTGCTTCGCATATGGCAGTCCTTGGTGAGTTCTACCCGACGTTTGACGAAGCATATGCCGATCTCGAGACACGTCTCGCGAACGGAGCAGCACTCGACGTCTTCAAGAAGTTCATCGCAGCGCAAGGCGGCGATGCGTCACTCGTCGACGATATGTCAAAAGCACTTGAAACGAAATTCGAAAAAGATTTCGTGGCGTCTAAAGCAGGATACGTCTCGGAAATCATCGCGGATGAAGTCGGTGTCGCAGCCATGATTCTTGGAGCAGGCCGCGCGACGAAGGCAGATGTCATCGATCACGCAGCAAGCGTCACCTTGTTCAAAAAAGTTGGAGACTATGTTGAAGTCGGTGATGTCATCGCGACACTCCGTTCGAACAAAGAAACACTTGATCAAGCGATCGAAAAAATGGATCATGCGTACCATATCAGTGAGACGAAGCCGGAAGCACGTCCACTCGTTCATGCGGTCATCCAATAAGACGTTTTCTGACAACCATTTGGGTTTCTTTCCCAAATGGTTGTTTTTTTGTTATAGTAAAATAAATGACGTAGGGGGGAATACAGATGAAACCAAAAAAACTAACTGTCGGCGATACGATTGCGATCCTCTCACCGGCATCCGCGGTCGCAGCTTACGTACCGCGTCGTCTCCAACGGGGAATCGAGACACTGGAACGGATGGGCTTTCAGGTCCTCGTGATGCCGAACACGACAGCGGTCCACAGTCATACGGCAGGAACGATCGGCGAACGGATCCAGGATTTACATATGGCGTTTCAAAATCCGGATGTCAAAGCGATCATTGCGACGATCGGCGGTTTTAACTCACATCAGTTGCTTGATGAGCTTGATTACGAGTTAATCCGCAATAATCCAAAAATCTTGATGGGCTACAGCGATATTACGGCTCTTCTGTCCGGGATTCATACGAAAACCGGTTTGACGACGTTCGTCGGACCAGCTATTTTACCGCAATTTGGTCAATTGCATGGACTTGACGCGTATACAAAAAAGTGGTTTGAAAAAACATTGATGCAGACCGGACCGATTGGTCAAATCGAATCGTCCGACGAATGGACGGATGAAACCTTACGCTGGGACGTCGCGGACGACCGGGAGCGGACACATGTCGACAATGACGGATACCTCGTCGCACGTGCGGGAAAGGGGACGGGTTCAATCCTCGCCGGAAACCTCGGAACACTGTTATTGCTTGCTGGTACACCGTACATGCCGTCATTTGACGGTGTCGTCCTGATGCTTGAAGACGACGAAAGTGAGACGCCGGAGACGATCGACCGGTACTTCACGCAGCTGCGTCATCTTGGGGCTTATGACAAGATATCAGCCCTTGTCGTCGGCCGTTTTTCCCGCAAAGTCGAGTTTGATCCGGACTTCCCTTTGAAAGACATCATTTTGCGGGCGACACGCGGCTACGATTTCCCGATTGTGCTTGAAGCAGACTTCGGACATACGGATCCGGTCCTGACGTTACCGAACGGGATTCGGGCGACCGTCGAGGCAAATGAAGCGGTTGTCCTCGAAATTCTCGAATCGGCAGTGGAATGAGTAAAAAACCTGCGTTTTGAGTAAAGGTTTGATACACTAGATAACGAAGCCATGATAGATGTCGTGGCGAACACCATTAGCTGAAAAGCGCGAAAGGTTGGTATACGATGCAAAAAACTGGATATATCTTATTAGAAGACGGAAATAAAATTGAGTTTGAATTGTTTAACGACGACGCACCGATCACAACAGAAAACTTTGAGAACCTTGCGAACTCGAACTTCTACGATGGATTGAACTTCCACCGTGTCATCCCGGGCTTCGTCTCACAAGGCGGTTGCCCGATCGGAAACGGAACGGGTGGTTCTGGTAAGACGATTCCGTGTGAAACGTCAACATCATACCCGCACAAACACAAAGCCGGTTCGCTTTCAATGGCGCACGCAGGCCGTAACACAGGATCAAGCCAATTCTTCGTCGTCCACGAGCCACAGCCGCATCTCGACGGTGTGCACACAGTCTTCGGACAAGTGACGTCAGGTCTTGAACATGCTCAAAAAATGAAGCAAGGCGCCGGCATTAAAGAAATTCGCGTCGAAGCGTAAGTCATTCCTCTCCTTCTTTGATGAAAGAAGGGGAGTTTTTTTTCGGTTGATTACGGGAATTCATAAAAAGAATCAAAAAACAAAGGGGCGATCCATAATGCGTCTAGCAGGAAAAAAGATTATCCAGCTTGTCAGTAATGATTTTGAGGATTTAGAACTGTGGTACCCGGTCCACCGGTTACGGGAAGAAGGGGCCGTCGTTGAGATCGTCGGTGAAAAGGCCGATGAAAAATACATCGGAAAATACGGTGTACCAATCGTCTCGGACAAGGCATTTGAAGATATCACACCGTCCGACTATGATGCGATTCTCGTACCGGGAGGCTGGTCACCGGATCTATTGCGCCGGTTTGATTCCGTACTTGCCATGGTCCGCCATTTTGATCAAACGAAACAACCGATTGGTCAGATCTGTCATGCCGGTTGGGTCTTGATTTCAGCAGGTGTCTTAGAAGGAGTCAACGTCACGAGTACACCAGGGATCAAGGATGATATGACGAATGCGGGAGCCGTTTGGCACGATCAAGCCGTTGTCGTGGATGGACATATCGTATCCAGCCGTCGGCCACCCGATTTACCAGATTACATGCGCGAATTCATCACAGTCCTTGAGGCTTCGAAAAAAGCGTAAGCAGCCGTCGAAGAACACGCAAAAGTTGATCTTTAAGCGGAACGTGGGGCGGATTTTTTAATCCAGCCCCTGTTCTTGTCTAGACACGATCACTGACCGGTGGAAATAAGGATATCGCCCGAGGAAATCATCTCAAGCGGACGATGATACGCCGGATTTCATTCTGATTTTTGTATGAATGGACAAAAAAATGAGGTAATTTGACCCGAGAAGGTGTAGAATAAACAAGTCTCAGTCGATCATACTCCTGAGAGTTGTTGAAACTAGGAAGGTGTAGAATCAGATGCTCGTAAAATATAAAAAGTTGAATGAACGGACCGCGATGGGGTTAATCGCTTTTTCGTGTGAAGTGAAGGATCCAAAGTATTTGCTTGAAACGGTTCAAACCTATGAACAAGATGAAAATCAACAGTTGTATCTCTATAAACAAGATGAAGACTTTATCGGAATCATCGGGTTTCAATTAGTGGATGGCCACGCTGAATTGAAACATATCGCCTTGTCCCCTTCCTTCCGGGGAGAACGTATGTCTTACATGTTGCTTGATGCGGCAGAAAAGATGATGCGAATGGAGATTACAGGGGCAACGGAAGAAACCAGTCGGCTTGTTGAAAAGTGGAAAACCCAATAAAAACCGGTCCATGTAGTTTCGGACCGGTTTTTTCATTTCCTTGCCCGTTCAGCCAGAGCCATCTGTCTCGCCGTGATGACATCTTGTCGATCACGTAACACATGCTTATGCAGTAAAAAGGATGGGTCGTGCCGATATTCAATCGGAAGTTCTTTGACACGTCGCGTCAAGTCGTCCGTTAACGGTAACGGCAAGTGCTGATAGTCGGGCTGAGTGAACAGCGGTTGTAACGCAAGTAGACGGTCAACGTCGATGCCGTGACCCGTCAACGCTCCCTTGTGACGCGTGATTTTTTGAAAGGCTTTCGGATAGGTCCGCATGGCACCGGGTAAGTTCCCCCGGCGATGATGGTACCGTGCGACCGCAAGTTGGATCAAGGCGACGAGGGCCTCATCTTGTCGATGACCTGCTTGCCACAGTTCTTCAAGCACTTCATGGCATTCAAAATAGTCCTGTTGCACATTAAATTCAAAAGCGAATTGTTCGATTGGATGCATCGGTGCACCTCCTTTCCTTTTAATATAGCATAGTCGAAGTAGCGTGATGTGTGGTATACTAAGGCGCAAAAAACGTTGATGGGCAGGGAGAATCATGGAATCATACAGTGTAAAGATGGATGCGTTTGAAGGCCCGTTGGATTTGTTGTTACATTTGATTGGTAAACTAGAGATTGACCTGTATGATATTTCAGTATCGATCGTGACGGATCAGTATGTGTCCTATATCCGGGCGATGCAGCATCTGGAACTGGACGTGGCAAGTGAATATCTTGTCATGGCAGCAACGCTCTTGCAATTAAAAAGTAAACAACTGTTACCTGTCGAACAGACAGATTTCGAAGAAGTTCCTGATTTTGAGGAGGATCCGACACGAGAAGGGTTGATTCAGCAACTGATTGAATATAAAGCATACAAGGAAGCGGCACTTGTCCTGAAAGAAAAAGAAGAAGCCCGACTTGAACTTTTTTCAAAACAGCCAGAAGACTTGATGGCGTACCTCGATGCGGACTCACATGATTATAGCGGTAACCTGTCCTTTAGTGACTTGTTGCGTGCTTATGAAAAAATGCGTCAACGTGTCGCCTGGAAGGTACGTCGCTCAAAAACCGTCAAACGGGAAGAGCGGACGCTTGAGCAACAGATGGTTCATGTTTCGGAATATGTCTTCGCGAATGACGGGACGACCTTTTTTGGTTTCTTTACGGAGCAACCGACCGTCGAAGAGTTGGTCGTCAGTTTCTTGGCAGTGCTCGAACTCGTCAAACAACGGGTCGTCGCCTGCGAACAGATGAACGACGACATCTTGCTGCGTGCCTTAGTGAAGGAGGAGAATCAGATTGGCGTATGATCGTATCATTGAAAGTTTATTGTTTGTCGTCGGAGACGATGGCATTGATCCACGTGGTCTGAGTCAAGTCCTTGAAATCAGCGAGGCAGCCGCACGGGAACAGTTACATGCTCTTCAAGCGACGTTTGAAGCTGACGGACGAGTGTTGCAAATCGTCGAATCGGGTGGTGTCTTTAAGATGGTCACCCGAAAAGAGATGTCGCCGTATGTACAGGCGTATGCCGGTTCGCTTGCAGAAGACAGTCTGTCCCGCGCTGCAATGGAGACACTGGTCATCATCGCCTACAAACAGCCGGTCACACGGGCCGATATCGAAGTCATCCGTGGGGTCAAGACGGAACGTGTCATTCATACGTTGAGTGCAAAAGGATTAATTGATGAAGCCGGGCGGGCTAAAGGCGTCGGGCGTGCAAAATTGTATAAGACGACGGATCATTTTTTGGATCACTTCGGACTGAACAGTATCGAAGAGTTGCCACCGCTCGAGTTTGAAGAAACGTTAGAAGCGGATGGAGACCTATTTTTCCGGAATGAGTCGTCACTAGAGGAGAGAATAAATTAATGGAACGTCTACAAAAAATTATTGCCCAAGCTGGTGTCGCATCGCGACGTAAAGCAGAAGAACTGATTACAGAAGGTCGTGTCAAAGTCAACGGGAAAGTCATTACCGAACTGGGTACGAAAGTCGGAGGCCGTGCGGAAGTGGAAGTGGACGGCGTCAAACTGGAACGGGAAGAACACGTCTACTACATGTTGTACAAACCAACAGGTGTCGTCTCGACGGTAGAAGATGACAAAGGACGTAAGACAGTCGTCGATTTGGTTCCGCCTGGACACCGTGTGTTCCCGGTCGGTCGTCTCGATTACAATACAAGTGGTTTGTTACTGTTGACGAACGACGGTGAATTTTCAAACCTCTTGCTTCACCCGAAATACAAAGTCCCGAAACGCTATATCGTTAAAATTAAAGGGGTGCCGGATTATTATCATGTCAAAGGTCTTGAAAAAGGTGTCGTCTTACCGGACGGATTCAAGACAGGCAAGGCACGTGTCGAGATGCGTGACGTCGACAAGAAAAAGAATACAGCGATTTTAGAAATGGTCATCTATGAAGGTCATAACCGTCAAGTCCGGCAAATGGTTGAAACACTTGGAGCGGAAGTCATCAAGCTGAAACGTGAACAGTTTGGTTTCCTGACACTGGCTGGATTGACATCAGGCGACTGGCGTGAACTTTCAAAAAAAGAAGTCAATCAATTGCGTGAGCTGGCGGATCCAGTTGCTCCCCCTACGAAAAGACGTAAGAACACAAAAAAACGTTAATTTGTAAAGCGAGAAGCTCAGCCTACGGGTTGAGTTTTCTTTGTTTGTGACAAAACGATTAACGTATTTCACATTCTGTCAACAATTAAGCGATTTCAAGTACAATATGGGTGGAGGCGGTGCAACATGAAAAAAACGAATCAAAACCCGGATGAGCGGCTAGCAGCCGCAAAGCAAAAGAAGAAAAAACGTTCATTTTGGCGGTTAATGATCATGACGATGGTATTATTCGCCGGTGCGGTCGTCATCATGCAGTTTGTGGACCAGGCGACACGCGATAAGGACGGACGAGTCCTTGCCGGAGATGATGCGCCAGGATTTGCGCTTGTTGATCTGTATGGGGAAAAACAACATACGATGGATGAGTACAAAGGAAAAGGACTGTTGCTTAATTTTTGGGGTACGTTCTGTGAACCATGTAAAAAAGAGATGCCATTGATTAATGACAATTATGACATGATGCAAAAAGCAGGCGTCAATTTTGCTGCGGTCAATGTCGGTGAAACACCGGTCCGTGTGTCAAGTTTCATCAAAGAGATTGGCGGGACGGAGTATCCGATTTTGATGGATACGAACAGTTCGGTCGAAAAAGCGTACGGCATCTACAACTTACCGGTGACGTTCATCATTAATAAAGAAGGTAAAGTCGTCGAGAAGTATGAAGGTGAAATCGATCAGGCAAAACTGGAGGAAATGATTAAAAAAGCAAACGAGTAACGCATCGAGGGGGAATTTATGATGCAGCAGGAATATAAGCAACTGGATATGCGTTATGAGGAAGCCGAGCTTCGTTCGAAACGGAAAAATCAGTCATGGATTGACCGGACATGGACGTTCTTTTCATCCGTCAAGGTCGGGCTTTGGCTGATCGGCTTAATCATCATCGCAAGTGGGGTCGGAACGATCTTCCCGCAAGAGATGTACATTCCACAAGCGATCCCACCGGAAGAATTTTACGGTAAAGAATACGGCACGGCCGGTGATATGTATTATGCGTTAGGGTTCCACAATTTATTCGAATCCTGGTGGTACATTGGACTGATTACGTTATTGTTACTTTCAATCATCATCGTGTCGATCGACCGTTTCTTCCCGCTTTATCGCGCGTTGAAGAAACAACCGGTCATCCAGTCCGACCGTTTTATGGGCGGTCAGCGATTTGGCGCTGAAGCGACTGGGACGGTAAACCAGATTGATGCCATCGAACCGTTATTAAAGAAAAAAGGCTACAAGATTCGTCGGCAAGACGGAGCCCTCTTGGCAGAAAAACAACGATTCGGTCGTTGGGGTCCATACATCAACCATATTGGATTGGTCCTGTTTTTTGGTGGCGCGATGTTACGGATCGTTCCTGGCATGCATGAAGATGAGCTGCTCTGGATTCGTGAAGGGGAGACGTTGCCGATCGAGGCGACGGATAACGAATACTACCTCGAGAACAATGCCTTTAACATCGAATTCTACGATCCGGCAAAAGAGGATGAGAAATTCAGTGAAGCCTTAAAACGAGCCGGCGGAAGTGTTCCGAAAAATTACGATACGCAGATGACGCTCTATGAAAAAGTCGGCATGTCGGACGATTTTAAACCGAAGCTTGAAAAAGTAAAATCGGGTGAAACGGCCGTCAACCAACCATTTGAATTTGGGAATTATCAAGTCTTCCAAGAACAATATGCGGCAGACCCGGAATTCAAGACGATGTCCTTTAACATCGAAAATCAAAAAACGGGCAAAGTTGTCGATACGATCAAAGTCGATTTACGAAACCCGCAAGAAACATACCCATTAAAAGATGGATACGAAGTGGAACTAAAAGACTTCTTACCGGACTTTGTCGTCAAAGACGGAAAACCGACGACGAACTCATCCCGTCCCGTCAATCCGGCATTTGTCTTTACGATTAAATCGCCAGAACATCCAAAAGGCGAACGCAGTCTGATCGGCATCAAACTCAATGTCGGGGGTGATGAAAATCAGTACAAGATGGGCTTTGCCGGAACGGAACTCTCGAATATCTCAGGTGTCCGGATCAAAAAAGATTTGACGTTACCTTTCTTGTTTGCAGGCGGCATGATTTTCATGTTTGGTCTGTTGCTTGGTATGTACTGGCCACACCGTAGAGTCTGGTTAAAAGAAACAAACGGGCAGATCAACATTGCCGGATTTACGAACAAAAACGCACTTGGACTTCAAAAAGAAGTCAATCTCGCCTTGACTGAAGTGGGACTTCCGCAACTGGAAGACCGGCAGAAGTTGCGGGAAGAGGGGGAATCGAAATGAATCTGCTTAGCTTGAGTAGCAACTTATTGCTCGCATCTTTTATCTTATATCTGATCAGTACCGGTTTCTTTGCCGTTGCGACGAGCGGTAAGAAGGGACCAACACGTTCCGGAAAGATCGCTTTTTCACTCGCAATTCTTGGGTTTGCTGCCCAACTGGGTTACTTCTTTACACGCTGGGCGGGAGCGGGTCACGTTCCGGTCTCGAACTTATATGAATATACGACATTCTTCGGCATGATGATGGTCCTTGGTTTCTTGATCGTCTACGGGATTTATCGCAACAACGTCCTTGGACTTGTCGCGATGCCGGTAGCCTTACTCGTCATCGCCTATGCGTCGATGTTCCCGGACGAAGTGCAACCGCTGATTCCAGCCTTACAAAGTGTCTGGCTCAAAATTCACGTCACGACGGCAGCACTCGGAGAAGGAATTCTTGCCGTCAGTTTTGCGACGGGCTTGTTGTATCTGATCCACGCGACGGACTTTAGTAAAGAATCGAAAACACGGACGTGGCTCGAAGTCGTCATGTTTTCACTTGCATGTGTCGTCGGTTATATCGTCGTTGGTCTATTGTTCAACGCACTTGGCACAAACTCGACGATTGAATACGTCGCGAAAAATGGTGCGACGATGCAACATGAGTACACGATGCCGGTCTTGACGGGTCCTGAAAACGGGAAAATCATCTCAGGTTCAGGTGCTGTCGCTGAGTTACCGAACTTCCTCAATGCCAATAAAGTCAATACGGTCTTATGGTCATTGATTGGTGGAGTAGTCTTGTACGCCTTACTCCGGTTCGTCATTTTACGGAAACGTCTCGCAGAAAGCTTAAAGCCGATTGCGCGCAAAATTGATCTTGAGACAGCGGATGAAATCAGTTACCGCGCGATTGCGATCGGATTACCGATTTTCATTCTTGGTGGTTTGATCTTCGCGATGATTTGGGCACAGATGGCATGGAGCCGTTACTGGGGCTGGGATCCAAAAGAAGTATGGGCACTGATTACGATGCTCTTCTACGTCTTTTATCTGCACATGCGCATACAGCGTGGTTGGATTGGCAAAAAATCAGCATGGTTATGTGTCGGCGGATTTGCGGTCATCATGTTTAACCTCGTCTTCGTCAATCTGGTTGTAGCCGGTCTTCACTCTTACGCATAATGGAGTGAGGAAGAAATAGTAGCATCATCCAGGATGGGTGACGGAAGAACATTTCCGTTTCTCATCCTTTTTGGCGGAGTCAATTGGAATTCCAAGGTCGAGGACGCTATTTCTTTTTGTTTCATAGTATACTAGAAGAGTAGTAGGATAGAGCTAGATAGATTAGTTTATGGGAGGAATCAACTGATGTCAGAAGAAGCGCGTATTTTAGTCGTCGATGACGAGGAACGGATTCGACGTTTATTAAAAATGTATCTCGAACGTGAGAATTTTACGATTGAAGAAGCGGATAACGGAGAAACAGCTCTCGAGATGGCGCTTGAGACGGAATATGATGTAATTCTACTTGATTTGATGATGCCGAAGCTTGATGGGATGCAGGTCTGTGAAGAACTACGGAAGACAAAAGCGACACCAATCGTCATGCTGACGGCAAAAGGGGAAGAGACGAACCGCGTCCACGGCTTTGAGATGGGGGCAGACGATTACATCGTCAAACCGTTCAGTCCACGCGAAGTCGTCTTACGGGTCAAGGCCATCTTGCGTCGTGCGAGTGCGACGAAGTTTTTACACACGGACGCGAAAACAAAAGATGTCATCGTCTTCCCACATTTGACGATCGACAATGATGCCCACCGTGTCACGGTCGAGTCCCAAGAAGTGAACTTGACACCAAAAGAGTACGAATTGCTGTATTTCCTTGCGAAACAGACGGATAAAGTCTTTTCACGCGAGCAATTGTTAAAAGAAGTTTGGAATTACGAGTTTTTCGGCGACTTACGGACAGTCGATACCCATGTCAAACGATTACGTGAAAAATTGAACCGCCTGTCACCAAGCGCGGCTCAGATGATTACGACAGTTTGGGGCGTCGGCTATAAGTTCGAGAACCATCCTGCTTGACGATGAAATGGCTACAGAGTGTCGTCATCAAACTATGGGGAACGATTTTATTGCTCGTTTCCGTCGTCTTGATTGCCTTGACGATTTTGTTACTCGAATTCTTTAATTCGTTTCATATCGAACAAGAACGGGGCCATCTGGCGAAACTGGGTCAGCAGGTCGAAACCGTTTTTCAAGCCCACAGTGGTCTGGAGGAAGGTTCGGCGACCGCAATCGAGATTACCGATATCTACGGCGCGACATTGATTGCGACGACTACAGATGAGACGATCGAAACGAATATCTCGGAAGAGAAGGCAACGCGCATCATCAAGGAACTGGAACGGCAGAACTGGAAAGCTGTTGATGGTGAAGAAGGTGAGACGGCGATCGGGAACTATGAGACGTTTGACGGAAAAGCAGCACTGGCTTACCGGGCCCCCTTCATCACCGAAAGTGGCAGCGGGACGATGTATCTGATTGAACAATTGACGAACATCGAACAGGCAAACGAAGGGGCGCGTCAAATCATTCAACTCTGTGTCTTGCTTGCCATCATCGGGACGACAGTTTTCGCCTTTTTCCTGTCGACGCGGATCACGGCACCTTTGCGGACGATTCGCCAAGCGGTCGTCGAAGCCGGCGAAGGGAAATTCGATCAGAGTCTGACGCAGCGTTCGCGTGACGAGATCGGTGATTTGGCGTTAGCCTTCAATGAAATGAGCAGTCAGCTCAATCAATATGTCACGGATCTCGATAAAGAGCGGCATTTGTTATCGTCGATCTTAAAGTGTATGGCGGACGGTGTCCTGACCTTCTCTGACTCGGGCGAGTTGCTCGCGACCAACCCACCGGCAGAAGCATTCCTCGCGGGAGCACCGGTTCCGGATGAACTGATTGAACTGTTTCAGACGGTCATGCGTAAAGAAACGGAGATGACGGTTTCATTCGAACGGGAAGGTCGGTACTACATCATCATCGTCAGTCCGTTGCTTGAGCAGGAAGAACAGATCGGTGCCGTCGCCGTCTTACGTGACATGACGGAAGCGCAGCAGCTTGAGAAGATGCGCGCCGATTTCGTCGCAAACGTCAGTCATGAGTTACGGACACCCCTCGTCATGTTGCAAGGCTACTCAGAAGCAATCGTCGATGGAATGACGGAAAGTGACGAGGCGACAAAAGAGTTCGCCTCAATCATCTATGACGAATCGCAACGGCTGTCGCGTCTCGTCAACGACCTGCTTGACCTTGCCCGGATGGAAGCCGGGTATCAGGAACAACGGGTGGAATTAATCGAAGCCGTTCCATTTGCCGAACGAATGATTAAAAAATTCAAGCAGATGGGTCTGGAAAAACGGATTTCCTTTGAAGTCGTCGGGCCGAATGTCCAATTTGAAGCCGATCCGGATCAAATGGATCAGGTGATGACGAATTTACTTGGAAATGCGTTACGTTATACGGAAGATGGTCAAATCAAGATTGAAATCGTGGAAGATAGGGAAACTATATCTTTATCTGTAATTGATTCGGGAGATGGGATTCCGGAAGAAGATGTCCCATTTGTGTTTGACCGTTTTTATAAAGCGGATAAAGCCCGGACGCGTGGGAAAACAGGGACCGGGATCGGTCTTGCGATCGTCGCTAACGTCGTTCGGTCACACGATGGCGAAGTCCAAGTCGAAAGTGAACTTGGAAAAGGATCTGTATTCCGAATTCAATTACCAAAAAAACAAAGGAAGCGAACTTTATGATTCGCTTCCTTTCGCTATAGGAGTGAGTCGTTTGAAAATTTATACTAAATCAGGTGATGATGGAGATACATCCCTCGTCGGCGGACGGGTCAAAAAAAATGACGTCCGGATTACATTGATGGGAGAGCTCGACGAATTAAATAGTTTTGTCGGTCTAGCCCGGACGAAAGCAACTTCGATTGAAGTGAAGGAGCAACTGACGGTCATCCAGCACGTCTTATTTGATTGTGGCAGTGACCTGATGTACGTCGAACAAAAACCATCTCGTCTCAGCGCGACGGCAACGGATGATCTTGAAAGTTGGATTGACAGCTTGACCGTATTGTCACCACCGCTCGATAAATTCATTTTACCCGGAGGAACGGAAGCAGCTGCTTGTCTCCACGTCGCACGGACGGTTTGTCGACGGGTCGAACGAGCGATGATTGACGTCGAACAGGCGCATCATCTGTTGCCGTTCATCAATCGGTTAAGTGATTTCTTCTTTACGGCAGCGCGGTATGAAAATGCCGTTAATCAAAAAGCAGACATCGAATACTTGCGGAGCGCACATGTATTCAAACGAAAGGGTGGAGAAGCATGAGTCAGTCATTTCAAATCTGGAAAAAACAAGGGACGACGTTTCATCTCGTTCCAACCGAAAAATTCAAGACGACGACGGTCCTCGTCACGTTTTCCGCACCACTTGAAGAACAGACATTAACGAGCCGGGCATTGCTGCCTTATATCATGGAGAAATCGACAGCGGCCTATCCGTCGATGAAAGCCTTACGCGAACCACTCGAAACATTGTATGATGCCGGGTTATACGCAGATGCCTCGAAGTTTGGAGAAGAACATGTCATCTCCTTCCAACTTGATATCGTGCGCGGCGACCTCGTCCGTCACGAGACACTTCTTGAAGAAGCCCTTGATCTACTTGAACAGATGATCTTTTATCCCGACTTGACGGAAGGCGGTTTCCGCGAACAGTTCGTCAAACAAGAAAAACGGTTGCATGCGTTACGGATCAGTTCGTTGTATGACGATAAGATGCGCTTTGCGCAACAACGTCTACTTGAATTGATGGCGCCAGGAGAAGCCGTGTCCCTGCCGTCACTGGGGACGTTAGAAGCGCTTGAACAAATCACATCGTCTTCGTTACGCGATACATACCGCTCGATGGTCGAAGAAGACCGAATCGACGTTTTTGTCGTCGGACATGTCACGCAAGATGAGATGGAAGATGCCTTGTCGTTCTTACCATCACATGCTGAAAAGGTCAGCCATTACATTCCGGCTCAAAAACAAGTCGCGGGTGTCAAGCGATCGTCTGAGACCCAACCGATCAAACAGGGGAAATTACACTTAGGCTACCGGGTCGCGGTTGATCCGACGTCAGTCGATTCGATTCGGATGCAAATCGTCAACGGTTTGTTTGGTGGATTCCCCCACTCGAAGCTGTTTATGAATGTCCGTGAAAAAGAGAGTCTGGCGTATTATGCGGCGTCGCGGTATGCGGCTCTGAACGGTGCCTTATATGTGTATGCTGGTGTCGAGACGAAACAGGCGGAGCGAGCAGAAACGATTATCGGCGAGCAATTGACGGATTTGAAAGCCGGAGTGTTCACGGATGAAGAGTTGACGCAAACAAAAGCGATGCTGATCAATGCACGTCGTCAGATTCTCGATCAGCCCGGCCAATTGATCGGTTGGTTAAATGGATCAAAAATGCGTGGACTGACACTGGAAGATGAGATTCATATCATTGAGACGGCGACTCGGGAAGATGTCGTCCGGTTGGCAGCGACAATCGAACTGGAAGCCGTTTATCTATTGCGAGGTGAAGAATAATGGAACAAGTAACGTATCATGATACAGACGAAACCGTTTTTTTTGAACAACTCGATAACGGACTAGCCGTTTATCTTCTTCAGAAAAAAGGTTATGAAAAAACATATGCGACGTTCACGACCCGTTACGGATCGATTGATAATCGCTTCAAAAAAGATGAACAGTGGGTCAATGTCCCGGATGGCATCGCGCATTTTCTTGAGCACAAGATGTTTGAGTCGGAGCAAGGGGACGTCTTCCAACAGTTTGGACGGCTTGGTGCTTCGGCCAATGCCTTTACGTCGTTTTCCCGGACAGCCTATCTGTTCTCGGCGACTTCATTGATTGAACAAAATCTCGAAACGTTGATTGATTTCGTCCAAGATCCGTACTTTACGGCGGAAAGTGTTGAAAAAGAAAAAGGCATCATCACCCAGGAAATTCAGATGTATCAAGATAATCCGGGGTGGCGTCTGTTCTTCGGTCTGATTGAATCGATGTACGCCAAACATCCGGTCCGGATCGATATCGCGGGAACACCGGAATCAATCAATCAAATCACGGCGGAAGACCTCTATACGTGTTACCAGACGTTTTATCACCCGTCGAACATGGTGTTGTTCGTCGTCGGAAATATCGATCCGGCAGAAACTTTAGCCCTGATCAAAGCGAATCAGGCGAAAAAGAATTATGCGGATCGTCCGGCAATTGAACGGGATTACGGCGTTGAACCAAAAGCCGCTGCCCGTAAACGAGTGGAGTTAGAACTCGACGTCAAGACACCTAAAGTGTTGATTGGTTATAAAGATACGTCACTTGGTGGCGAAGAGCAGCTGCGTCGTGAACTGACGAGTGAACTTTTGTTACACCTGTTGTTCGATCAGACGTCTTCGACGTACCTTGCGTTGTATGAAGATGGTTTGATTGACGATACGTTCAGCTTTGATTACTCGAGCGAAGAAGAATTCGCCTTTGCGACATTCGGAATGGAAACGGAAGATCCGGATCGTTTCATTACGGTGTATGAAAAATTATTAGCAGCCCGTCCGGTGTTCGAAGAGACGGAAGTCGTTCGCAAACGAAACATGATGCAAGGGAAATTCCTCCGGGCACTCAATTCACCGGAATTCATTGCGAATCAGTTTTCGCGTCATGCGTTAGCCGGGACGAACTTGTTTACGTTACCGACGTTGATTGCATCCATTACAAAAGAAGAAATCGAAGCCCGTTTTGACGAATTGTTTGCGCTTGAAAATCGTTCGATTTCAATCGTCAAACCGTATGCTTGACCGATGCGGATTTTAATTACGGGAGCGAGTGGGGCAATTGGTTGGGCAACCGTCTTACGTTTGGCGGCAGACGGGCATGAGCTGGTCTTGCACACCCACCAACGGCGACACGAACTCGAACAGATGGTGAAACAGTTGCCTGTGACGACACAAATCGTCGCAGGCGATCTGTCTGACCGGGGAAAATTGACGGCGTTTTGTGAAGCATTGCCTGCAGTCGACGGATTCGTTCATATCGCCGGGACTAGTTTCAGTGGTCTGCTTGTCGATCAAGCGACACGATCAATCGAAGCGATGATGACGTTACACGTCGAGTCACTGATTCGTATTTCTCAGGCATTGACGAAAAAAAAAGCTTTTTCAGCACCGTTGTCCATCGTCATCGTCAGCAGTGTGTTAGGTGAGTTTGGTGCTGCCGGAGAAGTCGTCTATTCGACATGTAAGGCGGCACAACTTGGTTTCGTCAAGTCGTATAGTAAAGAGCTTGGCGCGATGAACGGACGTGTGAACGGCGTCACACCAGGTTGGATTGAGACACCGATGAACGCTGTTTTTTCAGAAGAAGACCGTCAACAGGCGATTGCAGAAATCCCGGCCGGTCGTTTCGGACAGGTCGAGGAAGTCGCATCAGCGATTACATATTTAATCCGTCAAGAGTCCGCCTATATGAATGGTGCCGTCCTCAAAATTGATGGTGGTTGGATGTAATCCGCTGAAATTTGGCAGGGGAATGCTTTTCATTTTTCAAAAAATCATTTAACATGAGGGATGGATAACCGATTTTAAAGGGAGGCTTTGCGCGTGAGTGAATTCGAACAGTGGTATCTAGAGTACGAACTGAACGTCAATCGTCCTGGTATTTTAGGGGACATCGCGTCACTCATGGGGATGCTACATATCTCGATTGTCACGATCAATGGTGTCGATCACCAGCGGCGCGGCATGTTGTTGCAAACGAAGCAACCGGATCAGATCCCGCGACTCGCAGCCATCTTGAAGACGATGTCGACCATCGATGTGATCAAATTGCGTAAACCAAAACTACGCGACCGGATTGCGATTCGTCATGGACGTTATATCGATCACAGTAGCGGCGAAATCAAAACGTTCCGATTTGTCCGGGAAGATTTGGGGATTCTCGTCGATTTCATGGCGGAGTTATGCAAACAGGATGGTCATCTGTTGATTGGTGTCCGAGGCATGCCACGGGTAGGGAAAACCGAATCGATTGTCGCCGCAAGTGTCAGTGCCAACAAAAAGTGGCTGTTCCTCTCGTCGACATTGATCAAACAGACCGTTCGGACGTCACTGTTTGACGATGAACGGACAGGTGATTATGTGTATATCATCGATGCCCTCGTCTCACAACGACACTTTGATGAACGACATTGGCAAATATTACGTGAAGTCATGCGGTTGCCGGCTACGAAAATCGTCGAACACCCGGACGCTTTTGTTAAATCAAGCGAATATACGTGGGATGATTTTGATTACATCATTGAACTACGCAACACGACCGAAGAGATCATTGTCACCGAACCACCGCGGGCCCATGGAGGGAACGATTGGTTCAATTTCGAATAAGTATTGAAAATGGAAGGTGTGTTACCGATGACCGAGCTCGGAACCTACTTAAAGGAGCAGCGGGAGACATTAGGTATCTCTCTCGAACAAATCCAAAGTACAACTAAAATTCAAAAACGTTACATCATTGCGATTGAAGAAGGCGATTATAAACAATTGCCAGGTGCCTTTTATGCACGGGCATTCATCAAAACGTATGCAGAAGCACTTGGGTTGGATGTCGACGAAGTGTTTGCCACGTATAAACGTGATTTGCCGGAACCAGAAACACAACCGGTCGTCGAATTGTCTCGCCGAGCGACCTATTCGAAATCGACGGCGCCGAAGAAAAGTGTCGCCAAACGCTGGATTCCGAATATCATCATCATTGCCTTGATTTTTGCGATTGGAGTCGCCCTGTACTACGGATTCCAGGCATTCCGCGATGGCGATGATACGACGACGTCTACACCTCCACAAAGTGAAGTCACGATTGATGAAGGGGACGCACCAAGCGAGGAAACCGACACCCCGGTAGCAGAGGAGCCGAAGGAAGAACCGGCGAAAGAAGAAACCGTGCCTGTCAAAAAAGAAGAGAAAAAACCATTGCCTGTCAAAACGACGGTTGGTCAAGATATCACCTATGAAGTGCCGGCGGATGATACAATGAGTGTAACGATCCGTATCAAAAAAGATGCCTCACCGTCTCCGTTTGTCGGTGTTCGTGATACGTCGCTAGAAGGGGAGGCACTTGCCCCAGACCACATCAATGCGTCCGATCCTAACCCGATTGTCGTCAAAAACGTCAAAACGGATGTGATTCGGATTCGGGTTGGTTCAATCAAAGGGATTGATCGAATTCTCGTTAATGATCAGGAGCTTAAGCTTAACCGCTCCCTCCTCGTTCAGAACATTTATCTAAAGAAAGTAGCCACGCCGTAAGGCGTGTCTTCTTCATGTCAGCAGGATGCTGGCATACATAACTCGAAAAGGAGGGATACGAGAATGAACTTACCCAATCAATTGACGGTCTTACGCGTCTTATTAATTCCCGTGTTCGTAGCTGTCTTAGCAATCAACCCAGACTGGGGACAGTGGGATGTATTAGGGGCGGAACTCCCTGTTGCTCATTTCGTCGCCGCGATGATTTTCTCAGTCGCCGCCATTACCGATTGGCTTGACGGGTATCTGGCACGAAAAAACAAATTGGTCACAAACTTCGGCAAATTCATGGATCCTCTCGCCGACAAGATGCTTGTCGCAGCGGCACTGGTCTACCTCGTCGAGCTTGACTTCGTCGCCGCCTGGGTCGTCGTCATCATCTTATGCCGTGAATTTGCCGTGACAGGTCTACGTCTCGTCGCATCCGATGAAGGAATCGTGCTTGCTGCCGGAAACTCAGGTAAAGCAAAAACGTGGGTTCAGCTCACGTCGATCATTGCCTTTTTATTACACGACATCGGATTTGCTTTACTCAACATCCCGTTTGCGGAAATCACGATGTGGCTTGCGTTAGTCTTGACGATTTATTCAGGTCTTGAGTATTTTTCGAAAAACATCAAGTTAATTACGAAATCGATGTAAGTTATCTCAAACAAGGCTGTTCGCTAAACCGAACAGTCTTTTCTTATAGTTAGGAAAGCGGGGAATCAGGATGAAAGCAGAAATCATTGCCGTTGGAAGTGAGTTATTGTTAGGGGAAATTGCCAACACGAACGCTCAGTATCTATCGGAGTGGCTTGCGACATGCGGGATCGATGTTCATTACCATACGGTCGTCGGTGATAATCGGGAACGGATGACCGACGTCATCAGACGAGCGCAGGGGCGGGTCGACCTTTTGGTGATCACCGGTGGACTCGGACCAACAGAAGACGATTTGACGAAAGAAGTCGTGGCGGAATTACTAGAGCGCTCGTTGCAGGTCGACCAACCGGCGTATGATCGAATCGAAGCGTTCTTGAAAACGCGGGGACGAACGATGACGAACAACGAGAAAAAACAAGCGCTTATCATCGAAGGGGCCGATGTGTTGACGAACAATGCGGGACTTGCACCCGGTATGTCCGTTCATACGTCGGCCCATCAGTACATCTTGTTACCCGGTGTACCACGGGAAATGAAACGGATCATCGCAGATCATTTCGATCATTTGTTAGGTAAAGAAACGATCAAATCAAGAACACTCCGTTTTTTTGGAATCGGAGAATCCGCCTTAAATGATCAGTTGGCGGATTTGATTCGGACGGCGCGTAACCCGTCCGTTGCGCCCTATGCGGAACTGGCGGAAGTTCGTTTACGTGTGACGGCGAAGGCACTTGACGAACAAACAGCCCTCGAGATGCTTGATCGAATCGAACGCCAAATACGTGATGAAGTCGGTACTTATTTTTATGGATATGGTGAGACGAGTTTACCGGAAGTCGTACTGGATGACTGCCGGAAAGCCGGGTTAACCTTATCCGTAGCGGAGTCCTTGACTGGTGGTGCTTTTGCGAGCGGCTTGACCGACATCAAGGGGGCGAGTGACGTCTTCCGCGGGAGTGCCGTCGTCTACTCAGACGTCGCAAAAGTCAACGTCTTAGGAGTCGCACAAACGTTACTCGATCAACAAACCGCAGTCAGTCGGGAGGTCGCCATTGCGATGGCGGAAGGAGCGCGAGCACTCTATCAGACGGATCTTGCGATGGCCTTGACAGGGGAAGCTGGACCAACGAGTAACAGCGGACAAGCAGTTGGCACGGTCTATTGTGCCTTGGCGCAAGCGAGCGGGACGGAAGTGCTTGAACTGACGTATCCGGCCTTCGACCGTGGTATGATCAGGTTGCGATCGGTTAAGGATGCGTACTTCATGTTGATCAAAAACATCAACCACTCAGACAAACGTGGTCAAAAATGAATTCTTTCAAGTATACGAATAAATGTTCGTAAAATGCTTGTTATTCGGTCTCAAAAGAAGTACAATAATCTCAGTAAGATAAATAAAAGGAGGCCTGCTACGTGAGTGATCGTAAAGCAGCACTTGAGATGGCGTTACGTCAGATTGAGAAACAATTTGGTAAAGGTTCAATCATGAGACTTGGTGAGAATGCAGATCAGAGAGTATCCGTTATCTCGTCTGGATCAATCACATTAGATATCGCACTTGGTGCAGGTGGATACCCACGTGGACGGGTAATTGAAGTCTATGGTCCAGAGTCTTCTGGTAAAACGACTGTAGCGCTTCACGCGATTGCAGAAGTACAAAAACAAGGTGGTCAGGCCGCCTTCATCGATGCCGAGCACGCACTCGATCCAGCATATGCAAGTAAACTTGGTGTAGACATTGACGAGTTATTATTATCACAACCAGATACAGGAGAACAGGCACTTGAAATCGCTGAAGCGCTTGTCCGTTCAGGTGCTGTTGATATCTTAGTCGTCGACTCCGTTGCTGCACTTGTACCAAAAGCTGAGATTGAAGGCGAAATGGGTGACTCACACATGGGGCTACAAGCTCGTTTAATGAGTCAAGCTTTACGTAAACTTTCTGGTGCGACAAATAAATCCAAAACGATCGTCATCTTCATCAACCAGATTCGTGAAAAAATTGGTGTCATGTTTGGTAACCCGGAAACGACTCCAGGTGGACGTGCCTTGAAATTCTACTCGTCTGTTCGTCTAGAAGTTCGTCGTGCGGAAGCTCTTAAAAACGGAACAGACATCGTCGGAAACCGGACGAAACTGAAAGTCGTTAAAAATAAGATTGCACCACCATTTAAACAAGCCGAAGTCGATATCATGTATGGTCAAGGTATCTCGAAATTCGGTGAGTTGATCGATCTTGGGACGGATCTTGATATCGTTCAAAAAAGTGGAGCCTGGTATTCATACAATTCGGAACGTCTCGGTCAAGGACGTGAGAATGCGAAACAATATATGATCGAACATCCGGAAGTCGCGGATGAAGTCGAACGGTTGATTCGTGAGCATCACGGTTTGGTTGATCGGAAAGATCCAGTCGATTTCGAAGAAGGTCAAGCGGAAGATATGTTCGCGGAATAAGTTGAAAAAGAGTGGAATCGATTCAGATTCTGCTCTTTTTTAATGGAAAAGAGGAAAAGATAGGAATTCTTTCCCGCCCGTTCGTTGACAATGAACGAGTGCTATCCTTACAATATAGATGTACGTTTTTTAGACAGCTTCGATGAATAACCGAAATGAACTAAGAAACACCTTGCAAAGGGGAGGTGAACCCATGGATACAACAACTTGGATTGTCATACTTCTCCTCACATTACTGATCGCATTCATCGTAGGCTACTTCTTGCGGAAATCGATTGCAGAAGCGAAGATTCAAGGTGCGGAAACAGAAGCGACGAAAATCGTGGAACGTGCACAAGTATCAGCGGAAGCAACGAAAAAAGAAGCATTACTCGAAGCGAAAGATGAAGCTTTCAAACTTCGGACAGAAGTGGAAAAAGAACTTCGTGAACGTCGTCAAGAGCTAACGAAACAAGAAGGACGATTGCTCCAGAAAGAAGAGACACTCGATCGCCGTGTTGATTCCATCGACCGTAAGGAAGAGCAGATCAATACACGTGATGCAGAGATCACGAAACGGAAGCATCAAGCTGAAGAGTTAGAACGAAAAGTAGAGGACCTGTATGAACAGGGACGCCAAGAGCTCGTACGTGTTGCGAATCTTTCGCAGGACGATGCTAGAGCTATCATCATGGATGAGACAAAACAAGCTGCCATGCACGACGCAGCAATTCTTCAAAAAGAAATCGAACAAAAAGCAAAAGAAGAAGCAGACAAAAAAGCACGAAACATTCTTTCACTTGCGATTCAACGGTTCGCCGCTGAACATATCGCAGAGACGACGGTTTCCGTCGTCAACTTACCAAATGACGAGATGAAGGGCCGGATCATCGGTCGTGAAGGGCGAAACATTCGGACGCTCGAAACATTGACGGGTATCGATTTAATCATCGATGATACACCAGAAGCCGTCATTTTATCCGGATTCGATCCGATTCGCCGTGAAGTGGCGAAGATGGCACTTGAAAAGCTTGTTCAAGATGGTCGGATTCACCCGGCTCGGATTGAAGAGATGGTCGACAAGTCACGCCGGGAAGTCGATGAACGAATCCGTGAAATCGGTGAAGAAGCGACGTATGACGTCGGCATTCACGGGATTCATCCGGATCTCGTTAAAATCCTCGGTCGCTTGAAGTACCGGACGAGTTATGGGCAGAACGTTCTTTTCCACTCACTTGAGGTGGCTCACCTTGCCGGCATGATGGCAGCTGAGCTTGGAGAAGATGTGACGCTTGCGAAACGGGCAGGTCTCCTGCACGATATCGGAAAAGCCGTTGACCATGAGGTCGAAGGAAGTCACGTGGAGATCGGGGTTGAACTTGGTACGAAGTACAAAGAACATCCGACCGTCATCAACGCGATTGCTTCTCACCACGGGGACACGGAAGCGACATCTGTCATTTCTGTTCTGGTCGCAGCAGCCGATGCTTTATCTGCAGCACGTCCAGGAGCACGTCAAGAAACACTCGAAAGTTATATCCGACGTCTTGAACGTCTGGAAGAAATCTCAGAATCATTTGACGGTGTCGAGAAGTCCTTCGCGATCCAAGCAGGTCGTGAAGTACGAATCATCGTTCGTCCTGATGTCGTCGACGATGTTCTTGCGCATAAAATGGCAAGTGATATCCGGAAAAAAATCGAAGAAGAACTCGATTATCCGGGTCATATCAAAGTCACGGTCATTCGGGAAACACGAGCAGTCGAATACGCAAAATAAGCAAAGTGGCGGGCGACCGCCACTTTTTTTAATTACTTGGAGGAATGTTTTATGAAAATCTTATTTGTTGGTGACGTCGTAGGGGCACCGGGGCGTCATATCCTGCAACAGTTTACGTCACGGATTAAAGCAAAATACAATCCGACTGTCATGCTGGTGAATGGAGAAAACGCGGCACATGGTCGGGGAATCACGAAATCGATTTATCATCAGTTACTCGAGCTTGGTTTCCATGGCGTGACGATGGGAAATCATACGTTTGACAACCGGGACATCTTTGATTGGATTGACGATGCGGACCGGATCGTCCGTCCGGCGAACTATCCGGAAGGTACACCGGGACGCGGAATGATGGTCTTAAAAGTCGGCAACAAAAAGATTGCTGTCATCAACGTCCAGGGAACGGTCTTCTTGCCAGCACTCGGTGATCCATTCCGGACCGTCGATCAGTTGATTGCGGAAGTTGAAGGGGAAGTCGATGCGATTTTCGTTGACGTCCATGCAGAAGCAACAAGTGAAAAAATCGCGATGGGCTACCATTTAGCAGGGCGTGTCCAAGCAGTCGTCGGAACGCATACCCACGTCCAGACAGCGGATGAACGGATTCTTGAAGGCGGAACGGCTTACATCACGGATGTCGGCATGACGGGCCCACTTGATGGTGTCCTCGGTATGCGAAAAGAAGATGTCTTACGTAAATTTAAAACTCAGCTCCCAACCCGGTTTGAAGTTGCGGAAGGACGGGAACAGTTAAATGGAGTCTTGATTCATATTGATGATGTATCGAAAAAAGCAACTAAAATTGAACGGATTCATTTGACGGATCAATCGATTTTCTTTGATTAAGTGTTGATTTTTGATTGGGAGGTACATGCATGGACGTCCTGAAAGTATCAGCTAAATCGAATCCGAACGCGGTCGCAGGAGCGCTCGCAGGTGTACTTCGAGAGAAAGGTTCTGTCGAAATTCAGGCAATCGGTGCAGGTGCACTCAATCAATCCGTCAAAGCGGTTGCGATCGCAAGAGGATTCGTCGCACCGGCAGGGATGGATCTGATCTGTATTCCGGCATTTACCGACATCATGATTGATGGTGAGGAACGGACGGCAATCAAACTAATCATTGAACCACGATGATGCATCATTGGACATAGGTCCTACGTTAAGCTAGACCATTTACTCGCTGGAGTAGATGGTCTTATTTGTGTACTATCCAGGATATTTTCAATCGATTCATTTGAGGAGGATTGTACAACTATCCGGAAATCGGTATCATGAGGGAGGACAGTGAAGCAGACAGCTTCAATCATTTCAGGGGATAGAAGGAGCGAACGTCGATGTACAATCAATTGTCATGGAAAGTAGGCGGTCAGCAGGGGGAAGGAATCGAATCGACAGGTGAGATCTTTGCCATTGCCCTGAACCGCTTAGGTTATTACTTATATGGATACCGCCATTTTTCTTCACGGATCAAAGGTGGTCACACGAACAATAAAATCCGGGTCGCAACACATGAAGTCCGGACCGTTGCCGACGATCTCGACATTCTGGTCGCTTTTGACCAAGAAACAATCGACGTCAACTTCCATGAGTTACGTCAAGGAGCGATCATCATTGCCGATGCGAAGTTTAATCCGACGAACCCGGATCAGACACGGGCCGTCCTCTATCCGATTCCTTTTACGGAAATTGCGGCAGGACTCGGCACATCCTTGATGAAGAATATGGTCGCCATCGGGGCATCGAGTGCGATTCTCGGCATCAAGTCGGAACGTTTCCAAGCCGTCGTCGAACAGATTTTTGGACGGAAAGGACCCGAGATGGTCGAGAAAAACTTATCGGCAATCCGGGAAGGAGCCGCGGCATTTGAAGCGATGGCTGGAACGGCTGAACGCTTTATTTTAGATCCGGCCGATGGACAGCAACGGATGTTCATGATCGGGAACGATGCGATTGCGCTTGGTGCGGTTGCAGGCGGGGCCCGCCTGATGGCCGCCTACCCGATCACGCCATCGTCGGAAATCATGGAGTACTTAATTAAAAAATTGCCGCAGTTCGGTGGAACCGTCGTTCAGACGGAAGATGAGCTCGCGGCGGTCACGATGGCAATTGGTGCCAACTACGCCGGCGTCCGTGCTTTGACGGCGTCAGCTGGACCGGGATTGTCCTTGATGGCAGAAGCGATCGGTTTGTCCGGGATGACGGAGACCCCACTCGTCATCATCGATACACAACGCGGTGGCCCTTCAACCGGACTGCCGACGAAACAGGAACAGTCCGACTTGATGGCGATGATTTACAGCACCCATGGCGAGATTCCGAAAGTCGTCCTGGCGCCGTCGACCGTTGAGGAAGCCTTTTATGATGCGGCAGAAGCCTTTAACATCGCGGAAGAGTATCAATGCCCGGTCATTCTCTTGACGGACTTGATGTTGTCGCTCGGTAAACAATCCGTCGAACCGCTTGATGTCAATCGGGTCGAAATCCGGCGCGGGAAGTTGATCTCAGGCGAGCTGCCGGAACTTGAAGGCAAAGCCTATTTCAAACGGTATGAAGTGACGGAAGACGGGATCAGTCCGCGTGTCGTACCGGGAACAAAACATGGGATCCATCACGTGACCGGTGTCGAACATAACGAAGAAGGTCGTCCGTCGGAAGCGACGAAAAATCGAGTCGATCAGATGACGAAACGCCTCCGGAAGTTGAATCAGTTCCGGATGAAGGATGCCGTCCTTGTCACCGAACAGCATGCGATACCGGATATCCTGTTCGTCGGCTTCAACTCGACGCGTGGAACGATCGAGGAAGTGATGCCACGTCTTGAAGCACAAGGCATTCATGTCGATCATCTCCATATCCGTCAGATGCATCCGTTCCCAAGTGAACTGGTCCGCCCGCATCTTGAGCGGGCCAAACAAGTCGTCGTCGTCGAATACAATGCGACGGGACAACTCGCGAAACTGATCCAGATGAACTGCGGTTTTGCAGAAAAGATCGAACATATTTTAAAATTCAACGGCGATCCGTTCTATCCGGCAGAAGTGGTCGAACAAGTCGTTGCAGGAGGGGTTTTCCATGGCAACCTTTAAAGATTTCAGAAACGATGTCAAACCGAACTGGTGTCCCGGCTGCGGTGACTTTTCGATTCAGGCGGCCATTCAACGGGCGGTCGCAAACGTCGGACTCGAGCCGGAGGAACTGGCTTTGATTTCCGGAATCGGCTGTTCGGGACGGATTTCCGGTTATATCAATACGTACGGGTTCCACGGCGTTCACGGCCGGTCGTTACCGATTGCCCAGGGTGTCAAGATGGCGAACCGTGAGTTGACGGTCATCGCGTCCGGAGGTGACGGGGACGGATTCGCCATCGGGATGGGGCATACGATTCATGCGTTCAAACGAAATGTCGATATGACGTACATCGTCATGGACAATCAAATCTATGGTTTGACAAAAGGACAGACATCCCCAACGTCGGCACTTGGCTTCAAGACGAAGTCGACACCAAAAGGATCAATCGAAAAGAGTGTCTCACCGGTTGAACTGGCGCTGACGGCAGGCGCGACGTTTGTCGCCCAAAGTTTTTCAAATGATTTAAAAGGATTGACGAGTCTGATTGAACAGGCGACACAACATAAAGGATTTGCCTTCATCAACGTCTTTAGTCCTTGTGTCACGTTTAATAAAGTCAACACGTACGACTGGTTCAAACAAAATTTGACGAAACTGGATGATCTCGAAAACTATGACGCAACTGATCTCGATCTCGCGAAACGGGTTGTCCATGAACATAACGGCCTCGTCATGGGCTTGATTTATCAAGACAGTTCGCGTCCGGATTATCAGTCACAAATCGACGGTTATGCGGATCAGGGGCTGACTTTTGCGAATCTCGATATGAATGAAGAAACATTTGATAAACTTGCGGCTGAATTCATGTAAACTAGAAGTGAATGATTGTTTGGTTAGTTGGGGATGCTCAATACTTGGTCTTGACCGATTAGAGAAAGAGGCAAGGACCACGAAGGAGTCGGGGAATGATGACAAAATTAGTGACAGCTGTAGAAGATACGACGAAGGTAAAGACGATGCGGGCACTCGTCAAAGAAGAACGGGGATTTGGCGCCGTCTTAAAAGAAGTGGCAGTTCCGTCACCAAAACGCGGTGAAGTCTTGATCCGTGTCGAGGCGACTTCAATTTGCGGGACGGATGTCCACATCTATGAGTGGGATGCTTGGGCTGCGTCACGCGTCAATCCGCCCTATGTCTTCGGACATGAGTTTTCAGGTGAAGTCGTGGAGCTGGGGGAAGGAACAAAACGTCTGAAGCTCGGTGACCGGGTCTCGGCGGAAACACACATCGTCTGTCATCAGTGTAAACAATGTTTACGCGGGCAATACCATATTTGTAAAAACACAAAAATCATCGGCGTCGATACACAAGGCTGTTTCGCTGAATTCGTCGTCATGCCGGAAGAAAATCTTTGGGTCAATCCGGAAGATATGCCGGCCGGTATCGCGTCGATTCAAGAGCCGATGGGTAATGCCGTCCATACGGTCCTCGCCAGTGACGTCAGTGCCAAGACGGTGGCAATCGTCGGCTGTGGTCCAATCGGATTGATGGCCGTATCCGTCGCGAAAGCGGCAGGAGCAGCAGAAGTGGTGGCGATTGATGTCAATCCGTACCGTTTAGAGCTTGCGAAGACGATGGGCGCGGATGTCGTCATCGATTCGCGTCATGAAGATGTCCTCGAGTGGGTCCGGATGATGACGGACGGGGACGGCATTGATGTCGTCTGTGAAATGAGCGGTCATCCGGTCGCGATTGGTCAAGCGTTTGAGATGGTGACAGCAGGAGGAGACGTCAACATCCTGAGTCTGCCGGTCAAACCGGTCGAAATCGACTTGACGAATCATGTCGTCTTTAAAGGGGTTCGCGTGCAAGGGATCACGGGCCGGAAAATGTATGAGACATGGAGTCAGGTATCGGCCTTCCTGTCGAGCGGGAAAGTCGATGTCAGACCACTGATTACACACACATTACCACTCGAACGGTTTGAAGAAGGATTCGAATTGATGCGACAAGGGAAATGTGGAAAGGTCGTACTACAACCAAGGGGGACGAATTGATGGGTTTTGAGCATTTACGGACAGAATTAGAAGAGATGAAACAAGCGGGAACGTTCCGCGAACTCGTCGCACTCGAAAGTGCCCAGCACAACCGGGTGACGGTCGACGGGAAAGAATTGATTCAATTGTCGTCGAACAACTATCTTGGACTCGCGGCGCACCCGCGTCTCGCGAAGCGGGCAGCGGACGCTGCTCTTGAATTCGGTGCCGGAACAGGATCGGTCCGGACGATTGCCGGAACACTCGAAATGCACCAAGCATTCGAACGGGAACTGGCGACATTTAAGCATACGGAAGCGGCACTTGTCTTCCAATCAGGATTCGCGACAAACCTCGGTGTGTTGTCAGCCTTGCTTGGACCGGAAGACGTCGTCATTTCTGACGCCTTGAACCATGCATCAATCATCGACGGTATTCGTCTGACAAAAGCGAAACGCCGCATTTATAACCACGTTGATCTCGCGGACTTGGAAGCGGCTCTGCAGGAAACACAAGACGCGCGGACACGTCTCGTCGTTACGGACGGTGTCTTCTCGATGGACGGTAATATCGCGCCACTCCCAGAAATCGTTGAACTGGCTGAAAAATATGATGCCCTCGTCATGGTCGATGATGCCCATGCATCCGGTGTTCTCGGAAAAAGTGGCCGCGGAACCGTCAATCACTTCGGTCTCGACGGACGGGTCGCGTTGCAAGTCGGGACACTCTCAAAAGCGATCGGTGTTCTCGGCGGGTACGTCGCCTGTGAACAACACGTCAAAGACTATCTGATCCATAAAGGCCGTCCGTTCTTGTTCTCGACGTCCCATCCACCGGCAGTCGTCGAAGCGAACCGGGAAGCTCTCCGCGTCATGGAAGAAGAAACAGAACTGTTTGACCGTCTCTGGGAGAATACGGAGTTCTTTAAGCAGGGACTACGTGATCTTGGCTTTAACATCGGAACATCGACGACGCCAATCACACCGGTCATCGTCGGCGACGAAGCGTTATGTCATCAGTTGTCGGACCGCCTGCGTCAGCATGGGGTCTTTGCGCAAGGGATTGCCTTCCCGACGGTCGCAAAAGGAAAAGCCCGTGTCCGGACGATCGTCACGGCAGAGCATACACGTGAGGACTTGGAACAAGCGCTCGAAGCGTTTAAACAAGTCGGGCAAGAGTTGAAATTGATTTAACAAAAATGAATCGGATCTAAAGGTGGATCTCGGCGACGAGGCCACGAATCAGGTTTATACATGTAACTAACGGTACACAAAGAAGGGATTGCGCATCCACCGGATGCGCAATCCCTTCTTTTGATTAGTGTTTTTAAAACCGTTTCGGATTAATATACGGCAATCGGGCCATACGGTCCGTCGATGATCTCAAGGTTTGTCTCAAAGATGTCCGAAAGTGTTTCGGCAACCATGATTTCCTTGACGGTTCCAAATGCAGCGACTTGTCCATGTTTCATGGCGCAGATATGGTCCGAGTATTTAGCAGCGAAATTAATATCATGTAATACGGTAACGATGGTCCGTCCCAGTTTATCCGCGACATGACGAAGGTAGCCCATCATCTGGACGGACCGGGCGATATCGAGATTGTTGAGCGGTTCATCCAGTAGTACATAGTCCGTCTCTTGGCAAAGTACCATCGCGACATAAGAACGTTGACGCTGTCCACCCGAGAGTTCGTCAAGATATCGGTTCTCAAGCTGGGTCAAATCGAGAAAGTCGATGTATTTGGAAATGATTGCTTCATCTTCAGGAGTCAGTCGTCCATGTGAATAGGGAAAACGACCAAATCCGACCAATTGACGAACGGTCAGCCGGGTCACGAAATGATTTTCCTGACGAAGAATCGTGATGATTTTCGCCAAATCCTTTGATTTTGTACTCGATACATCCATTCCTGCGACCTGGATGTGTCCTTCGTCGAGGTTCAACAGGCGGCCGATCATCATCAGCGTCGTGGACTTACCGGCTCCATTTGGTCCGATGAGTGCAGTGAGACCGGCTTTTGGGATCTCGAGCCCGATAGGTCCGATTTGGACATGATCCGTATACGATTTTTTGACGTGTTCTAGTTTAATCATAGGGACCTCTTTCTTAATAACACCGCTAAGAAAATCATACCGCCGAATAGCTCGATAATGACGGAGACCACGCTCGGTGCATTGAAAATATGATACATGAAGAAATAGGCGCTCGTCAGAACGAGGAAGCCGATTGAAAATGCCATCGGTAAGACATACTTATGATCGTACGTGGATGCGACCTGATAACTAAGCGTTGCCACTAAAAAACCGAAAAACGTCAAGGGACCGATCAGCGCTGTCGACATCGACATAAGTAAGGAAATCAGAACCAGTATATAGATGATGCTTCTGCGGTGATTCACCCCAAACGATGTCGCGACGTCTTTGCCCAGCGCGATGACATTAAGCAGATTGGCCGACAGCAACAACAATACGCTGACGACGATGACGACCGGAATTACGATCGGAAAATAAGCAGCGTCCGCATTCGTCACAGAACCGAACAGTCGGGCTTGAAGGATATCGAACTCAGAAGGAGCGAGCATTCGCCTCATGAAGGTCGAAAGCGAATTGAGCCCGGTGCCGAGGATGATTCCGATCAGGAGCATGAGCTGCAAATTCGCGTATTTTCCGGATAAGAGCCAGCCGTACAACAGCAAGCTCATGACCAGCATGATGGCGACTTGCGTCAAGAAGGCTTCCGTCCCTGTGAAACCAATCAATGCACCGGCACCGAAGAAAAAGATCATCGACGTTTGAATCGTCGAATAGAGTGCATCGAACCCGAGGAGCGACGGGGTGATGATTCGGTTATTGGTGACCGAATGGAATGCGACGGTGGCAAGACTTTGACAGAGCGCCGCGATTGCCATCGTCACGATGGCGGTAATCCGCCGTTCGACGACCGGCCAGAAGGAGGGCGACTGGAACGGAACCGGATTGTTGTAGACGAGGAGACCAAACGAACAAAGAAGTCCACCGAAGAGAAAGAGGCAAAGCAATATCCAGTAGCGCCGCTCCGATCGTTTGGATTGGAATGCCGAAGCGTTCCGATCGTTTGTATGAGACGTCGTACGTTCACGTTCATAGGTCGTTGGTGTTTGTTCCATGATCAAACTCATCGAACTCCTCCTCTTGTTCGTTGTCGTAATAAAATGATAATGAAGACAGCCGCTCCGACCGTGCCGAGAATAAGTGAAACGGGTAATTCAAACGGTTTAATGAGCGTCCGTGAAATCAGATCACTGACGAGGATCGTTCCCATCCCGATGATGCATACCCATGGCAAGTTACTCCGGAGATCGTCCCCCCGAATCATCGAGACGAGATTCGGCACGATCAGACCGAGAAACGGTAAATTCCCGATCACCGTGGCGACGATTCCGACAGATAAGGCAATCAAACCTGTAGCGATCATCATGAGACGGTTGTAGTTGATTCCGAGGCTGGTGGCGATATCTTCTCCGAGACCGACTACAGTCAACCGGTTGGCAAGAAAAAAGATACAGACCGTGACACCGATGATGATCCACAGGTATTCGTAACGACCGACTTGAATCGATGCAAACGATCCAACGAACCATCCTTCAAGCGCCTGACTCGCCCGAAAAAACAACCCGAGGAATGTGGAGATGGCGGAGATGACAGCACCGAGCATGAGACCGATGATCGGAACAATCAGTGAAGAACGTAGTTTAACCGATCGCAAGAACCAGAAGAACACCATCGTTCCGATGAATGCGAAGACGATGGCACCCGTCATACGCATCATGAGCGTCGGTGCCGGCACAAGTAGATAAACGGTCAAAAGACCAAGTCCTGCCCATTCAATGGTTCCTGTTGTCGTCGGTTCCACGAGACGGTTTTGTGTAATCAGTTGCATGACGAGCCCAGCCATCGCCATGGCTGCACCGGTCAGCATGAGTGCCAGTGTCCTTGGAAAACGTGTAATCCAAAACATATCAAAGTCGTTCGCTTTTCCGCTCAATTCATATACTCCGGTAAACAAGGAAGCAACGGCAAGAAGGAGGATGATCAGCACCGCTATGACAAACGATGGGGTCCAAACGACAGAAAAGGAAGGTCGAGCGTTCTGCTCAACGCTTCCATTTACTTGTCGTATCTTAAACTGCTCCATTTACTTCACGAGCGCTTCCGACACGTCTTGGAAAAACTCTGAATAGGTCTGAATCGATTCATTTAAATACATGTCTTTTGGTGTGTAAACAATACGGTCCTCTTTAACGGCCGTTGTTTTTTGAAGAGCAGGTGCACGATCGATGACGTCTTCCGCCGGAACAGCACCTTCCGCATCACCAAGCGGCGCATCCCGATCCAAGACGAGCAGCCAGTCCGGATTACTTTGAGCGATGGCTTCCACGGAAACTTCATCACCTTGATCATTCCCCGATTTTTGTTTGACCTCAAGTGCCGGTTTCCATCCGAATATGTCATACATCGGTCCGAAGACACGGCCGCTCATCGGAGCGGAGAAACCGATATCTCCACCTGAGACGATGACAGACATGATGCTGTCATTTCCGTTATATGATTTTTTTACGTCCGTGATGGATTGCTCGAATTCTGTTACGAGTTGTTCTGCCTCTTTTTCCTTTGCAAAGATTTGCCCAAGCGTTTGTGTCGTATCTTCGAGACCCTTGACCAACAGTTCACCTGGAGTACCGGAATCCTCAGGCAACTCGACATCCAGATCGATGACAGCCGCTTGCGGCACTAACTTCTTGATGTCGTCATAGTAATCAGCAAAACGTTGACCGACAATGACGACATCCGGATCAACACCAGCGATGGCTTCTAAGTTTGGTTCGAAATGCATTCCGACGTCGACGATGTCTTTGTCTTTTGCATACGGGGATTCAGCCGGTAACAAACCGACAGGAGCAGCCGCGAGCTCGACATCCCAGGCGGCCAGTGTCTCGAACGTCCGGTTATCGAGTGCCACCACTTTCTCCGGATTGACCGGTACCTTGATCGTACCGTGCGCGTCAGTAATTTCTACCATTTTAGACGTGTTGGCTTCTCCGTCCTTTGTTGTGTTTTCTTCGTTTGCAGTTCCGCATGCCGCAAGTAAAACGGCGAGCGAACTCATGATAACGGATGTCTTCAATTTTCCCACTATCGTTCATCTCCTTTTTCGTGTAGCAATGCATCTCAGTTGATCAATCATGTTACGACGCAAGATTATGTATGGGTCTCTAACAGGATTCGTAAACATTATTGATAATGATTATCATTGTCATCTTCAAGGGAAATAATAACAGACAAAATCTGAATGTGCAATGACAATTTTAGTAATATAGGATTGTCCTTTTTTTATTTCTATAAACTATATAGAAATTTTAACTAAATTTAGCGAGAATTCTCCCACTTCTAAGCGTCTCAGGGTGAAACCCAGCGTAGGTGGGAGATGAATCGCCTGTCTTTTCAAGACTCCAATCGTTCGATAAAATGAGTATAACGAATCAAATTGAAAGGAGTGATTGCTTTGCTAAAGGCGTACAAGTTTCGACTCTATCCGACGAAACCCCAACAAGAATATTTCATGAAGACGTTCGGTTGTGTCCGTTTTGTCTACAATAAGATGCTCGAAGAGCGTATCCGATTGTACGAAGATTCGAAGCTCAACCCTCACACGAAGCAGAAGCTCCCAACCCCAGCGAAGTACAAGCCCGAATTCCCTTTCCTCAAAGAAGTCGACAGTCTTTCTCTTGCGAACGCTCAGATGGACTTAAACAAGGCGTATCACAACTTTTTTCGAGATCAGTCTGTCGGATTTCCGAAGTTCAAGTCGAAGCACAACGACCGTGCCTCTTACACAACCAACAATCTGAAGGGGAGCATCCGCATCGAAGATCGTAAGGTGAAACTTCCTAAAATCGGTTTTGTGAAGTTGACACAACATCGTCCGTTTGATGGTGTGATCAAGTCCGTGACGGTCTCGATGACGAAGACCCGGAAATTCTTCATCTCCATCCTTGTCGATCAAGCCGAAGCGCAATGGGTTCCAGCCCAAAATAAAGTAGGAATCGACCTTGGTCTGGAGCACTTCGCCATCCTGACGAATGATGAGCGGGTTTCTGAGAAGGTTGACAATCCTCGTTTCCTTCGAAAGTCCGAAGAGAAGATAAAGAAGGCGCAACGCGCCTTGTCCCGCAAGAAAATCGGGAGTAAGAACCGAGAGAAGGCGAGGGTGATCCTCGCCAAGAAGCATGAAAAGATTGCACATCAACGTAAAGATTTTCTTCATAAGCTGTCGAAACGGATCGTTGACGATAACCAAGTCATCGTCGTCGAGACACTTAAATCGAAGAACATGATGAAGAACCATAAGATCGCCAAATCGATTGGAGATGTCAGTTGGCATGAGTTCGTCCGACAGCTGGAATACAAATGCAAATTCTATGGGCGAACACTTATCAAAGCGGATCAATGGTTCGCCTCGACCCAAATCTGTTCTTCTTGCGGCGTAAAAGGCGAGAAAAAAACAATGGATGTACGCGAGTGGGTATGTGTTTGTGGTGTGCATCATGATCGAGATATCAACGCAAGTATCAACTTGTTGCTGTTAGCAGACTGAAAACCCTTCAGGGTGGGAACCATCCGATGAGCTTGGTAAATAATCGTAGCTCGTAAAAGTACGGTCTTCCCAAGAAGCTCCCACTTCAATTTGCGAAGCAAATAAGTGGTGAGTAGTTCACACTGCGATTTATTTTATAAAAAATTAGTTTGATGATCACTGACATAGTCTGCAATTTGAATAAGCCGTTCCGTAAACCAGTGGATTTTGAAAAAAAAGAGCTAAGTTAACAGGAAAACTGTTACATTTTTTTGGACAATTTGATTCGCCCACGTAATAAATTGTAAGATAGGGAAAAGAGGACAAGATAGAAGGGACGTGTGACGGTTTGATCAGCATACGCAAAAAACTAATTCTTCTGTCGTTCGTCTTGATGGCAACCATACTCGGAGGATGTATTCGGATTCAATATGACGCTACCGTTCACACGGATCAAAGTGTGACGTTAAAAACGACGTATGCGGCAAAAGAACATCCTGTCGCACGATTACTCAATTTAAATCCGGACTGGAAAACGTATGTCAAACAGGCGGAGGAAAATGGTTATGCGGCAGAGACCTTCAAGACGCAGGATGATTATGAAGGAATTCGGATGGAAAAGAAGTTTGCCAAGTTCGAGGATTTAGCGACGATCAAAGATGAATGGAAGACGGGGATCGGGGGGATTTTGATTCCGCCTGATACGACATACGAGGTTAAGACAGAAGAGGGTTTTTGGTTTAATACGTACCGGTTAGATACGAACATCGACCTCAGTATTGATCGTCTGAATATCAAAGGTTATCAACCGACAGGACAAGTTAAGAAACTAGCGGACCGCTATATCCGTCAGGCCGATATCGAAATCAATTTACATGGACCGAAAGTGATTGGGTTACAAAATGGAGAGAAGATGGACTGGTCGAACTATAACAATGTCTCCTGGAAATTGTACGGGACAAAAGCCAATCAGTTGCAACTGATTGCCTATGTGCCAAATCCGACCGGTTGGATCATTACCGGTGTCGTCCTGTTGATTGGATTCGGGTTATTGATGTTCTGGGTGATTCACCATGTCCGGAAATTACGGCGGAAACAATTACAGACAATCGGGATTTCATTATTCGTCTGTCTGATTGTCGGAGGAGGAGCCTGGTGGATTTTTGCGGATGAGACGTCTAGTGCACCACCACCGACAAAACAAATTGTCACGAAGCAGGCCGGTGAAATTACGCCTACGTTCATGGTCCACGGATTGTTTGGGACGGAGCGGACGTTTTTACCAATGATTGAAAACTTCACAAAAAACAAGTTGGCGGAAGATGGTGGCCGCTGTGATGTCTCGCGAGCAGGGAAGGTGACATGCAGCGTCAAACCGTCGACGACAGGATATCCGCTCGTTCGGATTGTCTTTGAAGACGATGAAGCAAGTCTGCTCAATCAACAGAAGTGGCTGAGTGCGGCCATCGATCAATATGACCGTCAGCAAAAAGCCACCTTTACCGATGTTCAGCTCGTTGGTCACAGTATGGGAGGCGTTGATGTCGTCGCCTATACGTTAAAAGAAGACCTTCCGTACCAGATCCGAAAACTCGTCACGCTCGATGCACCGATCAGTGGATCGGATTATGCGACGCTTGGTTTGACACTCGCACCGTTCGGGACAAATACAAACAGTCCGGCGATTCAAGATTTGGCTGAAAACTCAGCGACGATGAAAAATTTGAAGGATCGATTGGAGACGTGGCCCCGCGATGTTCTCGTCTATTCGTTTGGGGCAAAAGGAGGCGACTTCAACTTGATCCCGCTGAAAAGTTCGTTTGCGCTTGAAGCCTACACCGATAACATCCAGACAAAATCCTATAAGTATGATCACTTTACGATTCACCGCCGGGAACCGGTCTTTCGCGAAGTCCGTAATTTCTTGTTCAAAGAAAACTTAGTCACTGAGGAGGAACCATCATGAAACGGATTGCGATTATCGGTGGGGGAATCGCCGGGGTCACGGCCGCCGCTTTGCTGGCACGTGAAGGACACAGTGTGACGCTTTGTGAAGGAAGTCGTGAATGGGGGGGCTCGGCTGGTAAGTTCACCCGTCAATCCTTTACGTACCCAGTCGGTGCGACACTTGGGATGGGGTTTGAACCGGGTGGTCTTCACGAACGGGTGCTCCGACACTTGCAGCTAGAGATCCCGGTCGAATTACTCGATGTCGTCATGACGATTAAGCTCGACGGGCGAGACATCATGTATTACCGGGACCGGAACCGGTTCATCCAGCACCTAAAAGACCAATTCACAGAGCAAGCGACTGCGATTGAGACCTTTTTTGACGAAATCCATCATATCGAGCGCCATGTCCGTCCGTTGATGCAGGCGTTACCGGCGTTACCGTTACGAACGATGACGGATGCACAAATGATTTTAAAAGAAGTCCGTTCGAGTCTTCCACTAGTGCCTTATCTGACACAGACGATTGGTCATCTTTTACGCAAACATCGACTGGACGGCACGACGTTTGCGCAATTAATCGATGGGATTCTCCTAGATAGTATGCAGACCGGCATGGAAGCCTCGGCGTTGCTTGGAGCGGTCGCCTTATCGATTTATCATGACGGCGCCTACTACGTGCCGGGTGGATTGTATAAAGTCGCCGAACAACTGAAAGCATCAGCGGAACAAGACGGGGCAACGGTTTTACTCGGACGAAAGATCGTCTCCATCCGACAAACGGTGGACGGCTTTTTACTCGAAGATCGTCGGGGACGTTTGATTCTTGCCGACGAAGTGATCGGGGCCTTACCGATCGAAGCGATGCACGAGCTCGTTGGACCGTCCTTGCAACCGACATTACGTCGGACATATAAACGGCAAGCGGCTCTCTCACAGTGGGCGACGTTTACGTATTATGCCGCAATTCCGGAGACAATCGTCGAGGACGGTACCGCTTTTCGACAAGTCCATGATCCAATCTTACCGTCCGGACATGCCTTCATCTCGTTATCGCAAGCAGGCGATCTGGAGCGGGCACCGGATGGATGCCGGACGTTGACGATGTCGTGTCATGTACCGATTGACCGGTTCGCCCGGGACGATCAAGGGCAATACAACGACCAAGTCGAGACGATGCAGGAAAAATTCGAGGTCATACTGGAACAGGAGTTTCCCGGATTTCAAGAACACGCCATTGCACGTTACCCGGGTGGACCAGGAGCATGGGTCCGGTATACGTCACGTCCAAACGGTGGTGTCGGTGGATATCCGCAATTGCCGTCGACGAGTCTGTTCCGTGCCGCCTCATTTCGAACGGGCATTCCGGGACTGTACATCATTGGGGATACCGTTTTTCCGGGAGCTGGGACAATCGGAGCGACGACATCGGCGATTCATGTCGCGCGTGCGCTTGGCGTGAAGATTTAACTGAAAAACTTTGTGAAATGATGAAAGAAGCGGCCGATTGGTCGCTTTTTTTGAAGAACAGGATTATCATTAGGGCGAGACGGGAAGTACATAAGCATGAGCAAAAAAAGAGAGAGAAGGAGTGGACAAGATTGAATCAGTTTGAGGACAAGTGCCAAATCTTTATTCAAGAACGGCGGCCGGAAGTCGGGCCGATTATTTTCACGACTGCCCGCACGTTCATCAATGCCCGTGGATTGAGTGTCTATGAACGTGTTTATCAAGGAAAAGAAGAAGTCCGGTTAGCTTTCGTCGAACAGACGGCAGGGCATCAAGTCGTTTCGTTAATGGAAAATACATTCGGAAACGGACTCGTTTACTTTGTTTCGACAGCGACAGCAACATGGGACGGCGAACAGTTTGGGGAATTTACGTTCTAACTACATAACAAGTCCCAGTCCGGACGTGACTGGGACTCTTTTCTGCCGAAACTTGTATCCGTTTCTCGACGTATACGAGATATGAGGAAATCAGCTCGCGAGAAGGAGGAACCATCTTGCAACAACCTGCATCTCCACCCAAGTCATCGACCCGGCGTCTAGCGACCGTGTCCTTGATTTTTATGGCAGTCGGCTTCATCGCCTCGTTGCCTTTTAAAGAAAACAACTGGATTTTTTGGTTGCAAAGCGGATTTGAGGCAGGACTTGTCGGAGGGATTGCCGACTGGTTTGCGATCACTGCACTGTTTCGTCATCCACTGGGTCTAAAGATTCCCCATACGAATTTATTGCCGAAGAACCGGGAACGGGTCATCGAATCGATCGTCCAGATGTTAGAAAAAGATTTACTGAATAAAGAAAGTATCGTCGAGAAGCTTCGTCATATGACGCTTGCCGATCGGTTCATCAAGTTGCTCCGGTCAATCGTTTTGTTGCCTGCCTTTCGGGCGACGGTGACAGAACTATTGCTTGGTATTTTGCATAAACTTCCACGAGAAGCGATTCTTAAGGTCGTCGACGACCGGATTTCCGAGACGATCAAAGCCTACCCGTCAAAACGATTAGCAGAGCGCTTGGTCGAGTTGAACGAAGAACGACGACTTGACGAACTGGCAATTGATCAGCTGCTCGGCTACGGGCAACGCCTGCTCGAAGATCCGGTCATCCGGGATCAAATCGGCCGCTTGGCGTATCACGCGATGATCGATCAGGAAAAAAATACGTTTTTACGGGTCACGGCGAAAACCGTTCAAAAAGTCTATTCCGAAGAACGACTGAGTCTTGTCATTCAGTCTGTCCTACTCAGTGTGATTCAGGATATGAAGCAAGTGCATCACCCGAATCGTCTGGCCATTCTCGATCATCTACGACGAAATTTAATTCAGTTGACACAAGATGAGGACCGTTTAGCGAAAATTGACCAATGGAAAGAAACGGAAGTCGATCGTTTCGATTTCCATCCTGTCTTACACCGGGCCTATACGGCAGGCATCACTGAATTGAAGACGTATCTCGTCTCGGACGCGTTTTGGGAAGGTCGAGCTTTACCGCTGATGAACCAAGCGTTAGACGACTGGGATCATCACCCGACATTCAAAGAAGAAAGTGATCGTTGGATGAAAGATCAGCTTGTCCGGTTTGTCGATCAAAACCACCAAAAAATCGGAGGATTGGTCCGGGAAAATCTAAACCGTTTTGACACGGAAACGTTAATTCATATGATTGAAGATAAAGTAGGAAATGATTTGCAATGGATTAGGGTCAATGGTGCGATTTGCGGATTCTTCATCGGTTTGATTTTAGGAGGCATCAAGTTATTCATCGGCTAAAGGAGAAGATGTCTAATGTGGCAGGAAAAAATCGTCATGCAGGACGCGTATGATTTTGACGGGATTCGAAGACGCCTTCGTGGTGATCGGCTTCAAGTCGAACATGAGGACCGTCTGATTGTTCCGGTCCTTGTACCGGAAGGGAAGTTCATCGGTCAGATGGAAGCACTTGATTCACATACGCTGCTGTTAAGTGGCGAAGGACCAAAGAAACCGATGTTGCATCAGTTGCGACATCGGTTTCGTCTCGATGTCAGAAATCCGTCACAAGCGTTCATCGGTACGTCACTCGACGGAATCGTGTCCCGGTTTGGGGCCGAGCGGCTGGTGCTGGATGTGGATCCATTTACGGCATTGATCCGGTCAATCATTCATCAACAAGTGAATCTTAGCTTTGCACAAGTCTTGACGGAACGAGTGTGCCGGACGTTCGGAACGGAACAAGACGGGGTCATCTTCCCGCCGACGGCAGACCGGTTACGGAATGTTGAACCGGAGCAGCTCCGTATCCTGCAACTTTCCGGAAGAAAAGCCGAGTACCTATTAGGAGCAGCTCAGTCCGACATCGATTTCCGACAGTTGGCGGAAGCGTCTGATGAGACGATTGCCGAGACGCTGATGGCCTTGAAGGGGGTCGGACCATGGACCGTTCAAAACGTCTTGATGTTTGGTTACGGGCGGCAAGACTTATTTCCGGCGTCCGATATCGGGATCTTGCGGGCATTTGAAAGCTTACACGGCAATCGGCCGAGTGTCGAAGAAGCCGTGTCGCTCAGTCAAGAATTCGCCCCGTACCGTAGTCATGCCGCTTATCTGTTATGGCGGTCGATTGAATAAGGAACTATTCTTGTCACCCCTTGAAGAGAACGGTATAATGAATGCGATAAGAACGAGTCATCGTTCGTAGACACGATAAGCGTAGCGGGTTCACCGCTTCCGATAGAGGGGACGAATGTTTATGTATACAGATGAACAGATCATCGAAAAGGCAAATGAAATCGCAAAAATGATTTCTGAGACTTCAGAGGTCGAACGGTTTAAAGCTGCTGAAGCCAACATCAATGGAAACGAAAAAGTCCAAAAGATGATGAAACAGATTAAATTTTTACAAAAAGAAGCGGTCAACTGCCAACACTACGGGAAAACGGAAGCATTGGCACGTGTCGAAGCAAAACTGGATAAATTATTCGCAGAACTCGACGAGATGCCGGTCGTTCAACAATTCCAAGAATCGCAAGAAGAAGTCAACGGCTTACTTCAATATGTCACGGTGACGATCTCAAACGGGATCACGGATCAAATCATCGAAGCAACAGATGGTGATGTCTTGGCGGGGAAAACAGGAAGTGGCATGGAAGCTGAAAATAAAAGCGGCGGTTGCGGCTATTAATCAATGAACTGAATTGGAAAAGCCGACGGATTCCCGTCGGCTTTTTACGCGAATGAGGTGAATATCATGGAAGCAGTCCACAATACACCAATGATGAAACAATATTTTTCAATTAAGGCGGATTATCCTGATGCCTTTTTGTTTTATCGTCTAGGTGATTTTTATGAGTTATTTTTTGATGACGCGAAACAGGTCGCGCACGAACTGGAATTGACATTGACGGCGAAAAATGGAAAGAACGCCGAACATCCGATTCCGATGTGTGGTGTGCCGCACCATGCGGCAAACGGCTACATTGAACAATTGATTGAACGGGGATATAAAGTCGCTTTATGCGATCAAGTCGAAGATCCGAAATTGACGAAGGGACTCGTCAAACGTGAAGTCGTCCAAGTCATTACACCGGGAACGTTGATGTCGTCGTTGACGGAAAAAGAAAACCGTTACCTCGTCGCGGTCGTCGAACAGGACGGACGATTCGGCATTGCCCGCGGAGACGTCTCGACCGGAGAAAGTGCGCTGACGAGTGTTGCGACGCTTGATGCCGTCGCGAAGGAGTTAAGTATCATCCTGCCGCGCGAAATCATCGTGACGACAAGGGAACACGAAGCGGCGCTCAGCCACTTACAGATTCCATTGACGCAAAGTTCACGCCGGGAAAACCATCCGCACGGTGACCGGGCGATTGATGCAGCACAAGCAGATGCCTTTGCTGTCTTGTACGCGTATATGCATGATACGCAAAAACGGTCGCTGACGCATTTGCAACCGGCACTGGTCTATGAAGCGGCTGATTTCATGCAGCTGGAGTCGAATACCGTCAAGAATCTTGAACTGATTCGTTCTGCTCGGACTGGCGATAAAAAAGGGTCATTGCTCGGTCTGCTTGATGTCACGGGAACGGCGATGGGCGGACGGATGCTGAAACGCTGGCTCGAAAAACCATTGCTGTCGGAACGGACGATTACAGAACGGCTCGACGCCGTCGAAGAATTGTTGGCGCATTATTTTGAACGGCAACAGCTGAAGGATACGCTGCGGGAAGTCTACGATTTGGAACGATTGGTCGCGAAAGTCGGGTACGGTACGGCTTCTGCCCGTGATCTCGTCCAATTGAAATCGACGCTCCGCTTGATTCCGCGCATTCAAGCCGCGCTTGAAGAACTGTTGAGCGACCGCTTGGGACAACTGGCACTCGGGCTCGATCCACATGACGAACTGACCGACTTGCTGGACCGTGCTTTTGTCGAGGCCCCGCCGATCTCGACGAAAGAAGGCGGAATGATCCAACCGGGCTTCGACCCGGCACTGGATGAACTGTTAGTGGCGTCGAAAGACGGAAAGACATGGCTGGCAACACTTGAAGCAAGTGAACGTCAGGCAACCGGTATCAAGACGCTGAAGATCGGTTATAACCGGGTATTTGGTTATTATATCGAAGTCTCGCGGGCCAACGCCAAACTGTTGCCGGAAGGACGGTATGAACGTAAACAGACGCTTGCGAACGCCGAGCGGTATGTCACACCGGAACTGAAAGAGAAGGAGGCGTTGATTCTCGGGGCAGAGGAAAAAAGCATTACCCTCGAATACGAACTGTTCTGCCAAGTCCGGGATCAAGTCAAAACACAGATTGAAAGCCTGCAACGGGTCAGTCGGCGGATTGCGGAACTGGATGTCCTCGTCGCCTTGGCGGAAATCGCAGAACGTCATGACTATGTCCGACCGTTAACGATTACAGGACGGAACGTGACCATCGAGAACGGACGTCACCCGGTCATCGAGACAGTCCTGCCGCGCGGGGAATATGTCGCGAACGGCATCGCCTTACACGAGGAGCGGGAAATGCTGTTGATCACGGGACCGAACATGTCCGGTAAATCAACGTACATGCGTCAATTCGCCTTGATTGCCTTGTTGCATCAGATTGGATCGTTTGTCCCGGCAAGCCGGGCTGAGTTACCGGTCTTTGATCAAATTTTCACGCGGATCGGAGCAGCCGACGATTTGGTCAGCGGACAATCGACCTTCATGGTCGAGATGGTCGAGACACAAGAAGCCTTGACCCGGGCAACCGACCAATCGTTGATTCTCCTCGATGAAATCGGTCGCGGGACATCGACATATGACGGCATGGCGCTCGCGCAAGCCATCGTCGAACACATCGCCGACCACGTCGGAGCCAAAACATTGTTCTCGACCCATTATCATGAACTGACGGTTCTTGAGGAATCGATGCCGCGGCTCGCCAACGTCCATGTAAGGGCCGTCGAGCAGGATGGACGCGTCGTCTTCCTGCATGAAGTCCGCGACGGAAAAGCCGATCAATCTTACGGGATTCATGTCGCACGGTTAGCAGATCTGCCGGATTCCTTGATTGACCGGGCGGAAGTATTGTTATCGGAGTTCGAACAAACTGAGGAGCGGGCGATTGTGTCTCCGCCGCCTGCAGTCGTTCAGGCGGAACCCATCGATCAGCTGAGTCTCTTTGCCGAGCCAGATCCGGTGCGGGAAACGATTCAGACGCTTGATCTGATCAATATGACACCGCTTGAAGCATTAAATACGTTGTACCGTCTGCAGGCAGAAGCAAGAAAGTAAGGAGGCGTAACACATGGGAATCATTCGGGAACTATCAGATTCGTTAGCGAACCGGATCGCAGCAGGTGAGGTCGTCGAACGCCCCGCTTCCGTCGTTAAAGAACTGGTCGAAAATGCACTCGATGCGGGTGCGACACAAATCGATGTTGAACTGGAAGAAGCCGGCATGAAACGAATGACGATCCGTGACAACGGTCACGGCTTTTATCCGGAAGATGCAGAACTTGCCTTCGTCCGCCATGCGACAAGTAAAATCAAGGATGAACACGATTTGTTCCGGATCAAGACACTTGGATTCCGCGGCGAGGCCTTGGCCTCGATTGCATCCGTCAGTAAAGTGACGTTGAAGACGAAGCGGGAAGACCAGGAAGGGATTCAGCTGACACTTGATTACGGGACATTGACGGATCGTTCGGCGATTGCGATGAACCGCGGAACGGAACTGACAGTCGAGCAATTGTTCTTTAATACACCTGCCCGACTGAAGTACCTCAAGACGACGCATACGGAACTGGCGGCAATTACGGATATCCTGAACCGGGTCGCCTTTGCCCATCCGGACGTCAAACTGTACGCCGTTCATGAAGGGAAAGTCTTGATTCAGACCAATGGTTCGGGTGATGTCCGGCAGGCGCTGGCGAGCGTCTACGGGCACCAGACGATTCAGGGGACACTCGTCGCGACCGGTGCGACAGCGGATTACCAGCTGACATGTCATCTCGTCAAACCGGAAGTGACACGGGCTTCAAAAAATTACATCACGCTGATTCTAAACGGACGTTCGGTCAAAAACTTCGCACTGACGCAAGCTGTCTTAAATGGATATCATACACTGTTGCCAATTGGTCGTTTTCCGATTGCTGTAATTGAAGTGACGATGGATCCGTTGTTGATAGATGTCAATGTCCATCCGGCGAAACGGGAAGTCCGCTTGTCAAAAGAAGCAGAACTGGGTCAACTGATTCAGGAAACGATTCGGTTGACGCTCAGCCGCCAGACCTTGATTCCGAAAGTGACTCCGCCGAAACCGAAAAAAGATCCGAGTGCACAGGAAAAGTTAGAGTTTTCTTACGTGGCAGAGCCGATCGAAGAGTTGTCTTCACGGTCGGTCTGGAACTACCCGATCCCGAAACGAACGGAAGCGGAACACGAACCGCTGGAACGGCGCGGTAAAATTGAGACGTTGAATCAATCGATTCAAGCAGACGAACGAGAGGATGCGAACAATCCGGAGTCCGACCGACCGAAGTTTCCCCATCTCGATGTCATCGGCCAGCTCCATTCGTCTTATATCGTCTGTTCGGGAGCGGACGGAATGTATTTGATTGATCAGCATGCCGCCCAAGAACGGATTAAATATGAGACGTATAAAGTCATGTTCGGTCGCCCGCTCGAACAACGGCAGCAACTGTTGTTGCCGTATACGTTTGAGATCGCGAGTGACGACATGCGGCGGATGGATGAAGTGGTACCATTGTTGCATGATGTCGGGATTGAACTGGAGCCGTTTGGTCCACAAAGTTTCATCGTCCGGGAAGTCCCGACGTGGTTCCCGTCCCACCGTCAAGAGGAGACGATTCAGGAATTGATGGATGAAGCCTTGATGAAACGGAAGGTGGATCTCGAAAGTTACCGGGAGGACGCTGCCATCATGATGGCATGTAAAAAATCGATCAAAGCGAATCATCCTCTCAATCACGAGATGATGCGTCAATTGATTGCCGATCTTGCGAAAACCGAGATGCCGTTCACCTGTCCACACGGTCGACCGGTCATCATCGAATGGACGACGTATGAATTGGAAAAACTGTTTAAACGGATTATGTGATGAAAGGAGATTCATCTGTCTTACGACAGGTGGTTCTTCTTTTTTTGTGCTAGAACAGAAAAAGAGGGCAAGATGTGTGAGAACGGTTACTTCAACAAATCTAGCTCATTTCATTGATTGTTCACAAAGTGAGGCGGATAATGAATCCCGAATACGTTAACAAGGGGAAATCATTATGCGTTCAAAACTATTGTTAAGTGTGACGATTTTACTGCAAATTGTCCTCATCTCCTGTTTCGCGATGATCGGGGACGTTGTGAGTACAGGACTGCAGTTGCCGTTACCGGGAAACATCATTGGCTTGATTTTATTGTATCTGGCATTAAAGAGCCGTCTGCTCAAAGTCAGCTGCGTGGAGCAGGGAGGACGGTTACTGTTGCTCGTTATGCCGTTATTTTTTGTTCCAGCCTTGTCCGGCATTATGGACTACACGGTTTTCATGCGTCAATCCGGTCTTCAAGTACTTGTGATTTTAATCATCAGCAGTCTGTTGACGTTAACGGGATCCGCGTTCATCGTCGACCGTCTGGCCCAACGCAAAGAGAGGGGCGATGTCCATGAGTGAAGCACTGTTTTGGCTGGTGTTGACGACGTTGCTGTTTGGCGGCGCGCTTTGGTTATACCGGACGTTTCCGTTTGTCTGGACTTTACCGATTTTGACCGTGACGGCAGCCGTGATTGTCATTTTATCAATCAGCGGCACGACACATGCCGCATATATGGCAGGCGGACAATATTTATCACGGATGCTCGGACCGGCGATTACGGCTTTTGCGATTCCGTTGTATCAGGTCCGCCATCATGTCCGGAAGTTTTTACCTGAGATTACGCTTGGCGTTGGGATTGGAACGTTGATTGCCTTGACATCCGATCTGCTGCTTGGTCTGTTGCTGCATCTTGGCCGAGCGACCAACTTGGCATTATTGCCGAAATCGGTCACGTTACCCGTTGCTTTGGCCATTTCGGAACGGTCCGGCGGGACGCTGGCGTTGACAGCGACGTTCGTGCTTGTGACCGGGCTTGTCGGTTCGATCGTCGGTCCACGACTGATGACCGGTCTGAAGATTCGGCATTTCGTCAGTCGCGGCGTCGGTTTAGCTTCGATTGCCCATGTCATGGGCGCAACGAAATCGATGAGTCTCGATCAACGCGAGGGGGCGGTTGGTCTGCTGACGATGATTTTGACAGCTGTTCTTGCCAGTGTGCTTGCACCATGGATCATTCAAATTGTATATTAAAGGAAACTCCTCCCAAGGAAAGATAAAGGTGGGAATCCTGACAATGATTATTTGGATTAATGGAACGTTTGGTGTCGGTAAAACGACGGCTGCACACGGTTTACAGCAACGCATCAAGGGATCACATCTGTTTGATCCTGAGTTGACAGGTCAACTGTTGCGGCAACAGCTTCCGCAAGAAAAGCAGACAGGTGACTTTCAAGATGAGCCGCTTTGGCGTCAGTTGAATCTGGTGTTACTCGAACAATTGGATCAGCCGTCTGCCGTCATCATCGTACCAATGACGCTGACAAATCCGGATTATTTTGACGAAATCATCGGCGCCTTAAGAAGCAAGGGGCATCAGGTGCAACACGTGGCGCTGATGGCAAGTCCAAAGACAATCCGGCGTCGTCTGAGAAGCCGTTTCGAACGTGCGCAATCATGGGGAGGACGACAGGCGGATGAACGTTTACGTGCTTTGACACATCCTGTCTTTTCCAACCATGTCGATACGGATGATTTGTCAAAACAGCAAATCGTCGATGTAATTGGTCTATTATGTGACATTCCGCTGTCGCCACCTGTCTAAGTGTTGGGAATAGAAGGATTGAAACCAAACGATTGAGGGAAATAAAGGTGTGATGCGAAACGTTTGTCTCGCCTCAGATCTTTATTTTTTTTAGATTTAAGTAGGAGGGCTTCATGAACATGAAACAATGGATGACTGAAAAACTAGGGAGACAGCTGATGGCCGTTTTTTACAGCGTGTTTGTCTGGAGTGTAATCACGTCCGTCGCGAGTTTTCTTTATATCGACAATGCAACCGGTCAGACGAAGGAACAAGTTCTTGATCAACTGCAACAAACCCAATGGTTCTGGTTTTTGAACTTATTGATTTTTCTTTTATGTTTATTATTCATCGTCCGCCCACTGATTGGCCAGTTGACGATGCAGTTACACGAACTGAACATTAAAAGTCAACGTCTAGCAGAAGGGAAATCGATTTCGCTTGAACATGACATTCCAGCCGAAAATGAAGTCGGTCAATTGACGGCATCCTTTTATCAGATGGCACGTTCGATTTCGTCTCAACATACGGAACTGTCCCGGAAAAATCAAATGATGGAGCAAAACCAAGAAGCATTGAAAAGCAAACAAAGTGAGCTGGAGCGTGCCCTCGAAATCATGCGTTCCAACGAGGTGCATCTGCAGGACCGAAATGAACTCATTGAAACGTTGGCGTCTAAAGAAAGTTTGTTTGATTATTCTTCGGTCATCAGTACGATCGTTCGACTGACGAAAACGGAGTTCGGTGCCTTGTTGTTGATTAAAAACAATGAGATTTCCTCCGTCGTCCCCAAGGAAATGACGCTCGAACAACAAGAAAGCTTGAAAACAGAGTCATTGTTAATTAAACGGGTCATGATTTCAAAAGAGATGGCCAACTCTTCGAAAAAGGTAGCAAACGATGAGTTGATCGGTTTTCCGTACTATATTTATGAAGCCGTCATTCCGATCATGGACCCGGCGAAGGAAGAGTTGATTGCTTGTTTGTATTTAGCGCGGTTCGATCAAGCGTTTAAAGAAAAAGAATTGATTGAACTGGAATCCTTCTCCAAACAAATCGCCATTTCGCTGATGCGGATGTCGCTGTATGAACAGATGGAGTTCGAACGGAAGGAAACCGCCCAGTTATTAAACTCGGTCCGGGAAGCCATCCTCTATATCAAACATGACGAAAAAACGATTCTTGGGAATCAGGCTTTGTTTGACATCTTTGAGTCGCTTCAAATTGAAAAAGAAAATGATTCGATGACGTTTCTTGAAGTCCGACCGGAAACAATGTTTGAGCAAGTCGATCAAAAAGAAGCGTTTGAGGCCTATTTCGAAGAAGTATTGTCGGGTCAGATTCCGGATGGGATGTTCTCCTTATCGATTGATCAAGGTCAATATTTCATTCAAGTCTATGCGGAAGAAATCATGCTCAGTGAGCAGGCGAAAGGGACGATCCTCGTTTTCCGTGATGTCACGGCAGAGACGGAGATTGACCGGATGAAGTCAGAACTCGTTTCGACGGTGTCACATGAATTACGGACGCCGCTTTCGTCGATTTATGGCTTCACGGAACTGATGCTGAAACGAAAACTGGATCCTGAACGAAATAAACGGTATTTGCAGACGATTCATGATGAATCCAAACGTCTGACGGATCTAGTCAGTGATTTTTTGAATGTCCAACGGATGGAGTCAGGCAAACAGTCGTATGATAAAGAGGTGTTTGATCTCGTCGATACGGTCAAAGAACAGACCCGTTTTTATCAGGCCGCAACAGAACAACATCGTCTCCAGCTGGATATCGACGAAACCCATGAGTTTTTAATCAATGCCGATAAAAACAGTATGAAACAATTGATTGGCAACTTAGTTAATAATGCGATCAAATATTCACCGGATGGCGGAGATGTTGTCATTTCCTTGACACATCATCACAATCAGATTGAATTGAGTATTCGTGATTTTGGGTTAGGGATTCCAAGTAGTGCGATGCCACACTTGTTCAGTAAATTTTACCGCGTCGACAATTCTGACAGTCGTAAAATCGGCGGAACCGGTTTAGGGCTATCGATTTGTAAGGAAATCGTTCGGGCGCACGATGGGAACATCGATGTCGAGTCAATCTTAGGTGAAGGAACGGTCTTGAAGGTTCTATTACCAAGCGTGTCCGACACGTTGATTGAAATGGATTAAACGGTTAAATGAGATGGAACAGGCAGACAGGGAGGAATCGTCCCGTCGCCTGTTCTTTTTTTGTTCCGACCGATCGAAGTGATGCTTCTCATAGGGAACAGCTGATCCAGAAAAGGCGTTTTAATCCGATTCAGTCCGATTTCTCGAAACATTTCGTGACGAATCAATGGTTTTCCTTGCAAATCGTTTCAGATATGCAGGGATTGTCGGTCTCAAAAGACTCTAGATATAGTGGAGTTAAAGAAAAAAACCACAAGATTTAGGGAGAGATGAAGATGCAATTGCAGACGTTATACGAACAGGTCGTTCAACATCCGTCATCCGATGAAGTTCAGGAAAATGCCAATGTCGACGGGAAAGCACCCCTTGCGAAACTAAATCGGATTGCAAGTACGGCAGCGAAACAGATGATGCAGGACCTGTTACTGTCAGCGGAGGTGAAACAAGCAGTAGACGACAATCTCATTTATATTCACGACGCGGATTATTATGTAACCGGGACGACGACCTGTGTCCAATTACCACTCGGTCGTCTGTTGACAGAAGGATTTGACATGGCCCACGGGACGATCCGTCCGGCGCAAGACATTCGGTCCGCTTTAGCACTGGCCGCGATTATCATGCAGGCGAACCAAAACATGCAGCATGGGGGACAATCCTATCCGATGTTTGACTATGATCTGGCACCATTCGTCGAAAAAACATTTCAGCGTCAGCTCAAAAAAATTCGTGCCTTAGTTCCGAAATGGTCGAATCGCCAAAAACGGGCGTATGCGATGTCGGAAACGTATGAGATGACCTATCAAGCCTGCGAAGCGTTTATTCATAATACGAATTCGATGCATTCGCGAGGTGGTGGACAAGTCCCGTTCATCTCCATCAACTACGGGACCGATACGTCCGTCTTTGGACGATTGTTGATCCGGGCATTACTGGAAGCGACGAAAGCAGGACTTGGAAAAGGCGAAACACCGATTTTTCCGATCCAGATCTTTAAGGTCAAAGCGGGTGTCACGTTCCATCCGACTGATCTGAACTATGATTTGTTTCAACTTGCGACAGAAGTGACGGGGAAACGGTTGTTTCCGAACTTTGCTTTTTTAGATGCGCCCTTTAATCGATCGTGCAGTGGCGTACCGGAAGAGGAAGTAGCGTATATGGGGTGTCGGACCCGGGTCTTTGAAAACCGTCAAGGTCCAGCATCCGTCGTCGGGCGTGGGAATCTATCCTTTACGAGTTTGAATCTCGTTCGGTTGGCATTGATGACGCAAAGTCTGGACCGGATGTTCACCCTTGTATCGACCTACACGTCTTTGATCTGTGAACAATTACTCGAGCGGTATCAATATCAGGCAGACCGGACAGCAGAGGAATTTTCCTTTCTATATAAACACGTCTGGCGGGAGGGGCAGACGTTAGCACCGTCTGATCGTGTCGAACCGGTATTGCGGCAAGGGACGTTATCGGTTGGGTTCATTGGCTTGGCGGAAGCTTTAATCGTCCTGACCGGTCAGCACCATGGAGAATCAGAAATGGCGCATCAAATTGGTCAAGCCTTGATTCAAACGATGCGCACGGTCGTTGATCAATACGGCGAAAAAACCGATTTGAATTTTTCATTACTCGCGACACCGGCGGAAGGCTTATCAGGAAAGTTTACAGCCCAGGATGTGAAGACATTTGGATCCATTGACCGGGTAACCGATAAACCGTATTATACGAATTCGTTCCATCTCCCGGTCGACGCACCGGTCACAATCCGCGAGAAGATCAGGTTGGAAGCACCTTTTCACGCGTTGTGTAACGGTGGCCATATCACCTATGTCGAGACGGACGGTGCGTTAGCGGGAAATCGAGAGGCAATCGAAGAAATCGTCCGACTGATGGCGGAGTCGGGAATGGGTTATGGTTCAATCAATCATCCCATCGACCGGTGTCTGACCTGCCGGACGGAACAAACAATCGAGCTGAAGTGCCCCGTTTGTGGTGGTGAAGAGATTGAACGAATTCGCCGGATCACCGGCTACTTGGTCGGAACGATGGACCGGTGGAATGAAGCGAAACGGGCTGAAGAACAGGACCGGGTGCGCCATGCGACTGCTACAGATTCTCGCTGATTCGGTCGTCGATGGTCCGGGCTTGCGGACTGTAATCTTTTTTGCCGGTTGTCCCCATCACTGTCCCGGCTGCCACAATCCCGACTCTTGGCTCGTCGAAGGAGGAGCTGATTATTCGGTCGCCGAAGTCGTCGAACAGCTCCGTACGCTCGGGTCACGCCGGATTACGATTTCCGGCGGGGAGCCGTTCCTGCAACGTACGGCTTTAGTCGAGTTGATTGCAGCCTTAGCGGGTTATGAAATCTATCTCTTCACAGGTTATACGATGGAACAGTTGCTTCGAGAGGAACAGTCGAAGTGGATTTTGTCACGGATTGATTGCCTGATTGACGGACGGTATGTTCAGGCGCTCCCGGATCACTCCTTACTGATCCGGGGAAGCACCAATCAACGCATCTTGAAAGCCGATGCGTTGAAAACATATCTTTCGTAAAAAAATAGACCGTTTCTTCTGTCGAACAACAGAAGAAGACGGTCTATGTGGCGTTACGCGTATTTTTTTTCACGGGCTGGTTCGACATGGACGATCTCTTCAGTGACATCGCGTTTTTTGATGAAGAAGGATAATCCTAACGCGAGCAGGGCGAGTAACGTCGCAATGAAGAAGGTGTCATTGATCCCTTCGACCATTGACTGGGTGATGATCGTTTGCGGGTTCGTACCCGGTGTTGCATTTGCCGTTAATTCTTTCGCATAATCGGCTGTCCGTGACGTCATGACAGAGACGAGTAATCCAGAACCAATCGCACCGGAGACTTGTGACAACGTATTATTGAGGGCGGTTCCGTGTGGTGTCAAGTGTTGCGGAATATGGTTCAGTCCGTTCGTCATGACGGGCATCATGACCATCGAGATTCCTAAGAAGCGCAACGTATACATGATGACGAGGAATGAATAGGCCGTATCAGCCGTCAGACGACTGAAGAAGAACGTCGTCAAGACGGTCAACGACAATCCGATCATCGCGAGGATTCGGGCACCGAACCGGTCAAACAAACGACCGGTAATCGGCGACATGAACGCCATGACGAGCGCGCCGGGCAACATCAAGAGTCCGGAATGAAACGGAGAGATCCCCCGAATCGTCTGGACGTAGATCGGCATCAGAATCATCGCCGAGAACATCGACATGTTCAGGACCATTGAGATGCCTTGCGATAAGGCGAACATTGGATATTTAAAAATCCGGAATTCAAGCATCGGCTCATCCAACCGGAATTGGCGTATAATAAACGAAGTGAGACTGATGACACCGATTGCGAGTGCACCGATGACCGTAAGTGATCCCCAGCCAGCTGATCCGGCAGAACTGAAACCGTACAGCAATCCACCAAAACCGAAGCTTGATAAGACAAGTGACAATTGGTCGAGACGGAGTGTGCTCGTGACCGTTTCTTTTTTTAATAAGAAGAAGCCGATGACAAGGACAAGTAGGGAAATCGGTGTGACGATATGGAACAGCATCCGCCATTCGTAATGCTCAAGAACCCATCCGGATAAAGTCGGACCGATTGCGGGTGCAAAAGTAATGACGAGCCCGAAAATCCCCATCGCTTGCCCGCGTTTTTCAATCGGGAAGCCGTTCAGCAGCACGTTCATCAAGAGCGGCATCATGATGGCTGAACCGGAGGCCTGTAACATCCGGGAAGCGAGTAAAATCGGAAACAGGTCGGCCTGTCCGGCAAGAATCGTCCCGATTGAGAAAAGTCCCATCGCCGTCAAGAATAACTGACGGGTCGAAAATTTTTGGACGAGGTACGCCGACGTCGGAATCATGATTCCGTTGACTAACATATAACCGGTCGTCAGCCATTGTGCGGTACTCGCTTCGATATTAAATGATTGCATGATAGAGGGTAAGGCAATATTCAATAGCGTCGAGTTGAGGACGGCGACGAACGCACCGGCCATTAACACGGCTAAGATTAAATAAAGGCGAGATGATTGCTTGGTTGTTTGCATTTCGTTATGCTCCTTTTGTACAGTAAGTCTACTTTGTTATACACTGATTCTACGACTTAGTCATTCTACCGTCTGAAGCAACTGATTACAAATTATTTGTTTTATACACTAAAGTATATGATTGATTTTTGAAAAATAGACCACATTTAAAGAAAAGGATACGATTATGAACCCAAAAAAGAAACAACTCCTAGATGCCGCCTACCGATTATTCGTTGAAAAAGGATACCAATCGACCTCGATTCAAGACATATTGGATCAGAGTGTCGTTTCGAAAGGGACCTTTTACAATTATTTCTCCTCGAAAAATGAACTGTTCATCGATGTCTTCAACACGGTTTTTGAAAAGATGCGAAACGCGCGGAAGGAAATTTTAGTCGGACGGGATGTGTCGGATTACGAAACCTTCATTCAACAAGGGAATTGTTACCTTGAACTGATGCAAAAATACAAACTGTATACGCTGTTTGAAGAAGCGATAGCATCCAATGAAAAAGAGTTAAAAGCATTCATGGAAAATAACCGTCTGCTCGAGATCGAATGGACGTATCACCGTCTGCGTGACTTGTTTGGTGAAGCGAAGACCCCGTATCTCCTCGATCTTGCCGTCATCTATACCGGGATGTTGCAGTACGCGATGTACTTCTTCCGGCAGTCGGAACCGAATACACAGCCGGAACGGGTCGTCCGCTACGTCTTCAATCGTCTGACGCATCTCGTCGAAGATGTCAGCCGGACGGAAGAACAATTAATTCCACCACGCTTTTTATCGGTCTGGCTCGATCGGCCGCAAGATGAAGTCGTCATCCGAAAAGAACTGTTCGAAAAAACCAATGCCCACATGAAGCGGCTGATTACGCTGTCGCCGATTTCAGAAGAATCGAAGGAAGCACACGATGAAGTGCTCGATTTCATCTATGAAGAGTTGCTCGAACGAAAGAAACCAAAAATTCATTTGTTGCGGCGCGCACTCGAGACACTGGCGGAAGATCCGATCTTCCACGGGCAGGAAATCATGACACGGTATCAAGGCATGGTCGACGAAATCGTTCAAATCCGGATTCAGACTCAGTAAGGGTTGCTAGTGTGAATCCGATGGTCGGCTTGTATGCTTCAGTCATCATTGCCTGACCGAGAGCCGTTCCAAGCATCAATTCGGACGGTTCTTTTTTTCGTGAAAGCAGACTCGGCAGAAGACTTTTCGGTATACTGGAAAAAAAGGGGGAAATGATCATGAAATGGTTTCGATTTGAGCAAGAAGGTCGGGCACGCATCGGGGTGGAGGAAGCAGGGCATCGGTATGACGTGACGCCGCAAGTCTATACGGACTCATTACTGGAAGTCATTGTTCGCGGATTCGAGATGGATGTGGATTTAGATGTAGCTCCACGCTTAACGGATCATCTCCGCCTACTTGCACCTTACATACCACCACGTAACGTGATTTGTGTCGGAAAAAACTATGCCGATCATATCAAGGAGATGGATACGGCAGGGGCAGGGAAATTCGTCTTATTCACAAAAGCACCAAGTTCAATCGTCGGTCCGTTTGATCCAATCGAACGGCATGCTGATTTGACGCAACAACTTGATTATGAAGGGGAACTCGCGATCATCATCGGAACGACCGGTCGTGATTTGACAGCGGAGAATGCCCTTGAGCATGTATTTGGCTACAGTATCATCAATGATGTGACGGCCCGGGATCTGCAAAAAGAGCATGTGCAATTTTTCCGTGGTAAATCACTGGATGGTTTTTGTCCGTTTGGTCCGGTCATCGTGACGGAAGACAGCTTTGACCCGGCAGATGTATTAGTCGAGACACGGGTTAACGGTGAGCTTCGTCAGTCGGGTTCGACGAAATTGATGCTGCGTGATGTCGTCACGATTCTGACCGAAGTGTCGCGTGGGATGACGCTTGAAGCAGGAGATGTCATCGCGACGGGTACACCAGCCGGCGTCGGACACGGAATGAAACCTCCAACCTATCTTCAAGACGGGGATATCGTCGACGTATCGATTGAAGGAATCGGTCATCTGCAAAATCAAGTCAAATCCTGAAATTGAATACCGGATGACTGTCTTTTTTAAAACCGCTCAGGGGATGAGCGGTTTTTTTGTGTAAACGGTCATCGTGTGACCGTTTTTGGTGTATAATAGACACATATATAGACTTTGTTGTCGAAAAAAGTCACATTTTGAATGTTTTTTAACGAAAAAGATAAAAAAATGAACGGTTTTGATTGATTTTTAAATGTAAACGCTTTATATTAAAGATGCGGAGGGAAACCAATGTTAACGAAAAAACGCCATCAACTGATTCTTGAGTTACTTGCTCGAGAAGAAGTTGTCAAAATGCAGACGATCGTCGATCAGACGGGAGCCAGTGAATCCACGATTCGCCGAGATTTATCGCAGTTAGAAGCAGCGGGACATCTTCAACGGGTTCACGGTGGGGCAACCGCCAATCACATGCAAATTGATGAACCGAGTTATTTCGAGAAAAGTGATCGTTTCGTCGAAGAAAAGGATCGGATTGCCCAAGCAGCAGCCGATTTGATCGAAGACGGGATGTACGTGTACCTCGATGCGGGAACGACGACACTTGCCATCGTTCCTTATCTCGAACAAAAGGCGATTACAGTCGTAACGAACAGTCTTCCTCTTGCGAATACGTTACTCTATCACCGTATCCCGACGTTCGTCGTCGGAGGGCAACTCAAGCATTCGACCCAGGCACTTGTTGGTTACAACGCACGTGAAGGAATGTTGATTTACCATTTTGATGTCGCATTTCTTGGGATGAATGGTGTACACCCGACCCAAGGATTCACGACGCCGGATCCGGAAGAGGCACTCGTAAAGAAGACAGCGATTGAGTTGGCAAAAAAGTCTTACGTATTAGTAGATGAGACGAAGCTGGATGAAATCAGTTTTAGTCGGGTCGCTTCACTCCGAGCGGCGACGATCATCACGACGACATCGAGCGAACAAGAAGCGAAATACAGTCAATATACAGAGGTGGTGAACGCGAAATGATTTATACACTGACACTGAACCCATCGATCGATTATTATGTCACGTTACCGGTATTTGAAGCCGGTCAAGTCAACCGTGTCGAACAAGCTGAAAAAGTGGCGGGTGGAAAAGGGATCAACGTTTCCCTCGTCCTGAAAAACTATGACGTCGAGACGGAAGCACTCGGATTTTTAGGAGGAAGCACCGGGCAGTTCATTCGCAATGAACTGGAGAAACAAGGTGTCTTGACAGCCTTTACGCCGATTGCCGATGAGACACGGATCAACGTGAAAATCCGTGCTGATCAGGAATCAGAACTCAATGCAGCGGGACCAAAAATCCAAGAAGATGAATTAAACGCGTTACTGGCAGCATTCGAGACGATGCAAGCAGGCGATATCGTCGTCTTCGCGGGCAGCATCCCAAGCAGCCTGCCTCAAGATTTGTACCGGAAGATTGCACAAGTCTTGACGGAGCGTGGTGTCAAATTCGCCGTCGATACGACAAAAGAAGCGATGCTCGAAGTCTTGCCGCTTGGTCCATTCATGATCAAACCGAACCACCACGAGCTGGGCGAGATCTTTGACGTCGAGATAACGTCAAAAGAAATGGCCGTCCCGTACGCCCAACAACTGGTGGAGCGGGGCGCAGAGAATGTCATCATCTCCTTTGCAGGGGACGGTGCGTTACTCGTCAATAAACAGGGGGCGTACACGGCGAACACACCAGCTGGAAAACTGATCAATTCCGTTGGTGCCGGTGATTCCCTTGTCGCAGGATTCGTTGCCAGCCACGCGCTCGGCCGACCGCCGGAAGAAGCTTTCCGTTACGCTGTCACGACAGGCAGTGCATCCGCTTATGCATTCGGATTATGCACAAAAGCGGATATCGATCGTTTACTGACAGACGTCCAAGTCGTTGAACTCATTCAATCATAAAAAGGAGTGACTCACTCATGAAAATTACAGATCTTTTGACACGTGACACGATCAAACTCGATTTACGTTCGTCTACGAAAGCAACCGTCATCGACGAGCTTGTCGATGTCCTCGATCGGGCCGGAAAATTAAATGACCGTTCGGCTTACCGCGAAGCGATCTTGGCACGGGAAGCACAAAGTACGACCGGACTAGGAGAAGGAATCGCCATTCCACATGCGAAGACGGCAGCCGTCAAATCACCGGCCATCGCCTTCGGACGTTCGACAGGAATCGATTACGAAGCACTCGACGGACAACCAAGCCGTTTGTTCTTCATGATTGCTGCTGGTGAAAACGCGGATAACGCACACCTTGAAACGTTATCAAAACTCTCGGTTTATCTGATGGACATGAAGTTCCGTGATACGATTCTCTCCGCTCGTTCGGAAGATGAAGTGATTGCCGCCATCGAAGCAAAAGAACGGGAAGAAGAAGGTCCGGTCGATGTTTCTTCACCGGAAGTTGCAAAAGACGCACCGTACATTCTTGCTGTAACAGCATGTCCGACCGGTATTGCCCACACGTATATGGCAGCCGATGCCCTCCGTCAAAAAGCGGAAGAGATGGGTGTCCGGATCAAAGTCGAAACGAACGGTTCAACCGGTGTTAAAAACGGCTTGACGAGTCAAGACATTCAGGACGCAACAGCCATCATCGTCGCAGCGGATAAAGCCGTCGAGATGGACCGCTTCAACGGGAAACACGTCGTTGAAGTTCCCGTCGCTCAAGGTATTCGTAAACCAAAAGAATTGATCGACCGTGCCGTTAAACAAGATGCGCCGGTTTATAAAGGCAGCGGGTCAAGCGACAGTTCAAAACCGGCACGTGGTGGTTTCTACAAACATTTGATGAGCGGGGTTTCTGCGATGTTGCCACTCGTCGTCGCCGGTGGTCTGTTGATCGCGATCAGCTTCTTCTGGGGCATCAACTCCGCTAATCCGGATGATCCGTCATACAATGAATTTGCCGCACAACTGATGTCGATCGGTAAAGCTGCATTTGGTCTCTTGATTCCAATTCTTGCCGGATTCATCGCGATGTCGATCGCCGATAAACCAGGTCTTGCACCAGGTTTGATTGCCGGTTTCCTCGCAAGCCAAGGGAACGCTGGTTTCCTCGGTGGATTGATCGCCGGGTTCCTTGCCGGTTACGTCGTCCTTGTGCTTGTTAAAGTCTTACAAGGTCTTCCAAAAGCACTCGAAGGTATCAAACCGGTCTTACTTTACCCATTACTTGGTTCGTTCATCACGGGAATGATCATGTTGCTTGTCATCAACGAACCAATCGCAGCGTTCATGACATGGTTGACGGATTCTCTCAACGGTCTCAGTGGCGGTAACGCTATCCTACTCGGTATGCTCGTCGCAGCGATGATGGCGATCGATATGGGTGGTCCAATCAACAAAACAGCTTACGTTTTCGGTACAGCCGCATTAACAGCAGGAAACACGGAAGTCATGGCAGCCGTCATGGCAGGTGGTATGGTGCCACCACTTCTCGTAGCCTTCTCATCCACATTGTTTGCCCGTAAGAAATTTACACCACAAGAACGTGAAGCGGGTATCGCTGCGTACGCCATGGGTGCTTCATTCGTCACTGAAGGTGCGATTCCATTCGCAGCAGCAGATCCACTTCGTGTCATCCCGGCAAGCGTCATCGGTTCAGCCATCGCTGGTGCCTTGACAATCGTCTTCGGTGTGTTGCTTCCGGCACCACACGGCGGTGTGTTCGTCTTCCCGCTACTTGACGGACCATCCGGCACATTGATGGCAGTTCTCAGCTATGCTGGTGCAATCCTTATCGGAGCACTCGTCGGCGCCGCCATCCTCTCAATCTTGAAAAAACCGCTTGTCGATCAAGAAGTTGCGAAAAAAGAAATGACATCCGATGCGGGCACGAAAGCATCATAATCGATTGTTTGGATCTCCAAATCACTCCAAGGCGACTTGGAGTGATTTTTTAATTGCGTTTTTCGGGTATTAGAGCAAGAATAGGGGACGTATCTAAACATGAAGGAGGTTCGTATATGGGCGGTCAATCTTTACAAATCGGACCACGTACCATCAAAACGGGACTTGCCGTCATTTTGGCTTTGATTATCAGTGACTTGTTTAATTTAAGCCCAATTCTACCTGCGATTTCGGCAGCGACCACATTATTACCGTCCGTGTATCAAACATGGAAACAATTTCTCGAGGAAGCAGAAGCCAATTTGATTGGTGCGTTCTTGACGCTTGTCTCGCTCTGGATCTTAGGCGATAATCCGGCGAACCCACTCGCCATCGGCATTGTCATCATGGCAGCGATCTCGATTTTACTGGCGTTTGGCTTCGGGCGGACGATTCCCCACGTCGTCTTGATGATTATCGTCATCTTGGAGAGTGTCGAAGGGGCAACGGATCCGTTATGGCAAATCGTCTTGATCCGCTACTTACTCGTCATGCTCGGGATCGGTTGTGCCCTCGGTGTCAATGCGCTGATTTTCCCACCGCGTTACGGCAACGTCTATTATCAAAAGGCTTCAAAACTCTTTGAGAAACTGCTTGTCGTGACCCGGGCGATCGCCTTTGAAGGAAAAGTCACACCGTATCGTTCAGCCATCGACAAGATGAGCCGCTCGATGCTTGAGACGAAGACACTGTTTAATCTGCACCGTGAGGAAATTCGCGGATCACGGCAACGGCATGTTTCGTTGTTACGGAACTTGATCGTCCTGCAACATATGCAATCGTGTCTGGAACGCGGTGTCGCGACGGCAGAACGGTTCCGTGAGCGGGAGAAAGCGCTTAATTCGATTGCCGATGATTTGCGGAGTGAGTTATTCTATCATCTGATGCATATCGCACAACGTCAGGAAAAAGTTTTGTTGACGTACGATTTGTTACTGACGGAAGAACCACTCGCGATGGAGGACCTTGTCAAAGAAAATATCGCATTCGTGAAACACTCTTTCCTCGACCGGGATGAACTCGAAGAAGAAATCATCATGGAAATTCTGCCGATCGTCGTCGCGATGAACGAATGGATCCAGGAACTGGAATTGTTTGAAAAACGGCTTAACGGAGCACTCCGGCGCCACGTCACATCACTTTCAATCGAACAAAAATCCGTTCGGGATAAAACATTCAATCGCTTTAAACGGAAAAAAGCGATTGACGAAAGTAAAAAGTAAGCGTATAGTCCTTCTTAACAGCACTTTAGTTGCTAACAGCATAACAGCATAACAGAATGAAAGAAGTTGGACGAAGACGAAACCGAAGTAGAAACAATCTCCCTGTTTCAGAGAGCACGTGGCGCTGCGAACGTGTACACAGATTGAATCGAATTACAGTTTCCGAGTCTCTTGCCACGCAAGCGGAGAAAACCGTTATCCCGTAATCAAGTGATCTATGTCTATGTAGATTATCAGGGTGGTACCGCGGCCTTTCGTCGTCCCTGTCGAACATCTTTGTTCGGCAGGGACTTTTTGTTGTTCATCTACTTTCAAGGGGGAAATTCATATGTCTACACCAATCATTCCAAGTCACTTACGACCACACGTCGCACCGCAGCACTACGAAGATTACACGCCAACGGATCATGCGGTTTGGCGTTACGTCATGCGACTGAATTTAAATACATTACAAGATACGGCACATCCGGCATACCTTGAAGGACTAGCCGCATCGGGCATTAGTCCGGAACGGATTCCGGATGTCCGTGATATGACGGCGAACTTAAGTCGGGGCGGTTGGGGAACGGTTGCTGTTGACGGCTTAATTCCCGGTGTCGCGTTCTTTGACTTCCAAGGTCACGGTTTGTTGCCGATCGCAACCGATATCCGCAAAGTTGATAACATCCTCTACACGCCGGCACCTGACATCTTGCACGAGGCGGCAGGTCATGCACCGATCCTGATGAATCCGACATACGCGGAATTTGTCCGCCGGTTCGGTGAGATCGGGGCGCATGCCTTTAACCATAAAGCAGAGCACGATGTCTTCAAGGCATTAAAAAAATTGACGATCGTCAAAGAAAGCCCGTTCTCGACAGCAGCAGACGTCGAACAGGCAGAAGTCGCGCTCGCTGAAACCCGGATACATGTGACAGGTATCTCGGAAGCGAATGAAATTTCGCGTCTCTTCTGGTGGACAGTCGAGTTTGGTCTCATCGGTGACATCAACAATCCGCAAATCTACGGTGCCGGTCTTCTGTCATCGGTCGGCGAAAGCCGGCATTGTCTGACGGACGCCGTCACGAAACATCCGTTTTCACTCGCAAAAGCACTGGCGACGAAACATGACGTGACAAGCATGCAAAAGGAACTGTTTGTTTGTGAATCGTTTGAACAGTTACGCGAGGCATTGGAAGAATTCGCCCAGACGATGTCATACGTCCGTGGTGGACTGCATGGTCTGACGAAAGCCGTCGAATCCGGAAACCTCTCGACACTGGTCTTTGACAGCGGTCTATCGCTCGTCGGTGTACCGGATACACACGAAATCCATGAATCATTGCATCTCGTCAAACTGACTGGTCCGACGGCGCTTGCTGCTAACGGCGAAGTCATGACAGGACAAGGGCTTGCCGATCATTCGGAAGGTTTTACCCTCCTTCACGGACCAGAGCTGAACGAAGTTCTGATGCAGGTCAAGGTCGGAGAACAGCTGGACTGGAAAGAAGGGGCGGTTCACGTAACAGGACAGATTTCAGCTATCCAAAACGTCGACGGACACCGGGCACTCGTTATTTTAGAAGGAGCCCGATTAACGAATGACGGTCAAACGACAGCGATGGACCGGATGGAATTAGTAGTCGGAGACATCACATCGGCCTTCCCGGGAACAGAAGTCGAAGCCCTCAAACCAATCCCGGAAACGGTCGAATTTGATCGTGTCGAGCGACCATTGACGGCGGCCGATCCAATTTTCGAAGCAGTTCGGGAGATACGGGAAGGGCGGGCGGACCGTCAAGCCGTACGACAATTGATCGATCAGACGCTCAGCCAACTGCCGGATGCCTGGTTACTGCGTCTCGAGTTACTTGAGCTGGCGGATGAAGTGGATCAAGTGCGTCTAATTGCCGACCTGAAGCGTCTCAAGCAGACGTCAAAAGAACGGGAAGAACTGATCAGCCGGGGAATCCGTCTCGTGGATCATGTTCGTTAAGGAGGGAATCAATCGAGAAATCTCCCGAAATCTGTTAGAATGAAAACCGTGTGAAAGTGAAACGGAACAGGGGAGTGATTGAGTTGAAACAACCGAATTATTATCAAGACGTCAAACAATTCCATCAGACGTTTCGGCATCCAGGGGCGGAGCGTCCGACACCGATTCCACTTGAACGTGGAATCAAACGGGCCACGTGGACGGTAGAAGAAGCGGCTGTTGAGTTTTTGCATCAGTCGTCACGAAACGAAGCCGAATTTTTAGCGGCAATTGAAGTATTAAAAGCGGGAATCGATCGAGCCGTTGAAAAGTCTTTAAATGAAACCTATCCCACGAACGAGGTCGAACAGCTTGTTGGTCAAGGCGATGCATTGACGGACGCCCTTTACTTCATCATGGGGAGTTTCGTCGAGGCAGGACTTGAGCCGGGTCCGCTGTTTGAGATCGTCCAACAAGCCAATATGGCGAAACTTGGTCCGGACGGTCAACCGATCTTCCGGGAATCGGATCAAAAAGTCATGAAACCGGCTGGCTGGTTACCACCGGAACCACAGCTCGAAGCGGAAGTCTTGCAGCAAATGCAGGAAAAAGCTTAAAAAAGGAAGCGAATCGCATCGCTAAAGATGCCGTTCGCTTCCTTTTTTAGTCTGTTTCAACCTGATAACGGGCTAAAGACAGTTTACCACGACGTTCAAAGACGATTCCTTCAGCTTCAAGTGCCAATTGTTGTTCGTCACCTTCTAACGAAATTTCACCTTTTGCGTTTAAGACCCGATGCCACGGCAACTGTTCCGTCCGACTGAGGCTGTGAAGAATACGGGCGACTTGGCGTGCAGCACGTGGATTTCCGGCAAGACGGGCGACCTGACCGTATGTCATGACCCGCCCCGACGGAATCGAACGGATGACTTGAACGACCTCCAAGGTAAACGGAATCACGGTGTTTCATTGGTCGAGACGATATATTGTTGAATCTTATCGTCCTCATCAAATCCGATTGTCACGTCCGTAATCCCTTGCTGGAGGCGGATTTGGAGTTCGAGTCGATCCTTGATGTCATCGGCTTCGGCAATCGTCAACGCTGGATCGACTTCGATCTCGACTTCAACGTGGAAATGATCGCCTTCCTTGATGACTTCGAGCTTATTGATGTCGCGAACGTCGGCATCTTGCAGGATGAGACTACCAAGTCGTGCGGCCATCGTCTCATCGGCTTCTCCGAGTGCGCCAGCGGCATTTTGTAAAAAGACGTTGCCGACGACATAAAACATCATCAAACCAATCAGGATGGATGCGACGCCTTCTGCCTGGTGGAACGGTGTCAGGTGGGAAATGATGACGGCGATCATCGCGACGAGACCACCTGCTGTGGCGACCAGGTCTTCGAGGAAGACGAGTCGGGTCGCCGGTTTCGCTTGTTTCAAGGCGCGAAAACTATCGAGGATCAACTTTGGACCTTTCGTCGTCAGGCGGGCATCATGTGCGATTTCTTGCATCGCCTTATAAAAGACACCACTTTCGAGCACGACACCGACGAACAGGACGGACAGGGTAATCCAAAACCCGGTCGATTCCGTCGGTTCGATGATGTGGGCAATTCCTTCATGAATCGTTTCATACGCCATGATGCCAACGAATAAGATGGCACCGAGTAAAACGAGATTAACAAGACGACCAAAGCCGTTCGGAAACCGTTTTGTTGGTGCTTTCTTACTGAGAGCGGAACCGATGAAGACAAAAAACTGATTGGCGGCATCACCAATCGTATGCATCATTTCAGCAAACATCGCGACGTTTCCCGTTAAGACGTAAGCGACAGCTTTGATGATGGCGATGACCGTATTGACGATCGCGGCGGTCAGGGCAGAGCGATTGCCCCGTTTTAATAAAGTAATGAATTCTCCCATGATGTGTCTCCTTTAGCTAACAAACTTGATTACTAATAGTAGTATGTTACACCAGATGACCTCCTTAAAACCAATTTGAACAAAAAAAGACCATCTCACCCGCAGGTGCGATGGTCTAAAAAATAAATGGATTATGTGAGATCAACGGTTTTATTGATTTCGTTTGAGTCGTCGTTACCGACCGCTTTTTTCAACAGTTGTTTCACGGATTTCGTCGTATTTCCTGTCTCCCAGTATTCAGCGCCTTCCGTATTCACCTTGATCAGGACGACTTTTGGATCTTCGTACGTCGTTCCGAGATAGGCTTCGTAACGTGGGCTCCACAGTTCTTTTTTACGGGCCACGTCTTCGACGAATTCGGCTTTCCCGCGGATCGAGACGTACGATTTGTCGACATAAGCGACGTTGACGTTCGGATTTTTAAGAATTTCATTATATTTACCTGTATCTTTTGATGTAAGGAACCAGAGATCGCCATCGAACTCGATATCCTGAGTTTGCATCGGACGTGAGACAAGACCTTCATCGGAGACCGTTGTCAGCATCGCCGTTTCGATTTTATCGATTAATTTTTTGACTGTTTCGACGGCTTCTTGGTTTGATGTATGATTCGTTGACATGAAAAACACCTCATCCTTTAAGTTTTAATTGCGGCTACTTTAAGAATGTTCCCTGATTTTTAAATTGAAAACGTCGCCATCCGGTAGACAGGCAGTTTAATTGCATTCGGTTATTGGACAGGCGTACAGTTTAGACATGAAGTCAACACCAGAGGAGAGATTACAGATGAGATTAAGTATTTTAGACCAGTCGCCGGTCTCAAAAGGACAGACGCCGTCAGAAGCCCTACACGAAACGGTCGAACTCGCGAAGATTGCCGATGAACTCGGTTATACACGATTATGGGTATCGGAACATCACTTTGCGAAGACACTTGCCGGATCCAGTCCGGAAGTCTTGATCGCCTACATGGCAGCCGTTACGAAACAGATCCGTCTCGGTTCAGGGGGCGTCATGTTACCTCATTACAGTCCATATAAAGTCGCCGAGAACTTCCGTGTCCTCGAAGGTCTTGCACCGAACCGGATTGATTTAGGACTCGGTCGGGCACCGGGCGGCATGCCGCTCGCCACCCGCGCACTCCAGGAAGGGTCGTCACCACGATTCGGTGGAGCCGACTACGGCGCACAACTCGATGATCTCGTCGATTATTTAAAAGACGGGGCACCGGCTGATCACCGGTTTGCAGGACTTGTCGCAACACCGGAAGTCGATACGACACCGGAAGCCTGGTTGCTCGGATCAAGCGGCGGCAGTGCCTTGAATGCAGCACAACGCGGATTCGGATTCGCCTTTGCCCACTTCATCAACGGACAGGGTGGTCAAGAAGTGATGGATTATTACCGTCATAACTTCATGGCGACGTCGTTCAACGCGACACCGCAAACACTCGTCTCAATTTTCGTGACATGTGCCGAAACGACGGAAGAAGCGGAACGATTGGCTTCAAGTCTTGATTTGTCGTTGCTCCTGCTTGAGAAAGGTGTCTCGTCAACAGGCACACCGACTCCGGAGGAAGCAGCCGCTTACCAGTACTCGTTCCAAGACCAGTTCCGGATTGCCGAAAACCGGAAACGGATGATCGTCGGAAATCCCGAGGACGTCGCACGTCAGTTACAAAATCTCGCAGATTCGTACGGAACAGATGAAGTGATGATTGCTTCAATGATTGCCGACAAGGACGCGAAACAACAATCACTCCGTCTGATCATGGATGCAGTCGAAGCAACAGTTTAAACGGACAAGGACGTTCATCTCAGCTCGCTGAGGTGGACGTTTTTTCTGTTTAATCAAAAAACAGGCCCGGCAAGATGGTTTCTCGCCGGACCTATTTGAATTAGAGTGCTTTAAAACCAAGTAATTTTTGTGTCCAATAGCGTTCAGACAAGCGGCTGATCCCGAGTGACGGTGTGTTGGCATGAATGAACTGATCGTTGTTCAACATGATGCCAATGTGGGTCGGACCGGCTGCATACGTATTTTCGAAGAAAATAATGTCGCCGCGGACCGGTTGACGTAATTTCGATAACTTTTGACCGAGGTAACCGTCATTGTTCCAATAGCCGTTGACATTGGTCCGGGCCACTTTGTAGCCGGCCGTATTCAGCGCATAGTTGATGAAACCGGAGCAATCGAAACCACCGTTGACGGGACTGCTTGAACCCCAAACGTACGGTGTGCCGAGATATTGTTGTCCAATCGCAATCGCTTTTTCCATAATACCTGACGCTGGAATCGTCGTCGTTGGCGGCGTGACCGGTGGTGTCACCGGAGCCGTGACAGAGCCTGTCGTAATGTAGCTTTTCGCAACATAGTAATAAGCCGTCCCGATTTTAATTTGATACCAACCAGCAGATGTCCCCGTTGTTTCACCGGAGACTTGGACAGAAGATCCGTGAGCGAGCTGGGTAAAGATCGTGGCTGTCGTTGCAGGAGCCGTCCGGACATTTAAGCCGGTCGGTGCATTGACTTTATAGGATTTCGATTGGTCGACCGGTGTGACAGAGATACCTGGTACAGGCGGTGTTTCTTTTGCAGTCGCCGAGACGTAATTTGATGCGACGTAGACATTTTTCCCATCAAGCTGGACTTGATACCACGAATCGACTGCACCCGTAACTTTCAAGACGGTTTTGTGCGGTAATGTCTTGTAGATTTTAGCTGTCGTCGAAGCGGACAGGCGGGCGTTTAAGCCTTCTTTCGCATTGACTTCGTATTGTTTTGACGAGTCAACCGCTTTGACGGCTGTCGAAACCGGGGGTGTGACCGGTTTCGTGACGGGTGGTTTTGAACCGGTCGTCACTGTCGACGTTTTAGCTGTGACGAGTGTCGTATGGACGAATGCCGGCTTGTTGTTGTAGTTGATTTCGTACCATTCACCGGTTTTCTTTTTAACGGAAAGACTGACGTTCTTCGCCAGTTTACCAAGCGATTTCGAAGTAGTCGTTGCTTTCTCACGCACATTGACGGACGAGGTGTTCGTTATGTAGGTCGTAGTTGTCGGAGCTTTTGCAGGAACCGTTTTGACGTAAGCGGCGGTGATGAAGGCTTTTTTCGACTGATGGCGAATTTCGTACCATGATCCGGTTTTTTTGACTGCTGTGACGGTCGTTCCTTTTTTGAGGGTCGTAATCACAGGAGCGGAAGTAGTGGCAGCAGTCCGGATATTGACGTTGTCTGTCAAGATGAGTGTCGTTGATGCGGCTTCGACGCCTGTCGCTGAGCTGATCAGCGCAAGGGTCGTCAAAGTGAGAAATGTCTTTTTCACGTAGTGTAGCTCCCTTCCAAAATAACGAATCCAGTTCGATCAGGAATCGAATCATTGTTACCATTTTGTCATAAGAAGGATGGAATTCACCTGATTTAAAAATATATTTTTTGAGAAAGATTTTCAGTTCGTTTTCAAAAAAAAGAGAAGTTTTGCAAACGAGAATAATTTTCAATTATCCTGTACACTAAAGGTAATTTGAAAGGAGGACTTGCATGTTAAAACGGTTTTATCACTATTACATACCGCATAAACGATTGTTTTGGCTCGATTTTTCATCTGCCTTGTTCGTTGGACTGCTCGAGCTGGCATTCCCACTCGCTGTCAAATGGTTCATCGACACGCTGTTGCCGGACGGCGAGCTCAACTGGATCATTCTTGTCAGTATCGGGTTACTGGGCTTGTATGTCATCAGTACGTTGATGCAGTTCGTCGTCAACTACTTTGGACATAAACTCGGAATCAATATCGAGACCGATATGCGGCGTCAGTTATTTGGACATGTCCAAAAGCAATCATTCCGTTTTTTTGACAACACGAAAACGGGGCACATTATGAGCCGGATCACGAATGACTTGTTTGATATCGGTGAACTGGCCCACCATGGTCCGGAAGATGCCTTCATCGCGGTCATGACGTTACTCGGTGCCTTCTCCATCATGATGACGATCAACGTTCCACTCGCACTCGTCACGATCATTGCCGTACCTTTTTTGATCTGGCTGATCAGTTATGCCAACGTTCGGATGAACCGGTCGTGGGACCGGATGTACGGCAACATCGCGGAAGTCAATTCCCGGGTCGAGGACAGCGTGTCCGGCATTCGCGTCGTGCAGTCGTTTACGAACGAAGCCCATGAAGTTGCACGGTTTGAGAAAGACAACGTGACGTTCCGCCAGTCGAAGATCAATGCGTATAAAGTCATGAGTACAAGTCTGTCCGGGATTTATTTGACGACCCGGTTGATGACGCTGGCCGTCCTCGTCGTCGGTGCCTATCTCAGTTACAACGAAAAACTCACGTACGGTGAACTGGTCGGCTTCATTTTGTATATGAACATTCTCTTAAAACCAATCGACAAGATTACGGCGTTACTTGAGTTGTATCCAAAAGGAATGGCCGGGTTCAAACGTTTCCTCGAGATGATTGACCATGACGAGGAATTAAAGGACGCACCGGATGCGATTGCAGTCTCGACCTTGCGTGGTGCGATTCGCTTTGATGATGTCAGTTTTGGTTATGAAGCGGATCGTCTGATTCTAAATAACATCCATTTATCGGTCGAACCGGGACAGACGATTGCCTTCGTCGGAACGTCCGGTGCCGGTAAAACAACGATTTGTTCCTTGATTCCGCGATTTTATGATGTCACGGATGGCGCAATTACGATCGACGGGATCGATATTCGCCAGATGACAAAAGCGTCGCTCCGGCAACAAATCGGGATCGTCCAACAAGAGGTCTTCCTGTTTTCTGGAACGATTGCGGAAAATATCGCGTATGGGGATTTGACGGCAAGTCGAGCCGAAATCATTGAAGCCGCGGAACGGGCACATCTCGGACAGATGATTGCTGACTTACCAGACGGATACGATACACAAATCGGGGAACGCGGTCTGAAGTTATCCGGTGGACAAAAACAACGTCTTGCAATCGCCCGGATGTTCCTCAAGAATCCACCTTTGTTGATCTTAGACGAAGCGACATCGGCGCTCGATACGGAAACAGAAGCAATCATTCAGGAATCGCTTGCTGAACTGTCTAAAAACCGGACGACGCTGATCATTGCCCACCGTCTGGCAACGATTCGTCAGGCGGACCGGATTCTAGTCGTCACGAAAGACGGAATCGTCGAAGATGGGACACATGAAGAACTTGTCGAAAACGGTGGTTACTTCTCGCGTTTACTTGAAAAACAACGTGTCTGACATCAGCCGGGAGTCGCCTCATCTGCCAAGATGAAGCAGGCTTCCGGTTTTTTGATTAGGCTGGTCAGTCGTCCGAGAAAAGCGGAATGATTTTACAGGAAGCGGGAACATATAAGGGAAGGGAGGACGGGAACATGTACGGGTTATTTTGTGAAAATTACAATGAGAGTTATTCGACGTTACATGGAGAATCCTCACATGACTTCCATCGTTTTTTTGCCCTTTCGTATACGATTCATGACAGGGTCTTTCACAAAGGCGCGTATGATCAGATGATGCAGATCGTCAAACGGAAGACGACCCGATTTTCTGCCTTACGGAGTCGCTATACCCCGTTGTTGATTTCACACATTGAGCTCAATAGTAGAGAACCGGATCGGTTGCTCGAGAAAGTGATTGAAGCGGAACGACATATCAAACGGCGTTTCATTAAAGAAAAGGCCGTCCGCCCTTTTTTTGCCCTCAGTGAAGTCCTGAACCGTGAGCAAGGCATCGATGCATTTGCCCTCGTCGAACAACTCAAGCAGACCCATCCCGTCCTCAATCTGGCGAAACAATATGTCGTGATGTCGACGTTGATGGAGACTAAAGCCTTACCGGAGTCGTTCCTTGAAACGGTCGAACAAGCAGAGAGATGGCTCGAACGATGGATGGCACCGTCGAGCGAACGGTTGATGACTGCTCAGATTTTAGGTGCTTTACCGGAACTAGATGCACGAAAAAAGCGAATCCGAATTTGGTGTGAGATGCTCGAAGAACGGGAAGTTCGGATTTGGGATCGCCTGTTTCCGTTACTGGCGTTACTCGAAACGACGGAACGGGTCGATATGATTTATGTGACGCGGATCGTCGACCGGGAGCGGTCCCGCAACCGTTTTTCCGATGAGGTCAACTGGCTGATCGCCTTCCATCTGTTGCTCGCTAAATCGGGCAAAAGCCGACTTCAGTCAGCCTTGTTGATTTTAGCGACACTGGAACTGACGAAAAAACCTTAAGGCAATCTGTTCCTTACTCGAAAAGACAAACAATCCTCTGGCGGACTCAGCCAGAGGATTGTTTGGTTTAGTTGAATGTCGTGAACGTCGCATGTTGTTCGACCGGATACAATTCTTTTCCTGCCACATCATTTAAAATCAATTGATTTCTTGAGACCGACATGCCGAGATTGTCGGCGGCTGGACCATGTGACAACTCAAGATTCGTCGTTGCATACAGATGATGATCGGTTTTGAGTGTCCGACCAATCCGGTAGTTGGCATCGACTTTCCATGCCTGTTCGCCCTCGAACTCGATATCGAGTCGCTGGGTGAAGCGGGGAAGCGACGGGACGAACCCGGTTGCCGCGACGACTGCACCGGTTTTTGAAGTCCGCTTATCGTTTAGTTCCGTATGGCGCATCGTAATCGTAAAGTCGTTTTCGTGCGTGATCTGATTGACCTCTAAGTTCGCCCGGATCTGGACACGTTGGACTTCATCACTCGGTAAGTCATACAGATGTTCATAGATTGCTTGTAGCGTCTCCGGACTGATCCCGTTTTGCGATCGAGCGAATTTCGCGACGGCTTCTTGTCTGGTCGCGAGCGGCAGGCTATTGAAATACTGGACATAGCTCGGGGAAAAGATTTCTTCGCCAAGTTTTCCGGTCTCGAGTGTCTCGAAGATTGTCGACCGGGAAATCCATTCCAGTTCAAATGTTTCCGGACGGTCACTCGTCAACAGGTCGAGGAAGATTTCGGCGGCACTTTGGCCAGAACCGACGATGCTGACTTTAGTTTGTTTCAGTAAATGTTCTTTTTCCATGACGTATTGGGTGTTATGAATGACTCCTTCGTCAAAACTAGACGGAATCGATGGTTTTGCACCTGTTCCAAGCACGACGTTACGTGTTTCGTACGTCGTCCGTTTCCCGGTCGTGACTTCTTCGACGAGCACTTCATAACTGTCACCCGTATCTTGTATGTCGATCACACGTGTCGAAAAGTGTAAGTCTTCTAGTTGGGTCGAGACCCATTTTAAATAAGCATTGTACTCTTGGCGTGAAATAAGTAATTTTTCATAAAAATAAAACGTATGCAAGCGATTGATGGATCGCAAATAGTTTAAATACGTAAAAGGACTCGTTGGATCAGCGAGCGTGACGAGGTCAGAAATAAAACTTGTCTGCATCATCGAATCCTTGATCATCATTCCCGGATGCCAGGAAAATTGTTCGCTTTCATCAAAAAATAACGTCCGCAGAGGTGTCGGATGAGCAAGGGCACTTAAGCCTAGATTCATCGGTCCGATCCCTACGCCAATCAAATCATACATAAAAAAGCCTCCCAATCAATATTGTTATAAAACAATACCCGATATAGGAGGGGGTTGAAACGTATCTTGTTAATTGTTTACAGTTGATCTGTCGTTGTCGTTTGCGTCGACACTGTCATTTGTTTGCCGTCACGGATGATGGTCAAGGTGACGTTACCGTCAGATTTGATGAGTGCCGTCTTGATATCAACAAAACTTTTAATCGTCTCATCATTGATTTTTGTGATGACATCACCTGTTTTCAACTTAGCAGAGGCTGCCGGACTATTTGGTTCAATCGACATGACGACGACACCTGTTTTTTGGGACTCGGGGAGTTTAACTTGTTCGAGCAGGTAGCCGGCCGGGAAAGCCGAAACGTCCTGCAGGGAGACACCAAGTGTCGGATGTTTGACTTCACCATCTGTTTCGAGCTGTTTGAGGATCGGTAGGGCATCATCAATTGGGATACTGAAACCAACCCCTTCGACGCCGCTCTCGGCAATCTTCATCGAGTTGATCCCGACGAGTTGGCCTTGTTCATTGATCAAGGCACCACCGGAGTTCCCCGGATTGATGGCGGCGTCGGTCTGGATGACCGTCGTATTGAAGTCATCTTGTCCATCTTTGTTTGTATCGACAGGGACGGTCCGGTCATTGGAACTGACGATGCCGCGTGTGACGGAGTTTTGGAACTCACCGAGCGGATTGCCGATCGCGAGGACGGTTTGTCCGGCTTTTAAGTCAGCCGATTTTCCGAGTGTGATGATGGAAGGGACATCTTTAGCATCCACCTCAAGGACGGCAAGGTCATACGTCTCGTCACTGCCAAGTAGTTTTGCCGTGAGTGTTTTTCCGTTATTCAAAGTCACTTCCAGTTTGTTTGCCCCATCGACGACATGATGGTTCGTGATGATATACGCTTGATCGTCTGATTTTTTATAGATGACACCAGAGCCGGAACCACTGGCGGCTTCCTCCTCGTTCATCGAATTCCCAGTCTGATAATTCGTGACCGTCACGACAGATTTTTGCGCCGTCGCGACGGCGTTCGTCACGGGATCACTGGTCGTCGTCGAGACTTGTTTTGGCATGCCGTTTGAGAGTGGCGTATCCGCGACCTGTTGTTCTTGATCCATTAAAATCGGAAAGGCAACCGTTGCGGTAAGTACGGCACCGATGATACCTCCAGTTAGTCCGGGTAAAAGTTGTCTTGTTTTTCCTGCCATCGAAATCCATCCCTTCAAGTGTTGTTTTTATCTATACGTAATGTATCAGATTTAATTCAAGGAAATGGAATTGCGGTCGTTTTTCCGAAATGCCTCATCATTCCCCACAATTCGTCGACAATCTCAAACAGTTGAGGGAAGTCAGGGAGTTCGGTACACTGAGTGTGTTTCGTACTTAAGTAACACACTTAGTCACAAAGGGAGATGTTCAGATGAAGTATGTACTGCGCGTGCTGTATGGTGGCGGCTTGCTGTTTGCCGGGATCGGTCATTTTCGAAACGAAAAGGGATTTGTTAAGATTATGCCCGCTTTCATCCCGTTCAAACGTTTTTTCGTCCAACTGACCGGAATCATCGAAGTATTGTATGGTCTGATGTTGCTGTCGGGTCGTGGTGTTGATATCGTTCGTAAGACGTTACCTGCTTTTTTATATGCCGTCTTACCGGCAAATATCAACATGGCGGTCAACCCGAAACCCATCAATGGGAAAAACTTGCCTGCTTGGGGACTCTGGGCCCGTCTGCCACTCCAATGGGTTTTGATTGCTTTTGCAAAACGGCTGAAGTAAGTCCAGACTTCTAAAAAAATCCGAACGATTCCTGCGTTAGAAAGCCCAGGATCGTTCGGATTTTTGTGTGATGCTATTTTCTTAGAAACGTTTTTCGACAGCAAGGATTGCTGCGTTGGCGATGTCTTCATACGTCGCGTCGTTCGGGTGGAACTGGTCGCTTGAAAGATCACGTTTGACGTCACGCACGAGATTAAACGTATCGATGACTTCGATATCGTGTTTAATTCCGAGTGTCCGTGATTTAGCATTCCATTCTTGAACGATGCTATCAAAGGCAGCACCATTTTCGTTCGCGCGGAACGGGTTGTAGAGTCCGACATAGAAAATGACGGCATCCGGATTTTCTTTTCGTAAGATGCTGAACGTTTTCGCCAGATTGTCTTGAGCCTTTTCAATCGTTGCTGCGGTTTTTTTTGCATCAAAGTTTGCGACACCTTCACCACGGTTGAACAAATCGTTTCCGCCAATCGTCACCGAGATGACTTTTGCTTGGGACAACGTACGGCGGACTTCTTTTTGTTCCAGTTGTTTTAAGAGATCTTCCGTCCGGGCACCGCTGACGGCAAGATTTTGAAAACGTTCGACACGGTCGTTTTTGACGAGCTTCCGTCCGACGATCGCAGCATAGCTGTTTCCGTTTGAGGCACCGACACCACGTGTCAGGGAGTCACCAAGCGCGACATATGTCCCGCCTTTTTTGACCGGTTCTTCCTTTGTTGGAGTCAAGACAGCCCGTTTCGGGGGATTGACGACATCGTTATAGGCACTGGCGAAACCGTACCCGAAGACTGCCGTTAGAATAAGAGAAACTACTAAAAAAAGTGGCCAAACATATCGTTTCATGAACCGTTCCTCCTTTTGCTGTTACTATGATTGTAGCAAAACTTTTCGAAATGTGCGGTTTTGAAGTGTTCCGATAAGGTAAATCATTCATTATTCCGCTAGAATAGATACTAAGAGGTGAGAGACGTGAAACCAACTGTAAAATTAGAATCAGTCACAAAAGTGATTGGAAAGAAAACAATCATCGACAATATTTCGTTCGAAATCTTCCCGGGTGAAGTGTTCGGATTCCTCGGACCCAATGGTGCGGGGAAGACGACGACGATCCGGATGCTTGTTGGTCTGATCAAACCGACATCAGGCAAGATTACGGTCTGCGACTTTGATGTGCGCAAACAATTTGTCCAAGCGATGCAACGCATCGGCTCGATCGTTGAAAACCCGGAGCTGTATAAATATTTGACAGGACGCGAAAATCTGCAGGTCTTCTCACGGATGTTGCCGGACGTCGACGAGGCACGGATTCAGGAAGTCATTGATTTAGTCGACTTGACGGCACGGGTCGATGATCAGGTCCGGACGTATTCTCTTGGGATGCGTCAACGTCTCGGCATTGCACAAGCGATGCTTGGTCGCCCGGATGTGTTGATTCTTGACGAACCGACAAATGGACTTGATCCGATGGGAATCCGGGATTTACGTCAATTCATTCGAAAACTAGTCGACGAGACCGGTTTATCCGTCTTGGTGTCGAGCCATATCTTAGCTGAAATCGAGATGCTCGCGGATCGTGTCGCGATCATGAGTTATGGGAAAATCGTTCAAGTCGGGACGGTCAAGGAATTGGTCGAGTCTTTGGCGCCGGGAGTCGATTGGCGTGTCGATGATGCGTTCAAGGCAAACGAGATTTTGTCGGCGTCTCCTGACGTTCAAGTCTCGGAAATCGTCGATGCCAATACCGTCCATACCTTAATGGATGCCAGTAAGACACCATCCTTGAACAAACAACTGTTTGAAGCGGGTGTCGAAGTCTGGACGATCGAACGAAAAGTCCAGACGCTTGAAGATCTCTTCATCACATTGACAGGAGGAGATCATATTGCGTAACCCGAACATGATTGGATTGGTTCAAAACGAAGTGATGAAGATTGCTTCAAAAAAACGGTTTGCCGTCGTTGCCATTATTTTAGTGGTCCTCGTCTCGATGTTTACGTATGCCCAGTACCGGGACATTCAAGAACAGATCAAGAAACAGGGCACACTCGACTGGCGGGTCGAATTGCAACAAGATATCGTCGATACGCAAAACCGCTTAGCTTCAAGCAGTATCCAAGATGAGTTTCGACAATTTCTCGAGTTTGACTTAAAACAGAACCAATACTATCTCGATAATGATATCAATCCGAACTATCCGGGAGCACCGACCTTCATCCGGATTTTCTTCTCCCAAGGATTGACGTTGATTCTGCCGCTCTTCATCATCGTCATCATGGCGGATATCGTCAGCGGGGAACAAAATGATGGGACGATCAAAACCTTGCTGTCGCGTCCCGTCCGGCGTTGGAAGATTTTGATGGCGAAATGGCTGACGACGCTGTTGTATACGTCGATGCTGATGGCCTTGACTGCCGCCGTCTGTTATGCGATTTCCGGTATCGTCCTAGGATATGACGGCTGGACGGCACCGATTTTGACCGGATTCCAAGCCTCGCCAAGCGGAACGTTTTCGACCGAATTCGTGCATACGATTCCGATGTGGGAATACTTGTTGATGGCGGTGGGACTGGCCTGGATCGTCACGGCAGTCGTTGCGACGATTGCCTTGATGGTTTCCGTACTCGTCAAAAACACAGCAACGGGTATCGGAATCATGATGGCAGTCTTGATTTCAGGAACTCTGTTGACGACACTTGGTTCAAGTTGGACGAGTTCGAAGTACCTCGTCAACGTCAACTTCGGTTTAATCAACTACCTCGATGGACAAGCGCCACCGATCGAAGGGATGACGTTACCGTTTTCTCTCGCCGTCTTACTTTGTTGGACGGTTGGGGCGTTGATTGTCGCCTTCTGGAACTTCACACAAAAAGATATGTACTGACACACGACAAAAAAGCCCCTTCTCCGGTATGGAAAAGGGGCTTTTTGGCATATGGCGGGCATACGCCTGGAATCAAGAAGGGAATCCTTCTCAAAGAAGCCGATGCAGGTCAGCTTCTGCGCTACGTAACAATCGTACTTTTATCATAGCGATTCCAGTAATTGGTGTCAAACCTGCTGGAAAGGGTTTACGAACTCAGAGAATTGTCAAAAGGTATCTAAAGACAACAGAGGAGGTGCCAAAAATGGCGGATTGGGGAATTATGCTGACAGGTTTAGTCATTTGTGGATGGTGTGTGTTTAGTGCGGTATACGACGACTTCATTCGCCGCGTGTAATAGAACTCATCGAACCGTCTTCTTTACAGGAGACGGTTTTTTGTCGTGTCTGATCTGGAGGCAGATATGATACACTGACTACAAACACGTAGAAGCTAGGAATGGTGATCTCATGAGTAAACAACCCGTCATTGTCATCGTTGGACCGACCGCCGTCGGAAAAACCAAGACAGGCATTGAATTAGCAAAAAAATTAAACGGCGAAATCATTTCGGGTGACTCCGTTCAAGTCTACAAACAGATGGACATCGGGTCAGCGAAGGTGACGCACGAAGAAATGGAAGGAATTCCGCATCATTTACTAGATCTCGTCAATCCGGACGACGAGATGAGTGTCGCGCGTTTTCAGACGTTGGCCCGAGCGGTGATCAATCAGATTGCGGAAAAAGGTAAGTTACCGATCATCGTCGGTGGCACGGGGCTCTATATCCGGGCGATTTTGTATGATTATCAATTTACTGTCCAGGCAGAAGATAAAGCGTTACGGCAGGAATTAGAACAGTTTGCGCAAATCAAAGGAGCGCAGGCGCTCCATGATCGCTTGCGGCAGCTTGATGCAGAGCGGGCGGAAGCGATCCATCCGAACAATATCCAACGGGTCGTCCGGGCGATTGAAGTCGCCATGAGCGGGCAAACGCAAGTCTCCGGCAGTGAACCGAGTCTTTATGAGAGCTTGTTGTTTGTCTTACATATGGATGACCGGGAGCAGTTGTATGCGCGGATCGATCAACGGGTCGACTTGATGGTCGAACAAGGACTGGTCAAAGAAGTCAATCAGTTGGTTGCTTCGGGTTACGGTGAGACAAAAGCGATGCAGGCCATCGGCTATAAGGAAATCATGCCTGTTTTAGAAGGAGTGCCACTCGAACCGGCTGTCGATTTGCTTAAACGAAATACACGACGGTTCGCAAAACGGCAATTAACCTGGTTCCGTCATCAATTCGACGGCATTTGGATTGAAATGGGAAGGCTTTCATTTGAAGAAAACTTCAAAATTATCTATGATAGAACAGTAGGGTTTCTGAAAGCGGTTAAATCGGAGTAGCCTGAAGAGAAAAACAGATGAAATAGAGGGGGCACGGGGTCTTATGAAAGCGACGTATAACATTCAAGACTATTTTTTAAATCAGTTACGAAAAGATTCGGTTCCGACGACAGTGTTTTTAATCAGTGGGTATCAGTTACGGGGATTGATCAAATCGTTTGATAACTTCACGGTCATTTTAGAATCGGAAGGCAAACAGCAATTGATCTACAAACATGCCATCTCGACGTTCGCACCGGCACGTAATGTGACGTTGTATGAACAAGAGACGGAAACGGAAGAAGTCACACGTTAAAAAAGACGGCCGGGGGGCCGTCTACTCGTAGGACAATGCCTCGGCGTTGTCCTTTTTTGGTTAGAGTAAATCTTTTAATTCGTCAAACGCGTCGGCATACCGTCTCAGTGAGACTTCTTTATACAGGCAGGTCTTCGTCAACCGTTCATCCTTCGTCAACTCCTCGAGATAGGTCCCGAGAATAAAGCTATTGCGTAACATCGACGGGGTGATAATCCGTTTGTTGTCCGAGCGTTCATTTAACTGACGCATCATTTTCGTGATCATGACGATCGACAATTGTTTCGGGGCGTTTTTACTGTAGACCCAGCGAAAAGTCATTCGTGAGAAATCAAACGCGACGAAAAACGGATCGGTCGAATGATAGCGGGGACGAACCGGTTCCGGAATCGTTTTTAGATACTGTAACATCAGATCCTGATCGTCACGTTCGAGGTGTAGCAGGTAAGCATTGCCGAGCCGGTCGTGGACCGTCATCTCGCGTTGTGCGAAATTCAAATCCTGCATCTTCAGACCGATGATGTGATGAACCCGAAGGCCGTAACGGTAGAAGAGCCGTAAAATCAACTCGTTGCGGTCGATCAAATAGGGACGGGCGACGAGTTGATGATCGGTCAATCCCCGGTCGGACCGGTTCGTCCGGATCAGTTGTTCGTATTCAGCCAGCGAGGCGACGTGACCCGGTGTCAATTCATGGGACGGTTGGGCGTACTCGATTAGCTTTGCCTTCGTTTGACGGATTTGATAGTTGACTTGGTTGAGGACACTGACAATCCGGGCGACGGTCGCTTGCTGGTACAGTTTTTCTTCGATCAAGTACTCATTGATGAACGTTTTCCATGTCTCAAGCGGAATCGCCTTGAAGTCGTCGATCGTCTCGAGCGGTTGATCGACCTCGGTCATGTACCGGTGGATATCAATCAAATCGTAGCGGTAACGACGGATCGTCGAGTCTTGTCTGCCGCTCGCGCTGAGGAAAAATAAATACCGTTCAATGAATTCCGGTAAGGTGTAGTCGAGTCGTTCTCGTGCCATAACGGACCTCCTGTAGGATGACTTTCTTTCATCATAAACCGAACGGATGTTTCCTGTCCAAAAAAGTTCAGAGGACAGAGTGCATGTGGTATGATTAGGGACGCAGAATGTCTTTATTTTGAAAGGAATGATTTTATGTCAGAACGCGTCATCGTCGTCGGTTGTCAGCTCCCCGGTGTACCAGATCATATCTATGCAGAATCGGTCGCGGAGCTTGAAGCACTCGTTACGACTGCGCACGCCGTCGTGGTAGGGCGACTCGATCAGAAACGCCAATCGATCGATCGCCGTACGTTTATCGGAAAAGGGAAGGTCGAGGAACTCGTTGCGTTAGCAGAGGAACTCGAACCGGATTTAATTATTTTTAATGCTGAAGTGACACCGGGACAGATGAAAAACATCCGGATTGCCCTCGAAGATCCGGAATCCATCAAACTGATTGACCGGACGCAGCTGATTTTAGATATCTTTGCTGGTCGCGCCCAGTCACGGGAAGGGAAACTGCAAGTCGAGCTCGCTCAAATGAGTTACTTGTTACCCCGTCTGAGTGGACAAGGGACCCAGTTATCACGACTCGGTGGCGGAATCGGGACACGTGGTCCCGGTGAATCAAAACTTGAGACCGACCGCCGGCACATTCGTCGTCGTGTTGATGAAATCAAGAAACAGCTCGAAACATCCGTCGCCCACCGCGCCCGGTACCGGGAACGCCGGAAGGAAAACCAGACGTTCCAAATCGCACTCGTCGGGTATACGAATGCCGGGAAATCGACGATTTTTAATCGATTGACGCATGCCGATACGTACGAAAAAAATGAATTGTTCGCGACGCTTGATCCGTTGACACGTCAGTTTGATTTGCCGGAAGGCGGTCAGATTCTTCTGACGGATACCGTCGGATTCATTCAAGACTTGCCAACGAAACTGATTGCCGCGTTCCGCTCGACGCTTGAAGAAGTCCTCGAAGCGGACTTGATCATCCATGTCATCGATGCATCAAGCGAGCATTATCTCAATCAGATGCAGACGACAAACGATGTCCTGGATGAGCTCGGTGCCGGTGACATTCCGCAACTCGAGGTCTTTAATAAAAAAGACCAGTTGACGGACTTGTTCACAGGTGGGAAATTATTGATTTCAGCACTGGATCCGGCGGATATCGAACGCTTGACGGTCGAAATCGAAAAAGCGATCAGTGAGATTCTCGAATACCTCGAGATCCGGATTCCGGTCGAAGCATTTGTCCATTACAATCCGGCAAAAGAAGTGATGATGAATTTAAAAGAAGAGTATGAAGAGGACGGGTCCGTGATCTTAAAAGGATTTTTACGTAAAGACACACGACTGTACTCGACATTGAAAAAATACGAGGTGTAATCTAATCATGTTTTCGGAGTTAACGCATTATGAAACGATCCGTCCGTTTGTCGAACGGGCGGAAGAAAAAATCGCACCAGGAATCAAACAGGCGCAACAAGTCGCGGAACAGAATCAGTTCCGCGTCTTAAACGCGTTTCGTCAGCATAAAGTCAGTGATTTCCACTTCATGCCGTCGACCGGTTATGGCTACAACGATGAAGGACGCGACAATCTCGAACGGATCTATGCATCGGTCTTTGGGGCGGAAGCCGGACTGTGCCGGGCACAAATCATCAGCGGCACTCATGCCATCGGGATCGCGTTATTTGGTCTCTTGTTGCCGGGCGACGAACTGTTGTACATCACCGGTAAGCCATACGATACGTTGGAAGAAATCGTCGGGATCCGCGGTGACGGCCGCGGCTCGTTAAAAGAACTCGGTGTCACGTATGACGTCGTCGAGATGAAACAGGCGGAGACGATTGATCTTGAGGCCGTGCTCGCCCGGATCACGGACAAGACGAAGGTCGTCGGCATCCAGCGTTCAAAAGGGTATGCGACACGCCGGAGCTTGCCGGTCGCAGAAATCGGTCAAGCGATTGAAGCCATCAAGGCGCAACATCCGCACGTCATCGTCTTCGTCGACAACTGTTACGGCGAATTCGTTGAAACGATCGAACCGACCCATGTCGGAGCGGATTTGATGGCCGGCTCACTGATCAAGAATCCGGGTGGCGGACTCGCGAAGACAGGCGGTTATCTCGTCGGACGCCGGGATTTGATTGAACGGGCGTCGTTCCGAATGACGACACCGGGAATCGGTGCGGAGGCCGGTCCGTCGCTTTATTCGCTGCAGGACATGTATCAAGGGTTCTTCATGGCCCCGCATACGGTCAGTCAGGCACTGATGGGGGCGATGTTCACCTCGAGCATGATGGAACAGTTCGGATTCGATACAGAACCGCACTATGCAGCAGAACGGACGGATTTGATCCAGGCGGTCTCTTTCCATGCACCGGAGCCGATGATTGCCTTTTGTCAGGCGATTCAAGCGGCGTCCCCCGTCAATGCCCAAGCCTTGCCGATTCCGGATTATATGCCGGGATATGCAGATGATGTCATCATGGCAGCCGGAACGTTCATTCAAGGTTCATCAATTGAGTTATCGGCAGACGGTCCGATCCGGGCGCCGTATACAGCGTATGTCCAAGGTGGATTGACCTACAGCCACGTCAAGATTGCCATCGTCTCTGCCGTCAATCAACTGATGGAACAACAATTGATTCAACCGCAACAGGTTTAAAAAATTAGCTTGATGTGAAAAGACCTCTGTTACCCCAAGTCGTCTGACTTGTAAGAAAGTCATGTTAACTTTCCTTACATCTCTTGACAACTTGCCTTACAGAGGTTTATTCTCATGAAGTAAGGAAAAAGGAGGAACGAAATGGCAGACTTATCACGACAGTCCAAGCCACTATTTCCCATCGGAGTCGTTCAAGAGTTGACCGCGTTATCTGCCCGACAAATCCGATATTATGAAGAACAGGGATTGATCAAGCCGGAGCGGACAGAGACGAAACGTCGCCTCTATTCGTTTAACGATGTCGATCGTTTGCTGTCGATCAAGGAATATTTGGATCAGGGACTAAATATCGCAGGGATCAAGATGATTTTTGATAATGATCTCGTCAAACGGGAACGTGTTGCGGAAACCGTCGTCAAGACGCGTCCGGAATTATCTGATGGCGAACTGTATAAACTCCTGAAAAATGAATTGAAGGAAGCAGGGCGACATGGAAAAACGTCACTCATCCAAGGTGAGCTCGGACGATTTTTCAAGTAAGCACTTGTTACCATATAAAAAAGAACCGGAGAGGGGATTTGTCACATGACACGTCGCATCATTACACGAGAAGACATTATGAAAATCGCTAAAGCTGAGGATGTACGTTTTATTCGTTTGCAGTTCACAGATATCCTCGGTACGATCAAGAACGTTGAAATTCCAGTAAGCCAATTGGAAAAAGCACTTGATAATAAAATGATGTTCGATGGTTCGTCAATCGAAGGATTCGTCCGGATTGAAGAATCAGATATGTATCTCTTCCCAGACCTCAACACATGGGTTGTCTTCCCATGGACAGAAGATGGAACTGGTAAAGTCGCACGTCTCATCTGTGACATCTATAATCCGGATGGCACACCGTTTGCTGGAGATCCGCGTGGTCAACTCAAACGGGTACTTAAAGAAATGGAAGAGCTTGGTTTCTCTTCATTCAACGTTGGTCCTGAGCCGGAATTCTTCTTGTTCAAGAAGGATGCAAACGGTCGTCCGACACTTGAGTTAAATGACCAAGGTGGTTACTTCGACCTCGCACCAGTCGACCTCGGTGAAAACTGCCGTAAGGAAATCGTTATTGAACTTGAGAACATGGGCTTTGAAATCGAAGCATCTCACCATGAAGTCGCACCAGGACAACATGAGATTGACTTCAAATATGCCGATGCGATCACGACTGCGGATAACATCCAAACATTCAAGCTTGTCGTTAAGACGATTGCAGCGAAACATAACCTTCACGCAACATTCATGCCGAAACCGCTTTACGGTGTCAACGGTTCAGGGATGCATGCCAACATGTCCCTCTTCAAAGGAAACGAAAACGTCTTCTTCGATGAAGGAAACAGCAACATGCAACTGTCTGACGATGCCCGTGCCTTCACGGCAGGTATCTTGAAGCACGCCCGTGCCTTCACAGCAGTCTGTAACCCGACGGTCAACTCGTACAAACGTCTCGTCCCAGGTTATGAAGCACCTTGCTACGTCGCATGGTCAGCCCGTAACCGTTCGCCACTCGTCCGCGTACCGGCAGCACGTGGTCTCTCGACACGGATCGAAGTCCGTTCAGTCGACCCGGCAGCGAACCCGTACTTGGCACTCGCGACATTGCTTGCTTCAGGTCTTGACGGTATTAAAAACAACCTAAAAGCACCTGAACCAATCGACCGTAACATCTACGTGATGGACAAACCAGAACGTGTCGCAAACGGCATTGATGATCTTCCGTCAACGCTCAGCCACGCACTTGAAGTTCTGAAAGCGGATGATGTCGTCATGCACGCACTTGGCGAGCACATCGCAGAGCACTTCGTGGAACTCAAAGAAATCGAATGGGATATGTTCCGGACGCAAGTCACGGAATGGGAACGCGATCAGTACATGGTCTTGTTCTAATCCTTGTTCTAATCTAAGTATAAAAAAATGAATGAATAGGCTAAGAGATGGTCAATACGCTTCTGTATTGCTTTTCTTAGCCTTATTTTTTTGGGGAAGGATAATGATAATGAATAAACGTATTTCAATTTATGAACAGCTCAAAACCATCTTAAAACATAGAAAAGAAGAAATTATAACTCCGAATGAAATAAAGGAAGAGTTGTTTCACAAATATGGAACGAATAAAGATAGTGTGATTCTATCTGATTATTGTTACAACCGATCAAATCAAGGAATTGCTTTTAATAAACATTTGTTTGTGTATCTGAATCAAGGAATGTACAAATATATTGGTGAGCATGCCAACTATAGTGGCTTAATTTATGCACGTACGCGTACATCTAATAAAGATCAAGTGGTGGGTTTGTGGAAAGACGGACAAATGAATCTTTCGATAAACTCATCATCAACTAGTATAGAAAGTCCGCAACCGCTTGAAAGTAACTATATAATCGAACTGTTTGAAGAATATATGGATATTTTAAGATTTGAAATGAACGTACTTGGTTGTGAAGCGACAGAATTACGTCATTTAATTGGTCGATTGGGAGAGTTTTATTGCGCTATACATACTAAAGGAAAATTAGCTCATGTGACTAACCAACATGGTTTTGATGTAACGAGTAATGGAAGACGTATCAGCGTGAAGACGACTGCTCAAAAGAGTGGCTTTGTTTCATTAAATATAAGAACTTTAAATCAATTTGATGATATTTTCATAGTGCAATTTTTAAAAAATGAATTTCATTTGTTATTTTATGCATCAAAAGATCAACTACCTAAAGGGCGGATTTACAATCAAAGGTTAGAAATTGATATATCTTCATTTAAGAAGAAACAGTTATTATGATAAAAAAACAAATGCTCTATTTTTCAAACATATATTTATTTGAAATACTAATTATAAAATTTTAGATTATACATAGAAAAAGTAAGAGTGATGTCAAATAAAATTATATATAGTAAACTTTACAGAATAAAAATAGAAGATTGGAGTTTTTTTATCTAAGAAGGCATTTCGAATGAAAAAGGCTTACGTGGGAAAAGAAATCACCGTCTAGTTGATCCTGAAGTCTGTATCCATTCCGGTTACTGTGTCAAGAGTCTGCCGACCGTCTTTGATGTCAAGAAACGTCCGTGGATTGAATCAGGAGGGGCACCTGTCGAAGACGTGATACGGGTCGTCGACGGATGTCCGAGTGGCGCCTTATCCTACGAACGAAGGAAAACCTGATGGAATTGAAACGCAAACATCAAAAGATTGAGGCCTACATCGACAATCCAGGAGTTTGAGCAGACACCGCACTACGCGGACGTGTCGGCTTAATGAAGGAATGACCTGAACGTGGCACTTGAGACAGACGAGGGTAGCAGATTTTAAATCCGCTACCCTCGTCTTTTTTTGTGTGATCATTTGTTTCACGCGACTTCTATATCAGAAAGCGGATCAACGCCATTGACAGGACCCCGGTGATGACGGTGAAAGAAAGACTTTTACTTGTCAGTGCGATGAGGATCGTCGGGATCGAAGCTGCAAGGTGGAGAAACGAAAGACTTGGGTAATCACTGTTTTGTGCGACTAATAAGTTTTGGAAAAACAACGCACTTAGCAAACAAATCGGGATGAACGACAACCAATCGGTCAACAGACGGGGTAATGTCAGACCATGCATCAAAAGAAACGGTAAAATCCGTGGAATCAACGTAACGAGTCCACAGGCGGCAAAGAGCACTAATAGTTCTAAACGGATTTCCATCGTGAGATCACTACTCCCATACTAGCGGCTGTCATCGTCGCGAATAAAACAGCGAGCTCTGGTGACAGATAACGCATCGATATGTATAACAAAACGAAAACCATTACAAGCAGAATAGCATTTAGTACAACGCGTGATCGTTCGCTTTCAAACTGGAGATACAGTAAACCGATGAACATCGCCGTCAAGGCGAAATCGAGTCCAAACCGTTCCGGATCAGGAAACCAACTGCCGACGAGTGCACCGAGGACAGTCGAAGCAATCCAACTGAAGTAGGCGGTCAGATTCAACCCATGCATGAATTTGGCATCGATCGTTTGTTTTAGTGACGTATTCATGGCGACGGCAAACGATTCATCCGTCAGCAGGGCACCAATCCCAAACTGATCAAATCGATTACGGCTTGCGACTCGAGGCGCAAGCGTCATGCTCATCAGAAGATGTCGGGAATTGACGATGAAGGTCGTCAAGATGATGGCAGAAAAAGGGCTGTTTAGTAACAGTAGACTTGTAATGATGAATTGAGCAGCACCGGCATAAATCAGGATCGACATCAATCCAATCTCGAGTGGACTGAGTCCGGCAGCGCGTCCGACGATACCGGCAGAAAAACCGATTCCGAGATAACCGAGAACGGTCGGTAGACAAGCTTTGACACCTGCTTGAAATGAACTTGCCATGTAAGGTACCCCCTCTCATTGTGATGTGTTATCAGCATAGCATCAACGAAACCGCTTGGAAATAAACTGGTCAATATTTTCATATGTTTCCTTGACATAAGTCGTGTCCATTGGTGGTAAAGAGTAAATGGTACGGCAAAAATTCGTTAGACGAAGGAGCGTTCAAGATGGATAAATTAATGCAAGATGCGAATCGGTTTGTGTCAGATATGGTCGATGGTCTCGTTTTAGCACATCCTGATCTTTATGCAAAAGTCGACGGAGTCAATGTCATCAAACGAAAAGAACCACTGAACGGGAAAGTCGCTCTCGTGTCTGGTGGGGGGAGTGGTCATGAACCGGCCCATGCAGGATTCATTGGAGACGGGATGCTCGCAGCAGCGGTTTGCGGAGAAGTCTTCACGTCACCGACACCGGATATGGTCTTAGAAGGAATCAAAGCGGCAGACGGCGGAAAAGGAGTTTTGCTCGTCGTCAAAAACTATTCTGGGGACGTCATGAACTTCGATATGGCAAAAGATTTAGCCGAGCTAGAAGACATCGAAGTCGAGACGGTCATCGTCAATGATGATATCGCAATCAAAAAAGAAGAGGACCGTCGCGGTGTTGCAGGGACGATTTTTGTCCACAAGATTGCCGGAGCTGCGGCAGCAGAAGGTAAGTCGTTAGCAGAAGTCAAAGCGGTCGCGGAAAAAGTCATTGCCGGCGTTCGCTCGATCGGAATGGCTTTGTCACCTTGTTATATGCCGGAAAGCGGGAAACCTGGTTTTGATCTGCATGAAGACGAGATGGAAATCGGGATTGGGATTCACGGGGAAAAAGGACTTGAACGCAAACCGATTGCCTCCGTCGAAGCAATCGTGACGGAATTACTGGATCGACTCACAGCTGAAGTATCAGACAAAAAAGTCGCCGTGATGGTGAACGGGATGGGTGGAACGCCGGTATCGGAATTGTATATCACCTATAAGTATGTTGCGGAACAACTGCAGGCAAAAGGGTATGACATCGTCCGACCATTCGTCGGCAATTATATGACATCGCTTGAGATGCATGGTTTCTCGATCACCCTGCTCCCGGTTGACGATGAACTGGTCGGCTACTTGGACGCTAAAACAAACGCGATTGGATTCTAACTAGAAGAGGTGCAGACGGATGAAGTTATCAACGGAAACATTTCGTGACGCGTTACTCGAAGCAGCAAAACAAATCGAACAGCATAAAGACGAATTAACGGATCTGGATCGTGAAATCGGTGACGGTGACCATGGCATCAATATGTCCCGTGGTTTTCAGGCGGTTCAAAAGGAACTCGAAGCGCAGACAGATTATGAAGATCTCGGCGCGTTATCAAAACAAGTCGGGATGACGTTGATCAAGACGGTCGGAGGTGCTTCCGGACCGCTCTATGGGACGGCATTCGTCAAATTTGCGGGAGCGTTCAAAGGAAAAACAGAAGCGGAAGGGGAAGAGTTGGCAGCTGCCTTTAAAGAAGCGACGGACGGAATTAAAATGCGTGGGAAATCGGAATTCGGACAAAAAACGATGGTCGATATCTGGACACCGTTTTATGAAGCCTTAGAACAGGAAGCTGATTTAAAGCAAGCACTGGATAAAGCGTTGGTCGATACGAAAGAACGGGTCGCGACGAAGGGACGGGCTTCGTATTTTGGAGACGCGACAATTGGGGTACAGGATCCCGGTTCGCTGTCGAGTGCCTTATTATTACGATCCATCGTGGAGGTGCTTCGATGATTAACTTGATTTTAGTTTCCCACAGCGAGAAGTTAGCCGCTGGTCTAAAAGAATTATTGGCTGAGATGGCACCAGATACGCCGGTGTTGCTCGCAGCAGGGCTTGCGGATGGTACTATCGGGACCGATGCATCACGGATCGAAGAAACGATGAATGAACTGACCGATGACGGATTGATTTTAACGGATATCGGTTCAGCGACGATGAACGCAGAACTTGCCCTCGAGTTATACAGTGGGGACCGGAGTGTTCAGTTCGTCGAGGCTCCGCTTGTCGAAGGTGCTTTTTTAGCAGCAGTCTTAAGCGGACAATCCAAGTCGTTAGACGAAATCGTCACTGGCGTGAAGTCTGAATTTGGATAAATGTCTCTTATAAAAGACCAAAATAAGCGTGCTCCAGAACGACGGAGCACGCTTATTTCATGGAGTATAAAAAACCTGACGTTCCACTGGAAGAACGTCAGGTACAACGAGTTACGCGTTGACTTCTGTTTTGCTTGGTTTAAACGCCATCGTCGCTTCCACCGCTTTTTGCCAACCGGCATAACGTTGTTCACGATCGTTTTCTTCCATCTCTGGTTTGAACTGATGGTTGAGTTTCCATTGTTTCTTGATTTCTGCTTTATCTTTCCAGTACCCAACGGCTAGACCGGCAAGGTAAGCGGCACCGAGTGCCGTCGTTTCGTTGATTTCTGGACGATCGACCGGGACACCTAAAATGTCCGCTTGGAACTGCATCAAGAAGTCATTCGAAACGGCACCACCGTCGACACGTAATGTTTTCAGCTCGATGCCCGAATCTTTTTGCATCGCCGTTAAGACGTCGCGTGTCTGGTAAGCAAGTGATTCAAGTGTCGCCCGGACAAAATGTTCTTTGTCCGTTCCGCGCGTTAAGCCGAAGATGGCTCCTCGGACATCACTATCCCAGTACGGAGCGCCGAGTCCGACGAACGCAGGGACGACATAGACGCCTTCTGTTGAATCGACTTTCAAAGCATATCCTTCCGAATCCTTGGCATTTTTCAGCATCCGTAACCCGTCACGTAACCATTGAATCGCTGAACCGGCAACGAAGATGGATCCTTCGAGTGCATACTCGACTTTACCGTCGACGCCCCAAGCGATTGTCGTCAAAAGACCGTGGTCCGAAGAAACAGCTTTTTCACCGGTGTTCATCAACATGAAGCAACCTGTTCCATAGGTGTTCTTTCCTTCACCTGGTTCGAAGCACGTTTGACCAAACAAGGCAGCTTGTTGGTCACCGGCGATACCAGCGATTGGAACTTCAAAACCGAAAAAGTGATATGGAACGGTGTTATCGTACACTTCACTGGATTGACGGACTTCTGGTAACATCGATTTCGGAACCGTGAGGATTTCAAGTAATTCATCATCCCACTTTTGTTCGTAAATGTTATACATCAATGTTCGTGAAGCATTCGTATAGTCCGTGATATGCGTTTTTCCGCCAGACAGTTTCCAAACGAGCCACGTATCGATCGTTCCGAACAGTAGTTCACCGTTTTCCGCCTGCTCGCGCGCTCCTTCGACATTATCTAAAATCCATTTGACTTTCGTACCGGAGAAGTAGGCATCAATCAATAGACCTGTTTTATCGCGGAATTTTTGATTAAGTCCTTGGGCATTCAACTCATCGCAGATACCGGATGTTTGACGAGATTGCCAGACGAGTGCGTGATAGACTGGTTTACCCGTCTCTTTGTTCCAGACGACCGTCGTTTCACGTTGGTTCGTGATTCCGATACTTGCGATTTGACTAGGCTTAATATCAGCCGATCCAAGTGAATCTGCCATGACTGCAAGAATCGAACCCCAAATTTCATTGGCATCATGCTCTACCCAACCTGGTTGCGGGAAGTATTGCTTGAATTCCCGTTGTGCGGAGTTGACGATATGACCATCATGATCGAAGATGATGGCACGTGAGCTTGTTGTACCTTGATCAAGTGCTAAGATATACTTGTTTTCCATTCTGAAATCCCCCTTGAAATGTGAGTTGAAATCCGGCAGTCAATTAAAAGAGCATTTGATGAAGGAAGACGGCAATCGCACCACCTATGAATGGACCGACGACCGGAATCCAAGAATAACTCCAGTCCGATGAACCTTTCCCTTTGATTGGTAAGATGGCGTGGGCAATCCGTGGACCGAGGTCACGAGCCGGATTAATGGCATAACCTGTCGTACCACCAAGCGATAGACCGATGACGACAACAAGTAGACCGACGATTAACGGATTGAGTCCGTCGGCGAACGAATTGGCACCGAATGCCAAGATTCCGAAAACGAGGACAAACGTCCCGATAATCTCAGAAACAAGGTTTGATCCGGTATGACGAATTGCTGGTCCTGTTGCAAAAACCCCTAATTTTGCAGCTTGGTCATCTGTCGCTTCAAAATGTTTCATGTAATGAAGCCAAACGAGTACCGCACCGATAAAGGCTCCGATTAACTGAGCAGCGATGTAGACGGGTACATCTGCCCATGGTAAGTCAGAGTTTAACGCTAGCGACAAAGTGACCGCTGGATTAAGGTGGGCACCACTGGCGGCTGCAACATAAACTGCAGTCATGACAGCGAGACCCCAGGCAAACGTAATGACGATCCAGCCGCTGTTCTCCGATTTCGTCTTCTTCAAGACGACACCCGCAACGACACCATCTCCGAGCAAAATCAGAATCATCGTTCCAATCAGCTCGCTTGTAAAATTACTCATGCAAAAACCCTCCCTTTTGGATTAAAGTGAATAATGGCCTTTCTATTTAAAACTACTCCGAATTGATAACGTTTTCAATACAATTAATTGCAAATTAGAAATGAAATTTCCTTAATTTATGTTTAAAAATATGAAAATTTGGATAACAAAAAACCTTTTGTTCATTTTACAAATGAATCAAAAGGTCTTAGCGGCGTTTTTTTCGTTTCTTTTTTGTCCGGAACAAGCTGTTGGAATGATCGAGAACGATATGAATCGTACTGGCGGCGATGATGCCGATGATGAAAGCGGGCATTGCTTCAAACCAAAAATCAACCGTCTCTGAGGCGATGATTTTTGTATACAGTGCCAAAAACACCAAAGGAATGACAAAAGCTGCACTATATAACAGGCGGATGACATCACCGATGATCAAACCATGTGACCAAATCGAGCGATGTGGCATGATTTTGACGTACGGCATCCAAAGCACTCGAAATGGTCCGAGACGATAATAAGGCTCTGATTTTAAATCCAAGTCAGGGGAGAGCCAAAGTGTGCCGACAGCAATGCCGACAGCGGTAGGTAACCAATCCGTCTGCTGCGTTGCGACCGAATACGCAACGTAACCTGCCAAGGCGACGGTATTTACTGTATCATGTACGTTTCCAGAAGGCATAAAAAAAGACCAGCTCAGCTGGTCCCTCGCTTAGTGGATCGTCCGATATACGCCGATGACCTTACCGAGAATCGAGACATTATCGAAATACATCGGGTCCATCGAATCGTTTTCGGGTTGAAGACGTACTTGTTGATCTTCTAAAAAGAACCGTTTGACCGTCGCTTCGCTATCTTCGGTCATAGCGACGACGATTTCACCATTTTCTGCTGTGTTCTGTTGCCGTACGATGACACGATCACCGTCGAGAATCCCTGCGTTAATCATTGATTCACCGTCGATCGTCAACATGAAGACGTTCTCGTTCCCGACGTAGTGAGCCGGAAGCGGAAAATGTTCTTCGATGTTTTCGATTGCTGTAATCGGAAATCCAGCGGTTACTTTCCCGATGACGGGAATATGAACGATGGCTTCGTGATCTTCATCAGGTTTATCAAGCAATATCTCAATCGCACGTGGTTTAGTTGGGTCACGGCGAATCAGTCCGCGTTTTTCTAGACGATCCAAGTGACCGTGTACCGTTGAGCTTGAAGCAAGACCAACAGCTTCACCGATTTCACGAACTGAAGGTGGATACCCTTTCAGTTTCACTTGAGCGATGATATAGTCAAGGATTTCTTGTTGCCGTTTAGACATTTTCCGCATATGAATTGCCACCTCTTTCCGGATTGGTTTTTGTAGGATATAGGAATACATGTTTCTAAAATCACTATAACATAGAACAAATGAGCGTACAAACAATTGTTCGACATTTTATGTTGACCGAACACTGGTTCTTGGTTTAAGATGAGTTATGCGAACAATTGTTCCGAGAACATCTATTCTAAATCATTTTTTAATTGGAGGGATTTATCATGATGCATACGATTCGTACCCATGCCTTTTCCATTGTTTTTTATACGCTTAGCTTCGCGTTCATCCTTTTTCTTCTCACTCCTCGACCAGATGAAAAGGTCGATCAATTACTCACGGCATCCGTTACGGTCGACCAAGATGCGACGGTCGAACAAGTCGCAAAAGTCTATAACGATGGGTCGATGACCGATCAAGAATATGTCAAATGGTTGATTGAGAACAATGAACTAGAGACGACCCATACTATTTCGAAAAACAAAATCGTTGTACCAATCGCACAACAATGACAAACTGTAAAAGTTGGTAGTGTGAATGAACGAACAGGGGTGTGAAGTAGTATGAGAGTCGTAATCTACTGTCGCGTCTCGACGGAAAAAGAAGCACAAGATAGTTCGCTTGAGCGACAAAGATCAGAACTGTCGGGACTCGCTGTAACAAAAGGATTTGAAATCGTGGATATCATCACGGAAAAAGAAAGTGGTTATGACGTCGATCGGGAAGGGATGTTAACCGTCCTTGACTACGTGACGCGTCAAACGGTCGATGCCGTTCTTGTAACGGACGATACACGAATTGGACGTGGGAATGCGAAGATTGCGATTTTGCATACGTTCCGAAAACATCACGTCCAACTGATGACAATGGAGTCGGATGGCGAATATAAACTAGCCGATGCCGAAGCGATGGTCCTTGAGATCGTCTCGCTTGTCGAAGAGTACCAACGGAAACTGCATAATGCAAAAATTGCTCGTGGTATGCGACGGGCGGTCGAAAATGGATTCCGTCCCGAACAGAACCTCAATCGTCAAGGTGAGAATGCCGGTCGGAGCCGAAAAGAAGTACCGATTGAAGAAATCGTCCGATTACGTGACTTAGGACTGACGTTTGCCGATATTGCCGTCACGCTAAGAGGCATGGGGCATGATATCTCAAAAGCCACCGTTAACCGTCGTTACCTGGAATATAAAGAAGTCGTCAATTCTTACGAATGAGAAAGCAGGTGGATGCGCGAACGACGCATCAAACTTGCTTTTTTTTTTCGTCTCTTTTACAGTAAGATTACTATTGAATGCTCAATGTCGAGTCAACAGAAAGAGGGATATCATGTTATCACAAGAACAACTAGACCGGATTAATGAATTAGCCAATAAATCAAAAGTCGAGCCGTTGACGGATGCGGAGACGGCAGAACAAAAAGAACTAAGAACAGCGTATTTGGAAGCTTTCCGTGGTTCATTCAAAAATCAGATGATGGGTATCAAAATCGTCGATGAAGAAGGAACGGACGTTACGCCGGGGAAATTAAAGCAAGCACAAGAAGAAGAACGGAACAAACAGTAATCAGACAAAAGCTATGTCGCTCAATGGATGAGCGGGGTAGCTTTTTTTGATGAAAATCAGGTAATGTGTCTTCCGAAAGTACTCGAAAAACGGCAATAGAGAGCGCATTCATTTTAATGTGACATACTATTTAGAAAAGTTGTATCACATTTCTTGATATGCTAAAATGAGAAGGAATTTGTGAAAAAGAGAGAGGATGATTGTTTTGACGAACATGACAACAGTAGAATTATTAGCAGTAAATACGATTCGTACCTTATCAATTGATGCAGTACAAAAAGCGAACTCGGGTCACCCGGGAATGCCGATGGGTGCAGCACCGATGGCATTTACATTATGGGCGGATCATATGAACCACAACCCTAAAAATCCAGAATGGTTCAACCGTGACCGTTTTGTACTTTCAGCAGGACACGGTTCAATGCTTCTCTACTCACTCCTCCATTTATCAGGCTATGATCTTGCGATGGATGACTTGAAGTCATTCCGTCAATGGAATTCGAAAACACCAGGTCATCCAGAGTATCGTCACACAGCAGGTGTTGATGCGACGACTGGTCCACTCGGACAAGGCATCGCGATGGCTGTCGGGATGGCGATGGCAGAACGTCACTTGGAAGCAAAATACAACCGTGACGAGTTAAACGTTGTGGATCACTTCACATACGGGATTTGCGGAGACGGCGATTTAATGGAAGGTGTCTCAGCAGAAGCGGCTTCACTTGCAGGACATTTAGGTCTTGGTAAACTGGTCGTCCTGTATGATTCAAATGACATCTCACTCGACGGTGATCTTGATAAATCGTTCTCTGAAAACGTTCAACAACGTTTTGAAGCGTACAACTGGCAAGTCATTCGTGTTGAAGATGGAACGGATCTCGATTCGATTTCAAAAGCACTTGAAGCGGCAAAAGCAGAAACAACAAAACCGACATTGATCGAAGTCAAAACAGTCATCGGATTTGGTTCACCAAACAAATCAGGGAAATCTGCTTCGCACGGTGCACCACTCGGAGATGCGGAAATCAAGTTGACGAAAGCAAGCTACGTCTGGGACCACGAAGAATTCTACGTGCCGGACGAAGTCAAAGACTTGTTCGAAGAGCGGATCGTCAAACGTGGTGCTGATACAGAAGCAGCATGGGCTGACAAGATGGAGCAATACAAATCAGCACATCCGGAATTGCATGCTGAACTCGTTCAAGCGATCAACAACGAACTGCCAAGCAACTGGGAAGCAGATTTACCAACATATGATCTGACATCGAAAAAAGCAACACGTCAGACAAGTGGTGAAGTCTTAAACGCCCTTGCGAAAAACATCCCGTCGATCTTCGGTGGATCAGCTGACTTAGCAGGATCCAACAACACGATGCTCAAAGGGGAAGCTGACTTCGATATCGATCCAAGCGGTCGTAACATCTGGTTTGGTGTCCGTGAGTTCGCGATGGCAGCAGCTGTCAACGGTATGGCGTTACACGGTGGTGTCATTCCTTACGGTGCAACATTCTTCGTCTTCTCGGATTACCTCCGTCCAGCTGTCCGTTTAGCTGCTTTGATGGGGATCCAGTCGATCTTCGTCTTGACACATGACTCGATTGCCGTTGGAGAAGATGGTCCGACACACGAGCCGGTTGAACACTTGATGAGTTTCCGTGCAATGCCGAACTTGACAGTCTATCGTCCGGCAGACGGAAAAGAAACGATTGCGGCTTGGAAAACAGCGGTCCAATCGAAAAACAAACCAACACTTCTCGTCATGACACGTCAAGGATTACCAGAACTTGAAGGTACGACGGTCGAAGGCGCTGAAAAAGGTGGATATGTCATTGCAGGTGACATCGAAACAGCGGATACGATCTTGATGGGAACAGGTTCTGAAGTGCATCTGTTAGTCGAAGCGCAACAACAACTCGGTGAAAAGGTTGCTGTCGTCTCACTTCCATCATGGGAATTATTCGAAGCCCAATCAGCAGAGTACAAAGAATCGGTCTTGCCAAAACGCATCACGAAGCGTCTTGCGATTGAAGCCGGTGCTTCACTCGGATGGTACAAATATGTAGGAACAGAAGGTCAAGTCATCGGAATCGATCGTTTTGGTGCTTCTGCTCCTGGAGATCTTCTCTTAAAAGAGTACGGCATGTCTGTTGAAAATGTCTTGAACACAGTCAAGCAGCTCGGTTGATGAAGAAAGGTGCGCAAACGCGCACCTTTTTTTTGCATTATCTATGCAAAGGCTTTAAATTATAGTATAGTAAAAAGCGACGTTTGAAGTTAGAGGAGGAAGCAACTTGGCTACATGGATTTGGATTTTAATTGCCCTTCTTTGCTTGGTAGCTGGTGTCGCCCTTGGTTTCTATATCGCTCGCCGATACATGATGAACTATTTGGAGCAAAACCCACCAATCAACGAAGATATGATTAAGACATTGATGATGCAAATGGGTCAAAAGCCATCACAAAAGAAAGTCAACCAAGTGATGCGTTCAATGAGTGGTTCAATGAAATCACCGAAAAAATAATGACTTGTAAAAGGAGACCAGTTTGGTCTCCTTTCAGACTGAAGACAAAGTAGCGGTTTTTCTCTTTATCGAGAAGAATCGCTTTTTTGTTCGCTTCGAATCGTTTTCCTGGGACAAGCATCGCGCCGCATCGCGCCGCATCGCTTC
>NZ_MOLV01000020.1 GCF_001870785.1 Exiguobacterium sp. KRL4
TTGCCTTTTAAAGACAATCTTCTCCTGGATCTTAACGGGCCGCGCCGAGGCGGATGCTGTACGCCTGCGACAAAACGGAAATCGTCAGAAACCACGTGGGACGCGTGTACGCTTTAACGTCGGACTGCCAATCAGTAAACGTCCGTCTGACGTCAAAGGGCGCCAAACGTTCGGACATTGGGAGCTTGATACTGTTGTCTCGGGTAGAGGGAAATCCAAAGCCTGTGTCGCAACGTTCGTCGAGCGAAAGAGCCGTTTTTATCTCGCTGTACCGATGGAAGATCGGTCCGCTCAATCGATGGAGTCTGCGATTCAAGTATTGCATCTTTACTTCCCGTCGGGAACATTCCAAACTGCGACGACAGATCGTGGAAAAGAGTTTAGCTGTCATGAACGAATTCGTGACACGTTAGGCGTACCGATGTATTTTGCGGATCCGTATTCTTCTTGGCAGCGTGGGAGTAACGAGAACGCCAATGGTCTTCTCCGTGAATTTTTCCCGAAGGGGACAGATTTCGGAAAGGTCAGTCGTTCTGAACTCGCTCAAGCGATCGCCTGGATCAATGGGAGACCGCGAAAATGTCTCAACTGGAAAACTGCATACGAGGTCTTCACGGAAGAAGTGTTGCACTTAATTTGACAAACCGTCCTTTAAAAATGATAACGCTTACTTTGTCTGGAAAGGGGTAAAGTGAATGGTGTATATTTTCAGAAAAATCCAATTAAAGGAGTGCCTCGCATGAGACTGGAAACGACGACGTACTTAGTAGACAAGTTTTCCGCTGTCCGGAAGCAAACACTGTCTTTGATCGAACCGTTAGAGCAAGAGGACTTTGTGATTCAAGCCAGTTCAGATGTCAGCCCACCCAAATGGCATATCGCGCATACGACATGGTTTTTTGAACGCATGATCCTTCAAGAATACGATGCCGAGTATACAGTGTTTCATCCGGCTTACAATTACTTGTTTAATTCTTATTACAATTCGATTGGTCCGTATCAACCCCGTCATCAGCGTGGGGTCTTGTCACGACCGACCGTCAGAGAAGTGCTTACGTACCGGGAACATGTCGATCAAGCCGTACTGTCATTGTTACAACAAAAACGAGACGAGTCCGAACAGCAAGTCATTGAGCAGTTGATTGAAATGGGGCTTCAACATGAACAGCAGCATCAAGAATTGATTCTGATGGACGTCAAATATAATTTTTTTGTCAATCCGCTATTACCTGCGTACCAAAAAATAGAAAAATCTCAACGGGACGATCGTCCTGTTGTTCCACTGGAGTTCAAACGATTTGAAGGCGGGCTTGTTGAAATCGGTCATGATGGGCAAGGGTTTGCCTTTGATAATGAAAATCCGGTTCATAAAACCTGGCTCGAACCGTTTGAACTGGCAACTCGCCCCGTTACCAATCGTGAGTTTCTAGCATTCGTCGAAGCTTTAGGTTATGACCAGTCTGAACACTGGTTGTCTGACGGTTTTCATGTCGTCCAGCAACAAAATTGGAAAGCACCTTTATATTGGATGAAAGAGGAAAAAGGAACGTGGTCGATGTTCACACTGAATGGAGTGAAGCCGTTGGATTTGGATGAACCCGTTTGCCATGTCAGTTTTTACGAGGCAGATGCATATAGCCGTTGGTGTGGGAAACGATTACCGACAGAGGCCGAGTGGGAACATGTTGGGCGTCAAGTCGACCAACAAGGTAACTTGATGGGACGAGGTTCCTATCATCCTAGTCCCATCATCTCAGGTGCACAGGAAATGCAGGGGATGTTTGGGGATGTCTGGGAATGGACGGCGAGTGCGTATGCGCCGTATCCTGGAAATCGTCCACTGGAAGGGGCGTTAGGGGAATACAACGCAAAATTCATGTGTAACCAGATGGTACTTCGGGGCGGAGCATGTGTGACTCCCGATGATCATATCCGGGAGACGTATCGTAATTTCTTTCCGCCAGATAAACGTTGGCAGTTCAGTGGCATTCGATTAGCGGGTGATGTTCAGTGAGCCAGCAGGTCGAGAGTTATGATATGTATACGAACCAACACAACATGCGTAAAGAAGTTTTAGACGGGCTCTCGCAAGTCCATAAAACACTCCAAGCAAAATATTTTTATGATCAAGCGGGGTCAGAGTTGTTCGAGCAAATAACCCACCAACCGGAATACTATTTGACTCGGACGGAACTCGACATCCTGTATCAGCATCAAACCGCGATTGCCGATTGTATCGGACCAGTCCATACATTGATTGAGTATGGGAGCGGGAGTAGTCGAAAGATTAAAAGTCTGCTCAGCTCACTTCACCAACTGGAGGCGTATATGCCCATTGATATTTCGAAAGAATTTTTGATTCAATCGGCACACCAGCTCTCGCAGGACTATCCCGATCTACAAATCAAAGCGGTTTGTGGTGATTATTCCGAACCTTTACGCTTACCGATTGAAGACAAGTTAAAAAAAGTAATTTTTTTTCCCGGCTCGACCATCGGAAACTTTGACCCAGCAGAAGCAGCTGACTTCTTCAGACGTTCGTCTCAATTGTTAGAAAAAGGTGATGGATTTTTGATTGGAATCGATACAAAAAAAGAAGCCGCTGTTTTACATCAAGCCTACAATGACGAGGCCGGTATCACGGCCCGGTTCAACTTGAATATTTTGAGACACATCAATGCGTCGCTTGGCGGGACATTCGATTTGGCTTTGTTTGACCATGTTGCGTTTTATAATGAAGAATTCGGCCGCATCGAGATGCATCTCAAAAGTCGGATCGATCAACTCGTGACGGTCGCCAACCAGACGTTTACGTTTAAACAAGGGGAAACGATCCATACAGAAAGTTCCTATAAATACAGTATCGAAGAATTTCAGTTGTTGGCAAACCAAAATGGATTTACACCGGTCAAGTATTTTACGGATGCGAGGGAGCACTTCAGCGTACATTATCTAGAAAAATCACGATGACAGACAAACGACCATGCCCTGACGGATGGTCGTTTGTCTGTCGCTTAACTTAATCTGCTTCCGTCCGGGATCGGATGCTCCGGACAGGCTAAGACAGGCATGAGTCGATCAAGCGTACCTAATTCCAGAATGCGACCGAAAGAACCGGCGACGATGCCAGGAACATTGAGCGCAACAAGTGCTTGCTTGCCGATGAGCTCTTCGTACTCAAAACGAGTTTCTTTCCAATCTAAGAACAGGGATTGTTGAAAGGCTTCAAAATCAATCGATAAGAAAAGCAAAGCGGGTTCATCATCCGAAACACGAAGCGAACGGATCGTACCGACTCGAATGTCTAGTGCTTGAAACTGTTCTAATGTCAGCAAGGGTTTAATCGGGTACACATCATAATCTCCTTCTAATTCTAATTTGAACAGAACGCTTGTTCTTGTTTTAAAACGGGTATAACTAACTACTTAGGTCTAACAGATGGGCAGTTGATCATTCAATGAGGAAGATAATCGTCGAGATTGATGTCGAGTTCTTCACCTAATGCCAACTTCGCCAGTTCGCGCCCGAGATAGGGACCAATCGTTAATCCAGAAGCACCAAGTCCGTTTGCGACAAGGACATTCGGATGGGACGGTAGTCTTCCGATAATCGGTAAGGACGTACTTGTATAGGGACGGAGCCCGACGCGCATCTCGTTAATGTTCGATTCTTCCAAAGCTGGCGCAACCGGCAAGGCGCGTGTCAACAAGGCATACATTCCCTTTACGGTAGGTTGTAGATTGTAGTCAAGTTGTTTTTCGTGTGTTGAACCTAACGCTAATTTTCCATCTTCAATCGAGACAAGATATAAACCTCGTTGTCCCATGATAACAGGCCAATGTTGAGTGTCGTCGGCTGCAATATCCAGGTGGAGAATTTGTCCTTTTTCAGCACGTATGTCAAGACGTGTCTGTAATGGTTCCAGTAATTCATTGACCCAGACCCCTGCCGTTAAGATGATGTGTTCGGCATAATGAATTTGTTCGTCTATGAGGACACCTTTGACTTGACCGTCAATGACGACTAACGACGCATCGGCTTCCAGCACCGTTGCTTGCTGTTTGATGGCACCACGTTCTAAGGCGGCGCGTAGCGCGCGTCCATCGACGCGGGCTCCTCCAGAGACGAACAAGGCATCCTCGACATATTCGATCAACGGAAACATGTTGCGAACCCGATCAGCGGTCAAACGCTCAATCTGTTCAATCGCAGGTGCCTCCGGAAAACGATTTTCCGCAATGACTTGCATCTTGTCGATTTTTGACGTTTCGTGTAAAGCGATGGCTCCAACTTTTTTGTAGCCGGTTGTAGTCTCACCAAGGGCCTCAAGTTCTGGAATCAAGGTGTCATAATAATGGGCACCGTTATTTGCTAATCGATACCACGCCTTATTTCGACGCTGTGTCATCCAGGGACAGATGATTCCTGCTGCGACGTGTGTGGCACGACCGGCTTCTTTTCGATCAATCAGTAAGACGGATGCGCCTTGCTTCGCTAGATGATACGCGGTTGATGTCCCGAGAATACCTGCACCAACAACAATATGGCTATACATGTTCTTCATCTCATTTCTCTTAATAATCTAGTTTCAGTTTAAAGAAAAAAACACCCGACGACAAATCAAAGTATAGTTCCCCTCGAAAACATTTTAAATATGGGGAATGATGGGAAAACAAAACTTTTTGTCAGAATATTTCGTATACTGAATATAAACCTACATTTCACGCGAAATTTACGATTAGAACTTGCTTAATTAGGAAAGATACCCTTATAGGCATCATGTCCCTACATCATCGACTCGAGCATGTAGTCATCAATGAAGGAGGGGAAGGCAATGAACATTAGTCGCGCCATTGTACGCAAACGCTACACGGATCACACTTTGTTTTATTCCGCCATCCTAACTTGGAAGTTGCTCTTCTTCCTACCCTTACTCATGTATGTCAACAGTGGGTCGGACAGTGTGTTTCGTCTTTATTTCGTGCCTTATTTGACGGTCATCCTGTTATTTCGTGTCATGACATACTTTGCCACGTATAAAGCGTCTTTTATGGAGATGACCGAGATGGGTTTATCCGTTTTCCTGATCATCGCAGATTTCTATTTGATTGCGTTATTTGATATTCCATTACCGTTCGGACTAGTCATCATGTTGTTATCGATTTTACACTTTACAGCCGCGTTTAGTCGTTTTCGTTGGTTCCGTCGTCGCTTGTGGTTGAATCGCCATCTTGAAATCTTAAATTTTCTCACCGATCATGGTGAGACACCGATTAAGATTGCTGTTGTGTCGGAAGATGAGATGCTTGTGACGACAAAAAGTGGCAAAGAGTTTACGTATCGGCACGTCTACTGGAATGGTTTTTATTTCGAACGAGGATAAATGTGAAAGGCTGTAGCGTCTCACGCTATAGTCTTTTTTTTGATGGAAATTAAATTGATTGTTTGCGATACTAAATGAACATTAACGAAAAGAAGGTGAACGTCCATGATTCGCTGTCTTCTTGTGACGACCGATCATCAAATACTAGTCGATGATCATTTGGATCGTCTTCATTCACCAGACATCAAGTGGTATTTCGTCGACTTTAATCAACCGACGGAACAAGAAAAACAACAGTTGGTCTCCGCTTTTGATTTTCATCCACTTGCTCTAGAAGATTGTTTCCAATATTTACAACGCCCGAAATTAGAATATTATGAGGGATACAGTTTTTTCGTTTTACACGCATTAGATAACGAATCGTTAAAAGGAAAAGAGATTAATCTGTTTGCGAATGAAAACTACGTCGTTTCCTATCATGAGGAACCGTCCAGTGAGATTGATTTGGTGTTCAATGCCTTTCAACGGATTCATGGTGACCACGAACACTGGACGATCGAGATTGTCCATAAAATCATGGATAAAATCGTGGATGGCTATTTTCCGATTGTCCATACGCTTGAAGATAAAATCTTTTCACTCGAAGGACGCTACGAACAACGTGGCAATGATAAACGGATCATGGAAGACATCTTTGATATTCGATCCGATTTGTTAGAAGTCGCACGGACCATCCTGCCGATGCGCGACTTGCTCTATCGCGTCGTTGAATCAAGACGTCTTGCCATTCATGTCAATAAAAAAGCATTTTTCCAAGATATTTACGATCATCTGCTTAAGCTCAATGAGATGATTGAATACAATCGGGAGATGACCTCAGAGTTCCGTGATAATTTTATTTCGCTCAACTCGTACCGGATGAACAATATCATGAAGACGTTGACGATCTTTACGACGATTTTCATGCCATTGACGTTTATCGCGGGGGTTTATGGGATGAACTTTGAACATATGCCGGAACTGACGACGAGATACGGCTATTTTTTTACATTAGGAGGAATGGCAATCATTTCGATCGGAATGGTGATCTATTTCAGAAAAAATCATTGGTTTGATGAGTGAGGGAGGAAACAGGTGGATATTCGACAATTACGATTTTTCACGACGATCGTCGATCATGCGTATAACTTAACACGCGCTTCGAAGCACTTGCAGATTTCGCAACCGGCTCTCAGTCAACTGGTCCGGGAATTTGAAGAACTAGAGCAAGTCGAACTGTTTCAGCGACATCACGGGCGACTAACGGGTCTGACGGATGCCGGTCAACAGTTTTATGATGACGCATTACACGTTTTACAAGTGCATAGACAAATGATGGAGCATCTCCACGAGCGTTCCCGTATGCTTCGCGGGAAGGTCCGTCTGGGGATTCCACCGGTCATCTTACCGGTTCTGTTTTCCCAACTCATTCCGAAATTGATGGCGGAACATCCGGGCATCGAGTTGGACGTGATTGAAGAAGGGGCGTTTGAACTAAAACGTCGTTTATTACTCGGAGAACTGGACTTGGCGATTTTAATCGAGCCGGGCGAGTCCTATGGGATGGAGCGATTTCGTTTGATTGAAGATGAGGTCGTCGTTGCGGTCCGTCCGAGTCATCCCTTGAGTCAGCGCCAAAACGTATCCTATCAAGATTTGGCAGCTGAACCGTTAGTTATCCTCAACGATAGTTTTATGTTGCATCATCAAATTTTGTCACAGTTCCGAAACGTTCAGGTCGAACCACAGATCTTTTTTACATCAGGAGCGTGGGATTTATTGATCGGGATGGTGCAAGAACTTGATGTCGTCTCGATCCTTCCTGAACCAATCTTACGATTCCACCACGCGGAAGACATTCGGATTCTACCCTTTGATCCGCCGATGTTATGGGATGTCTCGTTAAATCATGTAGCGGGTGTCGAACAACGGCCGCTCGTTCGTCATGTGCACGCATACGTCTTACATTATTTCAAATCATATTGGCCGCATCCGACAGATCGAGATACAGATCGCTAAATAACCCGAACGCATGTCATCCTGCTTGAGAGGCTGACTGGTTCGGGTTATTTGTATGAGGATGATCTCGTTTTTGTTAAGAACGGGTTGCTTGCACAAGTTGATTGATGCGAGAGCGGGCCTGTTGGAATTGTTCGAGCGGACTCGTCGTCGTCAAGCTGTGCCGTTCCATGTCGACTTGTTTTTGCAACGTGTCACGTAAGGCCTCATACATCACATCAAGTAGATCGAGAACATGATGATGGGCGAGTTCACGTAGGCGTTGTTCCTCGGACTCCAAGTACGCTGTCGCATCCGGTTTCGTCAACTGAATCAAGGCCTCTTTGAGTTGTTCCTTTTCATTCCGTTCAAAAAAGACTTTGGTATTGCGGAAGTATTGTTTGACAGACTGATACGGCGTCGCGTCTTGGAATGGGCCTGTGAAAGGAATCGTCGGCATCGAAAGCGGTTCGAAAGGCGCTAATTGGAACGAAGGATTCAACTTCGTCGCATACGTTTCCTCTTCCTGGAACCGCTGCTCGATGGCGGATTTGATCCAACCGTCAATTCGGAAATGCGTCACCCGTAACTCTTGTTCAAAATCATATTTTAAGAAACCGAGTAATTCGAGTAAGGCTTCTTGTAGGGCATGCTGTTTCGTTGCATTCGCAAAGCGGATCGGGTGATAGGCTTCCTTGAAGAAATCAGGGAAACGGTAATAGATTCGCTGGTTGACATGATGTAACAGTTCATGGATTTCAGCAAACAAGGCATGACGAAGCAAATCTGCGCGGCGGTCTAAGAAATGGGTCTCGATCGTATTTGCCAGGACATCAAGTTCGTCAAGTCGTGTTTCTTTTCGGGCGATGTTGAACTCCGTTTGCTCAATCAATTGCTGCAACCGATGAACGGTTTTTTCGGTCTCGTCGGACAATGCTTGTACGGCAAGTCCTTTGAGATCCTGTTCTAAAAATTGATGGAATGCGGATTCAAATGAAGTGAGCCCTGATTGATGATCGTGCCCCATCTGTTTTTCTGCCAACGCCTGTAGACTCGAGACACCAAACAATCGGGGAGCTCGAATACCAAACCGTTGTAATTCGGTCCCGACATAATGTAAGACATCCTGTTTTTCGGACTCGTTTTGTGCCAAATCAATGGCATTGACGATAAAGAACATCTTATCGAGCTCGAACGCATCCTTGACGCGTCCGAGTTGGATGAGAAATTCCCGATCGGCTCTTGCAAAGGCGTGATTAAAATACGTCACGAATAAAATCGCATCTGCATCCTTGATGTATTCAAAGGCAACATCCGTATGACGAGCATTGATCGAGTCGGCACCCGGTGTGTCGACTAATGTAATCCCGAGGCGCGTCAACGGACTATCAAAATACAAATCGATGACATCGACAAAACAACTGAGATGTTCTTTTGCGACATAATCGGTGAATGCCTTCTGATCGACGGTTTGTGTCGTACCGATGAACGGATGGACTGACGGATAACCGGTTAAGAAGGCGCGTAAAATGGAAACGTCACGTAGACGCTGTGCCGGTTGCGCCTGAATCCAAGTGACGGCCTCGGATAAGGACGTGATCGATGTATCGAAGACGCGGAGCGCGTCGTTTAATTCCTCGACTAAGTTCTGTTCGGACTTAAACGTGATGATCGCCGTTCCGTGTGGATGATGCGAACTGACAGGATTGATCCGGTTGATCGATGCGGTCGTCGGGTTAGGGGAGACCGGTAACACCGCTTGTCCGAGCAAGGCATTACAAAAAGACGATTTCCCGGCACTGAATGCGCCGAATAATGCAATCGTAAAGGTACTCGAGGAGACACGTGTGAGTTTGTCTTTCAGATAGGTGACAGTCTCCTCAAAACCTGTCACACCCGATAGAATCGTTTGAATCTGTTCGATCTCTTCCAGTGAATAGGTCCGTTCTTGTTTCACTTTGTCCGACGCCGGTGCTTCAGCTGTGACGGCCACTTCCTGTTCCATATCGATCGGTGTGAACGGTACTAACGTTTGTTCTGCCTCGATTAATGCGTGTCGCCACGTCACCAGTTGGTGGTGGGCGGCATCTAATTGTGTACTTGTCGGAGTGTCCGCTTGTTCCAGATACGTCTTGAGCATTTGACGGCTTTCGCGTGCAACAGTCAGCAGTTCACATTTCTGACGCAACGTGTCTTGTTTGTTCCGTAAATCCTGTAAGACGGTTCCGTCCATTTGTTCGAGTTCCATTCGAATGGCATCGCGCCACTGGTTGGTTTCTTTGACATACCACGCACTCGTATTGCTGACGACACGATTCGTAAACTGTAAAACGGACTCACCCGTAATGGTGATGCCTTCTTGCAGGGCGTCTTCGATGACCCGTAATGGTGGGTCGAGCAGATAATGATCGATTGACATGGCGTGCTGATCAGATAGACAGCCGGCTTCAGACAAGGATTGTTTCATCAGTTTCCGGAGGTGTAAGGAGATTTCCGATGTCGCGACGGACTGATAGGCCCGTAATAGTTCGTCAGCGAGCTGCTGTTGAGTCGCCTGCGTTTTCTTTGTACTTCTGAAAAATCCGACCTTGAACGACGTTTGCCGTGATTCTAAAAAACGTGTCATCTTCTCACGAAGCTCAAAAGGCATCAATGTGGCATTGCGCAACAGGCTTTCGCGATGTTGCGAAAAGCGGCTGACCCATTGTTCCGGAGACATCAGACGGATTTGCTGTTCGACTTGTAGCAGGTCAGAATATAAGGCCTCCTGATTTCGTTGATCTGCCGGTGTCAGGTGTTCCTGTACGGCTTGTTCCGCTTCTTCAATGCGCGTCTCGAGATAAGCGACATGTTCAACATGTAACGCTTCTAACGTCGTAGCGGCGGATTGTAACAGTTTTGGTTGAACGTCCCGGATACTCTGTTCGACCAATTGTTTGACGGTCGCAAATTCGTTCTCCGGATGTGCTATGTCTCGCAGACTAGTGAAGAAAATCCCTTTTGGTTCGACACCATGTGCCGCAAACGATTGAAAAACGGAACGTTTGAAGTCTTCGAAGGACAGTTCAGTTGATTGATGTTTATCAATTTGATTGACAATCAGATACAATTCGGGAACCGAAGCAAGTAACTCACGTGTGACCGTAAAGTTCAGCTCGGACTGGACATGATTATAATCCATGACATAAAAAATCAGATCTGCTAAGTGCAAGGCGGATTCTGTCGAGATGCGGTGAGCATCATCCACAGAGTCGACGCCGGGTGTGTCCATTAAAAGGAGCCCGTTTGGCAAGGTAGAGCCTGCATGCGTGATGTCAATCCGCTCGACGGTTCCATCACGACCTAATGTCTCGAGGTGTGGTAAATCAGCAGATGCCAGTTTAACAGAAGGGCGGTCATGAAAATGAACGATTGCCGCGTCTTGCTTACCCTGTTGTAGCGTCACGATGTTCGCACTTGTCGGAATCGGACTGGTCGGTAAAATCGATTCCCCCGTCAAGGCGTTGATCATACTCGATTTTCCAGCCGAAAAATGACCGGCAAAGGCAATCGTAAATTCACGTTTTAGCAATTTTGTTGAAAATTTATCTAATTTATCGAGTCGGAGTTGATCCGATGTAGGCTGAATAAGTGTTGTGAGAAGCGCGGTCGCTTCGATATGATTGGTTAACCGTTCTTCAAATGAGCGCATGCCAATGAAACCCCTTTCTAACAATCCTGTTTCAGTGTAGCACGCTTATTTTAGTCCCGTCATCTGTTCATCGGCAAGTTCTCATCTTGGATTAGCATAGACGCATCCAGACTGACGAAATTTCAAAAATGGTTTATGATGAAAAAAGGAAAACGATATGAAAAAGCCGTTGATGGAAGCGGTCTGTATTACATACGATTCAAAAAACGGCTTGACTTCTCAGAGACGAGAAATCAAACCGTTGCAGTCAAATGGAGATTTGTGGCCGGTCAGCCAGTTGTTTCCGGAACAATCATCTCGGACTCATCCGGACGCTTTTCCGTTGTTTGCATAAGGCGGAGCAAATGCAATTTAAACAGATACATGACAAGTAAATGGATATTGGCTTGGGTCGATTTATAAATCATCCACGGCAACGCAGGAACATATTCATGGATGGCAATCAGACATTCTTGTGAACCCGGTATTTGTCGAAACTCGATCCGTCCTTTACTGTCCTCTTGCACTTGCGCAAATAGTCCGCCGGTGATCCGGTACGTGGCTTGTTGCGCATCTTGGAACGGTTCTTTTGTTAATTCCAGTAACGGTGAATCAATAAAAGGAACATGAATCTGAACGAGCGTCTCATCGGCTACATGTGAAGTCAGGAAAGGTTTGGCGAATGCAGACAACCAGGCGACGTAATCATCGGCTGCCCAGTTTGCATCTCTACCTTCTGGAAGACGAACGCGTTGAACGGATCTTACATCGAGTGACGTCGGCTTCTTCGAAGCATGACCCGACCCTTTTTTCTGCTGTTTTTCTTCCTGTTCTTCTTTGATCGCCATTCGAACCGATTCCTCAAAGGTGATTTTTCCGTCACTGATACCATCAACCATCTTATCCGGATCAGCGACCATCTCATGAATCATACTCTCGACGAGCGGATATACGGTTTCCTTCGGTTCACCTGACACTAACGTGACCCAGAGACGGGACAGATTAACCGTCATCAACGGCAAATCAAATGTGGGTTGTTTTTTACCCATGACTTCCGCAGTTTTTAAAATCATTTCTTTATATGTCATCGATTCCGGTCCACCGACATCGATGGCCCGATTTTTCAGATCTTCCCGTCCGACGCTTGCTCCTAGAGCATGAATGACATCAGGTAAGGCGATTGGATGAGTCTGATTCCGAGTCCATTCCGGAAGCAGCATCACAGGAAGGCGTTTGACGAGTTTCGATAAAATCGGGAAAGAAGACCCTTTTGGACCGACAATCAAGGCAGCCCGGATCGTCGTCACGGGCGTCCCGTAAGCACCAAGGACCCGTTCTACTTCTAAACGGCTTTTCAAGTGACGGGATAAATCTTCTGTTTCATCGGGAATGATGCCGCTTAAGTAAACGATTTGTTGAATATCATTTTCTTTTGCCGCTCGGGCATAGTTATCGGCTAAAATTAAATCCATGTCTTCAAATGAGCCTTGTGTCAATTTAGCGGACGGCATCATCGAATGGACCAAATAAATCGCGATATCGGCGCCCTTTAAGCCGTCAATCGTATCGTTGAGCGAAAATAAGTCACACGAACGCCACTCGACATGTGTCTCATCTTCCTTGTCATCACCGTTTCGCGATAAAGCAATCACATCATATTTTTTCTTTAACTCGTTTAAGAGATTGTGTCCGATATATCCCGTTGCACCAGCGAGCGCAAGTCGTTTACGTGTTTGAGTCATCTGTTTTCCCCCTTGATTAGCACTACTTGATGAATTTACCCGAATCATTCCGTTCATAATCCCTTCCAATGTGTTTTAAAGAAATAACAGGCTTCATGAGTGCAAAACAGGGAAAAGGAAAAAGGGAGCGAATCAAGAAGGCAGCAGCAGGGAAATCTGCACATTTACTTTTAGTTTAGGGAGAGGGACGAAGATGAATGGAGTCTGTTTCTTAGATGAACAACATCATAAACGGTATCAAATGTTTTTAAGACGGTTGAGTACACGCAATCGGGTGAAACATCCGTTTCAAGCCATCTTGTTTTTAGCGACCGGCAATCTACAACTGTTGCAATTATTCAGTGACTATTTTTTTCCGGAGTCAGGTGAGTTTTTTTACCAAGAATTGTTGGCTGAACCGATTGATAATCAAGTAATTGAAGTGGAACGTCAACTACTCGTCCAGCTGTATAATGGACGGACGACTTTGACGATCATCGAAGTCATCGACCAATTGGATGCAAGAGAATTGAAATTGGCACTCGGAGCAATTCAGATCCGATCATTTGGGGCAGATGAAGTAACTATTCATCACTGAAAAATCAAGTGACCCATGCCAAAAGAGAGTGAATCCCCGATTCACTCTCTTTTTTGTGGGAAATCATCTGTTCGACGTATCGATCGACAAAGTTAAAAATAAAAAAAGAATCATAAAAAGATGTTTGTGACATAAGTTTATTATCATAAAACGGTATCCGAATAAAAGCTAAGCTTGTTTATTAAGATTTGATTGAATGGGACGGGCGCTGGAAATAAGATGTAAGTAACAGGAAATGTGTGACTAACGGGACCCGGATCGCCACTGAAACGTGAGAGGAGTGGACGTATGCAACTCAAGCAATCGATTTATTTTCATTCGCCGATTTTCATTCAAAACATCCTAACAACGATTTACGGTCGGGTATTGTTTCAAGAACGGTACGGACCGGTTTATCAAAAACGATTTCAAGAATTAAAAGAAAAAGAGCGGTTCCGTGTCCATGCTCAAAATGAACAATTGACGCGATTGAATCAATTTTTAGCATTTTGTCAGGCCTACAGTCCTTATTATCAAGAACTTTTTAAAAACCATCAGATTTCCTTACCTTTACAGCAACTCGAGGAATTAAAAATGATTCCGATTTTGAGTAAGGAACTTTTGCGGACACGCAATGCAGACATCCATGCCAAAATTCGGGCTCCGATTCTCGGGAAAACAGGCGGGACGACGGGGAAGTCGATTCAAGTCCACTACACAAAAGAAGACATGCAGATCCGGATGGCCCATCTCGACTATTTCAAATGGACGCATGGGGTTGAACGCGGTATGCGTCGTGCGAGTTTTACGGGACAGATGCTCGCGGCGGCGACTCAAAAATCACCGGTATATTGGCGGATGAACAAAACAATCAATCAGATGTTGTTTACGATAAAAAATATCAACCCGCAGACGGCCGCTCTGTACATCGAACAATTAAACCGGTTTAATCCGGAGTCGATTGATGGTCTACCCTCCGGCATGATTGAAGTCGCTCGTCATGCCAAAAAATACGGAATTCTCTGTACTTGCAGACCAAAAGCCATTTTTCCGACGGCTGAGATGATGACATCGGAAGAACGGCGCTTGATCGAAGAAGTGTTTCACGCACCGATTTTTGATCAGTATGCCTCTTCTGAAGGGGCTCCCATCGTCGCCGAATGCCGCTATGGGAAAAAGCATTTGCATTATGAAATGGGGATCATCGAGGTGGAAGAAGATGGTCAGATTCTCGTGACCAGTTTTGATACGCACGGGACCCCCCTTGTCCGGTATCGGGTCGGAGACCGAATGACGTTAAGTGAAGAGACGTGTCAATGTGGACATGCCGGGCCGATTATTGCGTCCATTGATGGACGGGGACGTAGCTTTATCCAGCTCAAAGATGGACATCGTATTTTTGAAGGCGAGCTCGCTGGTATCGTCCGTGCTTTTCCGAATTGTATTGAGCGTGTCCAGTATATTCAAGCGGATGAAGAAGAAATCGTCATGCTGTACGTACCGGACGAACGATTTTTTAGAGAAGAACATGAAAAAGAACTTTATTTTGTCTTGGAACGTTTGTTTGGCGGGCAAATGGAAGTTTTGTTACGAGCCGTTCCGGAAATTCCGAAAGAGATCAGCGGCAAGACATTGTTGATCAAACAATTGTTGCCGGAGACACCGTAATGAAAATAAACATGGGAAAAAGGTGGATTATCCCTTATTTCAAAGGGATTTTCTGTTTTTTTAGTAAGCTGTAAAAAAGAGCTGACACTCCCACCACTAAAGTAGTGGTAGTGTCAGGTTTTTGTACATTCCGGATTGGACACGGTTTTCGTCGGAACACGAGCAGCAACTTTATCGTTTTTTGAAAACCTTATTGGGTACGGAGATGCAGGTGTCGCTTCGGGCAGTTCAAGAAATTCCGCGTGAAGTCAGCGGCAAAACGTTACTCGTCAAACAAATGATGGCCTAAAAGGCGGATCTTTTCGAAGATCTGTCTTTTTTTGTCGGTTCCTTGATTCAGCTCAATGGAAATAGATGACAATCTCTTGTAAAATGGGAATCATTAGTGGAATAGGAGAGGAGACATGAAACTAGGCCCTAGCATTTTGATTCTCGGGACGATGCACTTAGATCGTCCGGACAACGGTGATCTGTTGCATCCGGCGCAGATTGCAGTGTCGGATGCAGACCGTCAACAGCAAATCCAGACACTGATCGACGTGCTGTTGACGTTTCGACCGACGAAAGTAGCGCTCGAGACGACGTCTGACCGACAAGCACAACTCGATCAAGACTATGCCGCCTATCAAGAAGGTGCTTTTGAACTGACGGCCGATGAGCGGCATCAAATCGGGTTCCAGTTGGCCTGTCAAGCGAAGTTGCCACAGGTAGACGGCGTCGATTGGAATCAATCGATTGAGGGAGTGCCAAACCTTAGTCAACTGGAACTGGAAGAACCGGTTGGATTTCATCAGATCATCTCGCGGGAAACCGTTCGGATGAAACAACTGGATCAAGACATCATGGGGCTCGATTTTTTGACCTTCTTTCAGAAAATCAATCAACCAGACACGACACGGGGTATGCATCAGACCTATTTGGAACTCGCGCGTCTCGGGGAGACGGGCATGCAGTGGGTTGCCCGGTATTGGTATGTCCGGAATCTGACGATCTTTAAGAACATCCTCGCACTCGTCGAATCATCGGACGAACGGATTATCGTGATTTACGGATTGGCCCATGTGCATCTACTGCAACAATTATTAACAGACAGCGGTCTGGTCGAAGTGACGACACTCGACGACCTGACACGATAAGGAGAGAAGTCAATGTTATTTCATTACCATCTGTGGACGCCGTTGGTCGAAGAGACGGAACGGTTTTATCAAAAGCTTGGTTTTCGCGTGACGCAACGAATTGGAAAACAGGACGGAACGTTCACGTCGTTTGACCCGCCACTTGACTGGGACGATTTCCGTCATGAAAAGATTCTGTTTCGGATCATTGAGATGAAACGGGGAGCAATCAACATTACGTTTGGGTACGGAAAAAAAGTCGCCTTCGACCACATCGGCTTTTGGATGACAAAAGCCGAGCGGCTGGCGACACTTCAACGGGCGGAAACGTTGGGGTGGACGGTCCAGGCGAACGAACGCCGGACGTTTATTCAGACGCCTTACGGCTTTCGGATTGAATTGCAGACGCATCTGGATGCGATCGAATCACGATCGGGGGATCAACTTCTGCAGCTCGAGATTGCGACACCAAAATCAGGTCTTGCAGCGATGTTACACCAGTTACTCGAGCGACCGGTTCCGGAAATCACGACGTCAGCAGCCGAGCAAACACGTTTGGTTGACGTGACGTTTTCCGGTGAGCATGCAAGACACGAGCAGGATCCAAACGGTCTGGAAGTGCGGACGGTGAGTCGGGTGCAGCGTTAATCAACGAGTGGATAGGTGACGAAGACTTTTAACGGATGCGCGTCTGTCAGCAAGCGCTCGAAACATGCGACTAGATCACGGGAAGCGACCGTTTGTTCATACAGTTGCTCGAGCTGTGGAACGTGCGGTGCCGTCTCAAAAAACCACGCAGCATGAGCGCGGTAATCCCACCCGTCACTCGAGCCGACAATCCGCAATTCTTTTTCATAAAAAGCCGGCGTCAACGATAACGTCTCGTGATTCCCGTCCGACAAGATACAGAGCTGACCGTGAGGAACCAATGCCTCCTGTAACAGAGCAAAAGCGTCCTGACGGGCCGAGCATTCGAATGCATGCGTAAACGTGTCGGAAGACGGATCGTCGGGCTGAAACAAAGCCGTCGCGCCAAGTCGCAAAGCGAGGGCTGCCCGGACGGGATCCGGTTCAGAAACAATAATGCGTTCGACCTGATAGTAGTAGCGGAGATAAAAAACAGTTAATAACCCCATGACCCCCATCCCGGTCACAAGTACAGAATCCGTCGGCAGAGGCGCGAGTTTCCGCACGCCCTTCGCGGCGTCACACGACAAGATGTTCAGTAAGGCGAGTTTAGCGGAAATCCCGTCCGGAACAGGAATGGCTTTTGACGCCTCGACAAGCGCGACGTCCTCATGACCATAAAAAGCAAGCAACCGGTCGCCGACCTGAAACTGGGTCACGTCTGTCCCGACGGCGAGGACTTGGGCGTAGCTTTCGTAACCGGTCTCTTTCGGATAGATCGGAAACGGGTCCGTTAGATCGTTGCCACGGATTTGCGGCAGTTCGGCGCCGATGCTGATAGCTCCGGCGATGGTTCGGACAAGCAATTCGTTTGCTTGCGGGGGAGGCAGTGTATGTGTAGTCCAGGCGACGGAACAAGCTGATGTCACCTGTAAGCGGTGCTGATTCATTAATAACCCTCTTTTCTAAAAAAGTGATTAATCTTCCTGTAGTATAAGGTGAAAAAATCCTTTTTAGAATAAAAATATGACAATTTTGTAAGGTGTGAACTTTTGGGAAGTAACCTGTTTACCAATCAGGATATGCTATTCTAGACAAAAGACTGAACAAGAAGAGGACGTGGCAGACATCGAACGCATCGAAATGTCGATTCATCGTGGATTAGTGGAATTAAAAAATTTAGATAAACGGATTCAAAAAGCACAGACCAAACCGTTCATCGGTGTTCATACCGGCAGTCAGGCTCCGGCAGGTTATCCGTCGGTCGTGACGTTTGCCGAAGAAGCCAAAGCCAATCTCCATTCGATTCGGGACTTGATGGAACGACGGAACCGGATCAAGTCGGCCATCACGGCGTCGAACGCTGTAACGGTCGTCCGGATTGCCGGGCGCGAGATGACCGTCGCCGAAGCCATCGACCGACGGGATGCCGGTCTGGTCTATGACCGTCAATTGTTGCAGACATTACAGACGCAGCTCCGGCAGGTCGAGCAGACGATCGAAGAAGAACGTCAAGATATCACGCGTCGGGCTGACAGCCATATCGAGGCGACGTATGGTTCACGCGAGAAGGGCAATGCCGAGGAAATCGAAAAGTCACGGCGTTTGTTCCTTGAACGCTTGGAACCAAACTTGATTGATCCGTCGCAGTTACGTCAAGTGATCGCCGAGCTCGACGAGACGATTGACACGTTTGAGGCGGAAGTCGATTTCACGCTCTCAGAAAGTAATACGGTCACGAAAATCTTCGCCTGATGAAAAAATTCCTTGTTTGTCCGATGATCCTGCGACCAAACACGCTTGTTTTGTGCGATAACAAAACGTCGGTGCGATGCACCTCACATCGGTTCTGAATGGAACCTCAAGTGAAAGTTCAACGCTGACAGCTCAACGGATAACGAACAATGGTCAACGATCAAATGATCAAAGCTTCAAGTTGAATGAGCAAAGACGGATAAAATCCACGGTACAACGGAATGAGAGAGGATTTGTTTGTTGCCTCTAGGAACACCGCGTGGCTGGGCAGACAAGGAATATACATAAGTAAGAGAAGTAAAACAGGAAAGGATGAGACGGATGTTGCCGATTTATTTGTCTATTTTGGAAATGTCGAATCTGATTCTTGCAGTTTTCATCGTGGGCGTCATCTTGACCTTCAAATACGGACGCCTGTTTGTGAGTAAAGAAATCCCGGCTGCAAGTAAACGAATCGCCGCTGTCTTGTATAGTGCGTGTCTATTCGGTTTGAGCGGCATCGTCCTATTTTTTTCTTGATGACGAGACCTTTTTTGACAGGAACCTACCATGTCAAAGAAGGTTTTTTTGATTCAAAGGCGAAAGGGTAAAGATTGAACAGTGAAGTGATTGTTAAACCAAGGAGGAACTGAGGATGGACGGATTATTAAAACGCCGGATCGGAGCAGGAATCGTTGATTTAATCGTACAAGGAATGGTTGCCGGTGTGCTCGAGGAAACCGTGTTGAAACGCGTCAAAAATAAGGCGGTTCATTCACTGATTACGGAACCGACCGTCAATTTCCTGATCGAAACGACACAACTCGCGACAGGAAGCCGGCAAACCATCGGACAACGACTGTTTCAGATTCAAGTCATCAGCGACAACGGACAACCGCTCGCTGTCAAACAGATTGCGAAACGGATTGCTTACCGGGAAACGATTGCCCCGATCAAAAAATGGAAAAACCGCAAAATTTATCTGCAGGACGGATCGGTGTTACCGGAGGATGAATTTACCGGTACACGTGTTGTGCGGAAAGTGAAATCTTGATCTTAATGAAACCGATAATGGTGAAAAATCAAAAAGACTTACATTTGGTCCATGACCGATTGTAAGTCTTTTTAAATTGATCTTTTTGTGGTCATTTCAGGGACAGAGGCGAAAAGGAACTATCCAAGTTCCATAACCGATCTCCCAGTTGCTTAAGCAACTCGTTGGCCCGGCGCTCAATCGTCTCGGGAAGTGTCGTCTGGCTGAAGTAGCTCAGATTCAGACTTTCCCCGTCGAGCATCGCAAGCGTCCCCGTGACGTCTTTTGCGTGGTAAAGATGAATGACGCTGTATGTTTCATCCCCGTTCGGATACTGGAAGTAAAAGCGGGGACCGGAAAAGACGCCGATCAGTTCCAGTTGAGTCGTTTGTAAACCTGTTTCTTCTTGTAGTTCACGGATGGCGACTTCTTCGAGTGTTTCGCCAAGTTCCATCGATCCGCCCGGTAGTCCCCAGTCGTGTGTATCGGACCGGTGTTGGAATAAGACTTCCCGTTGATCGTTCGTCACGAGGACCGTTGCACCGACGCTGATGATCGGACGACTACCGATGGTCTTGCGTAATTCTGAGATATACCCCATGTAGAGACCTCCTTCAAGTTCTGTAAGATCGGCTTTGATGTAACCAGTGTTTGTACAGGACGGAACAGCATCCTTGTTTGTGATCACGTCTCAATCATTCGGCTGGATTGAGGTGGATCGCATATGTTGACATTACATCGGTAAATTGCTGAACACTCATGTCAGGCTGCAATTGCAATGAAGGAAGAGAAACATCCTGAAGAAAGGCTTGATGGACACCTACGATTTTTGTCGGGTCGCTGTGAAGGACGGACAGATTCGTCGGAATCGCTTCACTCAACAGAATCTGTTCGAACGAAATTCCTTGCGCGGATAACCATTCGGAAACGTATGCTGCTCCATTACCGGATGAATCCACCCTCTGCATGAATGATCTGTCCTGTGATCCAGGCGGCGTCTTCACTGACGAGAAAGGCAATGGTCCGCGCAGCATCACTCGGTGTACCGATCCGTCCAAACGGAAACTGCGGTTTGAGCTGAGTCCGGACGTCATCCGTCATCCACGTCGAATCGGTTGGTCCGGGATTGAGCGCGTTGACGGTAATCCCAAGCGGCGCGACAGCGAGCGAAAACGAAGTCGTAAACGCTGAAATCGCCCCTTTCGTCGCTGCATAAGCGAGTTCATCCGGCATCGGACCGAGATCCTGTCCGGACGTCATGTTGACGATACGACCATTCTGTAAACCGTCTTGTTCGAACTGACGGGCAAACAGGACCGATAACAGCAGCGTGCTCCGGATGTTGACGGCGTAGTGGGCATCAAGTGCTGTAATGTCCAAGGAAGCCAGATCGGTCTGCGTCGAGTGAGCGGCATTGTTGATCAGGACGGACGGCGTACCGACCGTTGAGAGCGTATGGGTGAAAACACGTTCTGCCGCATCGGGTGCCGCCAGATCGATTTCAAGCGCCTCGCTTTGGGTACCGTTCGCCGCCAGCTCTGTTTGAAACGTCTTGATCCAGGAAGGATCGGCTTTCCAGTATGTAAAACAAATCATCATCCCTTGAGTCGCGAGCTTCCGGCAAATCGCCGTGCCGATATCATCGGGATGGCTCGCACCGGTGATGAGTGCAATCCGGGGTGAGTTTGACATAACAACGCCTCCAATATAAGTCCATGTGTGTTCATTGTACCGTGATGAAAAGAATGACGTCCAGAGAAAAGAGGGATTTTTTTACAAAATACAACAGAATCCATCCGTTTCCAAATGTTATGATGAAAAAAGAGGTGGTTCAACGTGTTGAAACGTAAATACGCGGCGCGCTCGTCATGGAAGCGGATGATCGAACGAAACTACCGGGAGTTGTATCTTGAGACGGAATCGTTCACTGGGTATGTAACACGGCCTCATATGATTCAGGTGACGCATCCGTTGCATGTTCGGTATTCAGAACAGACGATTCAGCTTGTTGGCGACGGCTATTCCTGGCTTCAACAGTTTCCGAGCGGGAAAAAGCATGTCGTCACGACGATGTTTGATGGACACGGAAAGATTATTCAAACGTATGTCGATATTTGTCTTCGTCACGGACGGGATGCGAACGGGATTTTTTGGGATGATTTGTTTTTGGATCTTGTTCTGTTGCCGTCGGGAGAGTGCCTGATCCTCGATGCGGATGAGCTGGAAACAGCTTTGGCAACAGGGGAAATCAACCAGGCTCAGTATGATGGAGCATGGCGGGAGATCGACCGGTTGCGCGAACAAATGCGGACATCGGTTTTTGTGCTCGGCACGCTTGCTTATGCACACCATGCCTTACTGAGTGATTCGTGATTAGAACAAGCAAATCCCGTTGAGTGTAAAAACAATCAACGGGATGATGGAAGGGTACCACTAGACGATTTTGTTGTGGTTATTATAGAGGACGAATAGAACGACACTGATGACAGCTAAGGCTACAACAATAAGCACCATCATGATGTTTCATCTCCTTGTTCCTTCTGAAACATGACACATCCCTTTAATGATCTTTACCCTGTATTCAGAAGAACGAGTGAGTGGTACGAAGATTTTTTTATCTTCTTATGACAGGTGACGAGAAGTCGTACGTTAACAATCAAGGAGGAAGCAAACATGAAGCAGACTTACATATTTGATATGGACGGAACGTTATTTCAGAAGAATCGTATTCTTGGTTATGCCTTGGACGACGCGTTCACTTTCTTACGCGAGCAGGGACGCTGGACCGGAGAGACCCCACTTGCGAAATATCAATCAATCATGGGAGTACCGTTGCCGGAAGTCTGGCGGACACTGTTGCCGAAGCACACGGACGACGAACGGACACTTGTTGATCAAATCTTTCAAGGCGCGTTGATCACCCATATCGAACAAGGGCATGGTGCGTTGTATCCGGGTGCCGAAGCGACACTCCGAGCCTTAAAAGCAGCGGACCATCCTTTGTACGTCGCAAGCAACGGCTGGAACATCTATTTGACTGCGATCGTTACATATTATGAACTGGATCGGTGGTTAGACGGTGTCTACAGCATCGAAGACGTGGAGTCGTTGAAGAAAAGTGATTTGGTTCGACACATCTTGTCAAACCACCAGCTGACGCAAGCGACGGTCGTCGGAGACCGGTTTTCTGACTTTATGGCGGCACGGGTCAATCAATTACCGGTCATCGGCTGCCGTTTTGATTTTTCGAATGAAACGGAACTGGCAGAAGCTGATTATATCGTCTCCGATTTACCGGACATCCTAAAGTTGAGTCTTGCTCCGCTCTCGAAATGAGATGTTCTACTTTCAACACGACACAACCGGTGCCTCCTTTGAACGTTAAGGGGACACCGGTTGTGTTGGATCGTGTCATCTCTTTTGGAAAAGTGCTGTCCACAGTCCGGAGAGCCCGAAGACCGGATCGGTCGGGGCAGCTTCCTGCATCAACCGGATTTCAAGGACGTCAAACGTATCGAAAATCGAGCGGAGTTTGTCTTCCGTGAACCCAAGACCACTCTGCAGACTGCGTTGACGGTAAACGTCCCAGTCCGTCATGTCGGACCCGCCGTACTGTCCGCCCTCGACGAAGCAGGTTAAGGCAAAGCAACCGCCCGGTCGTAACGCATCCGTGACGACGCGGATGTAATCGTTTCGTCGGTGCGGGGCGATATGATGGAAACAACCGGAATCGTAGACGAAGTCGTAAGCACCGTCTTCAATCGAGAGCTCAAACAAGTTTCCTTGCCGGAACCGGATATCAAGTTGTCGCTCGTTTGCCCGTTCATTTGCCCAATCAATCGATGTTTGGGCAAGATCAATCGCGTCGACCTGACTTCCACGTTCAGCCAGATACAAGGCATTGCGACCGGGGCCGCTTCCAAGTTCGAGGGCACGGTCGATCGGAATCTGTTGCTGTTCAACGTAGCGGACAAGATTCTCATCCGGTTTATCGACGAAAAAGGGAATCCGTTTCGTCCGATCTTCATAAAAGTTATCCCAAAACACAGTCGGTTCCCGCAGTAGCGCGTCGAGCATCTGTAAGATATCATCATGTGTGCGAATCGTTTCGTTCATGAGTGTTCCTCTTTTCTCATCGGCAGGTTTCTCAGACGGACGGCAGTTGTCAGTATCTCTTCCAGATGTTCCGCCCGCTTGTCGATGAAGGTCGTCCAAAACGTTTCACCCATCGTCGCCAGTTCATCCGGCGAATAGACACCGGGTTCAAAATGACCCCAACAGCCGTCTGTTGTCAGTTGATCCCAAAAGACATAATCAGCGACAGGGTAATGCGACAGTGGGACGTCCCCGCCCATTGGTTGCAGGTCAACGAGTTCCGGAAAAAGCCACATTGCCGTCGCGACGGACAACAGACCACCGTGGCGTTCGTTTAATCCGTCCAGTCCGGCAGCATGCAAGGCTTCCTCGAAGGCCTGGTAGCGGTGGGTCGTGATGACGACCAATTCCGGGTATTTAAAATTGATTTGCTTAACGAATGCCGATTCCCAGTAAGCACCACCGTGTCCGTTGCAGAGGACGAATTGATTAAACCCTTGACGGAACAGATTGACGATGATTTCTTCGAGCATCATCGATAATACCGTCGGACTGACGGTGACGGTTCCCGCTTGATTGGCGTGTTCTTCGGACGTGTTAAACGGCAGTGTCGGTAAGACGTAAGCATTTAACCGTTCGCCGAAGACGATCGCATATCGCTCGGCGATCAGCGTATCGAGGTGCATCGGCAAATACGGTCCGAACTGTTCCGTCGCCCCGACCGAGAGAATGGCAATGTTCGTCCGGCTGTCTTTGATGACTTGTGTACTGTTTTTGTAGCTGAGCATGAATCGATTCTCCTTTATTCAAATACTTGACGTAATTCGATTTGTCCTTCGCCATGACCTTGCGGATCCGGCATACGTCTGGCCCAGACGATCGCTTCCTCTTTTGACGCCACGTCAATCAACAGGAAACCGGCGATCTGCTCCGCCGGTGGTTCAAACGGTCCGGATGTGACGTCTGCTTCCCCATGGGATTGTTGATAAGTAAAACGCAGCGCTTCCCGCGTCGGGTGAAGTCCTTTTGCCATGACCCGGACACCTGCCGTAACCAACTCCTGATTAAAGGCGGCCATCGCTTCTTGGAGCGATAGATCCGGAAGTAAATCGGCTTCCGACCGGTGAGACGCTTTGACGAGCAATAGAAATAACATGAACAAACCTCCAAATGAAAGTAGAAAATGGTGATGACCGTATCACTCCTACATAGTATTCGACAAATAGTCAAAAATCCCTACTGTATCAACTAAAAAATGGATATAAAAAACTCCATTGATGGAATATATAAGGGGAATGGTTGCCAATTTAATCGTGTTTAATTAGCATGGAAATGGAAGTTATGAAATCAGAAATGGTCATGAAAGGGAACTGGGACATGATATATTGCATCGGGTTATTTCTGTTGGGGGTCGTCGGGTTAACGGCGCGCGGGTTATATTTTGGGATCTTCGACATCACAGAGTGGGCGAGTCTATCGTTGTTTCTGCCCGCCGCCTACGGAGTGGGGTGGATCGAACGGATCCAACAAAAGCGGGACGGAACCTTTTGCGGCTTGGACGCCGGATACGCTTCACGCCTCGGTGAACGATTATCGACAGGGGTGAAACAGATTTATCAAGCGGACGTTGCGTTCGGTACGTACCGGCGGACGTTCCATAAACCGTGGCACCGCTGGTTCATTGCTTTTCCGAAAGTGGAAGGTTTTTTTCTGAATTTGGTGTTCGACGTGTCAAACCAACAACTTCAGCTAGTCGAGAAACCGAATCAACGGTTGTGGAGCAATCAGACGGAATGGTGGATCGAGGAGGAGGGGGAGACTGTCGGTGAAATCAAAACGGATAATACGTTCCGTCATGCGGCCGCGTTCAGCGAAGTGTTGCAGATGACTTACCGAGCGGAACAGTATCAGATCCAGTCATCCAAATTATCGCGGCGCATAGAGGTGTTGCAGCAAGGCGCAACAATCGCAACGAGTAAAAGGAAACGGAATCTCCTGACGTTTGATGTGCCCAATCACGACGCGCACGTCGTGCTCCTCGCCGGAATGGTTTTGTTTCGCTTCCATTACCGGGAATGATGAGCCTCCCGGAAGATGACAGGATATGGTATCCTGAGACAAACAGCAAGCCAATCAAAAGCAGAAAGCAGGCGATTTTTGATGAGTAATCCACTGAGTCAACTCGCATGGACCTTCGTCTCCGAGTGTGACATCCCGCAGGACGTGCAAGGATTATTGATTCAAGGCGAACAGGCGTTGTCCGCCTACAAGACGATCCGTGACGTTGCTATCTTCACGACCCACCGGTTGATCATCCGTGACGCGCAAGGGTTGACGGGGAAAAAGGTCGAAGTCTACTCGATTCCCTATAAGTCGATCAACATGTATTCGACGGAAAACGCCGGCGGGATGTTCGACATCAACTCGGAAGTCCAACTGTTCACCCGTGCCGGGACAATCAAGATCAATCTCAACAAAAAAGTCGACGTCCGAAAAATTGACCTGCTGATTGCCAACGCGATTTTGTAAAAGGAGTTGAGAAAAAATGAGACGATTAATGAAACGTTTATCGAAGAAAAAAAGACTGTTTCTGCTCGTGACACTCATCGCCACGATCTGTCGACCAAAACGAGTCCGTTGATTTTATTTCAATTCCCGTAATTAATTTATTTAAAAAATATCCAACTAAACCTTGCCAATCATTCCAGAACGATTCATCCTCTACCACTCATAACAGGTACAAATCAACTATCTGCTTGTCCGAACAATCAAAAACGGATCCCTTAAGGATCCGTTTTTGATTGTAGTTAAACGATTGAAGGAATAAAGAAATGACCGACAGCCCACGACTGTCGGTCATTGTTGTTTACCCCGTCTTGCGCATCGATTCGAACAAACGTCCTTTATAAACGTCGGCGATTGTGTTCAAAAACGATTCAGAAAAACGTTTCGGGAAATACGCCTTCGCATAAAAATAGTGGTAAGCGCGCTTTAAATCATCCCATTGCGTACACGGATCGGTCTGACGGAATCGAGCGACATCGATGATCCGTGTCCCGGTTGGCGTCAACAGGATGTTCCGAAGATGGATGTCCGATGGATTCAAACCGACGGAACGTGCTTCAGCTAAAGCCCGATCGACCGTTTGGATGACATCGTCCGTGATGAGTGTCCCGCTGATCAGACACTCGAACAACGTTTGTCCTTCGATGTATTCGATGACGAGGTAGTCAGTCCCGTATTCATACTGTTTCGCATACGTCGCAAAGGGACTTAATTGTTCATAAATCGACCCCTCGATTGCCGCGAGATGGCGGTGCGATGGGAAAAACCTCTTGATTACACGATCCGTTCCGCGGATCCGGAACACAAACGCACTTCGACCTGTTCCGATCCAGTCCAGTTCATCTGGATGAGAGGTGACGGTATATCCCTCCTCGATCTCTTTCAGGTGAATGGCAAAAGCCAATTCGGAATCTGTTCTCACAAATGCCACTTCCTTTCTCTTCTTTAATTATACGCTGTTTTCCGGCAGAAGGTTTCAGAAAACTGTTCGTGTGTGAAAGTTTTGAACATTTTGTGATATGCTGAAAATGTACAGCCACTACCGAGCCAAGGGGGAATTTTAATGAATACATTACAACAATGGCGTGACCATTTTGAATCGCTTCGTGCCTACGAGGAAGCGGTTGCGTTACTCTACTGGGACATGCGGACCTACATGCCGGAACAGTCAGCCGAAAATCGTTCGAAATCGATCGGTTTTTTGTCGACGGAAAGTTTCCGTCGACGGACGGGAACGGTCTATCAATCGTTGTTAGAAGCGATGGGTAAAGAGACATTAACGGGTCTGGAAGCGGTTTCGTACGAAAAAGCGAAACAAGCGTATGACCGGGACTCAAAGATTCCGGAAGCGGAGTATCAGACGTTCATTACGCTGATTTCAGAAGCCGAAAGTGTCTGGGAAAAGGCGAAAGACGCCGACGATTGGGAATTGTTTGCACCGTACTTAGAAAAAATCGTAGCGATGGAACGGAAATTCGTCGAGTACTGGGGATATGCACAACATCCGTACGATGCTTTGTTACACGATTATGAGCCGGGCATGACGGTCGCGGAGCTCGATCCGTTATTCGCAGAATTACGCCAAGCGATCATCACACTGTTGAAACAGCTGGACGGGAAAACATTCCCGACACTCGACTGGTCAGCAAGCCGAGACACACAGATTCAGTTGAACCATGAATGGTTAAACGATATCGGGTACGATTTCACGGCCGGACGACTCGATGAGACGGTCCATCCGTTCCAGACGACGATCAACCGGAAGGATGCGCGGGTCACGACGAAGTATGATGAAGCCGACTACCGCAATTCTGTGTTCGGAACGATGCATGAAGCGGGACACGCGACGTATGAGCAAGGCATCGCACCGGAACTCGATACGCTTGGACTTGGAGAAGGGGCCTCGATGGGCATCCACGAGTCACAATCGTTGTTTTTTGAGAACTTCATCGGTCGTAATCAAGGGTTCCTCGCGGCCCGTTATGCCGGATTGCAACAGGCGATTACATCGTTGAAAGACGTACCGTTCGAGACATTTTATGCCGCTGTCAATGAAGTCAAACCATCACTCATCCGGATCGAAGCGGATGAGCTGACCTATGCGCTTCATATCATCATCCGGTATGAACTCGAAAAACGATTGATTACAGGTGAGCTGGAAGTCAAGAATTTACCGGCAGAATGGAACCGGCTTTATAAGGAATATCTGGGAGTCGACGTCCCGTCAAACGCGAAAGGGGTCTTACAGGACGTCCACTGGTCCGGCGGTTCGTTCGGATACTTCCCGAGTTATGCGCTTGGTCTCGTCTATAGTGCCCAGTTAAACGAAGCCTTACGTCGTGATGTCGCCAACGTCGATCAATTGATTGCCGAAGGAACGCTTGCACCAATCAAGGAATGGCTCAGTCTAAACATTCATCAATATGGAAAAGCGAAAACACCAGCAGAGCTGATACAAGCGGCAACCGGTCAAGCGATTTCGGTCCAACCGTTGATCCACTATTTGACGGCGAAATATACGCGGGTCGTCGAGGCATTATGATGCGTTGGTTCGCCCATCGCGGAGCGAGCGATCAGTTTCCGGAAAACACGTTAGAAGCAATCGAAGCGGCGATTCCCGATGTTGACGGAATCGAGTTTGATGTCCATTTTTCACGTGATGGCGTTGGTGTCATCATTCATGACGAGACCGTCAATCGGACGACGGACGGAACGGGACGGGTCGTTGATCTGACGGTAGCCGAACTGAAACAGTTAAACGCCGGTGCCCGTTTCAGAGGCAGCGACGGACCGATGAAAACAACGATTCCGACGCTCGATGAAGTGTTGGCGTTGCTCGCTCCGACGACAGTGAAACTGAATATTGAACTGAAGACGGATACGATCCGCTATCCGGGAATCGAAGCCTACACGTTAGCGCGTTGTCACGCACATGGGATTGAGAAAAATCGATTGATTTTCAGTTCCTTTAACCATTATTCCATCGATACGGTCCGAAAACTCGATCCGGGTGTCGAGACGGCCATCCTTTATCCGTATCCGCTTTATCATCCGGAACAACAAGCGAAACAACTGGGAGCAAAAGCGATTCATCCGGATTACCGACGGGTGACGAAGGACGATGTCAGACTGGCCCATGCGGCGGGAATCGAGGTCCGTGTCTACACACCAAAAACGGTCGAAGACGTGCGGCGGATGGTCATGCTGGGTGTTGACGCCGTCATCGTCAATGATCCAAAAGGTTTCAAAGCAAGCTTGTCCATCCACTAAGGAGGAAGCGTCATGCGCAAGGAGCAGTTGTTTATCATTTTAGCGTCAGTAGCAGCGCTCGTCATCGGTCTGCAGATTGGTTTTGCCAGTCTACCTGCCCCGAAACCAAAACGGGTCGAGGAATCGGTGACGAAACCGGATGATTTTCAGGGAGGACTTCGCGACGCGAAAACCGAATTAAAGATGGTACAACGTTTTGCTTTAACGAGTACGATCGAACACGATCGTTTGTGTCGGACGTGGATCTACACGAGCCAAACACCGAGCCGGATTGCCGTCGACTGGTATTATGTTGCAAGTTATCCGGAAAAACAGGTCCAGATGACACGGAACGACGTCTCACGGATTTTGACGTATGACCGGTATTTAGTAGTCATTCGTCCGATTTACGGTGTCATTGAAGACAGTGAGCTGGAACAGTTTTCTTTACGTTTTTCAAGCTATTTCATGACGATGCAACAACAAAAGGAGGATGGCGATGTCAGGTAAAATCATTCTATTGATTGGTGGATCAGGCAGCGGAAAGTCTTCCTTGATTAAACGGTTACGCCATGAATATGAACGTGTCCGCTTTATTCCATCTGTGACGACTCGACCGAAACGGCCGACGGAACACGATGGTGAGAGTTATCATTTTGTTGATGTCAAAACCTTTCAACAATTGATCCAAGAAAACGGCTTTATCGAATATGCTCATGTCCACCGTGCCTGGTACGGGACTCCGCGGCAAGCATACGAGGAGATTCTCGCAACAGACGGAATCGTCATCAAAGATATTGATCCGAAAGGCGCAGCGGCGTTCAAAACGTTGTTCGCGGATCAGGTGATTACGATTTTCGTGTCCGTTCCGCCGGATTTGATGAAGGAACGGCTGTTGATGCGGGGCGATACGCCAGAATTCGAAGCGCGACTCGTCGATTATGCCGATGCGTGGAAAGACCGGGATCATTATGACTATATGATTGAAAACATCGACTTTGAACAAGCGTATGCGGATTTACTCGGAATCATTTCCGCCTATATCCCGGGACAACCGTCCGAATCGTAACAGCAGGGAATTCGTTCCTTGCTGTTTTTTCATCCATTCTCAAACAGGAGGTTCTGATGGATCCAATCGAACAGCTTTTACGGGAGCAACCTGAATTTCATGGCATCATGGTATGGGAACGAATCAAAAACGGGTATTCCCGTCATCCGAAATATGTCCTTCGGCAAAACGGGCGAACATCGATTGTCCATGTCGCGCCACGGGAAACGTTTGTACGAAAACGGGCAGAGTTTACGTTGCTCCAACGGATGAAGCAGGAAGGTTTTCCTGTTCCGGAACCATTTGCCGTCAAACAGCTGCCGTCGATCTGTTACGTTTGGTATGGTTTCCTGCCTGGACAAACGGTGAAGAAGACCTTGCCCCTTCGGCAGGAAACGGCATATGGCATGGGGCAGGAAGCAGGGCGGCTTTTGAGGCGTCTTCATCAGTATGAAGCACCGGCAGACGTCAGTCCGTGGTATGGACGGTGTCTGGACAAACACGAACGGTATGTCCGACTGTATGAGCAGGGACCGATTCGACTAAAGGCGGACAAGGCGATCCTTTCCTTGATCAAAGAGCGCCGGCATCTGCTGAACGAGCGGCCAACTCACTTTCAGCATGATGATTTTCATCTCGACAATCTGATTACGGACGGGTGCAGCTTGACGGGGGTGATTGATTTTTCGAATTACGACTTTGGGGACCCGTGGCACGACTTCGTCAAACTTGGGCTGTTTCAAGTCGCGGACAGCCGTCCATTTGCTGTTGGTCAAATCGACGGTTATTTTGACGGTGACGTGCCGGACGCCTTTTGGGAAGTGTATGCCGTGTATCTTGCGATGGCGTTATTTTCATCGCTTGTCTGGACCCAACGTCACGCCCCGGAGGAAATCGGACCGATGACAGCCCGTCTTGAATCGATCCTCGCGGAACATCATCATTTCGAACGAGACAGGCCCGACTGGTACACTTCGTTTTAGGAGCGCCAGACAAAAAATAAGACGGTCATTTCCCACACGATGCCCTGTGGGAAACGACCGTCTTATTTGTGTACCATCAACTGTCCCACGTTTCCTCCAGGTGTTCGGCGTAAAATCGTAATGCCCGTCGATAGGTCCGAATGTCTGCATCATGTGTCGTCCCGACAAGCGTCTTGACGAGGAGGCTGATCGACTCGGACGAACGGTCAAGATTGTACAGCGTCAAGGCTAAAAACGTTTGTAACGCCGGATGGTCCGGGAAGTGGGTCAGTCCTTCCGTCAAGGTCATATACGCCTCTTCATAACGGCCGAGTGCCCGGTAAGTACTACCAAGACCGACGTATGCCTGTTGCAAGTCGGGGGCCGATAAGCCGGCATCAATCGCCTGGACGTAGTAGGGGACGGCAGCCGCTTCTTCGCCGAGGCTATCGTGACACCAAGCCATCTGATAATTCACGAACGGATCGTCAGGTGTCTGATCGAGATACGAAGCAACCAGTTTTTTGGCATCGGCGTAGTGGTTAGTCTGCCGCAACTGCCGGACCTGTTCCCAATCATGGGGACGGGTTTGTGTCGTGGTCCGCTCCTGTCGCAGACTGACGAAGATCCGCTGGTCGATCCACGTCCCGTGTTGCGCTAAAAACTGGTGGCGGATCCCTTCCTCCTGCATGCCGAGACGCTCGGCGAGTGCGAGTGACGTCTGACGGCTCGGGTCGATCTGCAGCTCGATCCGGTGGAAATGGAGGTGATCGAACGCAAGTGTATGTACCGCAGTCAAGGCTTCCGCCCCGTATTCGTCGAGCGACGGTGCAGGGAACGTATAATCGATCCGTGCCCACTGGAAATCGTTCCGTGCAAGTGTCGATAGGATGATCTTTCCGAGTGGCAGACCATCTTCCGTCCGAAAAACGCCGAAGTGGTATTCGAGATCGTCTGCTGCCAACCGTTGTTGTGTTTCGACTACCGTCTTAAAATCGGATGCGGTAGAGCCGACCGGAACAAGAGAAGCGGCCAGACAGTCCGGGTAATCCGATGAATCAAGCGGACGAATCGTCAACCGATCCGTTTGTATTTCGAGGGAAAACGTCATCTTCAAGTCACTCCTTCATCTGAAGTCAGAGCAAAAACCCTCCAACCGGATCGGCTGAAGGGACAGGCATTAATTTTGTTGTTCGAGTTTCGTCAGTAACGTCCGGAACGTATCGAGCTCGGCATCCGAAAAATCAGCGAAGACGTCCGACAGGTATTCCATCTTCATCGCTTCCAGTTTGCCGTACAATTCGATGCCGTCTTCGGTTGCGCGCAGTTCGACGACACGACGGTCGAGCTCACTCCGCTCACGCGAGATCAATCCTTTTTTCGTCAATTCATCCGCCAGTGCCGTAATCATACTGGCTGAAAACTGGAACTCGTTGGATAAGGCCGAAGCAATTTGTGGACTGCTTGTGCAAAGCGACTTCAAGATAAAGAATTCGTTTCGTGTCAAGTACGTCGTAAACATGCTCCGGACATCTTTTTTGATGGCGCGGTAGTTCATCCGCAACCCTTTTTCTGTATCGACGATCAACTGATCGCGATTTGCTACTTCTAATGTAGTTGCCATAGTTTCACTCTTTCTGTACCGTAGTTTCTTCACCCGAGATTTAGTATAGTGAAAAATTTTAGTTTAATCAATATTTTTCTCTTGAATCATCTCTTCCGTCAACGGTTGGACTTGTTTGATGATCTCCCCGACATTTCGCAACTCGGGATAAAACCGCCGGAAGAAATAATCAATCCGGTGGGGGTCGTTGCCGGCGATCGTCACGGCCATACAAATGTAGGCGATGCCGATTCCTTGGCGTGGCAGGAACGGATTTGGCATGACCTGGGCACACTTCAAGGCGAGCGGGCTGTGGACGGACACGGCCTCGATCAGTTCGCCGTAATTGCGAATGTCGACGTAGTGGAACATCCGGATCAATTCGTTGATCAGTTGTTGATCGGAGTCGAGCATCATTTGCGAGGTGACCAGCTGTTTATCTAACGCATTGATGACGGAGGAGTGATCAATGAAATAGTTTAAGTTGTCCGATGTGATCCGGACTTGATGGGGGTCGGATAAAATCTGTTGGACCGTCTCATCCTCAAATTGTTTTAATTGTTTTTTGATGTTGACGAACTCCTGATCGGCGATTTCAAGCAGACCGGCGACGCGGCTGAAACTGCGCCGGACTTCGGCCGGGACACTGTTCGGATTTTTATAACCTAAGTCATGTTCGATCTCCGCCCAGGCATGCTGTAAAATCGACCGGATCTGGATTTCCGCCGTATGTTCCTTGAAGCGGCCGTATTCGCTGAGCGCTAACCGCTGTTCGCTTAAGGCGGCGACGAAGTGGACGGACAGGTAACCGAATTCGGTCGTATCGAGTAACGTCGATTTGTCGACCGACTGATCGCGGTCGATCGAAAACTCATTTTCAATGATTCGGGCCGCTTCCCGGACATCATCATGAAAATAGGTGACGATCCGGATGCCGGTCAGATCGTGGACGTCGCGGAGAGATTGGTATTTATTCGGTTGTCGCAGAACTTTTTGGTACAGGCTCTCCGATTCCTTTGTCCGGGCGACGATCGAATGGTATTTGATGCCGGCTGCGTCAAGCAGTTCCGATAATAATACTTTTAATTTATCGGCAAAGGCATCATAGTCTTCCTTTTCATTCACGTATTCGAGCATCATCGTATTTAAGTCTTGAGATTGCACGGATTTCACCTTCCTCGTCATATCTGCTTCTAGCTGTATTGTAGCATTCGTTTTCACAGGACGCACGGGATGACCCTGTTTCAAGGACTGCGCTTCGTGGGAAAGAAACAATAGAACATCTGGGAGGGGTGCTAGAATGGAAATCTTGGACGCACGGGCGTTACCCGCCGATCATTCTGATATTTTACATGTCACACCGTCAACGGTCTATTTCCGGCGACGACTCGACGGCGATCAGTTTCACATCAGCCGGTTTGACTTGGAAGACCAGGAACAAGTGGATTTGACGACAGAACCGTTACAGGATCATGGACCGACCCGACCGTTCGTCAAACAAGGAAAAGTCTATTGTCTCAACGAGCAGGACCGAAATGAAGGAGGCGAGACGTCGTTGGTCGCGCTTGATCTGCATTCCGGAAAAAGTGAACAGCTTGCTTCGTGGCAACTGGGTGGAGACTTGACGCTTTACTGGGTGCTGAACGCCCGGTATATGGTGTTGTTACACGTCGATCAGACGACGACGGCCTTTTTATACGACGTTGAAACACGTCAACAACATGTGATCAAGGATGAACGGTTGTACGGGATAACGGAGAATTACCGCGAACTCTATTTTTTCCTCGTCACGCTGGAGGCGACGGATTATATCGTCTGTAATGCAAGACTCGATGAATTTTCATTTTACGATGCGCTCGAGAGCGGTGTCATCTCACCAGAAGATCCGATCGATCATTCCGAAAGTCTGCTGATTGCCTCGCTTGCGACGATCGTCGCGGAAATCGAACAAGGGACCGAGCGACTGTCCTTTCAGACGTTGTTACGGTTGGAGGGGGAAGGGGATACGGTGCAATATCTGGGTGAACAGACCGGAAACCTTGTCTTTAGCGCCTATACGGAACGGTTAAACGAAGAGGTGTTTTATGAGATCAAAGATGAATCCGCCATCACGGAACACGAACGGATCCGCTGGAGTGACTATGAGCCGCTTGATTTTACGTATGACGACGTCGAGTCGACGATCTTCATCGTCAACGAACGTTCCGATCAGCACCATGAAGTGATGAATCTCCGGACCGGTGCCCGTTACTTGGACCGGGACCCGTTCGAACGTGTCTTGCGTGACCGGTTTTATCTGCATGAATCGATTGGGGAAGACGCGGAGCCGATGGTGACGGTCTTTGACGGGGAACAAAACGTCCGCCATCGGTTCGAAGACGCGTATTATATGATCGTGTCCGGCGAACTCGTCATCTTGTCGGTCAACCAACTCAAATAAAAAAACGAACAGATCACCCGATCACACTGTGAATCAAGCAGTGTGATTCTTAAATCCAGACTTTATTTATTTCATATACTGAATGCATTTTATAAAAATAAATAAAAAACCTACGAAGTATCCCTCATCTTTTTTGAAACACAAGAAAAACCTCTTCCTTTTTGGCCCAATCGACCAAGAAAGAAGAGGAGAATGGTATGCTTATTCTGCGTCGTCAGTTGTTCGTGTGAAGATATCGACTTGAATATTTCCAGCTGTTGCGCGTGAGTACGGGCAAACCGTATGCGCGATTTTTCCGAGTTCCGCAGCTTGTTCTTCCGAGACACCACGGACGAGGACATCAAGTTCGACGGAAAGTGTGAACCCGTCAGCCGCTTCGTTTAACGTGACATGAGCAGTTACTTCACTTCCGTCATGTTTGATGCCTTGTTTACGTGCAACAAGATTTAACGCGGAATCAAAACAAGCTGAGTATCCAGCAGCAAACAATTGCTCCGGGTTTGTCGCTTCCTTTTTTGATCCGGGTACAGGCATGGCGAGAGCAACATCCAGGATACCGTCTTCTGATACGACGCGACCATCGCGTCCTCCTACAGCTGTTGCAGATGATGTGAACATAGGTTTCATAATCATAACGTCCTTTCGCATTTCATTATTTTTTTAAGTAGCTTACAATTAGATTGTATACAATTTAATAAAAAATACAACTATTTTGCTTGAAGGAGGCTTTTTATGTCGAATCCCTTATTACTTGAGGAACAACTCTGTTTTCCGTTTTATGCGATTTCCCGTGAAATCACGAAACGGTACCGTCCGTTATTGGAACCACTTGGATTAACGTATCCGCAATATCTGGTCATGCTGGTGTTATGGGAAAAAGACCGACAATCGTTAAAGGCGGTTGGTGAACGTTTACACCTCGACTCCGGTACATTAACGCCATTGCTGAAAAAGCTGGAAGCATCGGGTGTGATCGAGCGTATCAAAAATCCGGCGGATGAACGACATATCCAAATCACATTGACGGAAAAAGGAAACAGCTTACGCCACGAAGCGGAACAGATTCCGCTCGCCTTAAAAGAGTTACTGGGTGTGTCGGAAGAGGATTTTGAATTGGTCAAACAAACGTTAAACCGGCTGGCGATAAAAATGAACGGAACTGATTAACAGTCCCGTTCATGTTCCTTCCTTATTTCCGGCGGAAGCCTTCTTCTTCCAAATAATTGGCTGCTTCTTTATACGAATTAAAAGCTCCGTCGAGCAAGTCGCCGGCATAGACTAACCATGTGTCCAAGTCTTCATTTAACAACGTCAATTCGAACTGATTGTCGTTGATCCACGTTTCTTCCAACGTTTCGACCGTCTCGACCGTTTCAAGGGCTTTGATCGCATCTTGAAGCAAGAGGATGAGAGCGGGCTCCGAGAATTCCCGGATGTTGACGAAACCTTTCCGGTCTTTTTCGTAGCCGGGTAATCCTGCGGCGTAGACAAAACCGTTTCCGTTCGGGTGGAGATGATAGACGACGATTTTTTTCTCGAACTGGCTTTCAGGGAAATGGAAGTTGACACGGTTCAGTGACACTTCTTTCCGGACGAGTTGTGGGAAAGTCTCGATAATCGTTAATTTTTCTTCAAATGTTAGCATGGTTCCTCCTTGAAATACATTTCTACTCTTTTATATATGCGATGATTCGCAGGGAAATGTCAACGTCTGATTGATCGCGCTGAAACTTCAACGGGTCTCCTCCCGTATGGAAAAACGAAAGGCAGGAGATTTTATGCAATCGAATCACCCGACCGAAAACTGGCAACACTTGCCACGCGCTTCGGTAACCGCTGAACGTCAATCCGTCGGTATCCAGTATACCATTTATACGCTACTCGTCGGAGTCGCGACATTCGTCCAAATCAAGTGGCTGGATCTATCTCCCTGGTGGATGTGGATCGTGGTCGCTATCTTACTGATGTTATTTTTACTACAGTTTGTTTATATCCCTGACATCCGCCAACGGTATTTTAAATACCGGGTGGATGACGAATTTTTAGTCGTCGAGTTTGGGATCCTTGTGCTCCGTCACGTCGTCACGCCGCTCGTCAAAGTCCAAATCATCGATACGTCGTCCGGTCCGCTACTGCGTCGTCTGGATTTGATGAATATGAACGTTCATACAGCATCCGGACAAATCGAATTACCGGGACTTGATGTCACCCAAGCGACGATACTGCGGCGAAAAATCGAAAGTTTTGCGAAACTGGAAGAACAAGAGGAGGAGTCGTTATGACACGGCGCGTCCATCCACTGTTCATCTTGATGACCACGTTGACCCATCTCCGGTCACTCGTCATCCCGATTGCCGTCATCTTGTTCAACGATTTAAAAAACGACGGCTTTGGTTTTTATACGATGATCGGTGTTGCCGTTGTCAGTCTCATCATCTTAATCTTCGGCATCGTCTCTTGGTACTTTTATACGTTTACGATTGATGAACAATCGATCCGGGTCAATAAAGGCGTATTCCGTAAAAGTGAGCGGACGACCCAACGCCAACGCATCGAGTCGATTGGTATCAATCAGAACGTGCTGGAACGGTTGCTGGGTCTTGCGACCTTGACCGTCGAGACTGCGTCTGACAGTGGCAAACCGGAAGTCGAGTTAAAGGGAGTCCGGCTCGACTTCGCGAAACAGTTAAAGTCGACGATCGGGACAGGGGCGACGCAACCTGCTTTAGAACAAGAGGTGGGTGAAACCTACACGGTCAGTCTGATGGATCTTTTGTTTGCAGGTGCCTTGTCTGGACGACTGGGTCTTGCACTTGTTGGTTTCGGGGCTGTCTATCAATTCGTCAATCGCTTCATCGAACAATACATCAGTCAAGTCTTCAATGAATTGTTGCATCTCTCCTTGTTACTGTTACTTGTCATCGGAGGTGCTGTCCTCTTCCTCATCTATGTTGGCTCGATACTTGTTTTCATCCTTCGGTACGGCTCGTTCCGGGCGACGTTGAACAAACGACGGATGACGATCGGTTACGGATTGGTGAACCGGACTGAAGTCGTGTTTCATCAAGACAAGGTTCAGGCACTCGTCATCGAGGAAAATTGGATCAAACGTCGGTTCAAGCGAGCCCACCTGTCCCTGCACATCATCTCGGCAAATGGGGAAGAAGAAAAACTATTGTTACACCCCTTCATCCGTGTCGCGGATATCGACCGCTTTTTGCACCGGTTTTTACCGCGTTTCGAACAACTCATACCAGAAAAACGTGCCGTCGACCGTGGATTTTTTTATATCGTCCGTTGGCCGCTTTTAGGGTACGCCAGTTTGTTGACCGTCTTGAACGGGGCACTCATTTACTGGTTACCGGAGTCGATCCGCTATTTGGGTCTAATTTTATTTTTGTTCCTGCCGCTGTATTACATCCTTGCCCGGTCCGGGTACAAAAATACACGGTATGGGTATCAGAACGATTTATTTGTCTTACGGAAGGAACTCGTTAATCGGGAAACGATTTATGCGCCACGTCTAAAAATCGAAGCCTTTTCGAGTCAAGTGTCACGGTTTCTGGAAGAGAAGGATATTTTGAAGTTCCAGATCACGCTTCGTGGATCAGGTGTGTTCCAGGCGGGGTATTTCACTCAGGCCGAATTCGTCGAAGTCTTAGGTTGGTACCAACAGACGTTTCTTAAACCGATTCCGCCGGCAGCAGGGACAGATCCATCAGATGGCGAATATGTCGAAGAAACCTAGGAACGGAAGGAAGTGGATGTTGTGCGCAGATGGTTAGTCGTCATCTTGATGATCGTACTTGGTGTCGTTGGTCTGATTCTGTATGACGGATACCGGATGCAACACACCTTGATCGGGCAGTCGGAGACCACCCGGCTGATACCAGAACCGAAAATAGAGAAGACAACATCCGATGAACGCTGGTTTTCGCGTCAGGACGTCGAGCAAAAGAACTGGACGACGGATGGTCTGACGCGAGTCGGACAGTACCTGCCCGCCGTGAAGGCTTCGGAAAAAACGGTCATCGTCGTCCCGGACGACACACGATTTGGATCAACGCTTGCCTATCCGCTGATCCGTTTTTATCACGAACAGTTGGGATATAACGTCTTCGTCCCGGTACGACGTGGGCATGTGCCCAGTGCGGGAACATTGAACTACGGATGGATCGATCGATTGGATTTGATCGACTGGACGAATTGGTTGATCCAAGAAACGGACACACGTCACGTCCTCTATCACGGAGTGGGTGTCGGAGGTGCGACGGTTCTGCTGGCCGCAGGTGAAACGACCGTCCCGAAACAAGTGAAGGTCGTCATTGCGGAAGGGGCCTATGCGCGTCTCGATGATTGGTTCCATTCGTTAGCGAAAGTAAATCTGTCCTATCCGGCGGGCCTCTCCCTTGCGGCTGCCAGTATCTTGAATAAGATGCAACAAGATTTCTTTTACGGCGACGTTTCTGTCACCCGTCAGACGAGCCAAATCCGGATACCGGCTCTGTTCATTCATGGCACTGACGATACGATTGTCCCTTCACGAATGGTGTATGAACTGTATCAAGCGAAGCCGGGCATCAAACAATTGTATCCGGTCCGGGGAGCAGGACATGGAGAAACCTACTCGACCAATCCGGAAAATTATGAAAAACGGCTCCGGTTGTTTGTCCAACCGTTTTTAGAAGCACCTTAACGAACGTGTCACGCCTCGCTGCTTTGATCGCGGTCAGGTGTGGCACGTTTTCGCATTGACCTTGTTTTGGATAGGATAAATATACCAATTCCACTTGCGTATGCTACGCTAGTTGTATCTTTTACAAATAAAGGGGCAGGTGATAACTATGTACGATTTGAGATGGATCGGGTCGGAAAATACGTTCGTCGACGACATCTCGATCGAATCCATTGGTCCGATCACCGTCGGACGGTTTGGCGGGTGCAGTCGTTCCGGGCAGACCAAAAATGAAGATGGGTGCCTGATCTGGATCGGACAGGACTGGGAGTGGACGATGGTACTCGATGCACACGATACGGCAGAAAGTGCTTCGTTAGTAGTCGATCAGTTTACAAAACATCGGATCGTAATCGAACAGATTCTGGGTGAGGAACCGGCGACCATGTTTGCTTCATTAGAACGTCTAGTCCTCGACTTACTACAAGAAGAGAGCTTTCGGACCGCTTGTCGCAACGTGCAAGGGGAGACGGCATGTCTGTTTCTCGTCCGAAAAGGAAAATATATCTGGTGGTTATCGGTCGGCGATGTCGTCGCCTATCTGTTTCACCCGGATTTAAGGAAACATCGTCAGTTCAAACTGAATGAACGACAATTCTTCGAATGGATCGGTCGGGTCAACACGTTTGACTTGCCTGTCCCGTGTTATACACGGGGGATCCGGGAATTACGACGAGGGGTCAACCGGATTCTGTTGACGACGGATGGATTGATCGAATGCCCGGGCACACCGTTTCAAGACTCGGCAAAAGTCGAAGCGGTATTTGAGAGACCTGAGACGGCAGTCGAGCGACTGCTGACGACGATCGAGCGACAGGGTGTCCGAGATAGTACGACGCTGTTGACATGGGAAGTCGTCATCGATGAGACCGTTACAGAACCAGGCAACGCTAAATAAAAGCATGACCCGTCTTTTCCGTCCGCGCTGGAAAGGGGGTCATGCTTTTATTGTGAGTCGAGAAGTTCGTCGGTAGCATGTAGATGGGGCGGTTCCAGTTGAAGCGGATCAGGATCCGCTTCTTTTTCTGAATGCGTCAACGGGAGAGCGATCCCGACGCTGGTCAATAAGGCAATCAACGTGGCATTGGTCAACGTGTGGTGCATCTGACTTCACTCCTTTTTTTTAAAAGAAACCAACCTTTTTCACTATTCTGAATATTTATTTGTGATTCGTCAAGTAATCGTCATCTTCCGAGTATTACTTTTTCCCGTTAAACCGGTATACTTAAACATGAAAAAGGGGGATCTCGCTTGAAACTTACTAAAGCCAACACACGTATCTTAGAATCACTGTTACCTCGACTGAATCTGAATGTCGAAGAACCGGAACGGACCGACATCGAACGCCGTCTTCAGGCAGACTTGTACGAAGCCCAACGGTCCCAAAAGCCGTTTGAAACCGTCCATGGCCAATCGCCGGAAGAACGTCTGGATCAGATGATTGCAGAAATCCCGGAACTTAAACGGGTAGAAACACAAAAACGATGGACCCGGAACTATGTTTCAACGATTCTGATGTTCATCTTCATTGAAGGGATTGATGGTGTCTTTCAATTCGCGCTTGCGGATTACATCCTCTTTTCGATCATCGCCTTGTTTTTGATCGATGCGATGTCCATCCTGATCACCTCACCCAAAATCCGGCTCGTCAAAAAACGGGTCTGGCTCCAATTTTTGGTCAGCTTCCTGTTATTTGCGACCTATAAGGCGGTCCTGATTACATTTGTGCCGAATCCTGATGTGTTGATTCAAGTCAGCGGTCCCGCATCTTATCTGATCGGAGTGGGTGGTTTAGTCGGATTGTATCTGTACTGGTCTAAAAATCCACTTCGTAAACGCGCTTAAGCACTACAAGGAGGGAATCAGATGGAGTTCACGCACTGGAAACGACGGTTGCAAGATCATTTTGAACAGATGGGGTTTGATTTACGGATCGAGCGACTCGCCATGCAAGATATCCTGAAGCTGGAGGCGACACATGGCGCCTTCTTATTTTTCCCGATCACCGTCCATTTATATGAACGAATGGGGTGGCAGATGATCGCAGTCGAATCGCATCATCCGCCAGAAGTCGACGATCTGTTTGCAGAAGCACAAGTCCAGTCCTTATTTCAGATGACGATGATGACGTTCGAAGAAGAGGAACGTGAGCTCATCTTAGGATTTTACAGCAACACCGGGCGGTACTTAACGGATCCGGCATCACCGACAGGACAGCTTGTACGTGTCATCGAAGAAGAGTGGAATGAAGGGGACGCCTTACGGATCAAAACGTTCGAGCCGTTTCCCGGTCTGTTCGTCGCTCCGTCCTTTGCCCATCAGACCTATGCGTTTGCGGCAGATGGTGACAAGTGGCAGGTCTTAGTCGGTCGGACAGGCCGTCCGGCAAGTGATTACCGGTTTGACGGTACGGTGTTAACCCCGCACCGCGTGCCGGAAGGGGAACTGTTCACCCGAATTCCGATTGTCGTTCCCCTCGAACGATTTGAGGAAATGAGAACACAACTGCAGCTGGAACAAACAGAAATTTTGACGTTTTTGGAACAGGCGATGAAAACGATTCGCGAGTTCGATCCATCGTTTGGCTTCGCTTGGCGGGGGACGGTAACGTTTTTCCATGGCGTGCCCGTCAATCCGTTTGCCCAACGCCTTTGGCTCGAAAATGGACAAAAACGATTCCGGATCATGCAACAAGGTTCGAGCCGAATCCTGGCCATTGGTGCGACGTCAGCAGAAGCGATCCATTCACTTGATCAGGCCGTCGGAGTCGGTGAACCGGAGGGGACACCTGTCAGTTCCGTCGGTCAGTTCATCTTAGGGATTTGGAAACAATTCGAATCGGATGAAGCGACGTATATGACGGATGTTGACTGCGAGGGGATTTCTCGGCAACAAGTCGAAAATCGAATCCGGCACAGTCTTGCCCGGCGTGAACCAATTGAGTGGCTTACCCAAACGCAAAACAGCAATGATGTCTGTCAGTTTGCCGGGTTAACATTTACGTTTCCGCACCGACCACCCGGAATCGTCCATATCAAACGGGCAGAAGATGTCTCGTCAAGCTAAACTGTAAAACGGATACCGTAACGGGTGTCCGTTTTCTTGTGGTTTATACCCCAAGCGAAGCCATCAGCTGTCGGATTGTTTAGGTGTCAAAATCAATAACGGATCGCCGCCGATCAGCCGGGTCTGACCACGCGGCGTCAGGATGGTATCGTCTCTGATGACGGCGACGACCACGAATCCTGTGGCATCTCAATCTCTTGAAGTGTTTTTCCGTCCCTTCGTTCACATGCACTCACTTCCTTTTTGGAAAGTTGTCTTTTTCTTAGTATCCGTCATTCTTTTGAAGCACTTCAGGAAAAAGAATTTGCCGGAATATGTGTATAAATCCGTAAAAAAAGGAAAACAGATAGCACATGGTTTGATTGATCCGAAAAGAGGAGGCACTTTACATGAATATTTGTGTGGTCACAGGAGCAAACTCCGGTATGGGGATGGTGACGATTCAAGCACTACTGGAACGAGGGGACCGCGTCATCGCGACGGTCCGTTCGGAGAAAAAGGCGACTTTGCTTGTTCAATTATTACGGGAACACGCTGTCTCCCACACGAATCTTGAAGTCGAAATCGTTCAACTGGACCAACTCGATTCCGTCCGGCAGTTCGCAGATTTATTGTATGATCGGATCGGCCGGATCGACCGGTTGATCTTAAACGCAGGAATCATGGTCCCACCGTATCACGTGACACAGGACGGGTTCGAATCGCAGTTCCAAGTCAATTATCTCAGTCACTTTTATTTGATTGAACGGCTGTTGCCTTTGATTGAACAAGGACATGATCCCCGCGTCATCTCGATTTCCTCGCTTGCAGGAGAAGGGGGCTTGATCCGGACGGACATCGAACTGGAAGCGATCGCACATGTCAAAAAGGAACAATACAACCCGATGCGGTCTTACCGGGAATCCAAACTGTTACAGATGGTCCACATGCGTGAGCTGGCCGAGCAGTACGGAAATCGTGCAACATTCGTCAGTGTCCATCCAGGTATCGTCAATACGGACTTGTTCTACCGGGGGAAATATGGAAAAATATTGAAAACGGTCTTAAAACCCATTGCGCAGGTCGGTTACTGGACGGGGAAACTGTACACGCCGGAATATGGTGCAAAGACTGCACTGTATCTTGCGACGACGGATGATTCGTTAGAAAACGGGGGGTATTACGCCGACTCGGCACCACGGCTCAGTAACCCGGTCGTGGAAGACGAGACCTATCGCAAACAGACCCGTGACCTGTCTAAACAGTGGGTCGGTTTGACGTAAACCAAAAAAATCTACCGACTCGTGGGAAGTCGGTAGATGCATAGTGTGCAGACTGGGGGTCTGATCACCCTTTGACTATACGATATGCAGCTATATAATTTTAAAATATGAAAAAAATCACAAACTGTTGCGTTTTTGTGATTTTTTGGGTCGTTTTGTGCAAATCGGTTTTCTTCTTGTGTCACGTTCGTTAGGATGAAAGAGAATTTTCAATCACAGGAGGAAAACAATGATTCGACAAGCTACCGTAGAAGACGTCCAACAAATCGCAACGTTACTGAAGGAAAAGGCTGAATTGCTGAAGGAACGGGGAAGTCGGCAATGGTCTGCGTATCTTGAAGCGGATTTGTCGGCACTCGTGCAGCGCGATTTAGCCGCCGGAAGACTGTTTGTATTTGAGCAAAACACGGAATTGATGGGTTCCGTTGCTCTATTGCCCTCACACGAATGGGATCAAAGGTTATGGGATGATCCGGAAGGGTTATACATCCACCGGCTCGTCGTCCGTGATGCTGCCAAAGGACGTGGCGTCGGAAAACAACTGTTGCGACACGTCCTTGCCGTGGCGACAGCAGAAGAGGAGCGACTGCGTCTGGATTGTCTGGCGTCAAACGAATTTTTGAATGCGTATTATGCTTCGTTTGGATTTACCGCCAAAGGAATCCGTGACGGTTTTTCGACATATGAGCATGAGCAGCTTGCTGTCTCGGATGAAAGGGTTATTTAGATAAGACAAGTGATAGATGCTTTGGTATGGTTAGAGAAAGAATTATTCGAGGAGTGATCAGATGCGACTTCAGATTGGTTTTATCGGTTTCGGAAAAAGTACGACCCGTTATCATCTGCCTTATGTCATGATCGAGGACAACTTTGACGTGACTTGGATCTATAATAGAACACCAAAACCAGACTTAGAAACAACCTATGCCAAGAAAATTCCTGGCGTTCAGTTTACGACAGATCTTGATCGAATGCTAAAAGACCAAGATTTGCAAGTCGTCGTCATCAATACACCCCCGGCGACGCATTTCACCTATGCCCTACGAGCGTTACAGCACGGAAAACATGTCCTTGTCGAAAAACCGTTTACGGTGACGGAACAGGAAACGATTCAATTGTTTGAAGTGGCGCATCAACAGGGTGTGAAATTGTTGGCGTACCAAAATCGCCGTTTTGATAGCGATTTTCAGGTCATCGAACAAGTCATCCGTTCAGGGAAGCTTGGTCGACTCGTCGAGGTCGTTTCCCATTTTGACCTCTATCGACCCGAAGCCGTTCCGGCGATTGCGCAAAAAGAAAATGGAGCACTGTATGGTCTTGGGGTGCATACGATTGATCAGATCGTCGCATTGTTCGGGAAACCGGATCGTGTCGGCTATGACATTCGAACGGTTCGCTTGTCGGGGAACCCAGACGATGCCTTTGCGCTTGATTTTTATTATCCCGACTTGAAAGTCAGTGTCCGGACGAGTCACGTCGCTTTAGCCGGTGCACCACGTTGGATGGTCCACGGGACGAATGGAACGTTCATCAAGCAGCATATTGATCGGCAAGAACTTGATCTCAAAGCCAATTATTTCCCTGGAGAAGAAGGATTTGGAGAAGACTCGGAAGATGATTACGGCCGTTTGTTGTACCATGATCGGCATGGTCACTTGCAGGATGTCCGCATTCCAAGTCCAGTCGGGGATTACGGCAAACTGTACCGTGCCTTTTACGACAGCATCGTAAACGAGGCCCCATTGCCGGTTTCGGAAGAAGAAACAAAACTGGTCGCTCATTTGATGGAACAAGGATTTTCGCACCCGTCTCCGTTTATTCTGGAGATTAGAAAATGATTTTTTTTCGATATCAATATAATTACATCTCAGCAATCTGTCTATACAGAGCTGAGATTTTTTGTTATAAAGGAAAAGATATCACAATTTTTCAGAATTTTCTTATGAAATATTGATTATTATTTCAAAAAGATGGGAAAAAATGTGTATACTAATAAAAACAAGGGGGTTCATCATGAAAAAAATCATTACGTCCTTCATCATCGCGGGTGTGCTGATCGGCTTATTCAGTCCATCACTCATCGCAGAAGCCGCCACGAAGTTGACGGTGACGACGGATGTCTTGCGTGTTCGTGAAAAACCATCGACGACAAGCAAGATTCTTGGAAACATCACGAAAGGTGCCGTCTACACGTCAAACGGAACATCTGGCAGTTGGTACAAAATCAGCTATAAATCAACAACCGGATACATACACAAAGATTATGTCCGGACATCGACGACGTCGAAATATACGTCGACGGGAACACGGTATACGACCGTCGGGACGCTGAACGTCAGAACCGGTCCAAGCACGACATCAAAAACGGTTACACAACTGAATAAAGGCGTCAAAGTGGCTTCGTACGGAACAAGCGGCAGCTGGACACGTATTTTATACAATGGCAGCTACCGCTATGTATCGACACAGTATTTGACGAAAACCGCTCCGAGCAGTTCGACGAAACAATTAAACGTGCCGTATTACAACCAGTACACATTGGGATATCCGTCTGGTTGCGAGTTCGTTTCCTTGAAAATGGCACTCGAATACAAGAAACAAGCAGTCTCTGCCTCTTCTTTATATAATCAAATGCCAAAAAGCATGAAAAACGCGACTTACAAAAACGGAAAGTATTACTGGGCAGATCCGGAAAAAATGTTCACGGGAAATCCTGCCGGAACACTGGATTACTACAAAAACTGGGGAATCTACCCAAAAGGGATCTTACCTTTAGCGAAAAAATATCGCAGTGGTGCAGCTGACATCTCAAAACAAGGCGTCAGCAAGATTGAAAGTGAAATCCGCAGCGGGAACCCCGTCATCGTTTGGGCGACGGTTGATTTCAAAAACCCATACGGCTACTTCTCATGGATCAAGCCAGACGGTAAAACATTTACCGGTTACCGGAACTACCATGTCATGTTAGTGACGGGTGTCTCGAGCAGTGCGTTTACTGTGTCGGATCCATACCGTGGCAAATACACGGTCAGCCGTTCACAATTTACATCGGTCTACAACACGACAGGACAATATGCGTTATCCGTCCGTTGATCCATCAACAGGCGCGACCACCGGCGAAGCGGTATGCTTCGCCGGTTTTTTCATTGGACATCGACGTTACAGATTTTTCGAAAATGGGAATCGGTTAAAAATGGTGTAAAATAATGACAAGGTTTCAATTCCTCTTGAAAGGACCGGTGAGAAGATGGATGAAACACGTTTGGAACAGCTCGAACAAGAAGTTGAACGATTAAAGGCACGTCTCGATCAGTTGGAACAACGATCAGCGGCCGTCCCTGAACCCGCTTCATCCGTCACCCGTCCGAAAGTCCGACCCGCGTTCGTTAAAAAAGGACGGTCGACGGCCGTTCAGCCAAAGCGGACACGAGACGAGTGGGAGCAACTGTTGGCGACGGTCTGGTTACCACGGATTGGTGCGATTTTTGCCGCAATCGGAGCAATATTTCTCTTTTCCTATGCGTCACTCGCTGGATGGATCAGTCCCGCAGTCCGGGTCGGAAGCGGTCTCGTGGTCGGCTTACTTGTCATGGCATTAGGTGAGTTTCAGTACGAGAAGAAACGGCGGGAACTTGGAATCGGACTTGTCACGACCGGAACGATCGTGTCGTTGTCGGCCTTGTTCGCCGGGATGGCACTGTATGCCTTTTATCCACCACTCCTTGCCTTTTTCCTCGAACTGATTGTCCTTGCCATCGCCTATGGACTGATGCTGTGGATGCGTTCGAGCGCTTTATTGATCCTTGTATCGATTACGGGATTTTTATTACCTTTTCTGCAATTATCCGACGAACCGAATGTATTTTTATTTTTAGTTTATGAAGTGGTGTTGTTTACGGCCTTATTTATAGCGGTCGTGCGATTAGAAGCGGTTAAAGCCTATCCCTTTTCGGCGGGAATGTTGTTCCTTGCGCTGTTGTTTAGTTGCATCACCGTCAGCGTAGAAGTACGCCCGGTGCTGGACGAAATCAGTTTAGTTTGTGCCGCACTCATCGCCTACCTCGGAACGGCCTATGTCGGACGTCGTCTTACCCTTTCCAAAAATTATCCAAGTTGGCTTGCTGGCCTATTCGTCCTGATCAGTCTGTATGTTGTCGAATGGCCGTTCGGCTATGGTTTGTCGCTTATCTTTGCGGCTGTCGCCTATGTGGTCGCCAACCGGACGAAGGATGCCTGGCAAAACGGAGTGGGGCATCTCGCCCTATTGTTTACGATTCATCAGCTGCCTGTGACAGCAGACAGCCTGTCCGATCAATTCCGTTCCATCTTGTATGCCCTTGTCGTGATTGGACTCTGGTTCGTCAAACGTCAGCAAGTGCCATATCAACGATGGATCGGAATCGCCGTCTATCTTCTCTTCCTTCTCAAGACACTGGCCGATTACGAAGTCGACCCATGGAATGGCCAATCGTATGCCGTGATGGTCTCCGGTCTTGTTTTGGCGACGGCTGGATTGGTTTATCTCCTCGTCCGGACGCATCGGGAGCCGGAATGGACAAAGTATTGGAAAATCGTGTTGACATGTGCAGCCGCAGGGGTCTTCATCACCTACACGTTACTCGTGATGGAATTGCCGTTTTATGCGAACCTCGATCAGACCGACCGGAGTACGACCTTGTCCGTCGCCTACATCCTGCTTGCGTTTGTCCTGGTTGCGATCGGCCGCGTCCGGACATCTGCTGCCTGGCGTTTGTCCGGACTGTTGTTGTTATCCGTCAGTGCGCTCAAACTGCTTTTATTCGATTTATCGTTTTTGTCCTTGATTCAAAAAGCTTTTGTCTTCATCGGTTTTGGAATCGTCGCCTTCATCATTTCGCGAACCTACTTCAAGAAACGTCCATCTTGATTGAAATCAAAATCTTCGCCTGTGACCATGTCTGGTTTGCTGGCGAAGATTTTTTTATTTAAAAAATATTGATAACGATTATCATTATCGACTATACTGTGTAATGAACTTACTTAATTATCAGGGGGAACTACTTGTGACACATAAAAAAACACTCGCCATTGGCCTATTATCCTTAACAGCGTTACTCGCTGCTTGTAACGAACAACCGACGAAGACGGCATCATCCGCGACAAAGACGAAGGCAGAACCGTTTGAGCAAGTCGTCGCCGATTACCGGACGTATGCGATCGCTGAACTCGATCAGTTCACGGAAAAAACAAAAGCTTTTACGACAGCGGTCAAAGACGGGGATGTCGAACAGGCAAAAGCACTGTATGCACCGGCACGGATGCATTATGAACGGGCGGAACCGATCGCAGAAGTATTCGGAGATCTTGATCCGAAAATCGATGCACGAGAAGGAGACGTCAAGGCATCGGAGTGGGGCGGGTACCACCGGATCGAGCAAGGTCTGTTCGAAAAAGGGACAACAAAAGGATACGAAGCCTATGCCGACCAATTGATGAAAGATGTCCATCTCCTGCGAGCAAAAGTCGAGACGGTCGAGGTGACACCGGAACTGCTCGTCACGGGGGCAACCGACTTGCTGAACGAAGTGTCGACGTCAAAGGTCACGGGGGAAGAAGACCGGTATTCGCATACCGACTTGTATGACTTCGCAGCGAACGTCCAAGGGGCAGAAAAGATTTATCAACTGCTCAACCCGTCCTTAACGAAACAAGATGAAGCTCTTTCAAAGGAAATTGCTGCCCGTTTCAAGGATGTCAATGCCTTACTGGAAGCAAAAAAGAAGGGTGACGGGTATGTCCTTTATACCGAATTATCCAAAGCAGATGTCAAACAATTGAGTCAAGCCATCAACGAGCTAGCAGAACCACTCTCGAAGATGGGCATCGTATTGGAGGGATAAGGATGACGCGGACTGGTTTAGAGGAAGGTGTTACCCGGCGTGACGTTCTGAAAGTCGCGGGGTTAACAGGGATTGGCGCGGCGCTCTATGCAAGCGGGATCGAACGGTTTTTACCACGCGCCTTGACGGCACAGGCGACGGATCAGGTCCCCTTCTACGGGAAGTATCAGGCAGGGATCCTGACGCCTGTTCAGAATCATGTCCAGGTGGTGGCCTTTGATATCCAAACGACACGGCGTGATGAACTGATCGATCTGTTGCAGCGTTGGACACGGGCCTGTGCCCGGCTGACGGCTGGATTGTCGCTTGGCGAGTCAGACAGCCTATACGTCCCGCCGGAAGACACAGGAGAAGCGGACGGTCTTTCAGCGAGCCATCTGACCTTTACGTTTGGATGCGGAATCAGTTTGTTTGCAGACAACCGGTTCGGAATCGCTCATAAACGGCCGGACGCTTTACGTGAATTGCCCGTGTTTGATTTGGATCAACTCAATGAGCGGTGGTCCGGCGGTGATTTGGTCGTGCAGATTTGTGCCGATGACCAACAAGTCGTCTTTCATGCGTTACGGAACTTGACCCGGATCGGTCGGGGTGTCGTCAAGATTCGCTGGACCCAAGCCGGATTCCAACGTTCAAAAGCAGCGGATGCGACAGGTGGTACCCCACGGAATCTGTTTGGATTTAAGGACGGGACAGGTAATCCGGATCTGTCTCAAGCAACGGTTCGAGACAAACACTTGTTTTACCAATGGCGGGATGGATCACCTTGGCTGACAAACGGCAGTTTTCTTGTCGTCCGCCGGGTTCAGATGCATCTCGAAGTCTGGGATCGGACGATTTTAAAGGAACAGGAACGGACTTTCGGACGGGAACGGTCGTCTGGTGCACCGCTCGGCTCAAAAAAAGAGTTTGACTCCGTCACACCGAAACAACGTACGGCACACGGAGAAGCTCAACTACCCAGTGATTCGCATACGGCGGTCGCTCACGGGACAGGCCAAGAACACCTGTTGCGGCGTTCCTATTCCTATCAGGCGGGCATCAATGAGACGACCGGCGCGCTGGATGCCGGTTTGTTATTTCTTTCGTTCCAACGTTCACCGGAACAGTTCATCACGATTCAGAAACGGCTTGCGACGTCGGATCGGCTGAACGAATATATCACGCATCGTGGCAGTGCCTTGTTTGCCTGTTTCGGTGGGATTCAAAAAGGAGGGTATATCGGTGATGCGTTATTTGCTTAACTTTCTGATCGTGTTGCTCTGTTTATCGAGTACGATGCCGCTTGTCCATGCGGATACGAAAACGGATGACTTGTATGTGTCAATCGGTCAGGCACTGGCTGCGGTCAATGCAAAAGACCGTTCCGCTCTCGATACGTCGATCGCGACGCTTGCGAAACAAGTCGAACAACTGGCTCCCTCTGCCGAAAAAACGACGATCGAGCAACAACTGGCTCCTTTACGACGGGAACGGTCCTTCACGGCCACGGGACAAGCGTTGACAAAGGTGTCGACGGCAGTCCGGACCTTGGAAGAAACCGGACAACCGAAAGCCGATCCGGCAGCCGAGCAACGCTTGCGTGATTTGTTCAACTGGACGGAACGTTTACGGGAAGCGACGACGGAAGCGGAACGGAATCAGCTTCAGTCGGAACTGCTTGCTGCCTGGACGGACCGTGAAGTCGTCGTCCGCGAAAAGAGTATCGGGCATTACGGACAAGTCGAGATGGGACTTTCCGCTATCCGGATTGCTTTAGCGCGCGGGACCGTTGAACAAACGGAACTGAATGCGGCCCTTGAGCAGTTCGATACGAGCATCCGCTCCTTTTTAAAAGGGGATCCGGTGAAAGCAACGAAAAAAACCGGACTGACGGAATTAACAGCACTGTTAGAACAAGCGGATCAAGAGCTTGGCGCACAGGACATCCCGGCTGCGAAACAGATGTTAACGACGTTCATCGAACGCTGGCCAAGTGGGGAAGGGGAAGTCCGGACCCGGAGTAGTGCACTCTATGCGACGATCGAAACGGACATCCCGGTGATCGTGTCACGCCTGAGTGAGGAGACGAGTGTCCCAGCTCAAAAACAACTGCGTCAGATCATCGCTTCTTTACAGGTGTTGGAACAGAAAACGACCTATTCCTTTGTCGACGCGATGTTCGTCATGCTGCGGGAAGGGTTGGAAGCGTTACTGATCATCAGTGCCCTCGTCGCCTTTACGAGAAAAGCAAAGCTGAACGGAGAACGCTTAATTTGGAGCGGTGCCGTGTTTGGTTTACTGGCAAGCGGGGCACTCGCGATCATCATCCAACACTTCTTTTCGACGGCACTTGCCGGCATCGGTCGCGAGCAAATTGAAGGCTGGACCGGACTGGTCGCTGTCTTGATGATGCTGATCGTCGGTTCATGGTTACATTCGAAGACGGTCGTCACCTCTCGTCAAAGCCAGTTGGCGACGAGCCTCGCAGGTCGGTCGTTGTTCGCCGTCAGTTTTTTGACGATTTTCCGCGAAGGGGCCGAGACTCTTCTGTTTTATGTCGGAATGGCACCGGCGATGACAGCCGTTTCCCTGGCGAGTGGCATCCTCTTAGCCATCGGATTGATTGCTCTGGTTTCTGTCGCCGTAATTTATCTCGGTGTCCGTCTCCCGATTAATCGACTGTTCCTGGTAGCAACCTGCCTGATTTATATCATGGCCTTTAAAATCCTGGGGGCAAGCGTACATGCCTTACAATTGACGGGAATCGTCCCGATGCATGTCGTCACGTTCTTGCCATCAGTTCCGTGGATCGGTTTTTATCCGACCTATGAGACGATGATTCCGCAGATCGGATTGTGTCTCATCATCGGTTTGACCGTCTTTTGGAAACGCCAGGCATCAACCCGGTTACCGAAGGCGGTCTGAAGCGTTTTTCAGATTCATGTTTTATTCATTATGTTTCGGGAATAACTTTATATCGAGAGTAGACAGTCGGCTCGCATGAAGGAGAGGAAACAACATGATTGAAACACGAATCGTACGTAACATGACGGCCGTTGATGCAGAAGTGACGAGCTTGAAATCAAGCGGTTATTCGAATAAACAAATTTACATTTTTGCAAAAGACGAAGAGTTAGCGGAACGGATTGCGAATGACACCCAGACGCTTGCCTACCGCGTGACGAAAAAATCATTTTTCGAGACCTTGATGTCGACCGTCCGGAGTAACCGGAAAGACCGGATCGCCCAGTTATCGGAACTCGGGATGACAAAAGATGTCGCGGAAGATCTGGAAGAGGAAGTCCGTCATGGTCGCATCGTCATCGTCGGTTCGAAGTCGGACTTGCTCAACCCGGCATTCGCTGCCTCTTACGTGACGGATGAAGCAACGGATTACGGGGCAGGTGTTCCGAAGCTTGAAGAAGAAGAAACGACGACGACGCTTCCGGCGGATCAAAACGTGAAATTGAATAAAAAATGATTAGAAAACTGGAGGATGCATGATGCGTCCTCCGGTTTTTACTTGTTTATTCGGATGTCGAACAATTCCTCAAAACGAATTTTTTGAGGTAAGCCCGTTGATGTCTGTACTTCCACCATCTCACGTTGATGCAACAAGGCAGAAATGGTTCCGGTCAAGACGGCGGACTTCCCATGGCGTACATACTCGATCGTCATGTATTGTCCACTACGGATTGCTTCTTCTAATGTTTTCCACAAGGTGATTTTTTGAAAGGGGAGGGATGGAGCCGACTCTCTTTTGTACAGATGTTCCAACTGCGAAATATGATCTCGCGTCGTTCGTTGCCGCCATTTTCGGACTGTTCTTTTCTTCGACTGTAACACGGTCGCGCCACCTCCGATGGAATCGTCGTCTACTAAAGCGTTGCTCCAAAAATATTCCCTGTTTGATTTGGGAATAAACACCTTTCTTGTGAAAGAAAATGCAGTGGGACGAACAGGATGATCCGAGTGGTTTTGAATGTGTCATTTGCGGAAAAAGACTAGAAGTACGCCAGGAACAGAGGAGGAAATGTCTGATGGAACGAAGTACATTAATCGCACTTGAAAAACATATATATGCCATTCACGTCGAGTTGGATGGTCTTGCCCGCATAATCACGAAACAACTGTTGCATCTGAGTCAAGTCGCAGGGTCGGTCGAACACTTTCGTCGCATGAGCTTTGACCTCTATAAAAAACGCGAAACCTTGGACCGGATTTCTCCCCAAACGTTGTATGAGACGGCACTCGACTATGAAGATTTTCTGGACGAAGAATTTGACGATGTCCCCGCATCGTGGGCACTGTCACAAGATGAATCGGAAGCCCTGGATCAATTATGGTGGTTCGAATTTTTCCGGATTCAAGCCGAGATGGAAGACTGGTTAAGTTTATACCTGATTCGCCGGATTCGCGAGGACATTCGGTATGTCCCCCCGGTCATTGAAAAAAATGCCTATGCCCTCTCAGATGATGCCCGACAAGTCTTTTGGCGTCTGTTGCAACGCTCTGTCGCGAAACCCTCTTCCAAAATCAAGGCGAACCAGCTGTCTTGCCGGATGGGAATCGCCGAGATTGCGCGTTACGCACGTTTTAACTTGGAGCGGACACGCCTAGCCATCGAGGAACTGACGGCGCGCGGCATCATCTCGATCGAAGAAGAGGATGAAAAGTTGAAGCTTCGTGTCCGCTTACAAGTGATTTAATGATTTAAGGAAATGAACCGTTCGATCATCCGTTCATCCCGACGAGCAGATGGTCCGATCCAAATCAAATGCCCCGGACTTTTGGACTCTATAAATTGGGCATGGGCAATCGCACGACGTGCATAAAGAGCGTGTTCAAACGGAACGGCCCGATCGGATTTCGAATGGACGATCAAGACAGGGCACGTGACGGCCTGCAAGGTTTGACGATTGATGTGTTGGGTCAAATCAAACAGGACACCACGACCGGGACCGTTTTGAAGTCCGACTTGATACAACAGTTCTTGATCGGTCCCGTTCAATCGGCTTCTTATATCGTCACGTTGGAGCAGGCTGGTCATCTCGACCATCCGGACGGACGCCTCCTCAGGGAATTTGACCAACTTGTCCTTCACGTAGTTCCACAATAACCACTGGACGAGTTGCAGGGGACGCTGGAGTGCCGGCTGAATGAGCCAAGTCTGGTATGGAAGTGAGATTTGATGTGTCATCGCACAGGCCAGGACGAGGGAGCGGACGGCGGTGTTGTTACTCGCCAGCACGATTGCTGTCGGTCCTCCAGCCGAGATGCCGTAAACGGTGTAACGGGTGATCTGACGTGACGCCATCCAGCCCCGATAAAACGTAGCCAGTTCTGTGGGAGACGCCGCTAATTGGAGCGGCGTTTTTCCATATCCGGGTCGGGACGGAACGATGACGCGATAACCCGCCTCAATCAATCGTTCGACGTGATAGACTTCCCGGTAATCGGACTGTGTTCCATGAATCAGCAGGATGACGGGACCCGTCCCGCTATCGCGGTAATCAAATTGTTGGTCGTTCCAATCGGCAATCTGTCGCATCCAAATTCTCCTATCTCTTAAATATTTCCAAATTATTGTTAATATTGTTTTCTAGTTGAGGTATAATCCAATTATAATCAAACATCTTAGAGATAGGAAATGAGGATGCCCCGTGCCAAATGAAAAATTATCCAATCGTGACCGGTTATTGGCGGTTCGAGACATTTTTGAACAACACTCGGACGAAGAAAAGACACTGACCTTAGAAGAATTGAGTACGGAATTATCGAAGCGGGGACTAATCGAGAAATTATCCCGGAAATCTTTGAAAGAAGATATCGCCGCTCTCGCGAAGTCTGGATTCGACATCGTTGCAGAAGAGACTAAAAATGGATTGGCGATTCCGTACCACCTTGTCAGTCGTCCGTTTGAGTACCATCATCTCCGCCTGCTCGTCGACGCGATCGCCAGTGCCAAGTTCATTTCCGAAAGTGAGACGGAGACGCTCGTCCGGAACATCCACTCCTTGACGAGTAGACGTCTGGCAGAAACGTTGAAACCCGTCATCCATACGGTCAAGAAACCAAAAGGTGTGATTCCGTTTTCGATTGATACGATTCAAAAAGCCGTCATCGAACAGGATATCATCCGTTTTCAGTATCAGGGGAAGTTCAACGAACGGACACGGAAGTTTGAGCTGCGTAAAGACGGCGATTATTATTTCGTGACCCCGGCCCATCTGATTGTCGACAATGGGAACTACTATTTGATTGGCCGCGATGAACGGGTCGATCAGATTCGGACGTACCGGGTCGACCGGATCGTCAACTGCAGTGTGTTTGAACCTGCCCAGACACCGGTCGAGGTGGAACCGACTTACTTAAGCAGCATGTTCAATATGTATGGAGGCGAACAGGAACAATTGACGCTGAAGTTCCATGAACGTGTCATGCCGACCGTGGTGGATCGTTTCGGGACAGACATTCGTTGTCGTCGCCTCGAAGACGACTGGTTCGAAGTAAAGGTCAGTGCGCTGTTCTCGCAAGGATTCATGATGTGGTTGATTCAGTTCGCAGAACAAGCGGAAATCCTTGAACCAGTTGCCTGTCGGGAAGCGTTCAAGAACAAAGTCTTGGAACTGGCGAAAGTCTACCAGGCACCTGCCGCCGTCAATGGATGAAAGCACGAAAACGTTTGATACGATGAAAAGAGGTCCTGCTCGAGCGGGGAAAGATCTCTTTTTGTCGTTTTTTGTCGTATATTCATATTTGAATATTTTTAGCGTGTTTTTCCGACTACCATTAAGGATATCTTATTCTTCTCGTAGGAGGGACCTCATGCAACATATGGAAAAACCAAGGATGGGAAGCGTGATTGCGGGGGTATCTTACCTCTTCTTTATCTGTCTATCCTATACATCTTGGTATCTATTATCGATTTTTGCCTTTAATTTCATTTTTAGTGAAGAATTATTAATGTCAATGGATCTTGTCGTGTTCGGCTTCAGTCCGTTGTTTGCGTTAGGGATCACAATGTTTTCATTGAAGCTGCTCAAACGTCACAGCCGACCAAAATTCGCACCGTACATACTGATCGTGTATAGCATCTCGACGAGTGTGTTGATTTATTATTCCGTTCTGTACTCGATCCTACCTCGTATTTAACGATGCTTGCATGGTCTCGTCTTTTGGAATATGCTACGTGTATAGTATTAGCATGCATTGGAGGAGGGATACGATGAATACACAGTATATCCTGGACTGGATGCCACTTGTGCTTCCGGTCGCTGCCATCGTCTTTATTGTCATCATTGCGCGAAAAGCGTCCAAGATTGATTCCAAATAAAAACAAGAAGGTGTTCCTTTATGGGGAGCACCTTCTTGTTTGTTTAGCGTTCGATTTGTTCACGGACGTATTTTCGAAACAGTTGAAGATCGTAAGCTGGTTCACTGCGGCTGAATTCAATACCGTCAAGAAGCCGCGCATGATGCATCGCTTCAGGAAACTCGATCCGGGTCAGCCACTCGACGGTTGTTTCATCGTGACGGCGCGGAAAAGCCTGTTCAAGTTGCGAGGCGATTTTCAGGAGCGGATGCTGACTGTGTTTTTTGACAGGAGCCGGTTGCTTCGTCACCGTCATGCGGACGACCGGTTCTGCTTCCGTCGTGATGACTTGTCGTTTCCGAATTAAATAGAAGGTGATACCGACGGCGAGAATCGCTAGGATAATCCCTGCCATGTTCAGATAAAACAGCGTGTCGGAACTCATGCTGGTCGCCTTTAGACTTTCCTGCGGAGCAATGTTGGCTACTTCGGTCGCGTTTTTCGCCGTCTTTTGATCAATCCGTTCTGCGAGCGGCAACGTCCAGGTAAAGAGAGCGCCGAACGCCTCAAGTGCCGGACGGGTCATGTTCGCAACAGAACCAAACAGAGCTTCTTTAAGCAATCGAATCAAGATGACAAGGACGAGACTGCCCCCGAGAAACAACGAGACATTCGCAAGGATTCGGCGCCATTCTACGAGATGTTGTCTTAAGAATGGAATTGCCCATAACAGACCCAGCAGAAGATAGGTGCCTAGCGGCGGAGAAAGCCCGGGGAACAACAGGCATAGCCCGGTCAGTCCCGTCGCACTGATGGCAAACTTGTAAGGATGATCGACGGTCTCGAGCCAGGCACCGAGGGCAATGGCAAGTAACAGCCAAATACTGATCAGCGGAGAGACGAAAAGAAACGCAACGGCCGCAACCAGTTGCAATCCGATCCGGATGTTGCGCGCCGGGATCGCTGCGAGCAATGGAAAAGTCAGAATGATGAGTGGTGCTTGCAGGAGACTGATGATAAGAATCCACCAGAGAATCATGCGCTCACCTCCTTATGGCGGTGTCCAAGATGAATTTCCGCGGTCGTCGAGGGAACAGTCCGTTGGAGACGTTTCGTGAAATAACGGCGTTCGAGCGGCAGATCGTATTCAGAAATCCGGGCGAGACATTCCATCGTCCGCAAAAATTGTTCCTTCCCTTTTCCCGAGGGCACGTGATACCACTGACCCTCCCGGTTGACCATCGAAATCCATAAACTGTACGATGCCCCTTGTTTTTCAAGTTCCCGGATAATCGTCGCAGCACGCGAGAGTAATTTTTCGAAATCACCGCGTAAAGCCAAACCGTCCGCGGACAGCCCGTCGATGATGACGGCATAATCATGATTACGCATCCGGTCATACTGATAAGAATACAGTTCCCCCGTCTTAGCATAGGCAGACCAGTAAATGGTTTTGGCGTCACCTGCATAAGGGACGACGGAATGAAAACTCGAGCGGTCGGTAAACGGGCTCGACCGATCAATCGTCTCACCCGGAATCTGGCGTTCGTTCCATTCGACCGATGCCGGCGCGAAATCAGGGAAGACATGCCCAAGTTGTTGGATCGGTAACGTCAAGTACAACGTCATCAGATGAAACGGATCGGAGATCATGATATCAAACGACTGGATGCGAATCGTCCCCCGTTTGGCTGCCGTGACGTCAATTTGAAACGGCACGCTGGCCTGACGCGGTACATAGACATGTTGCCGCCAAAACTGACTGCTGGCGTCTTCGATCCGGACTTGTTCTCCGAGGAGACCGGATACCGTCACTTTGCCGAGGGAAAACCGTGTCGGATTATGAATTTCGAACGGGATGACAAGCGTATCGTCCCGGAAAGCCCGGACCGTTTCGACGAGCCGGACGCTCAGACGTTCACCGAGGTACTCGAGATACTTCGGTAAGAGATAACCATATAACGTGTAGGCGACGAGCAGTGTCGCAAGCAGGATCGAACCGTACAGTGTACAGATGCCGGCTGCGACGGCAATCCAAAATAAAATCATCGGATGAAAGGACTTCGGTGTGATCAATTGCATGTTACACCTCGGTCGGAACAGTCAACGACTCTAAAATCTGTTGGACCAAGCGACCGTTCGTCATCTTCAATGTCGCTTCGAGTGTCAGGACAAGCCGGTGGGCAAGCAGCGGATTGGCCAGTTGCTTAATGTCTTCCGGAGTAACATACGTCCGGTCATGCATCCACGCACGTGCTTTTGCCGCTTTAAGAAGCGCAAGCGTCGCCCGGGGACTTGGACCGATTTCGACGTCCCGGTGCGCCCGTAAGGCATCACAGACGTCAAGAAGGTAATCTTCAACGGTCTCCTCAATCGTTACGGAAAAAACTTTCTCCTTCCACGTGTTGAGTTGTTCAAGCGGGATTTGGAGTGACATAGGTTGCAGATGCGCACCTTGCAGCAAGGCTTTTTCGACCTGTCGATCGAGCGGAGCAAACGACAGTTTGAACAAAAAGCGGTCGAGTTGCGCATGGGGGAGGGGAAATGTTCCCTGACCGTCAAACGGGTTTTGGGTCGCGATGACTAGAAAGTGTTGCGGTAACGTATAGGAGGTGTCTCCGATCGTGACCTGTGCTTCACCCATTGCTTCGAGTAAGGCGGACTGTGTCCGCGGCGTCGTCCGGTTAATTTCATCGACAAGGACAATGTTCGCAAAGAGGGGGCCGAACCGTTGTTCGAACGAACCTGTCAACGGATTGAACAATTCCATTCCGAGCAGGTCGGTTGGTAACGTATCGGCTGTGCATTGGACACGCGAAAACTTCGCATCCAGTGTGTTAGCGAGTGACTTGGCAAGGGTCGTTTTCCCTGTTCCGGGCCGATCTTCCAGCAGGACATGACCTTCTGACAATAAACCAATCAAAAGATGATCTATGACATGTTCTTGTCCGAGAACGGACTGTTTTAAGCTTGTTCGTAATTGTTGGAACATGGATAAATCCTCCTTTTTATTTCGTATTCTTAAAGTTTACGAAAATTCAGATAAAATCGCCAGTAATTTAAGTCGTTTTTTAAATAATTTCCATTTCCTGATTGGTGCAAGCAAAATCAACCGAATTCATCACATCAAAACGCCCCTGACGACGGAAACCGTCAGGGGCGTTCGAATCAATCTTCAAATAGTTCATCCATCAACCGGTCAACTTCCTGACGGCGTCTATCGGTCTCATCCCGTAGAATCCGAATCGAACGGCCGCGCCATTCGAGCCAGTCCCCAATCGTTGCCTCCTGCGGTAACCGCATACGGTGTACTTGAATCGTTTCACGGGTTTCGGTCTCACAAATCGCGTATTCTCCGTCGAATTCCGTGACGGTCATCTTCATAGCGAATCTTCTCCTTTACTCGGGGCGTAAGTCTGTCCGACTCTTGACTTCAATTATCGTCCCGTTTGAGGTGTACTGGACCGTTCCCATCCGGTCCGTTCGATCGACGGTGATGCTTTCTGCTGCCAGTGCATTCATGACGGTCGGTCGCGGATGGCGGTAAGCATTGCCTTCGCCGACCGAAATCAATGCCCGCGTCGGATGGACCGCTTGCAAAAATGGGATTGAAGACGATGTATCCGCGCCATGGTGTCCGATTTTTAGGACATCAGCCGTCAAATCGATCCCAGTCGCCAGCAAATCCTGCTCCGTCCGTATCGGTGCGTCTCCCATGAAGAGAAACGTGTTGTCGACGTGGCTCAAGCGAACGACGGCACTCCAACTGTTCAAATCACTTGTCCCGTCCTGGACTGGGGCGAGTATCGCAAGATCAACCGATTGACTCGGTATCGTCACACCGGATTTTGCCGTCTTGATCGTCACGCCTTCTCGTTTGACTGCGAGTAGGAAGTCCCGGTAAGTCTCCGTCGTATGATTGACACGGGGCGCGTAGACCTGTTCGACTTCAAACGCATCGAGGACGGTGTCGAGCCCGCCAATATGATCGGCATCGGGGTGGGTTGCGATGACCGTGGTCAGACGGGTAACGCCCAGTGTTTTCAAGTAACGGACGACATCATCTCCTTTTCCGTTATTCCCGCCATCAATCAAAATCGTCTCTGTTTTCGTCTGAATGAACGTGCTGTCGCCTTGACCGACATCAAATCCGTAGACGATCACCTCGCTTGTGGGTGCTGTCTGGTTACTCTGTTTTTCGTCGCGTGTCATATAAAAAACAACGATCAATCCAAGAACAAGCAGGAGGGTAGCCCCCCATTTCATGACCGCACCTCCCGTTTCTCAAACAGATACAACATGCCGTTTCGCGGGTGACCGAAACGTGGTCCGACATAGCCCCGTTTTTTCAGAGCCGCCCGCATCAAAATCATCATACCGCCGTGTCCGACGAGTAAAACCCGGTCGTGTTCCCCTTGTTCGAACGTCAATTGATTCAGCAGGACGGTAATCCGTTCGTTGGCATCTTTGATTTCTGCTTGAATCCGCTTACTGAAGGGGGCGACCAGGCGTCCAATCAATGCCCACGCGAGAAACGGCAGACGAATCCGGGAGCGGATCGTCGGAAAGGGGACCTCGCGTAATAAATCGGTCACGATGATGTCTTCCGAATAGACGCTTTTTGCCGTCTGGACGGCGCGCGGCATACTACTGGCATAACAAAGTGTCCAATCGATGTTGCCAAGCTCGACCGGTTGCACATCGATGGTTGAGACATCATATCGTTCAATCCAGGCCTCGATGTCGGCTGCGCTGATCCAACCTTTTGTCGGATAACCTTCCGTTACCCGGTGGTGTCTGACTAATCCAATCTGTTTCATATCTTGCGACGGTTTCTTGTATCAAGCAACCGTCCCACCTCTCTTTCTATCTCTCGTCATCATAAAGCGATGCGGATCGCCATGCCACATAACAAGGCGCCAAGAATACTAAGTAAACTGCCGATGATATAATATTCCGCAAATCGACGGTCGTCAAACTGTTTGAAGCGGGCGAGTGCCTTCAAGGCGATGATGAAGCCGATTGCTCCCGTCGCATTGACGGCGACGAGACAGACGATGATGGCTCGTTCGACCAATCCGATGTACCGGCCGACCCCATTGATTTCCGTCGTGTAACTGCGGGCGGAGTCTTCGACCTCATGGGTGACGGAACGCTTCAGTCCATCCAATTGTTCCTTCCGGGTGACCTTCCGTTCAAAATGCGACTCAATCAAGCGGGGGGCAAACGGCGCGAGGAGTGGGGCGATCCCTCGTCCAATCAGTTCCGTCGCGATCAGTCCCCAGGCCGTGATCCATAAGACCTGATCCAGTAACGGAAAGGGCGTGGGCCAATCGACATCTGTCACATAGAGTACGAATCCGATCAGTATGCCGATATGCAGCAGCTGATCGATCCAAAACGCAAGTGCCGGATGCAGGACCCGCTTCAGCGGCGAGCCGTCGAGGAAAAGATGTGTCAGAACGATTCCACTTCCGATCAGCAAGGCATCCGTTTTGGTGAGGTGACCGAGCGCATAAAACAGACCGAGAACTACGCTGTTTCCGATGCTATGTATGCTGATGTGTGCCAGTAATACGCAGAATTGACGCTGTTTTGACTTTGCCATTCGTTTACTTTGAAAGGGAAAATCGGCTAACAGATGAACCAGCAGTAAACTTAATAATAAGGTCATCCGATGGCCTCCCAGACTTGCAACTGCTTCAGGGCGTCAACTAGTGCCTTTTCTAAACGTCTACGCTGTTTACGTTGCGAGCGGGCAACAAGTTTCGCGACATTCATCCGGGCATCTTTTTCCTGAAAGCCCATTTTTAAGCCGATTTCTTCATAGGTCGCGTCCGGATATTGATCCATCAGCCGGTGGAGTTCGATTTGCCGGTCCGTTTTTCCGAAATACGCAGGATACAACATCTCGATATAACCGTTCAGCAGGGCGGTCGGCAAATAAGGGGGGCCGCTGAACGCAATCTGATTTTGGGCCTGTTTGGCGGCTTCCTGGGCCTCGAAAGCAAAAATAATGGCACTCCCGTTAGCTTCATCGGCTTGCATCGTCGATAATGTCTCGTATTGACCAAAACCAATTCCGATGTAACCTGCAAGCGGTTGGTGCAGAAGCATCAGCACAAGCGGATAACTGACCTGGTATTCGTTGAAGACCCCAAGCAGACTGTCACCGGACTTGACCTGAAATGGGACAAGCGCTTCAGGAAATGCTTGATTCAATTGATCTGCCAGCATTCGCAAATCCGTTAATAATTGTTCTTTACTCGGATAAGCACGTGAATTTTGAATATCGAATGAGACGGCGACAGCTTGCATAAACATCCTCCTTTGTTACCACATATACGGTAACTTATTCAATGTTACTGATTTAAAGGTAACAAATCAATTGTTACTGTATATAGAGTAACAGGGGAGCAAACAAAAAACCAAGAGCAACCGAAAAATATTTATTTTTTTCTTTAAGTTAACATAACATATATTATCACTAGTTATGAATCTCTGTCTCATAATCAAGGTAAACTTAAGATAGTGAGACAATTCAAAAAAACACGGGATTATCCGTGTTTTCGACAATCATAATGTTGTGTCCGCTCCAAGCGATGAATCAATCGATCCAAGAAAATATGATGCCGGCGTTCGAGTTGCGTGATTCGTTCAAGCGGCAACCACGCGAAATGGAAAAAATCACCGCAATCCTGACCGTCGCCCGCAACACAATGCGTCCATCTGTTTTCCTGACATTCGATATGGGCATGGTAGAAATACGTGTAATGAACCCGCATCCGTTCGGGATACCGCATTTCTTCTTCGCCGACGTATTGAACGGTCGCCAGTGACAAGCCGCTTTCCTCAAGTGTCTCCCGAACAGCCGCTTCTTTCGCGATTTCAGCATCTTCGATCGTCCCAGCCGGAATTTGCCAATCACTGTCTGGAGCTGATTGCGGATGAAATACAAGGAGTTCCCATCCCTCTGGTTGTTCCCGTGTGATATAGATTGCTACTTTTTCGCGTCTTCTGAATTTCATCGTCATCACCTCTCCAGTTCGGCAGATTGCACAAAAGCAGCCGAGGACATGTCCGTAGCTGCTTGATGAATCTTAAAATATAAGCTAAAGCTCCGAACTGCCCGCTCCACGTCTTTTGTGGTGATCTTGCCTTGACCATTTTCTTTTATTGTAGCGGTTCTTGGCGGTTGTTTCAATTTGTAAACGACTGTTTTCTCGATAATTCGAAGAAAAGTCTGAAAAAGCGGCCCGAACAGCATGGAGAAAGCTACAAACGTGTAGGAATCAACGACTTTTGACACCATGCGATAAAAAAAGACACCCCTCTTTTAAAATGAGGGGCATCTGACCATCAAATGGTGTACCAGTCGGTAAGTGAACCAAATTTCTCTTCGTCATACGCAAACGATCCGTTCGACAAGCGGTCCAGATAAGATAAGGACTGGACTTGAATCGTCTTTTCCTGATCTTTTCCGATTAAGACCAACTCTTTTGCTTGGGTGACATCAATCAGGGCCGTGACTTGGTGTGGTTTTGATTTTAAGTCACGCAATAATTGAGCGCCACGTAATGCACGATTCGAGACTTGGAACTGATCGGCGAGACGCATCTTCTTCAACGCACCCCGTTGTGTCAATAAGACGATGTTTGGTGCTTGTTTGAAGCCGATCGCACCGGCAACGACATCTTGATCCCGTAAATTGATCGCTTTGACACCCGCTGCCCGGACGCCGACGACGGGGACATCGTCTTCCGTGAACCAAAGTCCGAAACCGTGTTGTGTCGTCAAAAATAGCTGTTCCTGTCCGGTCGAGACTTTGGCATACAAGACTTCGTCATCGGCCCGTAAGCGGACACCTTGGAGCGGTTTAGACTTCCGTTGGGCGTTGTAATCACTCAGCTTCGAACGTTTGACCATCCCTTGACGGGTGACGAACAGACAATGCGACGTCTCGTCAAAGGTCCGGACGAGATCGACCGATAAAATCCGATCGCCGGGATCAAGCGGCACGAGGTTCGCGACATGTTGCCCGCCGTCTTTCCACTTCGTATCCGGTAACTGGTGGACAGGAAGCAAAAGATAGTTCCCTTGAATCGTCCAGACGATGACATGATCCGTCGTCATCGCTTGCCCTTGATACAGCAGGCGATCCTGTTCCTTCATCTCCGGTAAATCGTTGGTTGCGCCAAATGACCGCATGGAAGACCGCTTGATATAGCCGTTTTTCGAGACGAAGACCATTGTTTCTTCGACCGCAATCATGACTTCCGTCTTCAGTTTCAGTTCTTCGACTTCCGCTTCGACCGTCGAACGTCGGTTATCGGCGACCTGCTCTTTTAAGACGGTCAATTCCTTGATGATCAATCGGTTCCGCGTTTTTTCGTCGTTCAAAATCTTCTCAAGACGCGTGATTTCTTTTTCGAGTTTCGCCGCTTCGTCCTGTAATTCGACGATATCGGTGTTCGTCAACCGGTATAGCTGCAACATGACGACCGCTTCTGCTTGGCGATCCGTAAAGTTAAACCGTGCAATCAGATTGTCTTTGGCTTCTGATTTATTAGATGCCGATCGAATCAAGGCCAGTGTCTCGTCGAGGACGGAAATTGCCGTCATCAAAGCGGAAACGACTTCTTGGCGGCGTTTCGCCTGCTCAAGGTCAAACGACGTCCGGCGAATGACGACATCCTTGACGTGACTGAGATAGGCATCGAGAAGTGCCAACACGCCCATCTGACGGGGTGTCCGCTCATGAATCGCCACCATATTGTAGTTATATGCGACTTGGAGATCGGTTTGCTTCAGATAAAAGTGAAGCACCCCTTCCGCATCCGCTTCTTTTTTCAGTTCGATGACAACGCGCAGTCCATCACGGTCCGTCTCGTCGCGGACTTCAGCAACACCTTCGACTTTTCGATCGAGCCGGAGTTCTTCCATCCGTTTGACGAGATTGGCTTTGTTGACTTCATACGGGAGTTCCGTAATCAGGATTTGTTGGCGTCCGCCGCGTAACGTTTCGATCGTTGCCCGCGAGCGGATGATGACCTTCCCACGTCCGGTTTCAAATGCTTTTTTGATGCCGTCCAGTCCTTGGACGACACCACCGGTCGGAAAATCGGGGCCTTGCATATGCGTCAGAAGATCCTCCACATTATGGACCCGTCCTTCGATGCGACCGATTGCGGCATCAAGGACTTCACCGGCATGGTGCGGGGGGATTTCCGTTGCATATCCGGCCGAGATGCCGGTCGACCCGTTCATCAGCAGGTTGGGTAACAACGATGGCAAAACAAGCGGTTCTTCCGTCGTGTCATCAAAGTTAAGCGTATAGTCGACGGTTTGTTTATTGATGCCCTCTAAAATCAAACTTGAGACTTTCGATAACCGGGCTTCGGTATACCGCATTGCAGCCGCGCTGTCGCCGTCGATTGATCCGTTGTTTCCTTGCATATCGACTAACGGATAACGCAATTTCCACTCCTGGCTCAACCGGACCATCGCTTCGTAGACCGAAGAGTCACCGTGGGGGTGGTAGTTACCGATGACGACGCCGACAGTTTTCGCCGATTTCCGGTAAGCACGGTCAAACAGGTTGCCTTCCGTATGCATCGCATACAAAATCCGGCGTTGGACCGGCTTTAAGCCGTCACGTGCGTCCGGTAAGGCCCGGTCCTGGATGATATATTTCGAGTAACGACCGAACCGGTCCCCAACGACTTGCTCGAGGGACAGATTCAGAATGTTTTGCAGGTTAGACATGTTCGTTCACACTCTCTTTCGTGACGTGTTCATTTTCGATGATCGAGAGATCTTCCGTCAGACCAAACGCCACGTTGTCTTCAATCCAGCTCCGGCGATGTCCGACGTTGTCTCCCATCAGCACGGAGACTCGTTTTTCCGCGACGGCAGCATCGTCAATCGTGACACGGATCAACGTCCGTGTATCCGGATCCATCGTCGTTTCCCACAGTTGTGGTGCATTCATCTCACCCAGTCCTTTGTAGCGCTGGATCATATAGCCTTTACCGAACTTTTTCGTCGTTTTGGCCAACGTTTCTTCGTCCCAGACGTATTCAAACTTCTCGGATTTCCCTTTTCCTTTTGAGACACGGTAAAGTGGCGGCAAGGCGACAAACACTTTACCGGCATCAATCAAGGGACGCATGTAGCGGAAGAAAAACGTCAGTAATAAAACTTGGATATGAGCGCCGTCGGTATCGGCATCGGTCATGATGATGACTTTATCGAAGTTGCAGTCGGACAGGTCGAAGTCCGCTCCGACGCCACTTCCGATTGCATGAATGATCATATTGATTTCTTCGTTTTTCATGATGTCGGCAAGCTTCGCTTTTTCCGTGTTCAGGACTTTCCCGCGTAACGGTAAAATCGCTTGGAACGTCCGGTTGCGCCCTTGTTTTGCTGAACCACCAGCAGAATCTCCCTCGACGAGGAACAATTCATTTTTTTCGGCATTTTTTGACGCGGCTGGCGTCAATTTTCCGTTCAAGATACTCGAACGTTTCTTTTTCTTGCCGTTCCGGGCTTCTTCGCGGGCTTTACGCGCAGCTTCCCGGGCTTGTGCGGCACGGATCGCTTTTTTGATCAAGAGTGTCGCTGTCTGTGGATTCTCTTCGAGATAGGTCGACAGGCGGCGTGTAATGACGGCGTCACAACTCGTCCGGGCTTCCGGCGAACCGAGTTTGGATTTCGTTTGTCCTTCGAACTGCAGGAATTCTTCCGGGATCCGGATCGAGACGATCATCGTCAATCCTTCGCGGATATCGTTCCCATCGAGGTTTTTATCTTTTTCTTTTAGGAGCGTGTTTTTACGGGCATATTCGTTCATCACCCGGGTCATCGCTGTTTTCGCCCCGACTTCATGGGTTCCGCCGTCGCGTGTCCGGACGTTGTTGACGAACGACAAGACGTTTTCCGAATAAGCGTCCGTGAACTGGAAGGCGATATCGACTTCGATGTCGTTTTCCGTCCCTTCAAAGGCGACTGTCGGGTGTAACGTATCCTTGTCGTCGTTCAAGTAACCGACAAATTCGCTGACGCCGTCTTCGTATTGGAACGTGTCCGCTTTTTCTGACCGTTCATCGGTCAGGGTGATTTTTAGACCTTTCAGCAAAAACGCGGATTCGCGTAAGCGTTCAGCCAACGTATCGTAATTGTATGTCAGTGTACTGAAGATTTTGGCGTCCGGTTTGAAATAGACGCTGGTCCCTTTTTGACGAGTCGTCCCTGTTTCGAGCAAGGTCGTTTTTGGAATCCCGCCGTCTTCGAATGTCTGCTCAAACTGTTTCCCGTCACGGTAGATCGTGACTTTCAACTGCGTCGACAGCGCGTTGACGACGGATGCGCCGACACCGTGCAGTCCGCCCGATGTTTTGTAGCCGCCTTGACCAAATTTTCCGCCGGCATGAAGCACCGTGAAGATGACTTCCGCCGTTGGTTTCCCGGAAGCGTGTATCCCGGTCGGCATGCCGCGTCCGTGGTCACGCACCGTAATTGCGTTATCTTTATGGATGATGACATCAATCTGTTCCCCGAATCCAGCGAGTGCCTCATCGATCGCATTATCGACGATCTCATACACCAAATGGTGGAGTCCGCGATGATCGGTCGAGCCGATATACATACCCGGGCGCTTCCGGACTGCTTCGAGTCCTTCTAACACCTGTATGGCATCATCATTATAATTGTTTAAATCTGTCGCCATGTTTTTCACCTCAAATAGAAAAACGTCGAATATTCCAAACGTTCGTTCGTTTTTCTAGTAGTCTGTATCTAATTGTAGGCATCTTCTTGCTATCTGACAAGGATAATCTAACAAACAAGAAAAAAAGACACCTACTGCAAGTGCGTAGATGTCCCTGTTATTTCCCTTTATAAGTATTGATGTTCGATTTTGACACAACGATTTTCGATATACGGGATACCGGCACCAAGTGCTAAGCTTTCCGCTTCGACACTCGATAACCCGAGCTGATTCCAAATCATTCCGACGTCTCCATGGGAAACCACGTCCCTTGCGACGTCAGCTAAAAACTCCGATCGGCGGAAGACGTCGACGATGTCAATGTGTCCCGGGATGCTGGCGACACTTGGATAGACTTTTTTGCCATTCCATTCGTTTAAGGTCGGATTGACCGGAATGACTTCGTAACCGTGTTGGACCAGGTAGTCGGCGATCCAGTTGGCTGTTTTACCGGAGTCGCTTGAGACCCCGACGACCGCAATCCGTTTTGCGTCTTTTAATAGTTGACGAGCTTGTTGATCAGAAATCATATCGTATCCCCCTTAGATGTAAATGCAAGAATCTCTTAGTCTATATACCCGATTCAAATCGGATTAAGCATGACAAATGCTGTCTGGTGTGTCTGAAAAACGATTTTCTCTAAAAACGCGCTGTACGTCGATGAGACGACCAACTACCTGTCGAAAGAATGTTCACTGCAACTGAGAGCGATTTTGGTTTTTTTAATTAAGTTAACATAACATAATTATCGTTCCAATAACCTAAAAATCCTGATTCGATTTGATTTGCATCGAGACGCACATAGTTCCATCCGAGCGGAATTCGATGCAACTGAGCGCTCCCTGTCTGACAATTTAACGTTGCGTGAAATAACTATTTCACGCAAACTAGTGTACCGTCTACCAACGTTTGGTATAGTAGTAACAGAGAGGGGATAGAATGATGAGTTTGTTTAAAAACCTAGGAAAAACCGTAAAAACGATACCCCTTCCCGCCCATACGATGGATCTTCCGGGATATGTCCGGATGCCGGATTTCATCCGATCCTATATCGACCATTTGGCGTCGAAAAATTTCTCGAAGGCGACGATGCGGCGGTATGTCTACGATTTTGATTCATTTTTCCATTTCGTCGCGGAAGCGTCGGGAGAAGCGATTCAGGCGCGGGATATCACGCAGGAAGCGTTTCTTGAAATTGACGGGTCCGGGATTGCCGCTTATGCGGAATACTTAGCTTTAACGAAGCAAAATGCCCCAAGTGTCATCAACCGGAAGCTGTCGGCTTTGCAGTCGCTGTTCCGCCATTTGATCGACATCGGTGTTTTGTCTGACAATCCGGTCGCGAAAATCAATCGTCCGAAACAGGCGAAGCGGGAGCCGGTCTACTTAACGAAACGGGAATGGGACGAACTGATGCAGCTGTTGCCGTCGAACGTCGAAATGAATGCCCGGGAAGCCGCGCATTATGAGCGGGATCGTGTCCGAGATATCACGTTGTTCCAGTTGCTCGGGTACAGCGGGATGCGGCTCAGTGAAATGACGCAATTGACGTGGAGTGCCGTTGATTTTCACGAAGGAACGATTCGGGTCATCGGGAAAGGAAACAAGGAACGTGTCATTCCGCTTGCGAAACCAGTCCGCGTCGCCTTGCGGAAATATGTCGCCCACTACGGCTTGGCGATACGCGGGGGAGATCCGATTTTTCAAAAGCAAGGGAAAGCGCTCAGTCCGCGGACTGTCCAACATATCTTAAAACGGCACGTCGATCGTTTGCGTCCTGTTTTACCGTTTTTGGAACGGAAACAAATTACGCCCCATAAATTGCGGCATACATTTGCGACCCGTCTTGCAACAGGTGGTGTGGATGTCTTGACGATCCAGCAATTACTCGGGCATGAATCGGTCGCGACGACGCAAGTCTATGCCCATATCGGCGATCAAGAGAAAAAACGGGCGATTGAATTATTTGATGGTGAACGATAATTATATTATGTCACCTATGTCCTATTGAAAGGAGTATCCGGATGAATTATGGATTAAGTGAACGAAAAATCAAACAAATGTCCGATACGTATGCTTTCCGTCGCGGCAAACGGTATGTCGCCTCTAAAAAAGTGACGTTGCGAAACTACCAATCCGGTGACTTGCTCGTCGAAGCCGCCGTTCAGGGAGAATCGGTCTTCACCGTCACCGTCCGCGTCAAGGAACATGGCGTCGATGCCGGTTGCAACTGTCCGTCGCTTGCGATGGATCAATCGTTTTGCGGGCATATCGTCGCCGTCTTACTGGCGATGCATCATGTTCAAGTCTACGGTACACCTGCCGGGAATCAATCGGTGCTCCGTCCATTCGCGACGACGCGGCAGACGGAAGACGAGACGGCCGGGGCTTATCTGAATCAGTTGAGTCAAGAACAGCGGGCGACACTCCGATTTGATGTCAGCGGTCCAGCGATTGTGATGGAAAGTATCACAGCGCAACAACGTTTTATCATCAGTTCCGAGTATTTCGACCGCCTCCTGCAAACGCGTGACCGGTTACGGAATCTCGCAGACATTTGGCTCAGTCCTCTGCTTAAACAACGACTCGTCAGCGGTTCGCCGACGGTCGAGCTGGCACTGGACCGGGAGCAAGGTGGACTTGAACTGATCGTGACGTTTAGCTATCAAGGGGTTCGGATCGATCCGTTGCAAGAGACGGACTGGCTCGGACGCGATGTGTCAATCGAAGGAGCGGTCCTCCGCTACGTGAAGGAGAGTGGTTTCTTGGGGCGGAACGGTCGCTATCGGTTAGAGGAAGAAGCGGCGGAATATCAATTTCTGAAAGGTTTGCTCGATCCCCGTATCGTTTACGGGGAACTCGTCGTTCAGGTGACGGAAAGTATCCGTCAATCCTTACCAAACGGACCGTTTCATCCGCGGATCGACGTCGACACGACGGATCGCCTGGATTGGTTGACCTTCCGCTTTTCCATGGACGGGATACCGGAAGTGGAACTGAAACAGGTCTTGCAGTCCCTCACCACCCGTAAGACCTATCACCGATTGCGGAGCGGTCAGTTTGTCTCGTTTGAGACCCGGGCGTTTGAACAGTTGCAACGTGTGTTCCGGCAACTCGAAGCAGCGGAACAAGACCAACTTGAGGCGATTCTCCGGACGCCGGCCCTGCCGAACCTCAAATATTTGGTCGGAGCTTCCTTCTTGCATATCCACAAACAATTGACGGAGCGGTGGCTCGAGCTGAAAAATGGAACGGGTGTTTACCTGAACTTTCCAGAAAGACTCGAACAGTTGTTGTATCCGTACCAACGGGCAGGGATTCAGTTCATGGCGAATCTTGCCGGGCATGACGGACACGGTATTCTAGCCGATGAGATGGGGCTCGGGAAGACGATCCAAGCGATCGGGTATCTCGAGACGCTTCCGCCGGGCCGGATGTTGATTGTCGCACCAGCCTCCCTGCTCCATAATTGGCAGGCGGAACTGGCACGATTTGCACCGGCAAGAACGGTTCACCTGTTGAACGGAGCACGGAAACAACGGTTGACCCGACTCGAGACGTTACCAGCAGACGGGATTTTTCTAATTTCCTATCCGTCGTTACGGGCAGATACCGAGGCCCACCAAACCGTCGAATATGACGTCGCTATTTTTGATGAGGCACAACAGATGAAAAATCCGACGTCCGAGACAGCTGTCCGATTGCGCAAGCTCCGGGCGAAACGCCGCTTTGCGTTGACCGGCACACCGCTCGAAAACCGGACCGATGATCTCTGGTCGATTTTCCGGGTCATCTTCCCCTCCTTGCTGCCGGACTTACAGACGTTTCAAACGTGGTCGCACGACGAGATCAAACGATTCGTTCGACCATTTTTGATGCGACGGACAAAAGCCGAAGTCTTGCAGGATTTACCGCAAAAACAGATTGTCCACCATTATACAGAGCTCGGTCCGACGCAGAAAAAACTTTATGCTTCCTACTTGGCGAAACTGCAACTGGAAACGTTGAGTCATCTTGATGAAACGAAACGCGAGGACCGGATCAAGCTGCTTGCCGGTTTGACCCGGTTGCGGCAGATTTGCTGTGATCCGGCGTTATTTATCGACGGGTATACCGGTGAATCGACGAAACTGGAACGATTGTTGATGTTGATTGAAGAAAAACTAGCAGCCGGACATCGGCTGTTGATTTTTTCCCAGTATACGAAGATGCTCGGACGAATCCAAGAACGGCTGGCGGAGAGGCAGCTTAAGCACTTTTTGCTGACGGGTGAGACGCCGGTGGAAGACCGGGTATTGATGTGTGACCGGTTCAATGCCGGCGAAGTCGATTTATTTTTGATTTCCTTAAAGGCCGGCGGAACCGGTCTGAACCTGGCGACAGCAGATACCGTGATTTTATATGACAGTTGGTGGAATCCGGCCGTCGAACAACAAGCGGCTGACCGGGCCCACCGCTTGGGACAGCAATCGCCGGTTGAAGTAATCAAGTTATTGATGACCGGGACGATCGAGGAAAAGATGGCGGAATTGCAGGACCGAAAGGCAACGATGATCGATGCCGTCTTGTCGGACCAAAAGCCGGATATTTTAACGATTCGTGAACTCGTCCGTCTGCTCGATTCCCCTGTTTCAGTCGATACATCAGCCGATTAACAACGGAAACAGAAGAAAATCTCAAAAAAATGAAAGACCTTCAAGCCGTTGCCTATCAACAGGTTTGAAGGTCTTTCGACAATCAAATTCATAAAAAGAGGTTTTAACTTTTGAAAAACGGGGGTATATCTACATTAGCACCGTACAACACGGTCGCTTTTCAACATTTTTTCTCAATATCAGCGTAATGACCTGGGAGAGAAATGCTACTTGTTCACTTAGATCTTCATTATCGATGAAATCAATTTGAAATAGCATTCGTAGATTATCTGTACCGGAACATCTTGTTCCACTCCTACATTCATTACCTTTTGAGAGCTATACCAAATTCAAGGGGGAAATGAACATGTCAGTAACATTAAAAGTAGAAGAACGCGAAGTACGCCCACGCTCACTTAGAAAGCAATTACGTCATGAAGGAAAAGCTCTTGGTGTCGTGTATGGTTACAAAGTGGAAAGCACACCGATTTCATTCGATGAAAAAGAATTGGTCAAAGTCGTCCGCGATCACGGTGAAAACGTCTTGGTTGCCCTTCAAATCGGCGGCAAAAAAGTCAACACGTTGATCAACAAGCTCGATATGGACATCTTTACACCAACAATCAAACACGTGGAATTCATCGCAGTTAAAATGGATGAAGAAACAGAAGTCGAAACGGATATCGTCCTTGTCGGCGAATCGGCTGGCGCGAAACTTGGCGGATTCCTTTCACAAACACTCTTTAAAGTAACAGTTGCAGCAACACCAGATAAATTACCGGAACGCATCGAAGTTGATGTAACGGATCTTGCAATCGGAGATTCAATTACAGTTGCTGATCTTCCGGAAGAAAAAGATTTCCGCGTTGTCACAGAAGGTGACATTCAAGTCGCAGCTGTCGTCGAATCGACACTTGAAGCTGACCTTGAAGAAATCGAAGAAGCTGAAGCACAAGCAGCTGAAGCGGATACAGCAGATGATTCAGAAAAAACTTCTGAAGAGCAAGCTGAAGAAAACAAAGAAGGCAAAGAGTAATTTTTTCTCCCCTCCCCTCGTGGAGGGTTTTTTTATGCATATTGACAAGTCGCGGCGACAGCCGTACAGTGAAGATGATACACATCATTGACACATCCACTAGGGGAGCCCATTCGGCTGAGACGATTTACTTCGGACCCTTTGAACCTGATCTAGTTCATACTAGCGTAGGAAAGTGGAGCGGAATCTTCGTGCTCTTTTTCTGCGCCTAGCAGGTTACACGACCGCTCTCTTTTCATAGAGGGCGGTCTTTTTGTGGTTTCTTTGTGGGTGTGCATTCAAAGGAGAAGTGATTATGAACAGTTGGAAAATGAAAGAAATCATCGTCATGATGATGCTTGCGGTCGCCTGTGGTGTCCTTTACTTAGGATGGTCGACGTTATGGTTGCCGATCTCAGCCATCTTCGGACCGGTCGGATCAAACTGGATGTTCGGCATCTGGGTCATCGCCAGTCCCCTAGTCGCCTACATCATTCAAAAACCGGGCGCGGCGTTGATTGCGGAAGTCGTCGCCGCTGCCGTCGAATTGTTTACCGGTAGTCATTTCGGCTTGTCCGCTTTATTAATCGGACTGGCGCAAGGGATTGGAGCGGAAGTTGCCTTTGCCATATTCGGCTACCGGACGTTTAATACGTTCACCTTGATGTTGTCCGGTGTTTTTGCCGCCGTCGGAAGTATGGTCTACAGCCTCATCGTGAATGGATTTGCCTACTATACGACGACGACCCTGCTGTTGACGTTTTCCCTGCAACTCGTCAGCGGAGCATTGCTCGGCGGATTGCTCGCAAAAATAATCGTCGACGCGCTCGTTAAAACCGGGACACTGAACGGTTATGCAGTCGGACGGCAACGGAAGCAGCGTGCCGCATGATGCAGTGCGAGCACCTGTCCGTCCACTATCCCGACCAGGATTCACCGGTCTTGCACGACTTGTCGATCACGATCGATAAAGGAGAAACGACCTTGCTCGTCGGTCCAAGCGGCAGTGGCAAGACAACCTTTTTACACGTCCTTGCCGGTCTGTTGCCGGACACGATTGAAGCAGATGTCACCGGCCGCTGGTTGACCGAGGGAACGATCGGGATTTTGTTCCAACAACCGGACGATCAGTTTTGTATGCAGACGGTCGGGGCGGAAATCGCCTTTAGTCTCGAGAATCGGCAGATTGCCCGCAGTGAGATGGAGGGACGGATCCAGTTGCTGTTAGCGCGGGTCGGACTTGATCTCGCCTTGACGACACCGATTGCCGAACTGTCCGGCGGGATGAAGCAACGGCTCGCTTTGGCCTGTGTCCTCGCCCTTGAACCGGACATCTTATTGCTGGATGAACCGACGGCGCAACTGGATCCGAGTGGTCAACGGACGATGATGCATCTGATTGAAGAATTGCACCACGATCCTGACTTGACGCTCGTTCTGATTGAACATCAGCTCGATCAATGCGTGACGTTTGCCGACCGGGTACTCGTCTTTGGGGGCGGTCGCTTGTTGCTCGACGGAACGCCGTATGACGTGTTTCATCAACAGCGGGAAGTGATGTTGGCGCTTGGTATCGCGATGCCACTCCTCTATCCATATGGGCTCGAGACATTACCGGAACTGTCCGGACAAGCCTGTCATCTGAAGAAACGTCCGGTTGAACGTCGAGCGGTTGTAACGGAGCGGACATTTGAGCTGACGCGGGTCCGTGTCAAACGGGGGAAACGGACGATTCTTAACGATTTTTCATGGACGACCTTTTCCGGTCAATGGGTCATGCTCGTCGGACGCAACGGGGCTGGAAAAAGCACGGTCCTTGAGACACTGGCGAAATTGCTTCCGTCCCAAGGCGATATCCGTTTGTTCGACACCCCGCTTCGGAAATGGGCGGACCGGACGTATTACCAACAAGTTGGATTTGTTTTTCAGCAACCGGACTTCCAGTTCCTCAAACAGACAGTCGCGGACGAACTTGCCATCAGCTGTGCCGCCTTTGATCCGGAACGGGTCCAGACCGCCTTGCGTCATTATCGACTGACCGATGTCGCGGATCAGTCTCCCCTCGCGCTCAGTCTCGGACAAAAAAGACGGTTGAGTGTCGCGACGATGTTACTCGAACGAAAAGCAGTCTTGTTGCTCGATGAACCGACCTTTGGACAAGACGCTGAGACGACGGCACACATCATCGACGTGCTGCATCAAGCCCGGGAGGCAGGAACGACCGTGATCATGGTGACGCACGATATGGAGCTGGTCCACCGTTACGCCGACCGTGTTGTCGTCATCGGCGAGGAGCGTGTCCAGTTTGACGGGACGCCGCTGGAATTGTTTCAGGAAGAAGAACTTTTGGAACGAAACCAACTGTTCCGTCCGGTATCGTTTCTCTATCAACAACTCGAGGAGGTGAAGCACCGTGCAGGAAAACGACACACCGCTCACGCGTATTAATCCGGCAGTCAAGCTCGGAACGCTCCTCTATGTGATGGTGTTGCTGATTACGACGTCGAGTCTGCAAGTGACGCTTGCCTTATCGGTACTTGCTGCCGTCGGGGTCTGCAGTTCCGGTTGGCGTTTGCCGACGCTTCTTCTGCGTTTGGCTCCCTACGGTCTCTTGTTTTTGTTGACGTTTTGGATGATGGCGGCGTTTGGCAAAGGCAGCACCGAACTTTGGACGTTAGGCTGGTTTCGGATTACGGAAGAAAGTCTCGATCATGCCTGGTTGATTGCGACCCGGATGCTCGCTTTTGTCTTCCTGAGCTTGACGTTCGTTGCGACGACCGATCCGACACGGTTCGTCATGAGTCTGATTCATCAGTGTCGCCTGCCGGTTCGTCTGGCCTACGGATTTTTAGCCGGTCTTCGCTTTATTCCGATTTTTCGGCAAGCGATCCGGACCATTCGTCAAGCCCGACGTGTCCGCCGGCAACGGTCGATCTGGCCCTGGCAAACATTTTTTGATATCAGTCTGCCGCTCTTTACGACGAGCATCATCCGGTCGGAACAGATTGCGATTGCGATGGAAGCGCGTCAGTTCCAAACGAACCGGACGTATTATGTCCGACCAATCGTCACCCGCTTCGATCTGTTATTTTTCGGTCTCGTCAGCAGCATCGCGACGTCGCTTCGTCTTTTTGCCTGATGTAGCGGAAGATTACATCCCGCTACATCAGGGAAATACAATCACAGACGCAAAGAATTCAAAAAAGTAGGTGAACGTCGTGAAACGAATCGTCTTAGTAGGTGCGGGTCATGCGCATTTAGAATGTATCAAACAAGGCAGTCATCCGGATGTCGACTGGATTGTCATCAATCCTTCGCGCTATCAGTATTATTCCGGGATGTTTTCGGGGTTAGCCGACGGAACCTATACGCTCGATGAAACCCGGATTGATGTCAAAGCTTTGTGTGAGCGCTACGGTAAGACGTGGATCGAGGACCGGGTCACTCGGATTGACTCGGCGAATAAACAGGTGATTTGCCAGTCCGGACAGTTCCTGTCGTATGATATCGTGTCGTGCAACATCGGCTCGCGCGACTGGGATGTTGCCGGTGCACCGGCACGGGTGACGATCAAACCGAATTATCAGATTGATCAAGCACTCGAGACGTTCAGGAAAGCGGTCTCCCCTGTCATCATCGGTAGCGGTGCCGCGGCAGTCGAGATGGCGGCGTCGTTTCAGTCGAACGGTACCCCGGTCACCTTGATCCACGAAGAACCGTTGCTCAGTGGTCATCCGGCAGGTATGAAAATTGCGAAACGACTCGATCAACTGGGGGTCAAACGAATCGTCGATCGGTTTGACACGCTGGACGATCAAACGGCTCGCTTGCGGTCCGGTCAGTCGCTCCAGACGGATGCCCTTTTATTTTTAGGCGGTGCCCGTGCGAGCAAACTGTTTCAAGAATCGGATTTGTACTGTGACGCGCGTGGTTTCCTGCTCGTCCATGAGACGTTGCAGGCACTGGAGGATCCGTCGATCTTTGCCGTCGGTGACTGTGCGACGCTGACTGCGTATCCGGACACACCTAAAAACGGGGTGACGGCCGTTCGTCAGGCACCGGTCTTATTGACAAACCTACTTCGGTTCGTGAATCAAGAGCGTCTGGTGACGTTTCGGCCACAACGGCGTTATTTGACGATCCTTGCCCTCGGCGGTGAACAAGCGACATTGCTGTACGGGCGTCACCATCAGACCAACCATCTCAGCTGGTGTCTCAAACAATGGATTGACCGGAAATTTATCAAGAAGTATACAAACTAAATCTTGCTGATGAAACGAACAAAACCCCATCTGCTTCTCCCGGTGAACTGAGCCCTAGAGTTTGGACAGTTTAATAAAAGCACCCTTAACGTTTTAAGCTGCTATGAGATGGCTTCGGTATTGTACCGGAGTCATCTTTTGTAGTTTCCATTGTCTTCGTTCGCTATTGTAATAATCAATGTAAGCATCGACCATAGCACAAACCTCATCGAGGTC
>NZ_MOLV01000021.1 GCF_001870785.1 Exiguobacterium sp. KRL4
AGCCTAACTAAGATGCTTCCCTTGGTGACCAGGGTTATGGGGAACGCAAAAAGAAGTTCTGTGAACGGACGAAGGTGACGCTCGAAAAAGGAGTCCGTATCCTCGAAAAGTTACGCGAGACATGGTCCCCTGAACAGATTGCCGGACGATTATTCCAAGAAGAAGGACTCTCGTTCAAGACAATTTATCGCTGGATCTATACGGGCCTCGTCGAGGCCGATTCTGGACTCCTTCGACAAAAGGGAAAGCGTCAGAAACCACGTGAGACGCGTGGACGCTTTAACGTCGGACTGCCAATCAGTAAACGTCCGTCTGACGTCAAAGGGCGCCAAACGTTCGGACATTGGGAGCTTGATACTGTTGTCTCGGGTAGAGGGAAATCCAAAGCCTGTGTCGCAACGTTCGTCGAGCGAAAGAGCCGTTTTTATCTCGCTGTACCGATGGAAGATCGGTCCGCTCAATCGATGGAGTCTGCGATTCAAGCATTGCATCTTTACTTCCCGTTGGGAACGTTCCAAACTGCGACGACAGATCGTGGAAAAGAGTTTAGCTGTCATGAACGAATTCGTGACACGTTAGGCGTACCGATGTATTTTGCGGATCCGTATTCTTCTTGGCAGCGTGGGAGTAACGAGAACGCCAATGGTCTTCTCCGTGAATTTTTCCCGAAGGGGACAGATTTCGGAAAGGTCAGTCGTTCTGAACTCGCTCAAGCGCTCGCCTGGATCAATGGGAGACCGCGAAAATGTCTCAACTGGAAAACTGCATACGAGGTCTTCACGGAAGAAGTGTTGCACTTAATTTGACAAAA
>NZ_MOLV01000022.1 GCF_001870785.1 Exiguobacterium sp. KRL4
TTGGGTTGTTGGTGTTGGAGATGTGTATAAGTGTTATAATTTCTGCTTGGTACTTTTGAGCGGGTTTCATATCATCGTCATGTAAGAATGTTGAGATTTGCCCTGTATGTTCGTCTTGTACGATTGGACGAGATTGCGCTTGGACGTGAAACGAGGGCGTTCGGTCTGCTTCTTGAAGAAGCGGTCAAACGCATCAGCAAGATGTTTGACGCTGATCTGAACAGATGTACTATCGACTTCCTTCAACCAGTCGAACTCCTGCTTCAACAAAGGAATTTCTTTAGAACAAGAACCGTAAGACAGTCCTTTTCCAGTGGTCTTGTACGTTTCATCCCACTTTGTCAAGAAGTGGTTGAAGACGAAACGCGAACACCCAATCGTCTTCGCAATCAGAATTTCTTGCTCTTTTGTGGGGTAGATTCTGAATTTGTAGGCCTTATGCTTCAACACCATTTTTCACCTCCTTCAAAGGGAATATACCCGAAAGTCAGGCTAGCGATTCCGATCGCGTAGACACTTTTTTTGGCTTCCTTCAGGTCGACTACATTGACTTTTTCTTCTCTGAATTTCATATATTCTTTTCACAAAAACATGGAGTCTTTCATTCGTTTTCATACCCTTTGTTCGACAAGAATCCGTCTTAAGCAGGAGGTTGGAGTAAGGGAATGATTGGTAAAATTAAATCGATACATAGATGATTTTAAAGGGGTAAGGTGACATGAAGACACGACGTATGGGAAAGTGGATGGCATTCATGATCGGCATGGTACTGATTAGTGGAGCCGGTTGGTTTTATCTGTTTGAGTCGTCAAAAGTGAACGACTTTCCGATTCCGAGTACTGGGACCGTTCATGAAAAGGCGGAGGGTTTGTTAATCAAGACGCACCTCGTTTCGGAAGTCGAAGGACCCGGCGTGTTGTACGCGATGCGGATCCGGCAAGATGGCTGGAAACTGGTCGACCGGGAAGGACTAGCCGCTTGGTATGAAAAAGACGGCCGAATGATCGAACTGACGACATTTGATGATGAACTGTTTCTTGAACCGGCTGAACGAGCGGGTATCGAACAGTAAAATAAGCGGAGTTCCTGAAAACAGGGACTCCGCTTATTTTGTCTGTTCAATTCGCATAGAGCAGCTTTTTCGTATCTTTGTCATAGACCCGATAATCAATTTCGAACGCCTGATTCCGGGTCGTCGTCACCCGGCAATAATACGGAACCTTCTTGCCGTAAGCATCAAGATCAGGTCCGTCACGGAAAGAAAACATGTCGTTGGTTTCCGTTAATGTGATGTCGATGGATGTTCTTTTCGACTCAGACGGTTCTAGAATACAGGAACCTTCTAATATCCGATAATCACGTGACAACATCTCAGTGAAATTCGGCACCGTTATCCAAAGACACAGTAATCCGAGCAACAGGACACCCGTCCATTTGAGCTTCTTTAAGAAAGCATATTGCTGATTATCGAAGTGAAGCACAAGAAAGTAACAGGCCGGTAAGACAAATGAAACACCTAACAAGAGGATGAGAAAATAAGTGATGATTTCAGTATTCAACTGGATATGTCCGTCTGATAGCAGGACCAATAAATCGATGTGTCAGATACACTGGTTTTTTTGAACTCGATTTTCTCCAAGATTCGGATTGAAGCACTATTCGTCGACGATGTTTCAGCTAAGACAGTTAAAACGTCCGCACGGGACAACGCCCAGTCTACAAGGGCGCCGACAGCTTCCGTTGCATAGCCGTTGTTTTGGTAACAATCAAGCAAACCGTAGCCGATTTCAACGGTATGATCTTCAGAAGGAAGTCCTTTAAAGCCGATGTCCCCAATGATATAGCCGTCAGCTTGGTGGATGACAAGCCAGCTTCCCCAAAGAAGCAGGGCAGGATTTTCTGCTAGTTCAATTAAGTGGTTCTCAAGTTCAGGACCGTTCTCGTAACATTGTTCCAAAACGAGCGGCGTCCATTCAGTCGTATACGGTACAATCGTCAATCGGTTAGTTTGGATGGTCATGGTCATATTCCTACCCTCGAAGTAGTTTCGGTCATTCAGATGAATACAATAACTTATCCGTCTTGAAATCGTAAATCCGGTAAGAAATCTCAAATTCATGATCTTTTGTCGTCGTCACGTGACAAGTGTATGGGACGTCCGGTCCGTATGCGCCGAGGTCTGCCCGATCCAAGAAACTGAAATAGTCGCCTGTTTCATCGTAATAAAGATCAATCGTCCGCGGGTTGGATTCATCATTGTACTCTACCGTACAGACTCCTTTAGTCGTCGCATAGTCATGGTAGACGACGTACTTCAGGCTCGGAGCCGAATACCAGACCAGTCCCACCCCGAATAAACACAGTAAAACGAGTCGGAAAAACAGGGAAAATTCGATTCCGTTATCCTCACGGAGCCAGAAATATAACAATACACTCAGCACCATACAGATGATACCGCCAGCGAGAATCGCGTAATAAAAAAGCACTTCTTCATTCATGTGCGAAGTCTCCTCATAAATACAAGCCGTTCGCCTGAACGACGAATTGCGAGTGCTCGTAATGATAGGTGATGACGGAATAGTCGAACGGCCGGCCGTTCGTCAAGTGGAAGATTGTCTCGACGGTCAATGCCGGATCACCGGCTTTTAGCTCCAAGTGTTGCGCAATCGAGTCCGGCAACTTGCCGACATGCATGTACATATCCGAGAACCCGATATTCAGTCCAAGTGCTGTCTCCAGATATTCAAAAATCGACTGTTCGACGATTTCCCGGTTCAAATAAGGGACAATTGCTTGACGGTAATAGGACTCTTCGAGGCACATGATGTTGTCGTTGATATAGCGGATCCGTTTGATGGCATAGACCATTTCCTCGGGAGTACTACCCAGGTTTTCGATGATCTCTTCCGGGCATGGAATCAGCTCAAACGACAAGACTTTGGACTGGATGTCATGCTCGACGAGATTCTGTTTAAAGCCTTGCGTCGAAAACAGCTCGATATAGCCTTTCCGATTCGTCTTCCGGACAAAAATTCCGCTGCCGCGGACTTGAAAGATAGTCCCTTTTCGCTCCAATAATTCCAGTGCTTTCGTCATCGTCGTCTTGCTGACCTCGAATTGACGGATCAATTGATCGAGAACCGGTAGTTTGTCGCCTTGTTGTAAAGCATGTTGTTCGATATAGGCTTCGATTTCCGTCGCCGTCTGTTGGTATTTCAGCATGACTCACCCTCATTTTCCAGTAATTGTTCTGCTTTTTTACTATAGCATAAGACGATTTTGAACTACATCATACAAATAATTAAATTAAATATGGATTGATAAATTGTACATGTACAATTATAATAAGGATGCACGATTCGGATTTACAACATAAGGAGGTTCAGGGATGAGTAAAGTGCGGGATTATCAGCAGCTGGCGCATTCGATTTTGGAAGCAGTCGGCGGCGAGGACAATATCATCAGTGTCGCGCGGTGTGCGACACGGCTGCGGTTAGTGTTGAAACGATCGGATGCGAAGGCAAAAGACCAAGTCGCTGCTTTACCGGGTGTCATCACGGTCGTCGAATCAGGCGGTCAGTTCCAGGTCGTCATCGGTCAGCATGTCGGGGAAGTCTATGAAGCGTTCCGGCCACTTGTTTCATTAGAGGACGGGAATTCGGAACAGGGAAGCGAAGCACCGAAGGGAACAATCTTGAACCGGATCATCGCAACGATGTCCGCCGTTTTTGCACCGTTCGTCTATATCTTAGCGGCAGCCGGAATCCTGCAAGGGGCACTCATCTTAATTTCACTTGTGTTTAAAGACTTTGCCGCGACGGGAACATATGAAGTGTTCAGCTTTATCTCTTGGGCACCGTTCACATTCCTGCCGATTTTCATTGCGATCACGGCAGCGAATCACTTTAAAGTCAATCAGTTCATCGCAGTCGCCTGTAGTGCGGCACTCGTCAGTCCGACGTGGGCCGAGATGGCCGGACGGATCACATCCGGTGAATCGATTTCATTTATTGGCATCGCCTTATCGGGAACGACCTACACGTCATCGGTCTTGCCACCGTTGTTCCTCGTCTGGTTGCTGTCCTATCTCGAACGGTTCTTGAACCGGACAATCAATGAAGTCATCAAACCGTTGTTCGTACCGTTCTTCAGCATGGTCATCATGGTGCCGCTGACGATTCTCGTCATCGGTCCGATCACGACACTTGGAGCGGAAGGAATTGCAAACGGATACAATTATTTGGCCGAAAATGCACCGGCACTTGCCGGACTGATCATCGGCGGCTTTTGGCAGATCATCGTCATCTTTGGCGTCCACTGGGGTGTCACGCCGATGGTACTGGCAAACTTTGAACAATACGGTCGGGATTCATTCCAGGCTTACCAAACGATTGCTGTCATCGCTCAAGTCGGTGCCGTCATTGGTGTCATTTTAAAAACCCGCAATAAGGAAACGAAAAAGGTTGGTGTCTCAGCCGGTCTGACCGGGATTTTCGGAATTACGGAACCGGCGATCTACGGTGTGACGTTACGCTTTAAGAAACCGTTCATTTACGGGTGTATCTCGGGCGCGGTCGGAGCCGTCGTCGCCAGTTTCTTCAAACCGTATTACTTCGCCTACGCCGGTCTGCCGGGACCATTGACGCTCGTCAACGGAATCAGTTCCGACTATCCGTCGTCGATCGTCGGATTATTGATTGGAACGGCGATTGCCTTGATTTTACCGATCGTCTTGATTCAAATTCTCGGTTTTGGCGAAGAAAAAGTCGTCCCGGTGACGACGACACCGGCGACACCGGTTCCGACACAAGAAGTCAGTGCAACGTTGACGAACGAAGAAACGATTCAAGCACCACTTGCGGGACAAATCGTGCCACTGTCGGACGTACCGGATGAAGTTTTTGCATCGGGAGCAATGGGGCAAGGCGTCGCGATTCGTCCGACTGGAAACACGGTCGTCGCACCATTCGCCGGTACTGTCGTCATGGTTGCGCCGACGAAACACGCAATTGGTCTCCGGTCGACGAGTGGAATCGAAGTCTTGATTCACGTCGGGCTGGAAACGGTTGGTTTGAACGGAACGCCATTTACGTTACATGTCGAAGATGGGGCGAGCTTCGAAGCCGGTCAAACGTTATTGACGTTTGACGCATCTGCCATCGAACAGCACGGATTACAGACGATCACGCCGGTCATCGTTACGAACGCGTCTAGTTATGCGGAAGTGATCGTGGGACAACAGGAAACGGTCGAAGCCAATACGGCGATTTTAACGATCGTTAAATAATAGAGAAAATATGAGGAGGAAACGAAGATGAAGACATTACCCAACGATTTTTTATGGGGCGGGGCACTGGCTGCCCATCAATTTGAAGGTGGCTGGAACGCCGGTGGCAAAGGACCAAGTGTCGTTGACGTCATGACAGCGGGTGAACACGGAGTTGCCCGACGAATCACCGATACGATCGAAGACGGGACGTTTTACCCGAACCATGAAGCGATCGACTTTTATCACCGCTATAAAGAAGACATTGCCTTGTTTGCCGAGATGGGTCTGAAATGTCTCCGGACGTCAATCGGCTGGAGCCGGATTTTCCCGAACGGCGACGAAACGGAACCGAATGAAGCAGGACTGCAGTTTTATGATGATGTCTTTGATGAGTTATTGAAACACGGCATCGAACCGATCATCACGTTGTCGCATTTCGAGATGCCGTTGCACCTGGCCCGCGAATACGGCGGGTTCCGCAACCGGAAAGTCGCCGAGTTCTTCGAGCGATTCGCTGAAGTCTGCTTCACGCGTTACAAAGACAAAGTGACATACTGGATGACGTTCAACGAAATTAATAACAAGATGGATGTCGAAAACCCGTTGTTCCTTTGGACGAACTCCGGTGTCAAAGTCGAGCCGGGTGAAAACGCGATGGAAGTCATGTATCAGACCGGTCACCACGAGCTGATTGCCAGTGCCCTTGCCGTCGCGAAAGGAAAAGCAATCAATCCCGACTTCCAAATCGGGGCGATGATTTCGCACGTCCCGATCTATCCGTACTCGTCGCATCCGGAAGACGTCATGCTGGCGGAAAAATCGATGCGTCAGCGCTATTTCTTCCCGGACGTTCAGGCACGCGGTTATTATCCGAACTATGCCTTAAAAGAGTTCGAACGCGAAGGGTATCAGATTCCGATTCTCGCCGGCGACGACGAAATCCTGAAAAACGGAACGGTCGACTACATCGGCTTCAGTTACTACATGTCGACGACGGTCAAGCACGACGCGACTGTCAACAATACAGGCAACATCGTCAACGGCGGATTGGCGAACGGTGTCGAAAATCCGTACATCCAGTCGAGCGACTGGGGCTGGGCGATTGATCCGGTCGGACTCCGTTACGTCCTGAACCGTCTGTATGACCGGTACCAACTCCCGCTCTTCATCGTCGAAAACGGTTTTGGGGCCGTCGATACGATTGAAGACGGTAAGATTCATGACGCAGCGCGGATTGACTATCTGAAGACGCATATCGAGGCGTTGACGGAAGCGGTCACGGAAGACGGCGTCGAATTGATGGGCTACACGCCATGGGGAATTATCGACATCGTGTCGTTTACGACAGGTGAGATGAAAAAACGCTACGGCATGATTTACGTTGACCGGGACAATGAAGGCAACGGTTCAATGGAACGGATGAAAAAAGATTCGTTCGACTGGTATAAACAGGTCATTGCGACAAACGGACAAGACTTGGCGTATGACAAAGCAATACAACGTTAATCAAATAGACCTCCATCCGAAGCGGGTGGAGGTTGTTTGTGTCTAAAAAAGGCTTGCCTGAACAACGAAAAGACGTATGATAAAGAAGGTGGTATCCAGTATTTGTATGGATAACCAGAAATCATCCTAAATACAGGATGGTTCAGAATCGTAATGGAGGTTATAACTATGTTTACAGTTGATGAGTATTTAGCTTCAATCAAAACGAATCTTGCGCAGCACACAGACGTGCTGGTCAACAATTTGAAGACAATCGCGGGGGCAAACTTTGCACCGGATGTCGAGCTGCTTGATTTTTCAGCATTCGTTGAATCAACTGAGTGCACCTTGTCAATCATGTTCTTCTCGATGGACCGAGAAGCCAATGAAGTGTTTGAAGATGTAGGGACACCAGGATTTGCCGGTAGTAAATCGATGCTCGACGAGGCGGTGTATTATCACGTTACTCGAAAGTTATCGGATGACTTTGATGTATTCCATGAGGAAAATGAAGAAATCTTAATCGAACAGGAACGCCAACTCTTTGCGGATTGGTTCAGCACGTGTTGGCAACAAGCCGGTGGAGAGCGGGTTCAACTGCCAGCCTATTTTAATGTCCATGACGAAGGAGAAACGTTTAACTTGAAGCGGCGGATTTGGATGGATGAAGAGGAAAAATGGGATTGAGTTCGGAGGCGATTGGCAAGAACCGCTTCATGGTGGGTATCAGCATTGCGACGGTTTGGGAATTTGAAGCGACGTTAGATTACTTTCACGTGAAAGAAACGGAACGGATCACGTACCCGTACGGGGAATTCTTTTGCCGGACAATCAACGGGACGCCGGTCGTCTTTTACAGTACCGGTGTCCGGAAAGTGAATGGTGTCGGTGGCAATCAGTACATGCTGGCGCGTTTTTCACTTCAGAAAGTGCTTGTCGTCGGGACATGCGCCGGGATCGATGAACGGTTTGACGTCCTCGACATCATTATTCCGGATCGTGCCGTCCAATATGACTGTACGGTGAAGGAAGTCGAGCCGTTACTTAAACCGTCTTTCATCGTTTCGATCGATGTCGCGAAATATGGCATCAACGGGTATGGGACGATCGGGACGGCCGACCGCGCCGTCGTCATGTGGTGTGATTACCTGGAACTACAGGAGAATGGCATCACAATTGCTGATACGGAAGCGGCGGCGATTGCCTATATCTGCCGGAAAAATGAAGTCGAGTGTATCATCATCAAAGGGATCTCGGACGTCCCGACGGATGAGACGGATCTTGATCCGCTTCAGTCGAACCAGGAACAGATCAATGTCTACATCGCAAATACACCAAAAGTCATGACACGGATTTTTGACGAGTATCTTCCGTTATTTATTTAAAGGAGTGGCAAGATGAAAAAACGACTTCTTTGTTCGATTCCGCTGGCCCTCATGCTCGGTGGATGTGGGATCGGACAGCCAGAGCCAAACTTTCCGCAATATACGGGCGAACCGTTGAACATTGCTTATATCGGAAAAACACCGGAAGTCCGGGAAGATAACGTCCGTCTAAAGAAGATTTCGTTCGGTGAATTAAAGAATCGCAAGCAGATCGCTTCAACGTTCGACGCTGTCCTGATTATGCCGAACAAGTTACTGGAAGCGAATCAAGGCGAGTATGCCGATACCTACCTGAAAATGCAAATTCCGACGTTTTTCATCGGGTCGAATAAGGGGTATGTGCCGTTCATCGCGGACTGGATTTCGTACAAGGAAGCAGCGGGGGAAACGACCGATTATGCAGCCGGTTACTTGAACGGGAAAACGACCTTGTTTTGGACATACGGCTTGTATAACGATGTCAAGACGAAGGGACATATCACCGCCATGTATTCGAATGTCTTTCAAACGGTGGAAACGGTCAAGAACAAACGGCAGTAACAGAAAAAGAGGCTGGGACATAACTAGCTGACTTTTAAAGAAAATAAGGGATTGCCATCGTCACGATGCGCAATCCCTTATTTTTTTCATCTAAAGCTGAGTTATGTCCCAGCCTCCTTATTTTTTATATGTACGTACTTATATGTCACCTTCGACTCTATTGAATATAAAAATATCTTATTTTTACTTCATATGGAACCACGTTCTGAACTTTAGTTGTCTAAAGAAAGGTCATCCTTCATCATCTCTGACAAAAAGCCATGGATGAGGTGGAGCTTCTCAGACATACAGATGTGAATCGTTCGCTGTATCGAAAGCGTCAGAAAACAATTGAGCGTGTCTTCGCGGATACAAAAGAGAAGCATGGTATATGTTAGATACGCTACCGAAGGATGAGCTTCTACTAAATCATTAGACAATCAATAATTACTGTTTAGGAACTAAATGAGATACTATAGGGAATGAATATTTATTAAAATAAATACATCGTAGTATAGATACTTGTATTAAGTTGATTATCATGGTATTATTATACAGAAATGTAATGAGGAACTTTCCAAAGTTTCGATACTTTGCCATCATTTTGCCTGCATCTATTCTAATTGTTAGTTTGCGTTATCTTAGCATTCAGTTAGAAACTAAAACAATTATGGAGGCGATGCATATGCAAGAAATTATAAACAAACTAGATTTAATCATTTTAGAATCACTTTGGGCATTTGTGATTAGTTTACTTGCAGGCATTATAATTGATTGGGCCAACGGTGGGCGATTGTGGTTAAAACCCAAATTAAATTTTGGGTTGGGTTCCTGATTACATTTCAGAAGTGGTCGAGGTTTTTAACTACTTTATTAAACAAGAAAAAATACGGCTATACAAGTATAAAATTATTTAAATCTTAATCAAACTAAAAAACGACGTGCTGATTTTCTCTTGATTGAGAAGAAATGCACGTTTTTTACTAATTATTTTGTAAAAAATACTTAAATGTGAGATGAAATATTGAGATCACTTGATTCTCCTACTACCTTCGTTCATACAAACCTGGATATTTACTATTGGCAACTTATTTATCTCATTTTAAAATATCACTTCAAATTATAAGATTAAAAATTTTAAAATGAACGAACAACGATAATTGTCACCTTACAGACTCCCCCTTGTGTATCTATCTAATAGGAATATTATGTCAAATTCAAGTACACTCAATTTACTTGTGATAAGTACCTATTATCACAAGTAGTGTCTTAAAAATAATTATCATACTCATTTCAAATTTTGAATTAGCTCGATAAAATATTGATTCATTGCGATTTTTGTCTTGAAGTGATTAATAATCAAAAGACTTTTATTTGAATTAGGCTATGTGACTAGTTTAGAAAAAGTAGGCATATGCGCCTTTTTACATTAAGTTCATTATCATAGGTAATTCAGTGACTTGAAAACAAGGTATGTGATTTATAATCACGGAAGTTGATCTGGTGGCTCTGGATGTTTTTCCAACACTTGGACCTGCAACTTATTGATTGCTCTGGTACATACGTACAGAGACGAACCCGGTTATAAGCAAACCCTCAGCGCATTGTTCGCGAGGTGATTGCATAAGATGGAAGCCCTTCGCGAGGGGCTTCTTTTTCGTTTGACGAATTGTAATATTAAGTGCAACACCTAGGAGAAAGCACAAAAAAACCCATAACGACCTCGTGTAGAATAAAGCTACCACACCACATTCAATGGAGGATTCGTTATGAGCCATGTTCATCTTACCACATCAGAAAGAGTCAAAATAGAGACGTATCTCGAGCTAGGTTTCTCTGTCCGAAAGATTGCAGGACGCTTATTCCAAGAAGAAGGACTCTCGTTCAAGACGATCTATCGTTGGATTTATACGGGCCTCGTCGAGGCCGATTCTGGACTCCTTCGACAAAAGGGAAAGCGTCAGAAACCACGTGAGACGCGTGGACGCTTCAACGTCGGACTACCGATCAGTAAACGTCCGTCTGATGTCAAAGGGCGTCAAACGTTCGGCCATTGGGAGCTTGATACTGTTGTCTCGGGTAGAGGGAAATCCAAGG
>NZ_MOLV01000023.1 GCF_001870785.1 Exiguobacterium sp. KRL4
GTTTAGTGTTGACAATCCAGATTCATTATGAGCTATGTTCATCTTACCACATCAGAAAGAGTCAAAATAGAGACGTATCTCGAGCTAGGTTTCTCTGTCCGAAAGATTGCTGGACGCCTGGGGCGTCAACCTTCTACGATTTCACGAGAATTGAAACGAAATCCTTACTATGATGCTTCCTGTGCTGACCAGCGTTATGTGGAACGCAAAAAGAAGTGCGGTGCACGGACGAAGTTTACGCTCGAAAAAGGAGTCCGTATCCTCGAAAAGTTACGCGAGACATGGTCCCCTGAACAGATTGCCGGACGATTATTCCAAGAAGAAGGACTCTCGTTCAAGACAATTTATCGTTGGATTTATATGGGCCTCGTCGAGGCCGATTCTGGACTCCTTCGACAAAAGGGAAAGCGTCAGAAACCACGTGAGACGCGTGGACGCTTTAACGTCGGACTGCCAATCAGTAAACGTCCGTCTGACGTCAAAGGGCGCCAAACGTTCGGACATTGGGAGCTTGATACTGTTGTCTCGGGTAGAGGGAAATCCAAAGTCTGTGTCGCAACGTTCGTCGAGCGAAAGAGCCGTTTTTATCTCGCTGTACCGATGGAAGATCGGTCCGCTCAATCGATGGAGTCTGCGATTCAAGCATTGCACCTTTACTTCCCGTTGGGAACGTTCCAAACTGCGACGACAGATCGTGGAAAAGAGTTTAGCTGTCATGAACGAATTCGTGACACGTTAGGCGTACCGATGTATTTTGCGGATCCGTATTCTTCTTGGCAGCGTGGGAGTAACGAGAACGCCAATGGTCTTCTCCGTGAATTTTTCCCGAAGGGGACAGATTTCGGAAAGGTCAGTCGTTCTGAACTCGCTCAAGCGCTCGCCTGGATCAATGGGAGACCGCGAAAATGTCTCAACTGGAAAACTGCATACGAGGTCTTCACGGAAGAAGTATTGCACTTGATTTGACAAACCGTCATTATAAATAAGGATTATATAAAACGGTCGTTTAATATAACTAGATAGTAAAAAGAACTTTTAAAAGTCTTTTAAAAGTTCTTTTTACGGAGTATACTAAAGAAAAAGGAGTAGATGAAAATGGGCATGAGAATACTCGACATTCCAACCACTTCAATTTCTGATGTGAAGCGCTCTCCAATGAGAGCCTTTCAAACGGCTGATCGAGAAGAAGCCGGTGTATATGTTTTCAATCGCGAAAAAGTAGCAGGCGTTATGCTGACTCAAGAACAATATGAATCTTTGAACAAAGAAATAGAAGATCTTTACAGTCAGCTAGATGATCTGATGGTTGAAAAACGATTGTTAGCTAAAACAGTCCAAACGTTCTCAGATACAGAGGTTCGTGGTGAGATAGCAACTCGTTCTCCTATCTTGGATGAAGAAGATGGGTGGGCGTAAAGATTGTATCAGTTGGAATGGACGCAATACTCAAAAGAAGATTACGAAAAACTTGATGGTAGTCAAAAGGTTTTTGTCAATAAAGCCTTAGATCGAATTAGGGTTAGGGGGATGGATGCAGGTCAACCTCTTCATGGAAGCTTAGCACAGTGCCATAAATTGAAAAATAAAAAAATGGGTCTTCGAATTGTTTTTAGAGAAATCGCAGGTCATCTTCAAATCATTCAAATAGTAGCTGTAGGCAAAAGGGATAAACAGAAGATATATAAGATGGCTGAAGAACGCTTAGGCTAATGGAGAATAGAAGGACGTATTCTCATGAGAGGATCGCCCTAACAAACGTATGAAAATCGTTTGTTAGGGCGATCCTTTTTTAAGTGAGATAGTTTTATACATGCTTTGGATATAAGCCACTGGATTGTCAACACTAAAC
>NZ_MOLV01000024.1 GCF_001870785.1 Exiguobacterium sp. KRL4
CGGGCGGTGGGGTGGTGTGTTGGGGGATGGGAGGGGGGGGGGGGGCGGGGTGGGGGGGGGGGGGGGGGGGGGGGGGGGGTGGGGGGGAGGGTGGGGTTCGGTGGTGGTCGGGGGGGGGAGGAGCGGGCGGCCGAGGACGGGTGGGGCGGTGGGTAGGGGTGGCGGGGTCAAGAACTGTGCGAGGCGGTGGGGGGGTAGGATCGACAAGGGGGGCCGTTACTGCCGTACGCTTGAGAAGAAACGGCCGAGCGAACAGCGCAAGCTCTCCCGCCGTCAACGCATCGCCCTGAACAAGAAAGTCACGCTTTCCGAGGCGAGGAACTATCAGAAGCAGAAGCGGAAGGTTGCCCGTATCCACGAGAAGATCGCCAACAAGCGTACCGACTTCCTGCACAAGGTATCGACCGAGATCGTCAAAAACCACGACGTCATCGGCATCGAGACCTTGCAGGTGAAGAACATGCAGAAGAATCGCAAGTTGAGCAAGGCCATCTCGGACGTCAGCTGGTCGGAGTTCTTCCGCATGCTGGAGTACAAGGCAGAATGGTACGGGAAGACTGTCGTCAAGGTCGGCAAGACCTTTGCTTCCAGTCAACTGTGCTCCAGTTGCGGACATCAACACAAAGACGTGAAACATCTTGGATTGCGTGAATGGACATGCCCGAGTTGCGGCATCCATCACGACCGTGATGTGAACGCAGGACTGAATCTCAAACAAGAAGCAGAACGCATTTTAGCTTCTTCAACCGTCGGAACGACGGGGTTAGCCTGATCAATTTTCGACCGTTAGGTCGCATAACTCAGGAATCCTCCACCTCTAAGTGAAGCGTAGGTGGAGGTAGTTCAATTCCACTCTCAGACGGCAAACGCGCTCATGACTATTTAGAAAGTCGTCAAAGTACCGGAAAGATTTTGTTAATCCCGACGGAATAACAGAAGTCTTAGAGTACTTGTTATCACTCCCTCACTTTAAAGTAGGGAGTTTTTTGATGTTTTCTTTTCTCAATGATTACAAACAGGAAACAGTTCCTTCTTTTAGCAATTCATTTGCTTAAGTAGTTGCATTCCTTCATAAAAAAGCGTAAAGTAAATCTCATCAAAACCAGAAACTCAAATTAGTTTTTAGTTTCAAGAAGGAGATCTGATTTATGTTTCGCTCAGAATGGAAAAAATTAAAAAGTCCGATGATGATTATCGTGATTCTTGCTCTTATCCTCGTTCCGTTTCTTTACAATTCGATCTTTTTATCTGCTTTCTGGGATCCGTACGGTCAGACAGAAAATATTAAAGTCGCCATTGTCAACGAAGATAAAGCAACGAAGTTTGAAGGCGAAAAAATTGATATCGGTGATCAGTTTATTAAAAAACTGAAAAAAAATGACGATTTTGATTGGCAATATCTTTCACGTAAAGAAGCTGCCAAACAACTTCGCTCAGGTGACATCTATATGACAGTCGTCATTCCAAAAAAGTTTTCGCACAATGCGACGACATTGCTGGACGATCATCCGAAAAAAATCGAACTGGAATATTATTTGAATCCAGCTAAAAACTATTCCGGTACGCAGATTTCCAGTGCTGCCGCCAAACAATTAAACGAAAAAATCCGTAAATCCGTAACAAAACAATACAGCAGTGCGATTTTTGGATCACTCAAAAAAATCGCCAAAGGACTTGAAGATGCCTCTGAAGGTTCAGCTAAACTCGAAGATGGCGCTAAAAAAACGACCGACGGTGCTAAGACACTTACAACAAATCTCGGTAAGTTAACCAATGGTACAAATGATTTATCGACAAACTTAACAAAAGCCGCGGACGGTTCCGTTCAGCTTTCAAGCGGTCTGAATACGTTAAGTGGTGGAACGCAGACACTGGCAGAGAAATCTAGTGAATTATCGAGCGGTCTCAACCAACTCGACGGCAACAGCGGGAAGTTAATTAAAGGTTCATCCGATTTACAGGCCGGATCAACTAAACTCCGCCAAGGTCTCGAGAGTGCATCTGCCGGGTCAACGGAACTCCGTCAAGGTCTCGAAAGTGCATCTGCCGGAACGACGGAACTCCGTCAAGGTCTCGAAACAGCTTCGGCCGGTGCATCGAAGCTCGACAATAACCTGCCGCAGTTCACGGCTGGTCTCGATCAACTGAACGCCCGGGCTCAAGAAGCCAATGCTTCTCTGGTAGCCGTCAATGACGCCGCTGATACATTAAAACAAGAATTAAGCACCCGCCGTGAGGCACTCGAAGCAAATGTCGCCAATATCAAGGCAGTCATCGCTTCGTCCGAGACATTAACGGAAGAAGAAAAAGGCGCCTTGTTGGAATCCATTGCAACGATGGAACAAAATGTCCAAAATTTAGCGCAGCAAGAATCTTCCCTTGATGCCAGTCTTGCTAAAGCCAATGATGCAACAGAAAAAATCAATCAGCTGGCGGTCGGTGGGCAAAATATTGCTTCTGCCGTTTCACAACTCGATGGTGGTTTAACACAGCTGCTTGATGGTTCAAAACGATTGGAACAAGGACAAACGAAACTACTTGCCGGTTCAAAACAATTAGAGCAAGGACAAACACAACTATTGACCGGTGCCAAAAGTCTGGAACAAGGACAAGGCACGCTCACTCAAGGTTTGACGGCCTATACAGACGGCGTGCATAAAGCAGCTGTCGGAAGTACCCAATTAACGGCTGGTGCACAGCAACTGGCAACTGGTGCGAACGATGCCAGTACAGCATCCGGTCAATTGACTTCTGGTCTCGGTCAGCTGTCAGACGGTGCCGTTGCCATTTCTTCCGGTGCCGGTCAACTGACGGATGGGGCTTCACGCTTGGCAGACGGAAACTCGAAACTTGCCGATGGTGCCAACACGCTAAAAACGGAACTCGGTAAAGGCGCGAAAGATGCGACTGTCAAACCATCAAATGATCGGGATAACATGCTCGCTGAGCCGGTCGTTTTAAAAGAACATGATTATTCGACCGTCAACAACTATGGCTCTGGTCTAGCGGCTTACATCCTCAGTATCGCGTTATTCGCCGGTGCCTTGATGTTCTCATCCGTCTACCAAATCCGTCCGGAACATGGTGAGACGTTGACATGGCGTTTCCTCGTCGGAAAGCTATCGCTTGTCTTACCAATCGGTGCTCTGCAAGGAATTGCTGCCTCGATCGCCATCGTCTACGTACTCGATGCCGACGTTGCAAGCACACCTGCTTTGTATGGCTTTGCTGCCTTGACCGGCATGACGTTCATCACGTTGTTATTCACGTTAACGATGCTTTTCGGTCGTGTCGGACAATTTAGTGCGTTCTTACTGTTGTTACTACAAATCGGTGGTAGTGGTGGTACGTTCCCGGTCGAAATGACGCCAAGCTTCTTCCAAGCGATTCACCGCTTCTTACCGATGACCTACTCGGTCACCGGCTTCCGAGAAGCACTTGGGATTGGCGTGACGGATACACTGATTTCAAACAGTCAGGTACTTGGTTTGATTCTGTTCTCTGCCCTTGCCATCACCTTCGCCGGTGCATTAGGCGCAAAACGGATTCTACTTTCGACGAAAGCGAGAACACGCCATGACACTGTCTGATAAGGAACATCTGATTTTAGATGCGGCAATGGCTTGTTTTTCTGAACTTGGTTATAAAGGAACAACTATTGAACGGATTGCTAAACGTGCTCATGTCGGTAAGCCGACCGTCTATCAACTATTCGAAAGTAAACTCGATTTATTTGAGACGTTAGTTACACGAGTCTTACAGGACATGAAGGCCGAAGCTGAGAATGCTTACGTCATGACAGCTTCTGTCGAAGAAAACAAACAGGCCATGATTGACGCCATCGTCAATCATCAACATGAACATTTGTTTATCTTACAAATCACACAAGAAACGCATACCTTAAAACTACAAGAGATGTTCGAATTACGGATGCGGATCGAGCAGCATATCGTCGAGTATATAAAGAACCTCCTCGAAACACGCTTAGAACTGGAACAACGTTCGCCGGAAATCCCCGTCGAAGTCACGGCCTTTTTGTTGTTCAAGACCTACGTCGCCTTGATTTCCGAATGGCCGTTGATTGGTCAACCACTTGATTTAAAAACAATCAGTCAAGCGATGTTAAAATTGTTATAATGAAACAGCCTCTCGGATAGACGAGAGGCTGTTTTCATGTAACGTTCATCTTACTCGAATGGAGTGTTTGGTTTGTCTCAATTAGTAGTCTTTACCCCGTTGTTCTTGCTCGTCCTATTGACGTACGTCATCATCTCACTAGTTGATATGTGGCGATCCTATACACGAACAAGTGCTTCGACCGACTTTGTCTTTTTCATCGTCACCTTAGTCTCACTGTTTGTCGGATTCGTCTTGTCACCGGTTCTATCCCTTGTCTTTCAGTGGAAACGCAGTCGTATCAAACGAATCATCGGGCTCATCATCGTCGGATTACCTTTCGTGCTGTTCTTAACGGATCGTTTTTTCTAATGCAGATACTTTTTAAGCCGAACGATCAGTGAAATTTTACACTGATCGTTTTTTCAATGTTTATGTTCTTCCGCCTAAAAAAAGTTTCCGCAACAATTCTTTTTCCGGCATAGCGGCAGCATGAAAGGCTTCGAGGTAGGGCTGATCGTCATACATGACTTCCATGACATCGATTTGCCATCCACCTTCTGTCTGTTCAACTAGCGCAAACGGAGCAATCGCTTCTGGCTGGCAGCCGAGCGCCCCCGGGTTCAAATAAGTGACACCTTTCGTCCGAACAAGTTGTTTCGGATGATGATGACCAAAACAAATCAGACTCGCCTGTTGTCCTTTAAACAACCCAGGCAACGTCTCTTCTGTCCCGTCGACAGTTGCTGCCAACGGTTCCTCTCCAATCGCCTTCGACTCATCGCGATATGCGTAATGCGTAAACAACACATCTTCTCCCGAAAATGTCTTTTTAATCGTTCGGGGAAGTTGCTCTAAAAAGTGTTGGTTTTCTGGCGTCAGTTGATCCGCTACCCATTGATGATGTGCTTTTGCATGACGGTAACTGTCTGGATAGGGTTGATCATGTAGTAACGCCAGTACATTTTCATCGTGATTTCCACTGATCGTCGTCATGCGGGGAGTCGATCGAACTAACTCAATCACTTCATTGGTTTGCGGACCGATTCCGATTAAATCCCCGAGACAGAAAATCTCTGAAACATTTTTCTCTTCGCTAATTTTTTTTAAGACAGCTTTAAGCGCTGTCGCATTGCCGTGAATATCTGTTATCACTGCAAATTTCATGTAACCGCCTCCAATGTTAGTTTAACGCCCTTTTTTCTTTCCCCTGATTTTGTGTAGAAAATTCATGAAAAATAAATTGTCAGAAAATATTGATTATTGTTTTCAGCCGTGTTAGGCTTAGAAAAATTCACGGAAAGGGGCACAACCTAATGTCTTCACACCAAACTGCAGGCCAACTGATTATTCTATACACGAGGGACTGAAACCTTTTCCGATTGATTTTCGGGATTGATTTTGGGCCCTCCTTTCGATGCATCGAATGAGGCGCCCGCAGGAATGATGGCGCCTATCCGATACCGGATAGGTTTTTTTAATGGCTAAACAAAAAAGAGAGAGGATGAGTGAGTTGAAGGAATATGCGATGGATCGAATGGTGAAAGTGTCTGCCGGGATGGCGAATGCCGTCTTGGTGACGTTAGGAGTAGGATTATTGATTGAAACGTTCGGCAACTTGTTACATATTGAGATGCTGTTGACGATTGGCGGTGTTGCCAAGGTCCTGCTCGCACCTGCTCTTGGAGCCGGCATCGCTTATCAACTTGGCGGGAATACACTTGTTTTATTCAGTGCCATGATTGCCGCAACGATTGGCGGAGCGGCACTTCAACCAACGGACGCCGGACTTGTCCTCGTGCCGGGTCAACCGATCAGTGCGTTGCTCGCAGCTGCTGTCGCTGTGTTCATCGGTAAACGGATGACAGGAAAAACCAAGTTTGACATGATGGTCATTCCAGTCAGTGCCGTCCTTGCGGGTGGTGTGACAGGAATCGCCGCTGCCGCTGTCACGACCCCGTTGTTAACACGATTTAGTGCTATGGTCACGACGTCTGTCGAAACTTCACCAATCGCGACATCCCTTGTCATTGCTCTTATCTTTAGCGTCTTATTGATGTCTCCCGCTTCATCCGCTGCACTCGCGATTGCCCTTCAACTCGATCCTGTCGCCAGTGCCGCTGCCTTGATTGGTTGTTCAGCCCAGTTCGTCGGGTTTACATTAATGGCCTATCGCCAAACTGATCCCGGTGGGTTAATTGCTTCCTTCTTTGTCACACCGAAGGTCCAGTTCCCGAATATCGTGAAGAATCCACGTCTCGTCGTCGCCCCATTCTTGGCGGCAATGATTTCCGCGCCAATTGCGACACTTGTTCTTTCATTAGAAGTTCCCTACGAATTAGCCGGTCTCGGGTTGAATTCGATGATTGCCCCACTCAATATCTTCGTCAATCAAGGATTTAATGCGTTCCTCGTCTTTTTTGCAACTGGAGTAGTGCTTCCGGGTATCTTGACTCTCGTCTTTTACCGGATGACGACAATGGCTGGTTGGACGAAGATGGGTGATCTTCGACTAGAAATTCAATGATGAGAGCTATCCGCTATTCCTTTCAATTTAATGAAGGAATAGCTTTTTTTATGCAAAAAAATCCCGTCCATCAAAAGATGAACGGGATTTCGGTATGATTCTGACTGGGCTCGAACCAGCGACCTCTACCCTGTCAAGGTAGCGCTCTCCCAGCTGAGCTACAGAATCATGATGATGTGTACTGGGTATATGTTTATTATAGCAACATATTGAAAACTGTAAAGGATTTTTTTGATTTTCTTTTTAATTTTTTTCTTGTTTGATGACAGTTCAGAGTTGCAGGCTTTTCTTCCGTCCTCTACTATGTAAATAAGCACATATAAAATAAAGGAGGGATACCCGTTGAATTTTTTAACCAGATTTAGTCTGAAGAACTCAGTTGCCGTATTCATCATTGCCATTCTTTTAATTTTAGGCGGCGTTTATTCGTTTACCCAGCTCAAAGTAGATCAATTTCCTGAGATTGAATTTCCCCAAATTTCAGTAGAAGCTGTTTATCCAGGCGCTTCGCCGGATGATGTCGACAAACAAGTCGTCTCTAAACTTGAAACTGCCCTAAAAGGAATCGAGGGCTCAACGAAGATTACGAGCTCAGCTTATGAAAGTATCGGGATCATCAACATCGAATTCCCATTCGATACCGACATGGATAAGGTCGAACAACAAATTGATGCGGCCATCCAAGATGCAAATCTTCCGGAAGAGGCAACTACGAAATTGAATCGTTTTTCGTTTGGTTCATTCCCGATCTATAACATTTCTTTCTTCAGCAAAGATGGGAAAGAGATTGATTCACTCTTAAAAGATGAAATCGAACCGGAACTCAACAAAATTCCGGGAATCAACAGTGTTTCAGTTGGTGGCTACAAGGATGACCTTGTCCAAATCACCGTTGATAACGAGAAAGCAACTGCTGCTGGTTTATCGTTATCAAGCATCAAAGAACAAATCAATGCCAAGTATGTTTCGTTCCCATCTGGTCAGCTCGCAGAAGGCGATTCAAAAATCCCGATTCGGGTCGAAGAAAAACTCGAGAACTTAGATAAATTAAAAAATCTCCAGTTGACTTCAACCGTCACATCGAGTCCTGCTACAGGTTCTCAATCAGGACCGCCTACAGGCGGCGCTCCGGAAACAGCTCCTGGCGCACCACCAGCAGAAGCTGAACAGCCGGCAGAACCAATCCGTCTCGGCGATATAGCAGAAATCGAAGCGGTTTCCGAGCAAAGCGAAAAAACACGCTACAACTTAAAAGATTCATTATCGATGGCCATCACGAAAAAACAAGATGCCAATACCGTCGAAATTGCAGATGGTGTCACAAAAATCCTGAATAAGTACGATGATCAGATTGATTATACGATCGGCATCGACTCTGCTAAAGACATCGAGGAATCTGTCGCCACCCTTGTAAAAGAAGGATTACTCGGTGCCCTGTTTGCATCTCTTGCCGTCCTTTTGTTCTTACGTAATATTCGGGCGACGATCATTGCCATCGTCTCGATTCCGCTGTCCCTTTTAATCGCAGCGATTTTCTTGAACTGGCAGGATATTTCGTTGAACATCATGACATTAGGCGGAATGGCAGTTGCCGTTGGTCGTGTCGTCGATGACAGTATCGTCGTCATTGAAAACATCTTCCGGCGTGTCCGCAAGTCAGATGCCGGTATGACGAACGAAATCATCGAACAATCAACAAAAGAAATCCTAAAAGCGATCACGTCTTCTACACTGACGACCGTCGTCGTCTTTTTACCAATCGGGTTTGTTGGTGGGATTACAGGTAAGTTCTTCTTACCATTCGCCTTGACGATTATCTTCTCGTTACTTGCTTCGCTTCTCGTCGCCATTACCATCGTGCCGATCTTAGCGAAATTCGCCTTCAAAAAGGTACCTGCTGAAGAAAAAGAAGGTGTCTTACAACGTTGGTATGGAAAACTGATTGAAAAATCACTATCGCATAAAGCGATTATCCTGGTCGTTTCCTTCTTATTGCTTGGTGGTTCACTTGCGATCGTACCGCAACTCGGCTTTACGTTCATTCCCAACGAAGCCTCTAAAACCTTGACGGCTTCGCTCGAACTTCCTGCTGCGACTTCGCTTGAGAAAACAAGTGCTGTTTCGCTCAACATGGAAAAAATGTTTGATGAGGAAACTGCGATTGCCGATGTGACAACCTCAGTTGGCGCACGTGATTTCACGACAGGCTTACGTCTTGATAACAAAGCGAGTTATTTCTTGAATCTAAAAGACGGCGCTGATGTCGAAAAGACGATTAAATCTCTTGAAACACAGATGGAAGATATCGCGAAAGAAGACGATGTCGATGTCAAAATCAGTATCGCTGAACTTTCGACCGGTGGTCCGCCATCAAACAATAATGTGGATGTTGATTTATTCTCAACGGATCTCGAAGCTCTGCAACAAGCAGCGAAACTCGTCGAAGACAACATGAACAAAAACAACGATTTAAAATATGTCACAAATAACTTCAGCGAAAAACAGAAACAGTTCCTCGTCGAAATTGATTCTGAAAAAGCAAGTAATCGTGGTTTATCCGGCTTCCAAATTCTCGGTACAGTGAATGACCAGACTAAACCAGTCACAGTCGGCACCCTGAACCTCGATGACAAGGATCAAGATGTCCAATTATCCTACAAAGAAGATTTGACATCTAAAGCAGATCTTGAGAATGTCCAATTGTTCTCTGCTACTGGTCCTGTCGCCTTGAACGATGTCGCGACGGTCAATGAAGTCGATACGTTTACGTCGGTTCAAAAATTAGACGGAAAAGTGTACGCCCGTGTATCCGGACAAGTAAAAGGTGATGACGTTCAAGCCATTTCGAGTGACGTCAAAGCAGAAGTCGAAAAAATCGACTTGCCTGAAGGCGTTTCTCTAACGAGTGGTGGCGGAAATGATGATACGATCGAAATCTTCCAGTCACTCGGAATTGCGATCGTTGTTGCAATCGGACTGGTCTACTTGACGATGTTGATCACGTTCGGAAAAGCACGGATTCCGTTCATCATCTTGTCGTCCTTGATCTTCGTTCCAATCGGTTCACTCGTCACACTGTTCTTAGCAAATGAACCATTATCCGTCAGTGTCATGATCGGGTTCTTAATGCTCATCGGAATCGTCACAACCAATGCGATTGTACTCGTCGACCGGATTGGTCAAAACGTCACGCGTGGTCTACCAATTCGTGAGTCCTTGATCGAAGCCGGTAAGACACGACTTCGTCCAATCTTGATGACAGCATTCGCAACCATCATGGCCCTTGTTCCGCTCGCACTCACGACGTCATCCGGAACATTGATTTCAAAAGGTCTTGCCTTGACGGTTATTGGTGGATTAACGACCTCAACTCTCTTGACGTTAATCATCGTTCCTGTCGTCTACGAACTATTTTTCTTCAAAAAAGTGAAAAAAGAACGTCAGTCCTAACAAAAGAATCCTTCTCTCATGTCAAATGAGAGAAGGATTCTTTTGCTTATTTTTCAAGTAATTCATCTGTCCGATCGATGGTTCCATTATGTTTAGCAACAAGACCGTCGAGAACAGAAGGTTCAAACTCTTCCCCAATCGCAATGATTCCCGTTTTTCCCGGTGGAATGACACCGAGCGTCCGCTTAAACGTTTCCTGGATGGCTTGATTCTCTTTTAAGTCCTTTGAGCCGCCAATCAGCATCCCTGTCATCGAGCCTAACAAAATCCCGAACGGCCCTCCGAGAATCCCGACGGCCATACCGATCAAGGAACCTTTAAACGCTTTATTGGAACCACTTAAGTCGATTGCATCTTCAAACGAAAAGGCCCCGTTCTCACTTCGTTTAATGACGGCGATTTGCTCAAAATCAACTTGACCATTCGCATGGTACTTCTTGAGTTCGCTGAACACTTGGTACGATGTCGCTTCTTCATCAAATGTAAAGGTAATGATATGATGCTTTTCGTCTTTTTTAGCCACAGCTTCCACCTCTTTCAAGAAGACAGACCGCAACCGCTGCACGATGAATGACACACCAATTATTTACCATTTGATGACGGAAATGAAACCTCTTAAGGGAGCATCGGTTTTCCCGGCGCCAACTGATAATATTCTTCCATCGTCAAGCCGCTTACTTTTAATTGTGCTGCAAGCGTCGCGCCGACGTAACGAAAATGCCAGCTTTCGTACGTATAACCGGTCCAAGCTTCTTTGCCGAGCGGGTACCGGAGATGGAATCCATAGCGGTGCGCATTGGCTGCCAACCATTTCGCTTCTTTGGTACTCGAAAAGCTAAACTTGGCATATTTCGAAGCATCTGCTCCTCCGATATCAAACCCGAGTCCTGTCTGATGTTCACTTTCACCTGGTTGCGCGCTGTACGTACTTGCTTTTTCAAAACCATCTCGGGCGACATATTTTTCAAACAGTGCTTTTTGGTACGCATAGGAACGATAGGTACTGAACGCAACAAGCGTCACCTTTTCTTTTTTAGCAGCAAGCCTCATTTTTTCAAACGCAGCCCGTGCGACGGTACTTTCACCCGGTGCATATGACGACCGGAGCGGATGATTCGGATTAACAATCAATGTCTTTCCGATCCGCTTTCCTCCGATTTGTTGATCAGTTAACAAAAATTTTGTACTCGCGTACCCTGTCTTCGTTCCATAACGGACTTTTGACCAGGTTCCGAGTCTGCTTAATTCGCTAATATAGAAGCCTGTCGGAATTACAGTGGTAATCGCTTTTTCTGTCGATGCACCGGTTCGAAGGTTAAGTGGTGTTTTTGCTTGACGGTAGGTCGAAGCTTCTGCCGCTACTGAAAAATTGACGGTCAACGTGACGGTTGCCAATAGAACAAGTAACGGTTTTTTGATGTTTTTCATACGTCTCGTAACTCCTTTTTCCAAAACAGGGTAATTAATCTTTGATTTTAGAATAGCATTCATTTTAAGACACAACCATTTTTTGTCCATCGTGTAACAAAAATGATTTAATTCCCTATTTTCATCAAATGAATCTGTTTTAAATGATTGAATCTTGTTTTGTTCGGGTAAATATCGTGTGTATGCGTTTTCTTTAAATAATGATTGTATTCAGTCAGGGGCGAATCTACATGACCATTTTGGATGATGCCTTCATCGCCGTGTCTCTTCTTTGGTTACTCGAATTATTTTTGTTTCGAAACCGTGAGAAGGAACCATCTCCACTTGAAGAACGACGAAGTTTTTATCTCATTTTAGCTACTTTGATCGTCACCATTCTGTTATCCGTTCTTTTTAGCAGTTCAAAAGCACTTCTCTTCCAAAAGCTACTAGGTCTTTTCTTATTAAGCAGTGGTGTCCTCTTACGTTACTGGGGCATCTATCATCTAAAACATCAGTTCACACGTCATGTCGCCGTCAATCCTGGAGATCAACTTGTCAGTAGCGGTCCCTATCGTGTCCTGCGCCATCCACTCTACACAGGTCTGTTGTTCATCACACTGGGTTTCCCTCTGTATTTCGGAAATCTAATTTTAACGGTATTCGCCGGAATCATCATGTTTTTCGCCTTACTTCATCGAATTCGAATCGAGGAACAACTTTTAACAAAAGGATTTGGTTCGGTTTATACGGAGTGGGCCAGCGCTAGAAAACGATTGATTCCGTTTATCTACTAAGACATAAGGAGATGTGATTTTTTTGAAGAAACAAGCAGTTGTCATTGGAGCAGGGTTAGCAGGTATGTCAGCAGCAATTCGTCTCGCAGGAGATGGTTATGAGGTCACGATGCTTGAACAAAACGGAAATGTCGGCGGCAAATTGAACCAACGCAGTGGTCATGGATTTACATTTGATACGGGTCCTTCCATCCTGACGATGCCTTGGGTACTCGAACAACTCTTCACAAGTGTTCACCGCCGTCTCGATGACTATTTAGAAATCGAACGCATTGAACCACAATGGCGGACATTTTTCGAAGACGGGACACAGCTCGACGTCAAAGGTGATCTTCCAGGTATGTTGGAAGAATTCAAGAAAGTCTCCGATCAAGCAGATTTCGTCGAACTGTTCAGTTATTCGAAAAAAATGTACGATCTTTGTTTAGATAGCTTCTATAAGTACAGTCTCGAAGACTTAAAAGACTTAAAAAAATATCATACGATGTCTGAATTACTTAAGATGGATCCACTCAATACGGTAGCGAGCGGAACTAAAAAACACCTGAATAATAAATACCTCGAACAGCTGTTCAATTATATGGTCATGTATGTCGGATCTAATCCATATGAAGCCCCTGCCGTCTTCAACCAAATGATTTATGTTCAGATGGGCCTCGGTATTTATTACGTAAAAGGTGGTATGTACAATATCGCCCGTGCCATGAAGACGGTTCTTGATGAACTTCGTGTGACGGTACATGTCAATACACCTGTTGCACGAGTCGTCACGGAAGGTAAACGTGCGATTGGTGTAGAAACGACAGAGGGTGTCTTTTATCCCGCAGACGTCGTCGTCTCGAACCTTGAAGTCATTCCGACGTACCAAAACCTTGTCGCAGACAAAAAAGGACCCAAACATGCTAAAAAACTAAATCAGTCGTTTGTTCCATCTGTCTCGGGACTTGTTTTGTTACTTGGGGTCAATCGGGAATACAAAGACTTGAAACATCATAACTTCTTCTTCTCTGATGATCCCGAGCGTGAATTTGCCCAGATGTTCAAAGAAGGTGTTCCACCGGAGGATCCAACGATTTATGTCGGTGTCTCATCCAAATCGGATTCTTCTCAAGCACCTGAAGGAAAGGATAATCTATTTGTCCTGACTCACGTGCCGCCACTGACGAAACAAGATGGGCAAACCGACTGGGACGCGTATCGTGAAGTCGTCCTGGATAAATTGGAGAGAATGGGGTTAACCGATTTACGCGAATCGATCGAATTTGAGTATCGTTTCACACCAGAAGATTTGAAATCACTTTATGGTCCAAACGGCGGATCGATTTATGGCGTAGCGGCCGACCGCAAAAAGAACGGTGGCTTCAAGATTCCATCGAAAAGTGATCTTTACGAGGGGCTTTACTTTGTCGGCGGTTCAACGCACCCAGGCGGTGGTGTCCCGATGGTCACATTGTCCGGACAGCTGACAGCTGACTTAATCCAAAAACATGAAAATCCAGTAAAAGCATAATCAAAAACAGGAGACCGGCCCTTCACACAAGGGTTGGTCTCCTGTTTTCAGTAGGAACGCTGGATGATTTCTTCAATCTGATGACATTCGCCGTTTTTAAACACCATACGATAAACCGCCGGCATCTCTAACGTTTTCCAAAAGTCATAATCGTATACCGGGTCAAAAAACTGCATCAACAATACCATGATGTTCCCGTGTGTGCCGATCACGACCGTTTCATTTTCGTGTCTCGTCAAGATCTGCCGAATCCCTTGAACGATACGTTGTTTCGCCTCTTCATTGGTTTCACCGCCGTATGGGTTTTCGGTTGGGTGTTCCCAGACGAACTGGACGGCATGTTGAAAATCTTCAAGTTCTCCTGGCGCCAAGACGCGTTCTCGGAAATCAGCTGCTTCATGAATCGTCAACTCACGTTGTTCCGCTAATGGTTGAACGGTCTCAATTGCCCGCTGGTAAGGGCTCGCATAGATGTAGTCCATTTTGATTTCCCAAAATAGCGAAAGCAGCTGTTTCGCATCAACCATTCCCCGTTCAGATAACGGGCGTGTTTCTTCCTCTGCCGAATACGTCGAATGGGCGTGGCGGACTAGATAAATTATTGTCATACGGGACTCCTTCTCAAACCTCTGTCGTCCGCTCGAGCAATCGGTATCCGAATGTGGGAATCGATTGTCCGCGGTTCAATCAATTGATCCTCTCCCCAAAACGACATGACGAGTTGTTCTCTTGATAAGATTCTGTTTTTCGAAGCTAACAGTTTCCCTAAAAGCTGAAATTCCATTTTCGTCAGCATTTTTTTTGCTGATCAAAGGTACACTGATACGAAGTAGGAACGTAGTACAGTCCTTGAAATGTTTCACTTTCATTTTTGACTCGATCAATCAATAATTCGATCCGCGCCAGTGATTCTCCTTCATGAATCGGTTTTGCGACATAGTCATCCGCCCCTACTTCATGTCCCCGTAAAATATCTTCCTTTTGATTTCGAGCCGTCACCATGATGATCGGAAAATCAGCTGACTGTCGTATTTTTCGACACAATGTCCATCCGTCCATTTCAGGCATCATGACATCGAGTAATGCCAAGTCGATTGGTACTGTTCAGACAAGTTCAAGTGCTTTTTCCGCAGAATCGACCAAGTAACACGTGTGCCCGCGAGGTGTCAGATACAACTTCATCAACTGCAACATCCGCTGTTCATCGTCGACGATTAATATACGTGCCATCTCTTCACCCCTTCCATTGGACCGTCACAATCGTTCCGGCATTCGGTTCACTTTTTATATCGAGTAGCGCATCGTGCGCTTGAACGATCGCTGTCGCAATTGTTAATCCGAGACCAGATCCTCCGTGACTTCTTGAACGTGATGGCTCGCTCCGATACAACCGTTTTTTCACATGCGGTAATGCTTCTTCAGCAATCCCGATTCCTGTATCCCTAATTGCAAAATACGGTCCGATATCGTTTGTTCCGTACCGCACTTCAATTTCACCAGCTTCTGTATACTTCCGTGCATTGTCCAGCAGATTCAAAATGACTTGACCAAGTCGGATTTCGTCTCCTGTCACCGACACAGGATGACCGGAAACAACAAACTGAAGTCCTTTTTCTTCGATGGCAGGTCTTGTTTTTTCAGCAATCGATAAGATGACCTGATCAAGAGCAAGCGGTAACCGTTTTACTACAAATTCATTTTCATCTGACCGAGCCAGTAACATCAACTGTTCAATCAATTGGCTCAGATGCTCACTTTCTTCTTTGATGATTGACAGGTACATGGTCTTTTCGGATTCCAATAAATTCGGACGACTTAATATATCAGCATATCCTTTTACGTACGTCAGTGGTGTTCGCAATTCATGTGAAATATGGGCCAAAAATTCTGTTCGTTCTCGGTTTACATAATCCAGATCCTTTGCTAACTGTGTGATGGATCTTGCCAATGCACCGAGTTCATCGGAACGGTTGATTGGCAAATCCACTTCGAGATCTCCGTCTCTCAATTTTGCAGTCGCTCGTTCCATTTTGATGAGTGGTCTTGAAATCAGTCGTGTACATATCGCTACGGTGACCAGTGATAAGAAGACTGCGATGATACCAACTTGAATAAACTGTTGTCTTAATGGTTTGACGACTTGTTGAATCAAAGTTTCTGGTGCAAACATAAACACATGTCCTTGATGAACACCCGAGATTTCAATCGGACTATCCGTCATCAAAAAATCCCCTTGTTCCGTTGGTGTTTGGAGGACCATGTCTTTTCGTTGATCCTTAAATTCAGTATGCGTCAATTCTTTTTTCATTTCTTCTGTTAAACGATTCGAAGCGTTCAAGATGTTCCCTTTTTCGTCGGTAATGACGACGGAAAATTCAGAAGCGGATTCCATCAGGCTGACGTGTTCGATTGTTTCTTGGTTAAATGATTCTTCCAAAACGTCACGATGCGTATTTCCACGGTTCAGCAAGCCCAATATCACTTCATCCGTGCGTTGATTCACGAGATTCAAATATAACGTACTAAACAGAACACTTCCGATAAGAAGTATCGCCGTTAACACGAGTAAGCCGATGTAATGAGAAATGTGTTTCATGTCACCACTCCTTGTCTTCCCAGAAATAAGTTTGAACTACTCGGCACTAAAGTACCGAGATTCCTGAGTTATCCGGCCTAACGGTCAAAAATTGATCAGGCTAACCCCGTCGTCCCGACGGTTGAAGAAGCTAAGATGCGTTCTGCTTCTTGTTTGAGATTCAGTCCTGCGTTCACATCACGGTCGTGATGGATGCCGCAACTCGGGCATGTCCATTCACGCAAGCCAAGATGTTTCACGTCTTTGTGTTGATGTCCGCAACTGGAGCACAGTTGACTGGAGGCAAGATGTTTTACGCTAGTTTGCACGGAAGTGCTGTCTACTTCTTTTAGCCAGTCAAACGTGTCTTTTAGCATCGGAATTTCTTTGGAACAAGAGCCATAAGACAAGCCTTTGCCTGTCGTCTTGTAGCTTTCATCCCACTTCACCAAGAAGTGGTTGAAGATGAATCGTGAACACCCGATTGTCTTGGCGATCAGGATTTCCTGCTCTTTATTTGGGTAGATGCGAAATTTGTAAGATTTATGTTTTTTCACCTTGATTTCCACCTCCTTTCGATATGCATGTAGTCTATACAAAAAAACAAAAAGAGATGTCAAGATGGAGCGTATACCCAAACGGATTAGATTCCCGAAAGATCTAGTGAAAGCGATTGAGTCGTATCAGAACAGAAAGAAAAATAGATTTCATCCTTTGCTGGAGCAGTTTATGAGTTGATCCGCAAGGGGGTGGAGATGTCGAACAATCGGGACGGCTAAAGCCATCCCTTGTTCGAAGCCGATTCATCTCACGGCTGAAGTCACGGGTGTTCTCGGCTATTTCATAAATGGGTCACAGAGGACGAGCTGCAGGCAGATAACTAAAAAAGCCCGCTCATCATAGGATGAACGGGCTTTTGGTATGATTCTGACTGGGCTCGAACCAGCGACCTCTACCCTGTCAAGGTAGCGCTCTCCCAGCTGAGCTACAGAATCATGATGCAGTACGTTATGTACTTGCTAGGACATGTATTAATATAGCAAGAAACTAACGATCTGACAAGTACTTTTCTAAAAAACATGAAAAAAGAAACAGGATGGGACTGGAACGGTTTATGAAAATAAACCAGCATTCTTTTTGATGAATCAGTCCCATCGGCTGTTTTTACAAAATAGTCGTTACATGATTGACAGGTAGTCGCAGGGCCGGACGTTTTTTCGCATCTTCCACTGCCTTTCCGACTGCAATCAACATGACAGGTACATACCGTTCATCTGTAATGAACGTTTCTGTAAAGGTTTGATGATTGAACCCGCCCATCGCAAGGGTCGACAACCCTTTTGCTTCTGCGACCAACATCAGTTGCATCGCAGCCAGACTGGCGTTTGACATCGCCGCATCTCGTGCGTAGGCTTCGCTTTGGTATGCTCCCTCTACTTGACTTTTAATCGAATCAAATAATTCTTCTGTCATCCCACCCGCTTCGACAGCAGTACCATAGACCGGATTGTAGTTCCGGTTCGCTTGTAAATCCCCAAGCACGGCAATGACGACTGAAGAGGACGCGATCGCCGGTTGATTGTAGGCAATCGGAGCCAATTGTTTTTTTGCTTCTTCCGAGTGGAAGGCCAGGAAGTGCCAATGCTGTAAGTTCCAGGCACTTGGTGCAGCTGTCGTTAATTCGATAAGTTCCTGTACGTCCTGTTCGGATAGTTTAAAGGTCTCGTCGTAATGACGAACCGAACGACGTTCTGTTAAAAGTGCTAATGTTTCAGGTAATGTCTGATTCATGATGATCCCCCTCTAAGTTTATCTGTTTACTTTGTTATCGTATCATCCTCTGTCTGGGCTGTCATACGACAAGACTTATTTAAAATTTATCTGTTATAAAACAACGGTTGACTAAATTCGCCTGTACTAGTACAATAAAATAAATTAAGTGTTATTTCCAGACACATTTACTGACAAGAGGAGGAAAATATGATGGAACAACCCCTTTACCAAGAAACGTCGCCTGAATTTTACCGTCAACTTCCAGTCAAAACCTGTTCACATTGCGGAAAAGAAATGGATGAACAATGCGAATCGTATAAAACAGAATGCGACGAGTGTGCTGTTACAGAACACTGAGTTACCTCCCAAAAGAAGTCTCCGTTAGCGGATTGACTTCTTTTTTTGTCTAAAAAAAATGATTTTCTTCTATATTAAATGTATTTTTTTAAAAAACAGACCACTCCGTCATCTTTTTGTAATGTTTTTGTTACAAATGAAATAGACAAAATGTTACAGTTAAGGCATACGATTTTCCGTAAAGGAGCTCAGACATCAATGGACTCATACAACTCAGGTAACCCGATTGGACTTGGTCCAAGACACCGAAAACCAAAACGAAAGTATATCGCTAAGCTTTTTATTTTTCTAGCCCTTCTGTTGCTTCCGATCGGCGGTTATGTCATTTATCAATACCTCAGTTCGAACCAACAGCAAACTGCCGTAAAGTCCGTACAGTCACTAAGTGAAGTCCCGGTTGCAAATCTCGACAAAGCACGTGTCGAAAAATGGAACGGCATTACTAAAAAAGTCGCTTATCTGACATTTGAAGATGGTCCGACAGCATTGACGTCAGATATTTTACAGTCATTAAAGGAACAAAACGCCAAAGCAACGTTCTTTTTGGTGGGCCCTAACATCAATCAGCAAGCGGATGTGGTGCGTACGATGTCAAATGACGGTCACTACATCGGATTACACAGTGAAACGCACGACTACGATACGTTATATGAAAAGAAGCAATATGTTCCCGAAATGCTGCGTGTTCAGAAAAAAATCAAACAACTGACGGATCACGCACCTGTTTTGACACGTCCGCCTTATGGGTCGTCTCCTGGCATCACCAAGTCGATCGCAAAAGAAATCGAACAATCAAATCTTCGAGTCTGGGATTGGTCGATCGATTCGATGGACTGGTACTACAAGGACAGTGCGAAGGAGGTTGCGAAGACGGTAATCACACGGGCAGAAGATCCCGTAGAAATCATTCTGTTACACGAACAACCCCAAACGTTACGGGCATTACCTGCCATCGTTTCAGGATTAAAGAAAAAAGGCTATCAATTTTCGATTTATGATGAGGATTTTCATATTCCCTATAATTTTGCGAAATTCCCGAATCTGTAAGGAGCCATGATCATATGAAAAAACAGACGGTTTTCTCGAGTTGTATGACCTGTCTCAGCATCCTTCTACTCAGTGCGTGTTCGACTGATCCGGCTTCCTCGATTTACGACCAGTTAGAGAAGCAGGCGCAACTCGAACAAAAAGCGGAAACCATCGCGGAGCAACGAACACGGCAAGATGAAGTTTCTGTCAACACGTATCAGGCGGTGCTAGAGGCTGGAGCCGACGACATCAAACGTGCTCAAAATGAACGTGATGAACTGACGGCTTTAAACCAAAAGCGGGTTGATCTATTAAAACAAGAACAAAAAATCCGGATCCGTGCGTTCGAAGAGTTCGATCGACAGGAATTGACGGATGAAATAGCGACCTTACCGGCTGATGCAAAAAAAGATGGTACGGCGTTACTGGACATTTTTGAACAGCGTAAAAAAGCCTTCAACACTTTTTTGACACGGTATACGGCCACAATGGTCTCTGAAAAGAAAGTGCTTTCCTACTTGACCGAAAAACCGAATTTCGTTAAGATTGACGAAGCAACAGCAGATTTAAACCGAACTTCTCGTCAAGCGACAGATGCTTTAATGACGTTTAATCAACTGACGGTCCGGTACAACGAATTAAAGCCTGCCTTTTATGAAAAGGCTGGACTCAACATTAAATAACTCACACAGGTTGCAACCAAACCCTGTCCAAAAAACCTGGACAAGGCCCCGTTGCAACCTTTTTTGTGCGTTCTAAAACATGGAGGAACCTGTATGAATCGTTCTAAAGCAACACTTTTCGTCTTAATCGGTGCCATCAGCTATGGTGTCTTATCCACCATCGTCAAACTAGCATATGGTGCCGGTTTCGACTCGGCTGCCGTTTCTGGCAGCCAATTCTTTTTCGGTTGGTTGATGATTTTTATCTTAGCGTTACTGACAAAAAATTTACGCTTAGCCCCGACAACGGCGCTTACCTTAATCACGATCGGGATTTCAAGCGGGACGACCGGCTACTTGTATTACCAAAGTCTCCAAACGGTTTCAGCTTCTGTTGCGATCATTCTGCTGTTCCAGTTCACATGGATTGGTGTCGTGATTGATTCGCTTTTGACAAGACGTCTTCCATCACGTCCACACTTTTTATCGGCCCTATTGTTGATTGGTGGAGCAGTCTTAGCCAGTGCTGCTTACTCAAGTCCACTTGATCTTCGCGGCACTCTGTTTGGACTGGGTGCGGCCATCAGTTTCTCGATTTTCTTATTAGCGAGTGGTCGAGTCGCCAACCATGTCCCGGTCATCAAAAAAAGTTTTTATATGATGACGGGCGGGCTCCTGTTCGTGATGATCATGTATCCCCCAACAACCTTCCTGACTGTCTCGAATTTTGAACAAGGGTTGATTTGGTACGCGCTTCCGCTTGGACTGTTTGCCTTGATTTTACCACCGCTTCTGTTTGCTGCAGGAGCACCACATCTCAGTCCTGCTAGTGTCTCGTTGTTAGGAGCTGCAGAACTCCCGACAGCTGTCATCTGTTCGGTTCTCATCTTGGGTGAACACTTATCCGCTTCCCAGTGGATCGGGATCATCATCATCTTAATCGGGATCTTCTACCCGATTTATGTCAGTAGTCTTAAACAACCTACTGTTTCTGTTCAACGTCAAAACGACCTTTCCTGAAAAATCAGGAAAGGCCGTTTTTTTATTTTTGCCGTTTCATGGCATCTGCTACGAATTCGACATCGGTACCGATGATGATTTGGACATTTGTTGCGCCCATCTTCATGACACCTTTCGCACCAGCTGCTTTGATTGCTGCTTCATCGATGATACTTGCATCTTTTACTTGAAGACGGAGGCGTGTCGCACAGTTATCAATCGCCGTCACATTCTCCGTTCCTTGTAATCCTGCAAAAATCCGGGCTGCCTGTTGCTCATACTTGTCGTCAGACACTCCTGCGACAAGTCCCGTGTCTGTTACGAGTGATTCATCTTCACGACCCGGTGTTTTCAGATCAAACTTCGTGATCATGAAGTAGAATAGGAAGTAATAGATGACCGCGAACGCCAGACCAACGAGAAGTAACAGTAAGGGTTTTGTCGCAATTCCAAAATTCAAGACATAGTCGATGAATCCTGCTGAGAAGGAAAAGCCGTGCAAAATACCAAGTAAGTTGACGACGGCCATCGACACACCTGTCAGAACAGCGTGAATCACGTACAAGACAGGTGACAAGAACATAAACGAGAACTCAATCGGTTCCGTGATTCCTGTCAAGAATGAGGTTAGTCCTAAACCAATCATCGCTCCTGCGACCGTTTTACGATTTTCTTTTCGTGCTGCCATGACCATTGCGGCAGCTGCTGCCGGCAAAGCAAACATCATGATCGGGAAAAATCCGGCTTGATAAATACCGGCTGTCGGATCACCGGCGAAGAACCGGGCGATATCTCCATTCGCAATCGTTCCGTCTGCTTTTTCATAGGAACCAAAGACAAACCAAAAAATATTATTTAAGACATGATGAAGTCCTACCGGAATCAATAATCGGTTGAAGAAACCAAACAGAGCAGCTCCTCCGGCTCCAAGACTGACCATCCACTCTCCCGCATTGTTGATTCCGTCTTCGATGAATGGCCATAAGTAACCAAATATAAACGCTAAAACAAGCATCGCTGCCGAAGTAACGATCGGAACAAAACGACGTCCCCCAAAGAATGCTAACCAATCTGGTAATTTTATATTATAAAAGCGGTTGTATAACAGTCCGGCGACGATACCTGCGATAATTCCGCCAAACACTGCCATGTTGACCATCGAACCTAAAGTCGCCTGATTCGCGATGGAACTTAAGGTCGCTCCGTCGACTTTGGTCGAGGAGTCATTGACAATGGCGGCAATCGCATCATACTTCGCCTGAATCTGGGCATCTGAATAATCTTTGTTCATCGAATCGACGCCCGTTTTTAAAACCAAATATCCGACGGCTCCCGCTAAACCGGCCGCCCCACTTGCATCAATCGATAAACCTATCGCTACACCAATCGCAAAAATCAGCGGGAGGTTATCAAAAATCGCTCCGCCGGCTGCAACCATCAGTGGAACGTCCAACATATCTGCCGAACCAAGTCGAAGGACAATTCCTGCGGCTGGTAGTACGGCAATCGGTAGCATCAAAGCTTTACCGATTCGTTGTAGAAACTGCAACATATACTTCATCCTTTCCAAATGAAAACAAATAATGACATGACGATGAAAACGCTTTAACACTTATTATTATTCCACATACACATCTAAATGACTAGACCTTTATACAAATTTTTTAACAAAAAAAGATCCCTCTGAAAAGGGACCTTATTGGATATACATTAACGACGATTCATATCATCAAGGTTTTGTTGAACATTCCCAACTGTCTTTTTCGCGTCGCCTTTCAGCTGATCTTTTTTGCCTTCACGTTCTGTTGACTTATCCCCCGTTGCTTTTCCAAGCGCTTCTTTCGCTTTTCCAGCAACTTTATCAACCATACCATCTGCTTTTTTGTTTAACCCACTATCGTTTGACATGTTCATTCCCCCTTATTTTTTTACCGCATAATAGTATGTTCCCAACTGAAACAGATTCAAACCTAAAAAACTCCCCATCGTTTCCGACAGGGAGTTCTCCGTTACTGTGCGACTGATACACCAAGTACTTGTTCGATTCGTTCAAATGCCCAGTCCAATTCTTCTTTCGTAATGACGAGTGGTGGTGCAAAGCGGATGACGGTTTCGTGCGTTTCTTTACAGAGTAATCCTTTTTCTTTTAGTGCTTCACAATACGGACGAGCTGCTTCCGTCAGTTCGACACCAATAAACAATCCGCGACCACGGACATCTTTAATCAACGGATTATCGATCTCTTTGAGACGGTTCATGAAGTACGTGCCGAGCTCAAGTGAACGTTCTGGTAGTTTTTCTTCTTCTAATACTTCGAGTGAAGCGACAGAGACGGCACAGGCTAGTGGGTTCCCACCAAACGTCGAACCGTGTGATCCCGGGTTGAAGACATTTAAGATGTCACGATTCGCCGCGACACATGAAATTGGAAAGACGCCTCCACCGAGCGCTTTACCTAAGATATACATATCCGGTACTACGTTATCCCAGTCTGACGCAAACCATTTTCCTGAACGTCCAAGACCTGATTGGATTTCATCCGAGACAAGCAAGACATTATGTTCCTTACATACGTTTTGTGCGTCTTTCAGGAATCCTTCGTACGGAATCAAGATCCCTGCTTCGCCTTGGATTGGCTCGATGATGAACGCTGCTGTATTTTCCGTGATTGCTCCTTTTAGTGCTTCTAAATCGCCATACGGAATCGTTTTGATTCCCGGCAAGAGCGGTCCGAAACCACGTCGATACTCTGCTTCCGTTGACATCGAGACAGCCGTCATCGTCCGTCCGTGGAAGTTGCCTTCACAGACGATGATTTCTGCATCTCCCGGAATTTGTTTCACTTCATATGCCCAGCGACGCGACGCTTTAACGGCTGTTTCGACCGCTTCTGCCCCTGTATTCATCGGTAAGACCATATCTTTCCCTGTCAGTTGTGCGACCTTCTCATAGAAGAAACCGAGCTGATCATTGTGAAAAGCACGTGACGTCAACGTAATTTTATCGGCTTGACGTTTTAAGGCCTCAATGATTTTCGGATGGCGATGACCTTGGTTTACCGCTGAATAGGCACTGAGCATGTCCATATACTTTCGGCCTTCTGGGTCTTTGACGAAGACACCTTCTGCTTCTGAAATGACGATTGGCAGTGGATGATAGTTGTGAGCCCCAAATTTTTCTGTCTGTGTGATGATTTTCTCTGTTTGATTCATGAATAATCCCCCTTTTTCGCTTAGAAAACGCTTTCAAGATGATTATAACAGATTTCACGCGATAATCTTCAATCGAAATACAGGACTTCTCCGCATGAGAATTGAATATATTGGGAATAGACAAGACAAGTGAACCGTCATCTCTGTTAACTAAAAGGAGTGTGCACCCGTAATGGATCGTCCGATCATAAATTCCTATGAAACTGTCATGCAAAGGTTTCCTTTACCTGCATTCATCTTACATGTGGACTTAACCGTCCATTCTTGGAACGAAGCTGCTGAATCCTATTGGGGATGGTCTGCCCAAGAAATCATAGGACGGCTTGTTCCCCTACTCGATCAGGAGGATGCCGCCTTTAGTCGACAAATTTGGCAGTCGTTTTTAGAACGACGTCAATCGATGCAACTGCCGAACACGACATTTTTGCATAAATCTGGCGAACAGCTGACGGCAACGTTACTTGTCTCACCACTCTTCGATGAACAAAATCAGGTGATTGGGGCGTTTTTCTGCCAGCTCCCTTCATCGGATCAGCAGACAAATAGTAAACCGCTGTTTCAAGGGCTGATGGATTTACGGTATGCCTTTGACCAAATCGCTTGCGTCCTCGTCCTTGATGCACGCGGCACGATTCAATATGCCAATACCAACATGACAGACCTCACCGGTTTTTGTCCGCAAATGTTACTCGACCAACCGTGGACGATGTTGTTGAATTCGTCTGAAAAGGTCCTTTCGACGATCCGCTCACAAATCAAGCAGAAAAAAGCGTGGTCCGGAAAGCTGCCCATTTTGACGAACGGTGATCAAGAAAAAGTCCTTCAAGCCACTTTAATTCCAATCTATGATGTGAACGGTGTCCGTTTCCAGCATATCTTCATCGGTACTGATATCACTGAAACCGAACAGCTAGAGCAGGAACTCGATTTTCTTGTCCATCATAATGAGATGACCCACCTGCTGAATAAACGTGGATTTCTCCGTGAAGGCAATACTTTATTTTCAAAAGCGACAGACCAAACTCCAATCTCGCTCATCTTATTTGATATCGACCGGTTCAAAGTCATCAATGATTCTTTTGGGACACATGTAGGAGATCAGCTGCTTCAGGCGTTAGCGAAACGTCTTTCACAACATGGAGAACAAAAGCTGACCTTTCATCCGACAAGCGATTTGTTTGGTTTACTGGTAGAGGTCACGGATCGGAATGTTTTGTTCCAATACGCTCGGAAATTACAACAAGTCCTCCAACGTCCCTACTATATCAATGGTCATTCCCTGATTATTTCGTGTACCTTTGGAATCACCGTCTACCCATCCGAGGCTAAATCGTTAGAAGATCTGTATCGACGTTCGGAAATGGCATTATATGCCGGAAAAGCCGTCGGAACAGGTACGATTCAATACTTGACCCATGAAATGGACGAACAGTTCACACGAAAACTGCAACTAGAACGCTCATTGTTTACAGTACTTGAGGATCACTCTCTCCATTTAGCCTATCAACCGATCATCAATTTAAAAACGAAACAGGTCGACGGATTCGAAGCTTTGCTACGATGGAATCATACCGCTCTCGGCAGCATTTCCCCTGACGAGTTCATTCCACTAGCTGAAGAAGCTGCTTTGATCACCCCCATCAATAACTGGGTCGTCCTTGAAGCGTGTGAGCAACTGGCAAAATGGCAAGAACGTATTTCAGATGATTTGACGATGGCGATCAATATCTCTCCGCATCAGTTCCAAAGTGACTCATTCGTTCGGACGTTACAGCATGTCGTTCGTCAAAAAAAAATCAATCCACGTTTCGTCACTCTAGAGATGACTGAAAATATCGCCATCCTTCAGACACAACGGACGGTTGAGCGGATGCAATTGATCAAGTTGCTTGGTTTCCGACTTTCAATTGATGATTTCGGAACAGGGTATTCTTCCTTACAATATTTACGTGCCTTTCCGATTGATGAACTAAAAATCGATAAAGTCTTTATTGATGGAATCGATTTAGGAGAAAACGGTTTACTGGATTCCATCATCCAACTTGGTCGGAATCTGAACTTGAATCTTGTGGCGGAAGGCGTCGAGACGGCAAGTGCACTACGCTACCTAGAAGCAACTGCGTGTCAGCAAATGCAAGGCTTCATCTTCTCAGAACCGTTGTCTGTCACAGAGATTGAAGAGCGGTTTGGTCCGTCCACTCCTGAAAATTGAGGTAATCTTGCGGGTTTTCGGCATAAAAAAATGCTCTCATCCTAGTCGGATGGGAGCATTCTCTTTAGACTTCAGTTAATCACTACAGTTTTTTTTTTACAATTGAATCTGTCCAACGACCATTCCGTATACGGCAACAGCCGCTAAAAGGACGAGGATACCACTCGCGATCATTTCATAACGCGACATGCCTCCACGTTTTTGTTCACGTTCTGCCATCAAGTAAGCAACGATGCCTGGCGCATAGACAAGCGCTGCGATGACGATGTACCAAATACCTGAAGCGTAGACGAGCCAAAGTGAATAAAGTGCCGCAATCGTTGAGAAAATCAACATTTTTTGATTACGTTCTGCTTTTGAGAAACGGACACTGTAGATGGCGGACAGTAAATAAGGCAACAAGGCACAAATACCTGCGATGCTTGATAACACCAAGTACGTTTGCGCAGAGAATAAGGCGATTCCTGCAACCAGTTGTGTCGCGATTTGCGTAATCAGCAACGCCCCGACTGGAGCCCCTTTCCGGTTCGTCTTCCCAAAGAATTTCGGGAAGGCACCGTCTTTTGCGACGAGATAGGAAATCTCAGAGGCAAGGATCGTCCATCCGAGTAAAGCACCTGACAGAGAAATGATTAGACCGATCATGATGAGTGTTGCTCCAAACGGACCGATCGCTGCTTCGAGCACATATGCCATCGTTGGTTCTTGTAATCCGGCCAGTTTTGCTTGACTCAAGACACCTAGTGACAAAACAGAAATCAGGATATAGATGACGAGTACACCGACAAGTCCCATGACTGTCGCCTTTCCGACATCACTCCGTTTTTTCGCACGGGTTGATAAGACGACGGCCCCTTCAATTCCAACAAAGGCCCATAAGGTGACGAGCATCGTTCCTTTGACTTGTGTAAAGATACTTCCTAACTCCGTTCCTTCTCCCCAAAAATCGAGGTTAAACGTCTTGACATTAAAGGCGATTGCCACTAATAAAATAAAAATTAAAATTGGAACCAATTTTGCAATCGTCGTAATTAAATTAACGAGGGTGGCCTCTTTAATCCCACTTGAGACAATGAAAAAGAGCCCCCAAACGACAACAATACTCATCAGTAACAAAAATATGCGATTTTCCGACGAAAAAATCGGGAAAAAGTAACTGAGTGCGTTAAACACCAACGTGATGTTGGCGACTGTCCCGATCCAAGCTGAGACCCAATATCCCCAGGCACTGTTAAAGCCGATAAACCGTCCGAACCCTTCGCGTGCATACGCGTAGATGCCACCTTCAAGTTCCGGTTTACTGTTCGCAAGGTGTTGAAACACAAGTGCTAACATGATCATACCGAGACCCGTGATTCCCCAACCGATCAGAATCGGTCCTGCGCTCGCTTTTTGAGCCATCGCTCCAGGAAGATTAAATGCTCCCCCGCCGACCATTGAACCGATGACCATTGCAGCTAATGCGAAAAAGCCAATTTTTTGTTGATTCATTCTCTACACACGTCCTTTAATCCTTGTATATCTATTCATATCAAACGTATATTCATTCGAAAGACACAAAACTCATTATAACAAAATCAGAACGATTGTAAAGAAAGGATTTGGTTATCATGAATTGGATCCATTCGTTCCAACTGGAAGACTTTCTGAAATTGATGCTTGCTGCGACATTTGGAATCATCATCGGCTTTGAACGTGAAATCAAAAATAAGCCCGTTGGTATACGTACTAGCCTCGTAATTACCCTGATCAGTTGCCTGTTAACCATCGTCTCCATCAAATCGGTCATTCTCTACAGCACGATTGCCCCAAATGTTCAAATGGATCCGATGCGGCTCGTCGCTCAAGTCGTCGCCGGGATCGGTTTCATTGGTGCAGGTGTCATTTTAAGACGTCCGCATGATATCGTCAGTGGTTTGACGACAGCCGCGATTATATGGGCTGCCAGCGGGATTGGCATCGCAGTCGGAGCCGGTTTTATCATGGAAGCGACGTTTCTAGTCCTCTTCTTATTTTTCTCGTTAGAAGGCATCACTTGGATCATGAAACGATTTAACAATAGTCGCTTCGAAGCGAATGTGATCGTCGCTCATCTCACTTTATCTAAAGAAACCGATGCCCAGACTGTAAAAACAGCCTTGGAACAAAAAGGGATCCGAATCACCAATATTCGGTTACGCGGTCATCCACAACAGTTGACATTACGGATGTATTCGCCACATAAACTGACGATTTTCATACTTTATGACTACTTGAAAACACTGGGAATTGAGCATATAGACCTTGATCAGTGAGAATTGTCAGAAAATTTATGTTGCATTTTCATTCGTTTTCACTTAAATTTACATTATGTTCACACTTTTCTGAAATTATTTCAATTTAACCAGGGGGTCATCGTTCACATGAAAAAACAAACAAAAATTGCCTTTGCTGGATTATCTAGCGTGGCGCTGCTGGCAGTAGCAGCTTGTGGCCAAAGCAATGAATCAGATGGAAAGTCATCCTCGTCAAAAGAAAAGAAACAAGAAGTGACGCTCATCTCAACAACGGATGTCCCACAACTTGATCCAACAAAAACAACAGACTCGACGTCCATCATCGTGACGAACAACGTCTTTGAAGGGTTGTACCGTCTTGATGGAGAAAATAAGCCGACTCCTGGTATCGCAGAAAGTGTCGAAGTGTCTGACGACAAAAAAACCTATACATTCAAACTCCGGAAAGATGCAAAATGGTCTGATGGTTCGGCTGTAACGGCTGACGATTTCATCTATTCTTGGAAACGTGCACTTGACCCGAAAACGGGAGCCGAGTATGCCTATATTCTTCAAGATTTAAAAAATGCCAACAAAATCTTAGCGGGTGAAGCTGAACTTGATTCACTTGGTGTCAAGAAGGTTGATGATCAAACACTTGAAGTACAACTGGAAGCTCCAGCACCTTACTTCCTAGGTTTGACAAGTTTCCCTACTTACTTGCCGCTCAAGCAATCGTTTGTTGAAGAAAAAGGTGATAAGTTCGCGACCAATGTTGAGTCGATGATCTTCAACGGCCCCTTCATTCTTGATAAGTGGCAATCAAACGCCGGATGGACATACAAAAAGAACCCCGATTACTGGGATAAAGCAAATGTCAAAATGGAAAAAATCGATGTTAAAGTCGTCAAGGAGATTTCGACGGGCGTTAACTTGTTTGAATCCAAAGACGTTGACTTTGCACCTATCACATCGGAATTCGTCTCACAATATGAAAAGTCGGAAGACTATAAAACTCGCCCGGACGCCCGGATCAACTTCCTGCGTTTCAACCAAAAAAATAAATCTCTTAAAAACGAAAATATCCGGAAAGCATTGGCACTTGGTTTTGAAAAACAAGGAATTACAGATGTCATCTTAAATGATGGTTCAAAACCAGCCAACTTCATCGTCGCAAAAGACTTTACGTTCACACCGGATGGAGAAGACTTCCGTACAAAATATCCGGATCTTCAAAGCTTCGATGCAACAGAAGCGAAAAAAGCATGGGATGCCGGCTTAAAAGAACTTGGTGTCAAAACGATCGAAGTCGATATGCTGTCACGTGATGAAGATGCCTTCAAAAAGGTTTCTGAGTTCTTAAAAGGTGACCTTGAGAAGAATCTTCCGGGTCTGACGATCAACATCAAACAACAACCGTTCAAAAACTTCCTCGATCTTGAAGCGAAAGGCGATTACGATATCTCAGCTGCCGGCTGGGGACCTGACTACCAGGATCCAATGACGTTCCTTGATATGTGGTTGACGGACGGAAGCTTTAACCGGATGGAGTATTCGAACAAAGAGTTCGACAAAATGATCAAAGAAGCGAAGGCGGAGCCGGATGAAGCGAAACGTTGGTCGACGCTCCAGGAAGCTGAAAAAATGCTCTTAGCGGACGATTATGCGATTGCTCCAATCTATCAAAAAGGTGAAGCCTACTTGCAACGTGCAAACATCGATAAATTATACCGTCACCCGTTCGGAGCCGATATGAGCTTCAAGTGGATGGAAGTTAAATAAGAGGATTCCTGCCGGTAATCAAGTTCAACTTGATTACCGGTTTTTGTATACAACAAAGACCCCTTCTGCCGGAGCCGATCGGGGTCTTTACTGTGCGATTTGTTTATAAAACTCGATTTCTTCTCGCTGTCCTTCTTCGACGGCGCGAAAAAATTCTGCAAAAAATGCATACAAGACGGTACGTTCCTGATAGGTCGGACCCGCTTGTCGTATTACTGAAAACGCAAGATTACGCAACTGACGTTTCGTTCGGCGGTTCATCGGTAACTCATGAAACTGGTCAATAAACAAACGGTAGACATCAGAAATCAACTCTTCATGACCCTCAAAATATGACTTATCCATTGAATCGATCCTTTCTTAATCATTCATCTCTATAATCTTCTTTACGAAAATACCAGCTGAAGGTTTCAAAAAAACAGCGCTTTTCATCAAGATGATAAGACCTACTATAACAAGGATCAAATAATGATTCAACCGGAAAACTATTAAGAAAAGGTAAAGTCCAGTCGATGATTTGTACTGGACTTTACCTATAGATCAAGCTTGAACGGAAATATGTTGGAACGTTTTTACGTCAAATAATCCAGTGTCTGTCAATTTTAAATTCGGGATGACGGGCAGGCAAAGAAACGACATCGTTAAATAGGGATTAAACGAACGATCCGCTTCAAGTACATCAAGTGCATCATTGAGTGCTTCGAGTGTATCCCCTACCTCTTGGAAGGGCCGACTAGTCATCAATCCGGCAATTTCAAGTGGTAACTCTGCCAAAACTTCCGTTCCGTTCACTGCGATGACGCCTCCACCGGCTTTGACCAACCGTTCTGCCGCAAGCTTCATCTCTGCATCGGATGTTCCGACAATGACCAAGTTATGGGAATCATGAGCAACCGTCGCAGCAATCGCTCCTCGCTTCATCTTGAATCCTTTGACGATGCCGACCGCTGAAAAATCTGTTGCATGATGACGCTCGATCACTGCAATCTTCAACAAATCCTGTTCCGGCACAGCGAGGAATTTTCCATCCTGAAGCGGTACATCCAAAATCAAGTGTTCCGTGACGATACTTTTCGGAATGATTCCGATGACATGTGCCTTCGGTTCCTGGAGGGAAAGTTCAAATAGACGATCCGTGATCGGCTTTGTTTTCAATTCACCGCGCAGTGCTGCTGGGACAGGTGTCTTTTCAGACGAAACGGTTGTTTTTCCGTTACGGGCGACAGACTCTCCTTTTACGAAGACTTCGTCGATCACCACTTGATTCGCATCACTCAAAATCACGTAGTCGGCACGACGTCCCGGGACAATCGCTCCCCGGTCGTGTAACTGATAGGCATTAGCCGCATGAAGCGATGCCATCGCATAGGCTGTTTCACGTTTGATCCCATGGCGGATGGCATAACGGATATTATAGTCGATCGTTCCTTCACGTAACGTATCATCCAAATGTTTATCATCCGTACAAAACAGAAAACGGCTGGCATTACTTTCCGTGACGGCATCTAACACTTCTCGAAGATTCCGTGCCGCAGATCCTTCCCGTACTTCTACATACAACCCACGACGTGCTCGGGCAATCGCTTCTTCTTTACTAACTGATTCATGATCCGTTCGAATACCCGCTACTCCATAAATATTCAGTTCACGGACACCAAGCCCAGCTGCATGACCATCCACGAGCTTTCCGGCTGCTTCGATCTGTTCGATTTTTTTCAACATATCCGCATCGGCCCGTTCGACGGCCGGATAATCCATGACTTCGCCTAGACCGTGTACACCTTGGTGGTTCACGAACGGTTCTAACGCTTTGGCGTCTAACGACGCACCAGCGTGCTCAAATGAAGTCGCCGGCACACAGCTCGGTAACATCATCCGAACGTCAAGCGACAACCCTTCTGCGTCGTCTAACATGAACTGAAGACCTTCTGCTCCCTTTACGTTTGCAATTTCATGTGGGTCGGCAATGATGGTCGTCACACCGAGTGGCAAAATCGCCTGTTCGTATTCACTAGGCGTCACCATCGACGACTCGATGTGAACATGTCCATCGATGAAACTCGGGGCGATAAACTTTCCTGTTCCATCAATCATCTCGACCCCTTCGTACCCTTCTCCAACGGCCACGATGTAACCTGAATCGACCGCGACATCCGCCTGATAGGTTTCGCGTGTCATGACATCGATGACTTGAATATTTTGATAAACGACCGCTGCTTTCTCTTTTTTAGCGGCAATCGTGATGAGGCGTGCTCGAACTGTCTGATCCATCCTGTTTCCTCCTGTAGTGAACGGTATTTTCACCATCTTACAATTAGATTGTAAGCAGTTGCAATTTATTTTTCGGCAGGTCAAGATGAAAACGTACATTTAAATGAAAAGGTGGGAATTTAACATGAAATATCGTGTAGGTCAACTCGTACCCAACGTCGATCCCAGTGTCTATATTGCAGACGGAGCTAAAGTCATCGGTGAAGTCCAGATCGGTCAGAATTCGACCGTTTGGTTCAATACCGTCATCCGCGGGGATGAAGGACCGATTACAATCGGGGAACGGGTCAATATTCAGGATGGATCGATGATTCACCAGTATGAAGGATACCCGACCATCATTGAAGATGACGTGACGATTGGACACATGGCGATGATCCATGGGGGCATCATCCGCCAAGGAGCTTTGATTGGTATGTCGGCAACGATTCTTGATGAAGCAGAGATCGGAAGTGGTTCCTTTGTTGCGGCAGGCAGTGTCGTCCCTCCAAAGATGGTGGTTCCACCCAATTCGATGGTCATGGGAGTACCGGCTAAGGTCGTCCGTGAAATCAATGACCATGACCGGTTCATCATGGAGCGAACGATTCGCAAATACGTTAAACGGGGGCAACAATACGCAGCTGATTGTCGAGTAATCGAGGAAGATTTGACGACAATGTGAAAACGTTTACAAAGTTCAACTGTTTTTAACAATTCGCCTCTCGTTTGTTTACATCTTTCCCTTACACTAAAGCTGTAGGACAAGAATCAAGACCGAGGGGGATTTGAAATGACACCATTATTCGAAGAACGGTTGATGGCAGATCTATTTTCATCCACAAGTAATCCAAGTTACGGTTTACCGACTTTACCGGAACAAGAAACAGATTGGTTGACGAAAGAGCTACAAGCCCGTATTGTTAATGATGCCGAGCAAAAATCCTTGAGTTTAGGAATAATTCAATCAAGAGAGGAAGAACATGTATGATCCAACAAAGTACAGTTCGCGCTTGGCTCGCTAGTCGAATCAAAAAATAATGATCTAATCCGGATTACCTATTTTCCAAAACGATATAGCGCGTCAGCGCGCATAACAAAGAGCCGAAGCGGATTCCCGCCTCGGCTCTCTTTTCGTTACTTTTTGATTAATCCTTCTTCAATCAAGAAATCACGTGCCACATCTTCCGGACGCTCTTTTTCGACATCCGCTTTAAAGTTAAGTTCTTGCATCTTTTCATCTGTGATTTTATCCTTTAACAGATTCAGGACTTCCTTCAGTTCCGGATGTTCTTCCAACGTTTCTTGACGTACAATCGGGACGGCATAGTACGGTGGGAAAAACTCTTTATCATCCTCTAGGACCGTCAAATCAAACTTCTTTAACAAGCCGTCTGTCGAGAAACTATCGATGACATTTGTTTTTCCGTTCGTCAATGCGGTGTAACGAAGTCCCCCATCTACAGGTTGAACATCTTGGAATTTCATATCCGGGTATTTCTCTTTTAATCCGAGGTATCCATCTTCACGGTTCGCGAATTCAATTGTCGATCCGAGGATAAGACGATTACTGACTGCTGCCATATCGGATACGGTCTTCAAATCGTATTTTTCGGCATCTTCTTTTGTCACTGCTAAAGCAAATGTATTATTAAAACCAATTGAATCGAGAACATCGACCTGGCTTTTCGCCGGAATCATCTTGCTCACCTTTTCGTAAACGGCTTTCGGATCGGTCTCGACATCCTGTTTCAAGACATCGATCAATAACGTGCCTGTATACTCGACGTAAGCATCAATCTCACCCGTTTCTAACGCACCGTAGGCAACTTTCGTTCCACCCAGATTGAGTTGACGTTCGACTTCGAGATCGGTTTTCTCCTCAATCAAGTCCGCTAACATGTTCCCTAAAATCGCTTGTTCGGTATAGTTTTTTGAACCGATGACGATTTTATCCGTTTTTAAGAACGAATACGCGACCGTTCCGCCAATCAGCAGGAAAATGATACTCACGATCGCAATTTTCTTTCCAGTCGTCATCGCTTTCCGGCGTTTACGGGCCTTACTTTTAATTCGACCGTCTGCCAGCTTAATTCCGTTTGGTGCGACAGAATATTCGATTCGACTGACGATGAAGTCAATCGCAAGGGCTAAGATACCTGCAGGAATCGCTCCGGCAAGGATTTGATTATTATCGACTGTCTGGATACCTGAGAAGACAAGATAACCAAGTCCACCGGCACCGATAAAGGCAGAAATCGTCATCAGACCAACAGCCGTCACGGCCGAGATCCGAATTCCAGCCATCATGATCGGTAAAGCAAGCGGAATTTGAACCTTTCCTAAAACTTGTCGTTCGGTCAGTCCAATCCCTTTTGCAGCTTCCAACATATCTCCTGGAATGCTTGATAAACCGGTGTACGTATTTTTGACAATCGGGAGTAATGAATACAAGACAACCATGATAATCGCCGGTGTCGATCCGATCCCGATGAATGGAATCAAGAATCCAAGTAAAGCAAGGCTCGGAACGGCTTGCACGACACTCGTCAAAGCGAGTACCGGTTTTGCCAAACGCTGATACCGTGTAATCAGAATCCCGAGTGGAATACCGAGTATGACCGCAATGACGACGGCAAACACAGTTAACTGTAAGTGTTCGAGTAATAAGTCAAAAATCTGACCGGTATTATTTTGCACATAATCTAAAAATCCACTCATTGTACTTCCTCCTCCTGAATGAACTGCTCACTCAAGACGGAAAGTAAGCTACTTCTTGTAATTAATCCACGTAATTGACCCGATTTGTTGGTAACAGGTAAATAACCTGTTTCTTCATGGTTCATGACTTCAAGTACATCAAGCAACGAGTCTTGTTCATCGACAGCGACGAGTTCACCTTCCATGACGTTTTCGATTCGTACTCCCTTGTCAGGTGCAGTTTGAATGTTTTTCAATTTGACGATTCCTTGCAGGATCCGGTCGCGATCCGTAATCAACAGACTGTCGACCTTCCGTCCACGCATGATTTCAATCCCTTGTAATAACGTTCGTTTCCCGCTGATCGAGACAGGATCTTCAATCATGATGTCTTCTGCTTTGATAAACGCCGGACTGCTCCAAATCTTATTTTTTCCGATAAACGATTCGACGTACTCGTCTTTCGGATGACGTAAGATTTCTTCCGGTGTATCAAATTGAACGATTTCCCCATCACGCATGATACAAATCCGATCGGCTAACTTAATCGCTTCATCCATATCGTGGGTGACGAAGACAATCGTCTTTTTGACTTCTTCTTGGAGATTGAATAATTCTTCTTGGAGGTCATTTCGTGTGACGGGGTCAAGTGCACTAAACGGTTCATCCATTAAGATGACATCCGGGTCATTCATCAACGCTCGGGCGAAACCAACCCGCTGTTGTTGTCCACCACTCAGTTCGCTCGGGTAACGATCAATGAATTGTTTCGGATCGAGTCCGACCATTTGAAGTAACTCTTCTGTCCGAAGATCCATCTGATCATGATCTTTTCCTTCGAGACCGGCAATCAACTGAATGTTTTCCCGAACGGTCATATGTGGAAATAAACCAGTTTGCTGAATGACGTATCCCATATGACGACGTAACTCAATCGTATCCGTTTTCATGATATCTTTTCCGTTCACTAAAATCGTACCTGATGATGGTTCAATCAATCGGTTGATCATTTTAAGGGACGTCGTTTTCCCACAACCACTTGGTCCGATGAAGACAACCAGTTCACCCTCTTTGATTTCGAGGGTCAAGCCTTTTAAGACAACGTTATCTTTAAATTGTTTCCCGACGTTTTTAAATTCAATCATTCATACTCCACTCCTTTTACTATTTCCATATATCATGTTTTCCCTGTTCATTTCATAATTAAACAATTATTTTAGCTTATTCCGTTTGAATCAATAAAAATTGGGGAATTGTTTCCCTCTTTTTTAGTTTTATTGCTCAAAAAGGGTAATAGATAAGTAGAGACAAGTGAGAGGCAGTCATCCTAGAAAAAGGAGGCGAAATACACATGCATACGAAGTGGATTCGAATCATCATGATCGTGTTGATATCGCTTTTTCCTTTCTTCAGTTACGGTTTGACGGCAGATGCAGCAAGTTCAACGTTCGTCACAAAAGGTTCGACGACCAGTAAAGTTGTCGCGTTGACATTTGATGATGGGTCAGACGGTGGGAATATCACAAAAATTTTGAGCATCTTAAAAAGTAACAATGTCAAAGCCACCTTCTTCCTGACAGGTACTGGAGCCAACAACCATCCTCAGCGGATTAAAAACATCGCGACCGCCACTCCTACTCATCAACTTGGAAATCACTCCTACACGCACCCTGACTTTACGAAATTAACCACCGCACAAATGACGAGCGAACTGTCTAAAACAGAAACGTTAATCAAATCACTGACCGGTCGGACGACTAAACCGATTTTCCGTGCGCCGTTTGGTGCAAGTAACAGTGCCGTCTTAGCAGCAGTAGGCAATGCCGGATATACAAAAACGATTCAATGGAACATTGATACGACAGATTGGAAAGGCATCAGTTCAACCGCTATTTTGGCGCGTGTCGTTCCCAATGTCGTCCCGGGTTCCATCGTTCTGATGCATACCGGTGCCGGTGCCCCCGGAACACCCGTTGCCCTGCCTTCGATGATTTCCCAACTCAAAGCCAAAGGATATAAATTCGTCACGATTTCAGAATTGCTGCAACTTCCCCCAAGTGGCAGTAAAACCTACACCGTCAAATCGGGCGATACCCTTTATAAAATCGCCAACCTCTACAATGTCAGCGTCGCCTCTCTTGCCAAAGCAAACAACATTACCAACTATAATCTGATCAAGGTTGGACAAGTTCTTGTCATTCCGGGCACCACCCCTCCACCTGCGACCGTCACTTATACGGTGAAAGCCGGAGATACGTTATATTCAATCGCAACGAAATACGGTGTCACCGTCACCGCTCTCGCCAGTGCCAACAAAATCACCAATGTGAATTTGATTTCGGTGGGGCAAGTCCTCGTCATTCCGAAGTAACCAAAAACACCTTCGTCCGCTAAAGTGAACTGAACCCTGAATGGTGGACACTTGATAAAAGACCCCATTCGGGGTTTTTTGTGTTTAAAGATATCGATATACTGTACCTATTCAATTTAGACGGGAGAACCAGACGCACCTTCAATCCAG
>NZ_MOLV01000025.1 GCF_001870785.1 Exiguobacterium sp. KRL4
TCATATAGCTTGTCCACCATGTCATCAATTGAATCATCATCTTGAATTGAGTGAAATACACCGTAGCCTTGAATCTGCCTGACGCTTTTTAACGCCACGATCAGTATCTTGAATTGCTCATAAGACATGAACTTCTTATCTTCCGTTTCTCCTTTGACCATGTACTTGAACAACTCCAAATAGTCGCCCTCATTCATTTGGTCAATCATCGACGAGTAGCCGATTTCCAATAGGTCAAAATTGGACTTAGTGACCCTGACACCCTCATAGAGCATCTTCCAAAGCTTTTGAATCATAATCTCCATCTCGGAGAAGTAACGAGTCTCACGACGCTTGTAACGATCGTGTGAGTACGTATTCGTGTATTTCTTCTCTCCTAAGCCCTTATCGAGCACGAGAAGGACGTGGAAGTGAGGATGATAGCTATCGCCCTTGTACGTAATTTCTAGAGTACGTATCCCACCGACAAATCCGATATCGAAAGGCAAATCCTTCGCCTTTCTCTTTCCCTGAAGATATTGATTCATCATCGAATATGCTTTGCTCATTTTCTTGATCGTCTTCTCAAGTTCTTTTCCAGGCACGTTAGGTACGGTCAGAACCATTTGATAAGCATTTGGATGTACTTTCAATTGCTCCTGAATCACCGGCATAAATCGTGCCATTCGAGAAGCCTGTTTGACTTTCTTACAGTTGCTGCAAAATTTATCTTTGCAGAGATTCGTTTTCTTAAAATCCTTCACTTTCGCCTTGGAGTACTGGTCTAAGAACCAAAGACGGTTGCAATCATTCAACGACTCGAGATTGTTCGACAATGTTTTCTTTTGACTGACGCTAGATTCACCGATCAGACGATTGTAATATCCAGCGATCACTTCGTTATATCTTCTGTTTTCAGAGATAGAAGTCAGCATTTCCTTAGGCACTGTTACATGCCTTAAATCCAAAAAATCGCCCCCTTGTGAACCCGCATGGTTGAGCCATTAGTAGAGATGTTTCTAATATATCAAGTATTAGAGAAAATCACGGCTTCATTTCTTCGTTTTTTTGCTGTTTTGAATCAACTTCGTTTAGAGCTTCCTGTCGCTTAGCCATGTTCAACATTTCTTCCATGCTGTATGCCATGACACGTTGTTTACGGTACTCTTCCAAAGCATGAGTAACCAATGACGTAAGAGAAACGTTAAGTTCTGTTGCGACACCCTTTAAATACGCATGTAGATCCTCAGGCATGTTCATGTTGAATCGCTTGAGTTCTGTTTTCTTTGATTCGCTCATTTTTTCACCTCATTGTCTCGATATGACTCATACTGGATAAGTAACTGTTACTTATCTAAACCTATCGTAACCATTCGATTGAGGAAAATCAACGCTTTTTATTTCACGACTACTTGACGTGGAGCCTCTGTACCCCCGAACCCCCAAAAACACAGCGCCCCGTCGGGAAATGCCCTCCTCGGGGCACTTGTTTTCTTAGTGTTCTCAGGGGTACACCTCCACATAAAGTAGCTTTCGCGACATAAACACTGCACAAGGTTTTTTCAGAGTCACAGATGGATCTCGTAAAATGTCAGCTTAATCACTATCATTTCGGCAAGGGAGCGTGCGATCCGTTGCTCCGACTGGACGTGCGTCTCAGTCATGCGCTACGTATTCGCTCGCTTTCCATGTACGAAAAATAAAAGTGATGTCCAGTTGCATTTTTTGCGAATGCCCATCTACGCACCTTAAATAAATTTATGTGCCGACGGGTAAATCTACCGAGCTATTTTGTATGCAGTGTTTACGTCGTAAACGTTATTTACAATGTTTGCGTTGTATACGTAGTAATACGAGTATGCAATGTAATCGTTGTATACGTCGTTTACATTGTTTACACTGTAATCGTAGTAAACACGACGATTTTTTCTGTAAATACGAAAAAGGACACTCCGGCCAGAGTGCCCCAATTCTATTCAGTTTTCAAAAGGCTTGTGCTACACTTTTCTTATCGACTGTTAAGTATCTTCTCGCATGGTGGTTTTCAAGTGATTGAAAATGCGCTTTCGAGAGATCAAAGTGTATTCTTGATCGTCACGTAAATCCTGAACCGTTTCCCAGACGGCTTCGGGATTTTCTTGTTTCTGCAGTTCTTCAATCATCGAATCATAT
>NZ_MOLV01000026.1 GCF_001870785.1 Exiguobacterium sp. KRL4
CTCGCGAAAAAAACGTGTTTCTCTACTCGCTTTCCTCAGGCGAAACGCAAGCCCATAGATGTCAACTTAGCTAAAATCGAGTAGATAATGATCTGATTTTTTTATCACTGATGGGTTTCATCAGTATGATTAGCGGAAAAAGATAATTGTAAGCACACCAAAAAAACCTCATTTTTTGGGGGACTTATTTGTCCAAGTGCTACTCGAATTGAAGACGCTTTATGGCGGTCCCACTAGCGGAATTCGGCTTTCGCGCGGTCCTTGTCAATAGACGAGTGATCAATGGGATGAACGCCTGGGGCGTCTTTTTTTGTCGAAATGCTTCATACATCTTCGGTATGAACTCACAAGCGAAGCAACGTATGGCGATTGCTTCACTAATCTCCTTCTTTTCCTCTTCCCAAATGACGTTACGGAGCTGACAAGCCATGAGTTGACTTAAGAGAAAAACGAGTAACGTACCATACACGTGACAGAGCCAGCGTTCTTGTTTAACCAATCGAAAGTGATCCAGTCCTAAAAATGATTTCATTGTTCGGAATTCCCATTCGATTTGCCAACGTAATCGATACAGCTCGACGAGCTGTTCGGGCGAGATAGACTCCGGCAGGTTGGTCATATAGCCTGTCGTTCCTGCCATTTCACGAACCAAAGGTTTCATCGGTGTCCGGCTCCGACTAGCTCGTCGTTCGATTTTGATGAGACGTCTTTCCTTCTGATCCTGGTCCTGATGGAACAAGATACATCGTGCTTGAAAGTGTGCATCTCTTCCAAAGTAAACGTCTTCCAGTTCCATGATCTCGTTTGGACCCATCGCGCGGCTAAGTGAGACGAGGTCGATGCGTAGGTATCGACTACTCTCAATCTTTCCACCATTCGGATGATAACTGGGAGATGGGTTGAGGTAGGCCAAATGGGCATCACTTCGAAATCGTGTCAGGAAATAACTGCCCTTTTCTCGGATACCTTCGAACGATCTAAAGTGAAAATACCCAAGATCCTGAAGGCATAACTCGTTTGTATCTAAGAATGGTATTCGCCCAGCACCACTAATTGTGTCATTAACATTTTTAAGATCAATGCGTAAAAACGTGACGCGCCCTGTCAAAAGATCGTATTCGTGTTGGATTTTCACGGAAGTCTGTCGTGTCTTCTGAGCTCTTTTGAGCATAAGATCAGGTACGGCATCGTGTGTTCCATCCAATACCCGAAGGGTCGTGAACGGCCAATCTTCGCTGAGCGGATGACGCGAGAGCGGAAGCATCCGTTCAGTTTCGAGTAGCTCGCTCACGAGTCGTTGAAGAAATAATACGGCAGCTTTGGTAAATTTTTTGTCGATTGCGGCACGACTAATCTCGATGTCTTGATTCACGGCGCACTTCGTGCTCAATTCTTGAAGACTAGAGTCTATCAGATTTCCATGAATCCCGAAGAGTAAAGATAAAAAGTCATTGGCATCGAATTTTCGTTTCCGCTGTACAAAACCTGTCTCCTTCGCCATCTGATCGATTTTAGCCGGCTCTAGAAACGTAAATAATTGGTCGAGGAAATCGAATTTCGCTCGGGCTAACATATAAAAAAACTCCTCTCGTAGGCGGTAATATTCCTTACCATTTTTCGAGAGAAGTTAGTCATTTTCTTAAGTTGACATCTATGGAAACACGAGCCGCGGCTTCTTTGTCCTGAAACGGACAAGTAACCGGGTCTCGTTTGTTTCTGGCGCGCGATAAACCTGCGCTTTTCCTGTAGGAGTCGCGTACAGTTTACAAGATTTCATCCTACAACAAAGATGAATCCGGTTTGAGCCGGATTTATTGTACTATCTTCGATCTCGTGCTCTTCAATATTCCTCTTCTTCGGGAATGAAGGGCTTTTTCCATGAAGAATTCAATCCTCGTCGATTTCTATATCTAGTTTTTCTTTTTATCTAGTCCCTGCCATAGGAAATAGCGTTTTTCCGCGCGAAATCGCTTCCTAGGGAAAAACAAGCAGGAGCGACCCTGCAGTGAAGCGAAGCGGCGCGATGCTTGTCCCAGGAAAACGATTCGAAGCGAACAAAAAAGCGATCCTTCTCATTTAAGAGAAAAACCGCATTTGTCTTCCATCTGAGACGGGTCCGATTTGAGTCGGATTCGTCTTTATTTGCATATAAAAATTGAATTACTTAATAACGAGCTTTGGTTTTTTCTTGAATGAGTGAATTCCTTCAACAAAACGAACCGTTCCCGACTTCGCACGCATGACGACAGAATGTGTTTGACCGCCTTGGGCTGTAAACTGAACACCCTTCATCAACTCACTGTCCGTGACGCCTGTTGCTGCAAAGATACAATCATCTCCCGTGACGAGGTCATCCATCATCAGAATTTTCGACGGGTCTTCAATCCCCATCTTCTTGCAACGTGCAACTTCTGCTTCGTCTGCCGGCAAGAGTCGTCCTTGGAGTTCTCCACCTAAACATTTCAACGCAACTGCTGCAAGTACACCTTCTGGCGCACCACCTGAACCAAGCAAGATATCGATTCCCGTATGCGGGAAAGCCGTATTGATGGCTGCTGCGACGTCACCGTCACCAATCAGACGAATTCGTGCCCCTGTTGCACGGATTCGTTGAATCATTTCTTCATGACGTTCCCGATCGAGAATCGAGACGACGACATCTTCGATTTCTTTATTTTTTGCCTTCGCGACAGCAGCGATATTTTCTTCGATCGTCGCGTCCAAACTGATATGTCCAGCAGCTTCCGGCCCAACGGCGATTTTATCCATGTACATGTCCGGGGCATGTAACAAATCTCCGGCATCGGCTACGGCGAGGACGGCAAGCGCTCCCCACGTTCCTTTGGCGACGATGTTCGTCCCTTCGAGTGGATCGACGGCGACGTCAAGACGTGGTCCATATCCATTTCCGAGTTTTTCCCCGATATAAAGCATCGGTGCCTCATCCATTTCTCCTTCGCCGATGACGACCGTCCCTTTCATCGGGATCGTATCAAACACATCACGCATGGCGCTTGTTGCTGCGTCATCCGCCTCGTTTTTCATGCCCTTCCCCATCCAACGCGCAGAAGCAAGTGCTGCTGCTTCCGTCACCCGTACGAGTTCCATTGATAAACTTCTTTCCATGTGTATAATCCCCTCTCCCTAGATGAAGATCTTAAACCGTTTCACGCCATACAAGAGCCCCTAGTTCTTTTAACTTCTCGACGAATCGTTCATAACTTTGATCGAGTATTTCCGCATGATGCAACAAAGTTTCGCCTGAAGCAAGCATTCCACTTAAAACGAGTGCTGCTCCACCACGCGGATCATGTGCTTCGATCTCGGTTCCGCGCAAGGCTTCACCACCACGAATGATGATCGACGCATCTTCATGTGTGATGCGTGCGTTGAGTCGCCGCATTTCCTGAACATGCCGGAACCGTTGTGGATACAGTTTATCGACGACCACACTCGCCCCTTTCGGTTTGAGCAAGACAGCCGAGATGATCGGTTGAAGATCACTCGGGAAACCACCGTAATGAAACACACGAATGTCGATCGGCTTCGCCAGATCGACCGATGCCGTGACTGAATCATCGGCGATGTCGATTTTCGCACCAAAACGTTCCAGCTTTTGAATGATGCTTTCCAGATGAAGTGGAATGACGTTGTCGACCGTCACACGTCCGAGAACGGCGCCCATCGCGAGGAACGTCCCTGCTTCCATCCGGTCCGGAATCAACGTATGCCGACATCCTTGAAGCGTCTTGATCCCTTTGATTCGAATCTCATCGGTCCCTGCACCTTTGACACTCGCACCCATGTTCGTCAGCATCGTACTGACATCGACGACTTCTGGATCACATGCCGCATTTTCAATGACGGTCGTCCCTTCCGCCATGACAGCGACAAGTAACGCACTGATGGTTGCACCGAAGGAAGGAAGATCCAAATAAACCCGGTTCCCCTTCAACTCTTCGACATGCATGTAGTAAACCCCTTGTTCGTTTCGCATCGAGACACCGAGTCGCTCCAGTGCCTTGATGTGTAAATCAATCGGTCGAGGACCGATGGCATAACCACCGGGCAGACCAACGACCCCCTGTTTGAACCGTGCCGCAAGAACGCTCATCAGGTAAATCGATCCACGTAATTTTCGTGTATCCGTCCCTGTAAGTGGCATCGGCTCGACATGACTCGGGTCAATCGTCACCATATCGCCTTGACGTGTCACGACAGCTCCAAGCATCTCAATGATCTGGATCATCGTCGCGACGTCGCCAATGTCCGGCACCCCCTCAAGAATAACCTGTTGGTCGGTCAGTAATGCTGCCGCGAGACACGGAATCGCACTCTGTTTCGATCCACTGATCATGACGGTCCCTTCAAGACGTTGTTGTCCTACGATATGCAAAATGTCCACATTCCATCAACCTTTCTGTACAATCTGTTATTGCTGCGCTTTTTCCCAGTCAGCAAGGAATCGCTCGATGCCTTGGGTCGTCAGCGGATGTTGCGTCAGTGATTCGATGACATTCAGCGGAATCGTCGCGATGTCAGCACCAGCGAGGGCTGCATTCGTGACGTGAACTGGATTACGGACAGACGCCGCAATGATTTGTGTCGGAATGTCATGGATGACGAAGATTTGGGCAATCGTCTCGACGAGTCCCATACCATCTTGACCGATATCATCCAAACGTCCGAGGAACGGTGATACGTATGTCGCACCAGCACGCGCTGCGAGCAATGCCTGGTTCGGGTTAAAGATCAACGTGACGTTCGTCGTGATGTTTTCTTTGGATAAGGCTGCAACAGCTTCTAGGCCAGCTGGTGTCATCGGAACCTTTACAGTAATGTTCGGTGCAATCTGGGCGAGTTCCTTCCCTTCCCGGATCATTCCTTCTGCATCCAGTGCGATGACTTCCGCACTGACGGAGACGTCGCCGACGATCTCACAAATTTCACGCAGGCGTGTATGGAAATCGACGCCTTCTTTTGCGACGAGTGACGGATTGGTCGTGACCCCGTCTAAAATCCCCATTTTATGTGCTTTTTTAATATCCTCTACGTTTGCTGTGTCGATAAAAAATCTCATTTTTCTCTTTCCCCTTTCATTCCTTAAGATATCCCTTGAAATCGCTTACTCTTTCATTATAAATTTTTTCAACGAGAAGTCCTAACGTTTTCCGAAACATTCTGGTGATTTGGATGAAAAAAAGCACGATAGACGAGTGTCTACCGTGCTTTGGACATACAAAATTAAGCTTTGTTGCTTGAACCAAACTCACGCATCTTACCGATGACTGTTTGTTTGATTGCTTCGCGACCTGGTGCGATGAATACGCGTGGGTCATATGCTTCTGGTTTTTCAGCCAAGACTTCACGAACCACTTTCGCAAATGTGATTTGGTTCTCTGTGTTGACGTTGATTTTTGAAGTACCAAGCGAAATCGCTTTTTCGATATCGTGTGTCGGGATTCCTGTACCACCGTGAAGAACGAGTGGAAGGTCTGTTGCGTTACGGATTTCTTCCATTTCAGCGAAACCAAGGTTTGGTTCACCTTTGTATGGTCCGTGGACAGAACCGAGTGCAGGAGCAAGCGTGTCGATTCCAGTTTCTTTGACGATACGAACACATTCGTCAAGTTTCGCGTACATGACATCACCAACGACGTCATCTTCTTGTCCGCCAACTGTACCAACTTCCGCTTCAACTGAAACACCTTTAGAATGAGCATACTCAACAACAGCTTTTGTTGTTTCGATGTTCGTGTCGATCGGGCTATGTGAATCGTCGATCATTACAGATGTAAATCCAGCATCGATTGCTTCTTTGCATTTTTCAATGCTCGAACCGTGGTCGAGGTGGATTGCAACAGGAACTGTTACTTTCATGTCATGAACGAGACCTTCTACCATTTTAACAACTGTGTAGAATCCGCCCATATGACGTGCTGCACCTTCAGATACTCCAAGAATGACTGGTGACTGCTCTTCTTGAGCCGCACCGAGTACTGCTTGAGTCCACTCGAGGTTGTTGATGTTGAATTGACCTACTGCGTACTTACCTTCGAGAGCTTTGTTTAACATGTCTGTCATAGATACTAATGGCATAATGACATCCTCCTCTGTTTTGATCGCTGCTTACACGTAGACGTGCATTTTCAGACTGATTATAACACACTGATTCGCTTGAACGTACAGCATTTCACTCCGAATTTAGGATTGTGACGACGACGTGAAGGATTAACCGCTTACATCGCTCGAAATTTGCACAGTCACTTCTTTTTTTAATTCAAAGATGTCAAACGGCTTTCCGAAGAAGGCGACGACACCCAGTCGTTTCGCTTCTTCCATCGCCTCTTTTTCGCCGAGGGCTGTCATCAAAATCGTCCGAACCCGTCGTCCGACCTCATCTTGATGACGCAAGACTTCTAGACCGGTCCGTCCCGGCATATTGACATCCATCAATAATAAATCGTAATCTGCCTCTTTCAATCGTTCAATCGTTTCCAAGCCATCAACGGCAACGTCAGTCGTGTAGCCTTGTGCGCGAAACAATTGCGCCAATAAATTGCGAATCCCCGGTTCATCTTCCGCGATCAGTAATCTCCCTTTCATCTCCCACACTCCTCCTCTAGTTATTTCCATTCTACATGAAAGCAAAACTTGCTTTATACTATCTTTGACAGAAATTTAGAGAGGATGTCTTTTTATGATGAAAATATTAGCGACTCAGTTCAACGGGAAATTACAAACGCTTACAAAACAGGAAGACGAATTATTTGATGTCGTCCGTCTGCTCGCTCAAGCACTTGTCGGTCAAGGGAAAGTCTATCTTGATGCCTACGGTGAATTCGAAGGGCTCTATCCTATGCTGTCCGATGGTCCGGATCAAATGAAACGGGTCACGAAGATCAAAGATCATAAAACGTTACATGCCGTCGACCGCGTCTTGATCTTCACACCGGATACGGAACGCTCCGACTTGTTTGCGTCTCTCGCCCGTTATGATGCGTGGCATACACCCTACTCCATCATTACGCTCGGTGACGTGACGGAGACACTCGAACGTTCCATCGCGCCGCTCGCCCTGAAATTCAACAAAGGACTGCTTCCGGCTGAGGACGGTTCCCGTCACGGTTTGCCGAGTCTCGCGCTGGGTGCATTCCTGTTGACGCACATTTTGACGCAATTACAAGAGATGACGGAAGAGTGGGAATGACGCTTTTCTTCTATAATAATAAACAGAACACCCCTGTCTCCAATTTGGAAACAGGGGTGCTTAGCCGTTCGCTAAATTTCTTACTCACCAAGTGATGCTTGGATGAAGTCATGGAACAAGGCTTGCGGACGTTCTGGACGTGAAATCAATTCCGGGTGGAACTGACACGCGACGAACCATTTGTGTTCTGGAATCTCGATGATCTCAACGAGACGGCCATCCGGGCTTGTACCGGAGAAGATCATGCCGTTCGCTTCGAACTGTTCACGGAATTCATTGCCGAACTCATAACGGTGACGGTGACGTTCGTAAACGAGTTCACTTGAGTACGCTGTCCGTGCTTTTGAACCTTCTTCGAGCTTACATGGGTAAAGTCCAAGACGAAGTGTTCCGCCTAGATCTTCGATGTCTTTTTGTTCCGGAAGTAAATCGATGATTGGGTACGGTGTCGCCGGATCGATTTCTGCCGAGTGTGCCCCTTCTAAGTTCAGGACGTTACGGGCGAACTCAACTGTCGCGAGTTGCATCCCAAGACAAATGCCGAAGAACGGTACATTGTTTTCGCGCGCAAAACGTGTTGCTTCGATTTTCCCTTCGATCCCACGTTCACCGAATCCACCTGGAACGAGGATTCCGTTTGCTGAACCAAGTAATTCCTGGACGTTGTCACGTGTGACATCTTCCGCATTGATCCAGTCGATCTCGATGTCACTGTTGAAGGCAAACCCTGCATGTTTGAGAGCTTCTGCGACCGAGATGTAGGCATCACGGAGTTCGACGTATTTCCCGACGAGTGCGATTTTCGTTTTCTTCTCGAGGTGTGTCACGGTGTGGACCAGTTGTTTCCACGCTGTCATATCGGCTGCCGGCGTATCGAACTTGAAGTAGTCACAGACGAGTTGATCCATGCCTTGACGTTGCAAGTTGAGCGGCACCTCATACAGTGTCGACGCATCCTTCGCTTCGATGACCGCTTCCGGACGTGTGTCACAGAAGAGGGCAATTTTGTCTTTCATTTCTTGCGGTACATCATGCTCGGCACGCAAAACGATGATGTCCGGCTGAATGCCGTAGCTACGGAGTTCCTTGACACTGTGTTGCGTCGGCTTCGTCTTCAGCTCACCTGCAGCTGCAAGATACGGAACGAGCGTACAGTGGACATACATGACGTTCTCTTTCCCGATATCGTTCTTCACTTGACGAATGGCTTCGATGAACGGAAGCGATTCGATATCCCCTACTGTTCCACCAATCTCTGTGATGACGACGTCAGCGCCTGTCTCTTTCCCGGCACGGAAGACACGATCCTTGATCTCATTCGTGATGTGCGGAATGACTTGAACCGTTCCCCCGTTGTAATCACCACGACGCTCTTTTTTGAGGACCGTCGAGTAAATCCGTCCAGACGTGACGTTCGCATTCTGACTGAGGTTGATATCGATGAAACGTTCGTAGTGACCAAGGTCAAGGTCGGTTTCAGCACCATCATCCGTCACGAATACCTCACCGTGTTGATACGGGCTCATCGTTCCCGGATCGATGTTGATGTACGGGTCGAATTTTTGGATTGTGACGTTGAGGCCACGATTTTTTAGAAGACGGGCAAGTGATGCGGCCGTGATCCCTTTACCAAGTGAAGATACTACCCCACCGGTTACGAAAATATACTTTGTCATGATTAAATTGCTCCCTTCTCGAGTCCAGAATTCTGTCAGAGGTCGGTTAAAAATAAAAAAGCAAAAGTGCCCCCATTCACAGGAGACACTTTTGCTGAAATTAAGCACGTTGCTTAAAGAAGCCCATGACTAACTTACGTCATTCCGAAAACTTCGTCAAGCAGATTTTTTAGAGACGAAAATCAAGTGTGCTGTCGTCAGCCGTCAACGAAAAAACTACCATTTTCATGTTCAAAAATGGCAGGTTGCGGTTGTTAAACTTCTTCTTCATCTTCCTCGAAATCTTCGAGGTCTTCTTCATCCAAATCGTCTTCGAGGTCATCAATGACCGCAACTTTTTTGAATGTATCATCTTCGGTATCATCAGCTGAATCGTAATCGGCTGTTTTTGCGAATGTATCAAGATCATCTTCGATCGTCTCGAATTCATCTTCTTCCGCATCGTAGTTGAACTCTTCTTCGAATTCGTCGAGTTCTCCGCGCTGACGTGCTTCGATGACCAAATCTTCATCCGATTTGTCAAACGGATACCACGCACGAAGGGACCAACGGTTAGCTCCGACGTTGACGAAGTTACCATCGATGTTCATGTCTGTATAGAGTTGGGCAAGTTTCTCGAACTTGTCCTCCTCATTTGTAAACGTATGAAATTTTTCGATTTCTTTTATGATGTCATCGAAAGTGATAGGCTGTTCGCCCGCTTCTTGTAGCATTTCATTGACGAAGTTAATCAGTGAAAGATCAGTAATTTCTTCTTTACTTAAACGGCTGAGGCTCATTGTGACGGCCACTTCCTTTCATTTGCGTTCAATCCATTACTTCTCATTATACGCAAAATGGCTTTTAAAAATCCAGTCTCTTGCTAAAAAAAATTATTTACAAAGAAAAGCGGGTTTTTCGTGATGCTGAAAAAGGAATACTTCAAAAGAGAAGAAGGAGGAATCACGGATGGAAATGACAATCGAACGGGTGAACGATTTTGACGGCTACAACTGGCTTCCTTTACTCGCCAAAAGTTCACAGGAAGAGTTTATGTTCGTTGAACACATGTTACGAAATCGCCGGCAAGAAACATTTCAAGCAACCGGTGAAGCGATGTTCGTCGTCTTGTCGACGACCAATCAAGTCCTCGCCTGCGGGGGATATATGAAACAAGCGGGGCAACCGGCAACCGGCCGGATTCGCCATGTCTATGTCTTACCGGAAGTCCGGTCGCAGGGCATCGGGACGGCCTTGCTCGAAAAAATCATCGCAGAAGCCTTCTTGTCGTACGAAAAGTTGGTGCTCTACAGCGAACAGGCCGATCCGTTTTATCAAGGTCTCGGTTTCGTGCCTGCTTCTGGCGAAAAAGTAACCCATATGCTGGACAAAACATCCTTTGCAAATGCAACTCAATGAATTGACATATCGAGAATTATCGATTAGATTGATGGCATGACACATCAAGTAGATCTTTTTAAAGCCCTATCGAATGAAGTACGGCTCGATATCTTACGTTGGCTCAAAGATCCGCAAACTCATTTCAACAAACCGGCCGCTCATTTGTCAACCAATTCTGCTGAAAAAGGAGGCGTCTGCGTCGGTGATATCCAGGAGAAGGCGAATTTGTCCCAATCCACGGTATCCCAGTACTTGGCAATGTTACAAAAAGTCGGATTACTTGAATCCGAACGTCATGGCAAATGGACGTATTACCGTCGAAATGAACAGAAGATCAAAGAGTTAGCAGAGTACCTACAAGGAGAACTCTAACGGGTTTTCCTTTGTTCATATATCGACATTTCTCGATATATAGATTCATTGAAGAAAGAAGTGACGGATTGTGAAATTCATTTATTACCTGCTTGCTTTACTTGCCGGGATTTCCCTTAGTATCGAAGGTGCAATTTATGGGGAGCTTGGCAACAGTATCGGTAAACTCGAAAGTAGTTTTTATAACTTCTTTGCCGGGACGATCATCATCGGGATCATCACCCTGTTTTTCGGAAAGGGTTCACTTGGCTACACGTTCAAAGCACCGAAGTGGACGCTACTCGGTGGACTGCTCGGGAGTATCTACTTAACGATCCTGATCATCAGCATTCCGCTTGTTGGTGTCGGACTCGCCATGATCAGCGTCATCATCGGTCAGATGGTCGCTAGTATGATCATCGAACACAAAGGATGGCTCGGAAGTCCCCGGGTCGCCATCAACAAAGACAAACTGATCGCATCCGGTCTGATGGTCATTGGCCTATTTTTGATTTTTTAAGGAGGAATATCGATGAATATCGCATTACTCGGGATGACACTGCTTGGAGGCGTTCTCCTCAGTGCCCAGTCTTCGATCAATGGCGCTTTTGGTCAAAAAGCGGGCGCCCTCGAAAGTACATTTTTAACCTTTTTCACCGGCATGCTCCTACTCGCACTCGCCGTCCTCTTTTTTGGACAAGGAGATGTCCTCCTGATTCTTGACGCACCACGTTGGCAGCTCAGTGCCGTCTGGTTCGGTGTCAGTTATCTGTTCCTGACCATTCTTGCCGTTCCAAAAATTGGCGTCACTGCTGCCAGTATCGCAACCGTCATCGGACAGTTGTCAGCCGGAATGGTGCTTGATCACTTCGGGACATTTGGTGGCGTCGAAGTGGCATTTGATCTGAAACGGTTTGCCGGACTCTTGTTCATGCTCGCTGCTTTGTTCTTCATTTATCGCGGCAACAAACGGCGCGCTGCTGCTCCTGCTTCCGACTCGATCGCTTCTTGATTATGATATCCAAAACATGACTGACCTAAAAGGAATCACTCGTTTCACGCGACTCCTACAGGAAAAAGCGCAAATTGACTTGCGCTGTCAGAGACGAACAAGACCCACTTTCCCGCCTCATTGAGGCAGGGGAGTTGGCTTGTGTCTCGCCTGAGGAAAGCGCGTGAGAGAAAGAGTGATTCCTTTTGAACACGACTATGGGAGTGACAGACTTGAAATCTGTCACCCCCTGATCTGTATAAAAAGCAACTTTTCAGTCCATCCTGTTTTAGTTGCCTTGCCCATTCAAATACATCAAAGCATCAACTGCCAGCTGATGATCCGCTTCTTGTGATAAACCGGACACGGTGATTGTCCCGATGACACCAACTCCTGCGACACGGATTGGAAAGGAACCGCCGGCATCCGCATAGTCCGCCGGATCGACGGCATACATCGTATGATACGCGCGTTGTTTCTCTTCATTGTACAACCGCATGTACAGTGAGCTGTGTCCGTGACGGAGGACGACGTTCGATTTCCGGCGGATCCATTCTTCCTGATCCGGTGCCGTCCCGTCAAGTGCCGCGTAAAACAGCCGCTGTCCGTTCCGTTTCAGCTCGACGGCAACGCTTAGTTGCTCCTGTAAGCCCCGGTCGATGACGTACTGTCCGGCACGGAGTGCATCTTGATTTGTAAAGCTGCGCAACGTCATCGTCTGTTCTTGTGCCAATAATTCTGTCAGTTTCATCCATTCCACTCCTTCCGGAAAACTTTCCGTCCTGTCTCGCTGCTTAAGCGAACCGCCTCAATGAGTTGCATCGTCTTTAAGGCATCCGTCAAATCGACCGGCAAGTCACCCGTCTTCAGCCCTTCAGCAAGCGCTTCATAAAAACCACGGTAATGACCCGGAAGTGTCGCCAACCGTTCAGCCGGATGATCGGCAATTTGCAGATATCCATAATCAGCGGTTTCCTCTTGACCAATCGATGCATCGACGGGATGCCCGGAGGCCAGACGCGCTTCCTGCGGATCCATCCCGTATTTGATATAACTTCCGCGTGTCGCATGCAACTCAAATCGCGGGGATAATCCTTGAATGAAGGAATTGGACCGTAAGATGACCCGGCGCTTGCCGTAAAATAACGTGACGTGGAATCCGTCATCCGTCTCCGCTCCGTCACGCTGGAACAAGACATCCCCGACAACTGCATCCGGTTCACCGAATAAAGCAAGCGCCTGATCAATCAAATGCGAGCCGAGATCAAACAAGATACCCGAGCCCGGTCCTTTCTGTTCCCGCCAACGGTTTCGAACGACCGGACGATACCGGTCAAACCGTGATTCGAGCAATTGCCAATCCCCGATCTCGTTCATCTCAATCAGCTGTTCGATCGTCAGGAAGTCGCCATCAAAACGACGGTTTTGATAAACCGCGACATGTACGCCGTGATGAGCTGCAAGGCGTATCAGCTCGTCTGCTTCTTCCATCGTCACAACGGCTGGCTTTTCGAGCAGCACATGTTTTTTTGCTTCGATGGCTAGTTTGGCCATCTCGAAATGTAAGGCTGTCGGTGTCGTGATGATGACGAGTTCCGTCTGTTCGTCTTGTAATGCCGCTTCGAGTGTCCCGATCACCTTTGCTTCCGGAAAAACGGTCGCGACTTTATCCTGTTGGCTCGACACGACTTGACGGACCGTAAATTGTGGTAAGGCTTGTAAAAGGGGCGCATGAAACGTCACGGCTGAAAATCCGAAACCGACAAGCGTCGTTTGAATCGTTGTCATGGTTGTTCCTCCTCTGCTACTTCAAGCAAGACGTCTGCTTGAGTCAACCAATCGTGCCACTGTCCGGTAGGTCGTTCATCTGTAATTAAGACGTCGATTTGATCAAGATCACAAACTTTGTGTAGAAAACGTTTCTCGAACTTCGTATGATCCGCAAGGACAATGATTTCCGCGCCACTGCGGATCATCGCTTTTTTGACGATGGCTTCCTCAAGATTTTCTGCAAAGACCCCTTGCTCGGTCAATCCGCACGCCCCAAGAAACACACGGTCGACTTGATAATTCAAGATATCATCCGCCGTCTTAATCCCAACTAAACTCCGGGCATGGCGGTCGAGCTTCCCCCCGGTCACATACAGTTCGATTTCCGGTCGTGCTTCCAACTGTTCTACGACCGCGAGTGAGTTCGTAATGACTTGAACCGGTTGAACTGGTAGATGGACGGTCATCCGGGCAACCGTTGTCGCAGCATCCAAAATGATCTTTTGATGTGGAGCGATATAGGTGATCGCGCGTTGTGCAATCCGATCTTTTTCCGGCCGCTCCGTTCGCCGGTCGTACTGGACGGTCATATTCGTACCGACACGGATCAATCCGTTTTTGACACGGATGATTTTTCCTTCCTGCTCTAACTGGATGAGGTCCCGCCGTGCCGTATCCCGCGAAATCCGGTACTCTTCCATCAACTGATCGAGTGAAATTTCGGGTGTCGTCTTGATCCACTCCCGCATCTGTTGCAGTCGTTCGTGTTGTGCCATGTCGGATCCCCCCTGTTTCTTTCTTCCATTTTAAGTTTTTTAATTAAAATACGCAATTTTAATGCAAAAATAACTTTAGTAGATTCGGGTAAAGAATGAGAAAGACCTGACTTTCATTAAGGAGGAATCTATCATGCGGACGATTTTCATTACTGGTGCTTCATCCGGAATTGGTCTTGCGACGGCGACTCGGTTTGCCGATGAAGGATGGACCGTTTATGCCGGGATTCGACAAGTGACACCTGAACTCGAGCAGCATGCCTTACCTCATTTACATTTTATCGAAGTTGATGTGACGGACCTGACGAGTCTGAAGCAGGCCGTCTCTGTCATCGAACAGGAAGTAGGGCACTTGAACGCCTTATTTTGTAATGCCGGTCAAGGTCTGTTGCGGGCACTTGGACAAGCGACGAGTTATGAGATCAAGCAACTGTTTGACACCAATGTCTTTGGTGTCATGCAAACGATTGAATGCTGTTTGCCGCTACTAAAAGCGGCTCCGCAGGGGAGTCATCTGCTCGCGACATCAAGCATCAGCGGACTGGTCGGCCAGCCAATGAACGAGATTTATTGCGCCAGTAAATTCGCACTCGAAGGCCTGTTCGAGAGTCTCGCGACCTACTACAAACCCTTTTTTTCGATTGATGTCACACTGATCGAACCGGCTGCCGTCGAAACGAATTTCACAGCAAACGTTCTCGATCGCTTGGAACAGACAGGCGGATTACACGACGATGACTTCAAACCAATCGTCGAACGGTATTTGAAGACGTACCGGGTCCGGCATAAAAACCGGCAAGCCGCCAGTGAGATTGCCGAACTGATTTTTGACTTGGTCCAGTCTGATGAGAAACCGTTGCGTGTCCGGACAGCTCCGGAAGACGAGGCCTTTGTCGCCCATAAAACCGCAAACGATCCATCCGGTCTCGTCGGGACACTCAAAACCCGGCAACTGACGCTAAATCTAGACTAATTTCCCCCATTTCTAAACGATAAGGGTGAAGCCCTAACGGATACCGGATTCATGATACACTCGGTTCGGTCCAACACCCGTCTGAAGGAGGCTCACGATGATTTCCATGCTTGCGATTTTTTCACGGTTATTCAAAGGATTACGGCACGCGTTTCAGTTATCTTATTTCCGCGGTCTGTTGATCCTTTGTCTGTTGACATTGCTGTCCGGAACGATTTTTTACAGCACCCAGGAAAATTTAACCGTCATCGATGCGCTGTATTTCTGTATCACAACGTTGAGCACGGTCGGTCATCCGACGTTCGCTCCCGTCACGACCCTCGGGAAAGTCTTTACGATGGCTTATATTACAATCGGATGTGGTTTATTCCTTACGTTGATTGCCACACTGGCCTATGTCTTGATTAAGGAACAAGAAGACTGAAAGGAGATGTCTTGATGCGGCAAGCAGCCATTCAAAATAACTTCGATTGGTGTCGCCTGATTTGTGAACTAAACGGATGTACCATCACGGAAACACTCGACAGTTGGAAAGCGACAGGTAACGTCCCGCCGCTCTATCCGGAAATGATGGTCCGGGCGCATCAACAGCAGCTCGATCTGACTGGCGTCATGAGTATCAAGGACTGTACCGCCAGTTACGATTTTTCACTTGCCGGAATGACCCATCTGTTCACAGCGGAATGGATTACGCGCCGTCCCATTCTTGATCGCCGGGCACTTCCCGCCGATTGGACCGTTGTGACCAATTCAAGTGAGGCAACACGTTTTTTCACACTCATTGAAACGGAAGATTTACCGAACAACTTGTTTGCCCGTTCGGATATCCGCTTATTTTTTTCGGAGCATCAGCAAGCAGGTTTTATCGCCTATTCGAACGGACAAACGACGGGTTTGTCCCACCTGACTTCGGATTACCTGGATGAACGGCTCTGGGATGATGTCATTCGCCTCAGTTCCGCCCACTTTCCGGGGCAACCGCTCGTCGGATATGAATACGGCGATCAATTAATCACAGCACTCGAAGCCGGGTTTGATGATATCGGTCCGCTCGCCGTGTGGATAAGATGAAATTAGTCTAAATCGATTCAATTTCGAGAGTATATGTATGACCCCTTATTTCCTTGTCTTCGATAGATGTGCTAAGGTTGGCATCACTCAAAAAGACAAACAGGAGGTGAGGGTTGTCTTTTATCCCACTAAAAATTATTGTTTATCCGACAGCCAAAATTCATGAAAAGAACAACTTTTTTCACTTTAAATACATTAGGCACGAAACGCGGCGGGCTTGTCAAAGCCGTCATCAAACGGGCAAATACGGTCGCCGCTGCTGAACCAGATCGGGCTGTCCATCTTTTGACACTTGGTCTCCAGACTCAGATCGACAGTATCCGAGAAGAGATGGTACAGCTTAATCTTCTGAATCCGCGTGTCCAGGTCACGAACCTGATCCATACGTTAGGACAGCAGAAGGCAAACGAGAAGCAGACAAAATCCCGACTCTTGAAACGGTTAAATCGGCACTTCATCGTCTTTGATGACGTAAGCCGGTCGGAAAATGATTCCTACCGTGTCTTTGACAATGGCGTCTACGTCCAATATGTCCGTTTTGATACAATGGATCGTCTTGTTTTCATCGACTATTTTTCAGATACACGTCATCGACTGAAACGGGAAGAATATCTTGAAAACGGACAACTGTTCCAGATCATTCATTATTCCAAGACGACGAACAAACCTGTCTCACGCCAGTTTCTTCACGGCAACGGGACCTGTTATTTAACGCTTTGGCACAAGATGAATTCCGGGGATTGGAGTCATCTGTTTTATTTCGGAAAAAACGAACAGCTCCAATTCAATGACCCTGCTGCTTTTTATACGTTTGCGCTCAATCAATTGTTGGCAGCCTATCCGGCCGTCTTGCTGTCCTCCGAATTCAGGGATCGTCTACCAAACCTTCCTAAACGAAATTTGGATGCGGTCGTATTAGATGTCTCACACTCTGATATTCGGAAAATCGCATTCGGACACAGCAATCATTTTGTTGCGCCTTTTGATGAGACGGCTTCCATCAGTGGTGTTTGGAATACCTTGTTTGAACGACTCGGTGAATGGAGCGCCATCGTCACGGCGACGACACGACAAGCGACTCACATGACTCAAAAGTTTGGGCACGATTCCCTGTTTCACTCGATTCCGCACGCCTTTACGAATCGAGTAGCAGGCAACATCGTATCGGATGTAGTGAACCCAAATCGGTTTGTTGTCGTCTCACGGATTCAGGTCAAAAAAGATGTCGCGGAAAGTATCCGGGTCATGCGGCAGATCGTTGACCGTAATCCGCATGCGTTTCTGGACTTTTATGGATTCGGATACAATGATCCGCTCGAAAAAGAGCTGCATGCGTTGATCAAAGAGCTGAAATTGACGGAACATATCCATTTCAAAGGCTTTGTGACCGACATGCAAGAAGCGTACGCAGGTGCAGTCGCAACACTCTTCACTTCCCAATCGGAAGGGTTCGGGATGGCGATTCTCGAAAGCATGAGCTACGGGATCCCCGTCATTGCTTATGATATTTGTTATGGTCCGGCAGAAATCATCGAAGATGGCGTGACCGGACGCCTGATCCCAAAACGGGAGACACAACAGTTGGCTGAAGCCGCCATCGACTTGATGGAGCATCCTGAAACACGACGAACGATGGGTTTACGCGCAGCTGGAGCACTTGAACCGTTCTCCGATCAACAGTACGAAACCAACTGGGTGAATCTGTTAGACAAACTCGACTCATCCATGGTCTGATGCTTGACGTTTCCCTATAAATATTCAAAAAAGTATCGTCCCGCCGTATCTCAACAGATCCGGCAGAACGATACTTTTTTTACATCAAGCGATTGATAAACGCCGTCGCGATTCCAAAATAGACGAGTAACGATAAGATATCGTTCAATGTCGTAATGAGTGGACCGGACGCAATCGCCGGGTCAATGTTCAGACGGTGCAGAATCAGCGGGATGATCGTTCCGGCAAGCGTTCCGAAAATCAAGGTGATGATCAGTGAGCTGCCGACGACGAGACCAAGAATCGGATCACCTTGCCATACGTAGGCGATGATCGCAATCAAGATACCACATGTCACACCGATTATCAGACCGACCCGCAGTTCCCGGACGATCAGTCGGGTGACGACCTTCTTATCGACTTCCCGCGTGATCAATCCGCGAACGACGACTGCAAGCGACTGCGTTCCCGTGTTCCCTGTCATACCGGCAATCATCGGCATGAAGAAGGCCAACGCGACAACCTTTGATAACGTCTCTTCAAATTGACTGATGATCGATCCCGAGACCAGTCCGATGAATAACAGCAAAATCAGCCAAGGCAAACGACGTGTCGCCGCCGTCCATGGTTTTGTATCAAAATCAATCGATTTACCGGACGCCGATAATTTTTCGATGTCTTCGTTTGCTTCTTCCCGTAAGACGTCAAGAGCATCATCCACGGTGATCAGCCCAACCAGGACCTGACCTTCGACGACCGGTAACGACACCAGGTCGTAACGCTCGAACATCTTCGCGACGTCTTCCTGATCGGTCTCAGACGAGACACTGATGACTTTTTGATCCATGACGTCCGCAATCCGTTCCTCGTTACTCGCGAGAATCAAATCACGGTACGAGATGACTCCGACGAGTTGACTCAGCTGATTGACGACATAGACGTAGTTGATTGTCTCCGAGTATTCGATATAGTCCCGCATCTTCTCAACCGTTTCGCCGATCGTCGACTCATCCGTTACCCAGATGAAACGGTTCGTCATCAAGCGGCCTGCCGTCTCTGCCGGGTACGTCAGTAAGTTTCGAACAATCAATGCCTCGTCCTGACGCATACCCGACAGTAACCGATCGACTTCTTCTTTTGGTAATTCTTCCAGTATGTCCGCCAAATCATCATTTTCCATCAAGTCCATCACATGACCTGCATGTTCGACATCAAGACGTCGCAACACTTCAAGCTGCTGCTCCAGTTCTAACTCCTCGATGACGTCCGCGAGACGTTCATGATCGAGATAACGCAGCAGACGTTCTTGTTCGGTCGGTCCCAGTTCACCGTACCAGTTTGCTAAGTCATATGGATAGACTTCTTCAATCACTTGCTGCGCGTCTTCACGCCGCTCTTTCATTAATGCCTCAAGTAACAGCAACTTCCATTGTTGTTCCTCTGACTGACTCATCCTACCACCCCCACGTTTTCTCCTCTTCCATCTTAGCACGATGCTTTCAAAAGCACTTCTACGAAACCAGTTGACATTTCTTTCATTGCGCCTTAAAATTTGCCTAAAGGAAACATTATTAGTCGGAAGAATAATCCGTGACAATAGACAAACTATTTTTTTAGTCTTTTTCTTGCCTTAGGGAAACATTTGTTTTCCCACTAAAATTCACGTATGAAAGGAGCTTTTTCTTATGTATGCAGTAGAAGTAGAAGGATTATCCGTTTCGTATTTCGAGACGACCGCACTCGAACAGCTGTCCGCCCGCTTCACGATGGGACAACTCGTAGGGATCATCGGTCCGAATGGTGCCGGAAAATCAACCTTCATCAAAGCCATCATGGGATTGATTCCGTCAGAGGCTACCACCATCACCTTACTTGGGTTATCGGCCAAAGAGGCTCGGACGCGTGTCGCTTATGTACCGCAACGAAGCACCATCGACTGGGATTTCCCGATTCGTGTCCTCGATGCCGTCCTGATTGGCTGTTATCCGAAACTGGGGCTGTTCAAGCGTCCACGTAAGCAACACCGGCAACTCGCCATGTCTTGCCTCGAACGGGTCGGGATGCAGGACTATGCGAACCGTCAAATCGGAGAATTGTCGGGTGGCCAACAACAACGCGTCTTTTTAGCCCGTGCTTTAGCACAAGAAGCAGAACTCTTACTGCTCGACGAACCGTTTGTCGGTGTCGATGCCGGTAGCGAACGGGTCATCATCGACTTGTTACGTACGTTGCGCGACGAAGGCAAAACGATTGTCGTCGTCCACCATGATTTGAGTAAGGCAGCAGACTATTTTGATACGTTGTTGCTCCTCAATCGACGAATGATTGCGGTCGGATCACCCGCCGATGTCTTACACGCCAAAACGATTGAAGGCGCTTATGGCAATCCGCTTGCCTTCCTTCAGAAAGTCGAGGTCTCCTCATGAATTTCATCGATTTCATCCAAGCCATCACCGAATATGACTTCTTACAAAAAGCCCTCGTGACCTCGGTCATGGTCGGCATCATCTGCGGCGTCATCGGCTGCTTCATCATCTTGCGTGGCATGTCCTTGATGGGGGACGCCATCTCGCATGCTGTTTTACCCGGTGTCGCGATTTCTTATTTACTCGGCATCAACTTCTTTATCGGTGCCGTCGCGACAGGATTGTTGACGGCACTCGGAATCGGGTTCGTCAGTCAAAACAGCCGGATCAAAAACGATACCGCCATCGGGATCCTGTTTACGTCGGCCTTTGCCCTCGGCATCATCCTGATTTCGTTTCTACGGAGCAGCAGCGATCTGTACCACATCTTGTTCGGAAATGTCCTTGCGGTGCGCCCGAGTGATATGTGGATGACACTCGTCATCGGTATCATCGTCCTCGGTGCGATTTATCTGTTTTATAAAGAATTACTTGTCACCTCGTTTGATCCAACGATGGCAGCGGCTTACGGCTTATCGACACGCTTGGTCCATTACCTGCTGATGACGATGCTGACGCTCGTGACCGTCGCATCGCTCCAGACGGTCGGTATCATCCTCGTCGTCGCGATGCTGATCACACCGGCTGCGACCGCTTACCTGTTAACGAATCGGTTGTCCCGGATGATTTTCCTGTCGGCTGGTTTCGGGACGCTTTCTTCAATCATTGGTCTGTATTTTAGTTTCACCTATAATCTCTCTTCCGGCGCCTCGATCGTCCTGGTCGCAACTGCCCTGTTTGCACTGGTGTTCATCTTTTCACCACGCCACGGGTTGCTTCGGAAGTGGAAATCACCTAAAAAGGAGCTCACGACATGACGTTTACACGATTCATCCCCTTGGCTGGTCTCGCCGTCTTACTTGCCGGCTGTTCCACTGATTCTGCGGACGAAGGAAAACTGCAGGTCGTCACGACCTATTCCATCTTAGAAGATATGGCACGTGTCGTCGGCGGTGAGCATGTCGAAGTCCACAGCATGGTCAAGATCGGTGCCAATCCACACGAATACGATCCGCTTCCGACGGACGTCCGGAAGATGGCGGACGCCGATGTCGTCTTTTATAACGGGTTAAACCTCGAAGCCGGCGGTTCCTGGTTCAACAAACTCCGTTCGAGCACCAATAAAGACGGGAAAGACGACCCGGTCTATCAACTGAGTAAAGGGGTCGACCCGAAATATCTGACGGCGGCGGGGAAAGAACAAGAAACCGATCCGCACGCCTGGCTTGATTTGAGTAACGGTATCCAGTACGTCGAAAACGTCAAAGACGGATTGATCAAAGAGGATCCGGCAAATAAAGCGGACTATGAAAAAAATGCGTCGACTTACATCGAGGAACTAAAAACACTGGATACGAAAGTGAAAAAACGTTTTGCTGACATCCCGAAAGAACAACGGCATCTGATCACGAGTGAAGGCGCCTTTAAGTACTTCAGTTCCGCCTATGATGTCAAAGCCGACTATATCTGGGAGATCAATTCCGATAATCAAGGAACACCCGATCAAGTCCGGCGCATCGTTGATTTAATCAAGAAACAGGACATCCCGGTTCTGTTCGTCGAAACGAGTGTCGACCGCCGGAGCATGGAGACCGTCTCCCGTGAAACCGGTGTCCCGATTGGCGGAACGCTCTATACGGATTCCCTTGGTGCAAAAGGACAGGACGGCTCGACGTACTTGACGATGATGGAAGCCAATTTCGATACGATCGAACAACAATTGACACGCTGAGAACTGTCATCGAATCGCCATTCGTTTCTTTCCGATTCCCCGCTACTCCGACGTATACTAAAAGAACGATATCAAACGACGAGGGTGGGGAATGGCTATGCCAAGAAAAACAGGATGGATGATCGTCACGCTTTCAGCCAGTCTTACGCTCGCTGCCTGCGGACAGGCCGAGCAAAAAACTGCATCACACACCGATCATGCAAAACATACGACACATGCAAGTACCGATCAGTTGGAACAGACCAGCTCACCAACGATCGCCCCGTCGTTCTTAAAAGAGACTGATTCTTCAATCCAGACGATTTACCTGTCTGTCGCGAAACATCAGGATCTTCTCGAAAAGATGCCCTGTTACTGTGGTTGCGGTGAGTCAGCCGGACATACGAGTAACTATGACTGCTTCATCGCGGATCAGACGGAAAGTGGCCAGACAACGTGGACGACACACGGTATCACGTGCGGAACATGCCTCGATATTGCCGCGCAATCGATCGTCGCCTATCAACAAGGCACACCGATCAAACAGATTCGGGATGACATCGATACGACGTACGCCAAGACGGGTGCGACACCAACTCCCACTCCCGCTCTCTAAATCAAAAGCTGTTTCGACCTCAACGTCGAAACAGCTTTTTTGCACTGGACTTATTGCCTTGAACAAGCGGTCGCGTGGAGGACAAACGGTTTGCCGGAAAGCAATTCCTCGAGTTGATAATACGTATGCGAACGGATCGGCTGACTCGTTCGAGGAAGGTGACGCAATTCATAGGCCACTTCGAGCAGATAAAACTTATAGGTCTCGGCTTCATCAAAACCAAAACTGCTTCGCCGCGCTTCAATATAGCGCGACAAACGTTCTTGTTGCTTCATCGACAAACGTTGCACTTGTGGAGCAATCAATTCTCTTGGACGAAGGATCAATTCCCGCTCTGTTCGATACAGACGGTTCATGACGCCTTGTTCCCGTCGTAAAGCAATCAACTTCGCCGGCTGGTAGGAGCGAGGATACGGATGGGCATGGACCAGGTATCGTTCAATGAGGGATTGCGTCGGGGCGGCTGGAAAGGAAATGACATCATGCATACGATTCGACTCCTTATTCAGTAGTAGATACGCCATCCATTTTACCACAAATTCCCAAATGAAATGGATCGTTGAGCAGGAAGGAAATCCGTTTTTTAGTTTTAGAGGGGGTTTCGTTTTCGAAGGCGCGTGGAACAGTTTCAAAGATACTTATTTTGAAAGGATGATGATCCGTGTCGCAAATGAAAGCAATCGGTTTCCAGCAACATCTACCCATCAAAGAAGCAAACAGTTTGATCGATATCGAAATCGAGTGTCCTGCCGCGCAAGGACGCGATGTACTGGTTGAAGTCAAAGCCGTCTCGATCAATCCGGTCGATACGAAAGTCCGTGCTCATGGTTCGGATGAGGCTGAACCAAAAATCATCGGTTACGACGCAGCTGGCATCGTCGTCGAAGTCGGTGATCAGGCTTCGTTTTTTTCCGTTGGTGACGAAGTGTATTATGCCGGTGCGATCAATCGTCCTGGTTCCAACAGTGCTTTCCAACTTGTTGATGAACGGATCGTCGCTAAAAAACCAGCCCGTCTGACATTTAGTGAGGCGGCAGCCCTTCCACTGACGGCCTTGACGGCGTATGAAGCATTGACGGATCGTCTCCACCTGACGTTTGATGCCAAATCAAATCTCGAGAAGACGATTCTGATCATCGGGGCAGCAGGCGGTGTCGGATCGATTGCGACACAACTCGCGAACAAGGCCGGTCTGACCGTCATCGGGACGGCTTCCCGACCGGAAACCATCGACTGGGCAAAAGCCCATGGCGCCCATCACACGATCAATCATCACGAAGACTTTCGCCAGCAACTGGAGCAGCTTGGGTATGATCATGTCGACTATATCTTCTGTCTGAATGCGACCGATCAGCATTTTGACGCGATGGTCGACGTCATCGCGCCTCAAGGCATGATTTGCAGTATCGTCGAAACGGACCAGAAACTCGACTTGAGTGCATTGCAACAAAAAAGTGCGACATTTGTTTGGGAATTCATGTTCACCCGTTCCTTATTCGAGACACCGGACATGATCCGGCAACATGAAATTCTGACACAAGTCGCGACCTGGCTTGATGAAGAAACCCTTGAGACGACCGTCACCCAGACATTAATCGGTCTGAATGCAGCCAACTTAAAAGAAGCGCACCGACTTGTCGAAAGTGGCAAGACAATCGGGAAAATCGTCGTCGAGCAACAGTAACTAAAAACAGTTCTTCCTTCGATGAATACATCAGAAGGAAGAACTGTTTTTTAAGTTAAGGGGTGTTTCGGCGTTTCATTGAAAAAACGATTGCTGCAAACAAGGACAACAACCCTCCCGCCCAACCGATCAGTGGCGCATATGAAAACGTATCCCGCAACAACATCCCACCGACAATCAGGATCGCAGCATCCGCTGCAAACAATACGGCTAAAAACCGATAGTTCATCTTTACTCCCCCTGTCATTTGGAAATTCCGACCATGTATTTCGTCTTTCCCTGATTTCGAAGTACTCATGCATGAATTGGATTTTGCACTTTCAAACAGTCCCGAGCACTTTTTGGTATGAATTTCTTGTATTTAAGATAATTTTCTAATAACACTGTATTTTCGAGTCTAAAAAATGTACGATTACGGTAAGAAATAAGTATAATAGTTACATCTATTATTGAGCACGCTGAAGCAAAGGAGTATCCATAATCTATATGAGAAAATGGTTTAATCAAAAAATAAGTCGACAAATCATGTCTGCTTTCTACCTAATACTGATTACGCTTTCTGTTTCTTCGATCGCAGCATACTTTTATACGAATCATCAAGTAATGGATGCCAAAAAAAGTTTAGATGCCATCAGCGAACGACAAGAACGCGCCACGACCTTGTGGGATAACTGGCAGTCCTTACAATATGAGATGCGTGGGTACATCGTCTTTGGTGACGATGCCGTGCTTGATCTCGTTGAGGAAAAAACGGCGGCTCTTGAAAAAGAAACGAAGTGGTTCGAAAAAAATGGTACGTACCGGGCCGATCAACTCTATGCGTCCGATGTCCGCGCACTTTATACATCGTACACGACGTTCGTGATGCCAAGCCTGATCAAATATGTCAAAGCCAAGCAGGACGGAACCGTTGACGAAGCCTTCCTCCAAATGCCCAGCCTGAAATCGATGATGCCGCAAGTGAAACGCGATCCGAATCGGAAGTTCAAGATGAATGCGTCCGATAGTGAGACGATGCGCCAAAGCGTCAATACGATGGAGAGTGTGTTTACGAATTATCGGACTGATCTGCAAGCAAAAGAAATGATGGCTAAGGACAAGCTGGTCAAACAAACGAAATATGCGGAATGGATTTGGCTCATCAACCTCCTGGTCCTTTTCTTCGTCATCCTGTTGATCATCCGTCCGTTCATCGAGCGAACGACACGACAGATTCAGCTATTGAGTAAAGAAAGTAAACTCCTTGCGCAAGGACAACATACGGCACCATTGATTCCGATTAGTCGAACAGACGAAATCGGAGAACTGAGTAAATCGTTCCATCAGATGGCAACAGCTCTGACCGACAATAAATATCGGCTGATGTCGTCGAATGATAATTTGGAACAGGCCCTGCAATTGACGTTACGCAACGAGGCACATTTAAAAATCCGGAATCAACTGACCGAGACACTTGCGTCCCGTGATACCGTGACGGCTTACCCGGCCGTCATTGAAAAAATGGTCGAAATCACTGACTCAACGAATGGTTCGTTGATCTTTAAAGAAGGTACGACGGTCACGAATATCATTTCACACGCGATGACAGAACAGGAACAGGATGAACTGATTTCTACGATTGAACCTGTGATCCGTAAAGCACGAAAAGACAGAGTGCCGCACACCGCACAATTTGCGGAACGATCGTTTGCCGTCACACCAGTGCTTGACGCAAGTACAAATGAAATCATTGCTTATATCTATCTGATGCGTCTCCATCGTCCGTTTGACCTTCAAGAACAGGAAGAATTGGCCGCCTTCGCACGTCAGCTCGCGTTATCATTACTGCGGATGCGGACGTTTGACGAGATTGGCCGGGAACGTGAAAAATCGGCTCGCCTGTTAAACTCCATCCGGGAGTCCATCCTCTATATCGAACCGGACGGACCGATGCAACTGATCAACCGTCCGTTACTTGATTTATTTGATCATCCGTCTGCCACGGACTCAAAAGCAGAATGGTTGATCGAAGTCGATGAGTCCATTACGAGTCTGAAGTACCAAGTCGATCAATTACCTGAATTCGAGCGCTACTTACGCCAAACCTTCGTCCATCGGGAAACGGGTGAAGGGATTACGTTTTCGATTGATCGGGAGAAGCGGTTCATCAAGACGTATTCGGAAGAAATCCACTATGGTGGAAAATTCCGGGGCATTCTCCTTGTTCTGCGTGACGTGACGAACGAGGTCGAAGTCGATCGCATCAAAAATGAACTGGTCTCGACGATTTCGCATGAATTGCGGACACCTCTTTCCTCGATTTACGGATTCACGGAATTGATGATCCAGCGAGATTTACCACCACAGCGGCAAAAGAAATATTTAGCAGCCGTCCATTCGGAAACGGAACGGTTGTCACTCTTGATCAACGATTTCCTTGATCTCCAACGGATGGAGGCGAACCATCAAGAGTATACGTTTGAGCCGTTCGACTTGATTCCGATGATAAAAGACTTGAAGCAACTCCATAGTCTGTCTTCCTCTGCCCATGACATTCAGATTCTCTCGGATGTTCCGGTTCAAATCATCCAGGGTGACTCGAAGAAAATCCGTCAGTTGTTCGGAAACCTGATCAACAATGCCATTAAGTATTCACCAGCAGGTGGACCGATTGAAATTCGATTGGCCGAACATGATCATCATGTGACGATTGCGATAACCGATCATGGAATCGGGATTCCCGCTTCTGCGATGACCGAACTGTTCCAGAAGTTTTATCGGGTTGATAATTCCGATACCCGTAAGATTGGCGGGACAGGACTTGGTCTCTCGATCTGTCGTGAAATCGCCCGGGCCCACGACGGCGAGATTCATGTCGAATCCATCGAAGGACAAGGATCGACGTTTACGGTCGAGTTGCCTCTAAATCCACCACAACCGCTATAAGCAAAACCGCGCCAGTTCCTGATGGGACTGACGCGTTTTTTTGATTATCCTTTGATTCGACTTGCAATGTCCACCGTGCGCTTCGCTTGGTGACGAACAGCCGGTTCAACGGACTCGACCATGTTGCCGTCTTGATCGACGGTCACCGTCGTCCCGTATGGATTACCGCCTGCTGCGAACAGGACCGGATCCGAGTAGCCTGGTGCTGCGACGATCGCACCCCAATGGAACATTGATGTATGGATGTACAAGTCGTCTTTTCCCGTTTTTTGGATAAAGCAACACATTTCCCTTGAATTCAAGAGGATTTCACACTTCTTGTGTCACGAGCCATTTGAACCAGCGACCATGTCCATCCGTTTCAGCAATCGTCTGTTCCGTCAAGACACCGTCGATGTAGGCATCCAGATGCAGGTAACGGTCCTGGACGTTATTATAAACGTGATAGAGATTCCGCGTCCGCCCGATTTCTTCGACGACCTGCAACAGTTCTTTTTTGACCGCGAGCGGCATCTGGTTCGCGACATGCGTATGGAAAATACAGAGGATACTGTCGTCCGGTGTATCTGCTGCATAGTGCGGCAACAGTCGAACTCCGTCCCCTTCGACCAGCTCCAGCGGGAACTCTTCGACGTACCGGGCAGCCGACTCGAACATCGCGAGCCGCTCGTGGTGTTCCGTCCAAATCAACGCTTTCAGCCAGAGTTGTTCATCCGCATCTTTCAAGTCGACGATGTTCAGATCAAGTCCGATCCGACTTGTGACCGGCGGCGGTGTTTGTGCCATAGCCGGCGTTTCCGTCCCTTCGATGACTGATGTCAACTGAAGGCGTGATGATGGATTTCCGACGACTTCCCCGTTTCCATAATCGTAGCTGTATTGATCGAACAACAGTTGCAAGCCGGCACTCGTCCCGATTTCAAGTAACGCGAGTGGTCGCTTAGTCTGCTGGTGGATCTGGCTGAAGACCGGATACAGATACGTACAGCGCCGGACCTCGTTCGTTTGGACGAGTCGTTGCGCGAGCAATGGAATCAGGTCCGTTTCGTAGGTCTGACAAAATGACTGAAAGTCTGCGAAGGAATCCACAAAGGGTTTTGGCTGTTTCGTCACGCTCGGATAGTACGCGGCGAGCGGATGATTGACCCCTTTCAGCAACAGATAGTGGACGGCACCAAACAGGAGATTCGGAACCGGTTGCCCGTCGCGTGCATGCCGGCACAGTTCAAGAATCGCCGGATCCTGTGCAATTTCGAGCGATAAATATTCATACAACGGACTCGAATTTCGGCACTCCCGTTCGGCAAAGGTCTGAAAGCGTTGGGCTAGTTCTGTTTCTGTCATGAATCGTTCCCCCTTTTTTCATTATCCATCTTAATATTCCCTAAATCATTCCAAACCCCTGTTTCCGACATCAAAAAAAACTCTTCCGCCTGTAACAGGGGAAGAGTTCAGATGACGATTAATCGGCTTGTTTTTTCTTAAGAATATCCGTCACAACTTCATTCAGTTTCTGTTTAAAGACCGGTCCGAAGCTTTCGGCATACGAGTTCGTCATATGACTGACGTCACGGTAGATGACGACGTTACCGATGACCGGACGGAATTCTCCGTCGACGCGGAAGTAATCCGTCAAGTCGAGTTTATAGAGCGACTTGTTCGTCTTTTCGAAGTTTTTCCAGTACGCTTCATCACGCTGGTTGACTTCGGCGTTCATCTTCTTCGTCGTCTCTTCAATGCTCGTCGTCTCAAGCGATTCGAGGACGTTAAAGCTGTAACGGGGATTATCCCGTAGCGCCAAGCCGTCGATGCCGTACTCATCTTTGACGTACTGCATCTGATCGACCATCTGTTGATGAATCTTATCTTTCGTCGCATCCGCCGCCGTGACGTGCGAGATGATGAGATCAATATCGGCATCCTTCAAATAGTCGAGGACATTTTGATTCCAGACGCCTTTTAAGACATTATCGTCGTAGCCGGTCGAGAAGCGTGTCCCGGAACGGGTGATGTTCAAGACCCGGTACTTCTCACCTTTCGCGGCTTCATGAATCGCTCCGAACCATTGCTCCGAATGCGAACTGCCGACAAGGGCAATCGTTGCGATATAGTCTTTCGTTTCCCCGTACTCGCCGACTTTGACGTCACTTTTGCTCAGTCCCTGATTGCTGCCATCAGTATGGACGAGCGGCAAGTCGTCAAAGACGTTCGCATAGGACGGGAACGGATCGTGCTCCGGCGTTTTGTCCGGATTCTTGACAGCCATTGCTCCCGGATAATCGCTTGCGCTGACCCCGTTCTTTAATTCCTGTTCTTCGAAATATTTCAGTCCGAAGAGTGACCCGATCAACAAGACATTGATGCTCATCATGAGACCGAGCTTCTTGAAGGCCGACCGGTCGACTTTCGCACTGCGGATCGGTTTTTCGATGTATTCCGTCATCAGGTAAGACAACAGAATCGACGACAGGATGATTAACGTTCCTGTTAAAAAGCCCGGTGTCTGCTGAACATTGTAGCGGTAAAACTCAAGCAGGACCCAGTGCCAGAGATAAATCCCGAAGGCAATGCCTCCGAGTTTGACCATCGGCTTTGATCCAAGGAAACGTTTGATGCCGAACGTCGTCTCGCGTGTTCCCGACAAGACGATAAACAAGGCACACGTCATCGGCCACAGGGCGATGTAGCCCGGGAACATTTGAGAGACGTTAAAGAGAATACCGGTCAGGACAAGACCGATTAATCCGAGCCATCCCATCAAAGTCGCCATCCATTTCGGAATATGAATCGACGACAAGTTGATGCAGAGCAGGCTACCTAAGGCAAATTCCCAAACACGCGTCATCGTGATGAAATAGGCCCACGGCTGATTCACTTCCGTTAAATAGATCGAATAGCTTAACGACGTGACGAACAACACTCCTAAAATCGTATTGATCATCGGTTTGACGTTTTTGATCGTATACTTCTTGACCATCCATAAGATGAATGAGAACAGAACAAACCAAATCATGTAAAACTGACCTTGAATCGACAGTGCCCAAAAATGTTCGACCGGCGACTTCATTTGGCTCGCATCCAAGTAATCCGTACTCGAAATCGCCAGTTGCCAGTTTTGGTAGAAGAACATCGAGGCAACGACTTCACGAATCGTCTTCTCTAAAATCGACTGCGGTAACAAAAATGAGCTTAAAACCAGCACGACGGCCAAAATGAACAAGACCGACGGCAACAGCCGTTTAATCAGCTTCGTGACGTACGGCAGAAAACGAAATTCACCCGTTCGGTTGATTGTCGAGATGATCGACGTCGTGATCAGGAAACCGGAGATGACGAAGAACACATCGACGCCGCCTGATACACGATTGAACCAGATATGATAAACCGCGACGAGTAACGCGGCGACGACACGTAACCCTTCGATTTCCGGTCGAAACTGACTTTTGGTGTTGATGAGTTTTTGAGGCTGGACTTCCTTGTGATTCAGTTGATTCATTTTACATTAGCTCCTATACTTTTTTCTCATGCTGAAAAAATTGAATTGAAATTTTTCCCTTCATCGTTAAACACGCACCAATTCATCCTAAAGTAAAATACTAATAAAATCCATCATAATAGTAATTACTTTTGCGTTTCTTTTATCATCGGCCACGACAAACACGACTCTTCTGACAACGAAGGGTCGTGTTTGCATGTAGCTTATTTCACGGTTAACGTAAACGTTTTACTCTTACGTAGTTTGATGGACTCCGCATGGACCGTCACACGTGTTCCCCGTTTTTGTTTCGGGAACGTCATCGTCTGTGTTTTTCCGGTTGCGATTTTCGTATACCGCTTCTTGTTGATCGTCACGACAATCGTCTTGCCCTTGGTCGCTTTGACTTTCCATGCCGTGCTTGCCGGACTTAACGCCGTCGTGTACGACTTTAGTGTCGGATTACTAGCAGCGACGACCCGTTGCTCGGAAACTTGCAGTTGTGTTCCTTTCCGCGCCACCAATTTGACGACTTGACCGACTTTTAACGGTTTCGTCGGGATGGCGAACATCCGCGTTTTCTTCCGGTCGATATACGCTATGTATTTGCCGTCGATGTAGAGTTTTCCGTAGGAAGCGTTCCAATCGAGTGCACCGTCAATCGTCGTCTGTTCGTCATTTAACGGGTTATTTAATGTACTAAATAACATCACGCTGTCTTTTAACGAAAGTGATTTTGATACGTAACTGCCCGAGCGGACAATCCGGTACTCCGCCAGTTGATCTGTATAGGGAATCGTTATTTCTGTTTTCTTGATTGCCGGCACGGCTGTGATTTTTTTCTTTCCGTAGTAGACGGTATACGTTCCGCCGTCATTTTTACTCTCCAGACGGTACGTGAAGGTTTTAAAATTCGTATTTGTCGACTGGGTCACACGTGGTACTTCGTATCCAACGACCATCCGTTGCACCGTCATGTCCTTATCAAATACATTCCCGCCACCGATTATAAACGAGATCGGTTGCCCGAATAGTCCCGTCGTGCCAAGTGGAAGGGTCAGCATCCCGTTCTCATCCGATACCGCGCTGTTGATACGTGTCCCGTCCTTACGGAAGACACTGACCGGCACATCAGCCTGCCCAAGATCAATCCGGTAGGTATAGAGACCTTCTTTGACTTCCGTTAATCGATCGAGCGTCGCCGTCAAATACCGTTGATGTTGATACCGTGTCGTATCTTTCAGTACGACACCTGTTCCCGTCGTATAAGCGACGGTGTAAGCCGTATTGTAAATCCGCTTTTGGCTTGTCGGAATCCGGATTACGTTCTCTTGTTGATCCACATCTCCTATAAACGTGACATTCTGAAGCGCAAGCGGCTCCGTCGTCCCGTCGATTCGAGTCAGCTGAATGTCCGGTTTCAATGGCGTCTTCTCCAGGAGCACGGTGTCCGCTTTCGTCCGATCATCAATCGCGATCGGTTGGCGTAAGTAATTTTTAAAGTCGAGCAGCGTCGTTTGTCCGTTCGCCCGGTAAATGGCACGTCCGTCGGTCAGGACTTCTTGTGCCAAGTCATCGGAATAGTCGACTAGTGTCTTGAGTTGTCCGGTTTTCCGGTCAAGGTAATACAAGGAAGACGAACGGTTATCGTCTTTTGTCTCATCTTCTTCTGTCAGTTGCATATACAAACCGTCTGTCGTTTCATATGCTCCACGGACAAATTGATCCGTTCGTTTGTTCGGTAAGGCATACGTCTGATTGGTTTCCACATTCCGGATCACGGCTGTCTTGCTGATATCAAGAATCCAGTCCCCTGTCAGCGGAGAAAATTCGGTCACGTCGATGGACCGAACTTTCGCAAACGTTCCATCCGCCTGCACATCGTACCAGTCGGCGACGCCGTCCCGAATCAAGGAGAAGCGGTTCGGACCAATCCACTGAACGGACGGACTGCGTTCATCCTTCAACGTGTCACGGATGACGAATTGGTTTCCCTTTCGCTCCAGTACATGAAACGTGTCCGAGGCTGCGCGTGCCATGAGATGATCTTGATCAAGAACCCGTAAATACTCCAGGTTTTCAGGGAGAGCCACTTCTTCTGATGTCCCGGTTTTCGCGTTCATAAAGTAATACGGCTGAAAGCTTTCGTCGAAATAATCGTCTTGGAACAAGAACAACGTCTTGTCAGCAGAGTTCGCCCGAAGGAACGCATACGGCGATACGCCACTTGGATATGGCGTCGTTTGTTTCGTTTCCAGGTCATAAAATCCGATGATCGCCTGATCATTTTTTTTGATGTCATACGGGGCAGCTTCAGTCAGTGTCGTCAGCGTCAACCAAGTTCCGCAGACCAGTGCGGCACTTCCCATCCAATGTTTCCAGTTCATCTATGTAGAACATCCTTTCAAAATCCAGTGATTAATTCTATTTTATTCCATTTTTTCTCTTTATTCAGACATTTTTTATAAATCAGGTCAATGACAAACACATCCCAACCAATTCAAACGTTCGTTCTCATTTAGTTGAGGGTATAGATTACTTCAAAACGATGAAGAACGTTAGGAGAATATTATGATCGTATTTGGTTACGCCCTCTACTTATTGTTAGGCACGTTAAAATTCGTGCTGTTCAGCTTTTATACCAACACCGCTTTTCCGGTTGACCTTTTTTTAATGAACCTCGCCGGGATGTTAATGCTGTCGAGTTGGACGCTGTTGATCCAGTGGAAAAAACGCCGTTGGATTTGGCTCGGTCTTTTAATTGCCCACAGCTTCCTCTTGATTTCCGATCTGTGGTACTACCGCTATTTCGAAGATTTCCTGTCAGTCTCGTTAATGTCGCAGATGTTGCAGATGGGTGATGTCAGCAGCGGTTTCGCCGCTTTGATCCTGCCGACTGACTTCCTGTTGTTTGCTGACAGCTTGATCTTCTTAGCAATTCTCTTCTTTACGCGCAAAAAGACGTTTGCCGTCACGAAAAGCAAACGCCAAAAGACAGCAGGTCTTGTCTTCCTCACGGGTGTGATCCTGTTTGCTGCGCCAGTCACCTACAGCGTCGTCAAAGAAGACCAACGGCTCAGCCAGTCAGTCTCTGACATGCGGGACTATTATCAGCTCGGTTTCTGGGGGTACCATGGACTCGATCTGCTCCGCGGAATCCAAGAGGCAATCGCTCCGGACGAAGCCTTGACCGCGTCTGAGCGCCAACGAATCGAGGACAACTCGACTTCAGTCGCAAAAGGCGTCACGAAAAAACCGAACATCATTCTCGTCCAACTGGAATCGTTCCAAGAATCCGTCATCGACCAAACCGTGAACGGTCAAACGTTGACACCGAACCTGAATAAGCTGAAACAAGAATCGCTGTACTTCCCGTCGTTTTATCATCAGACCCATGAAGGACGAACTTCGGACGCGGAATTCATCACGAACACGTCGCTCTATCCATTGAAGTCGGGTTCAGTCTACACCCGGTTCCCGGACAATGAATTCGGAGCGTTGCCTGAATTGTTGCGCGACAACGGTTACGACACCGCTGCCATGCATGCCTATGAAAAAGGATTCTGGAACCGGGATCAAGTGTATCAGAACCTGGGCTTCAATCATTTCTTCAGCCAAAAGGATTATCCCGATCAACAAGAAATCGGGATGGCGTTAAACGACAAACAGTTTTTGACGACATCGATTGAGCATATGGAAACACTCAAGGAACCGTACTTCTCGTTCCTCGTCGCCCTGACGAGTCACACGCCGTATGAGATTCCAAAAGACAAACGGGAGCTCGATTTGTCCGGTTACGAGGATCCAATGTTAAAACGTTATTACCAGACTGTCCATTATGTCGACGAGGCCGTCGGACAGATGGTCAAGGAGTTGAAGGCAAAAGACATGTGGGACGAGACACTCGTCATCTTTTACGGCGATCATGACAGTGGGTTGACGAACGAAGGCAGTGAGATGCAACAAAAAGCACAGATCGACAATGCCGTCGACGCCTTTGCCCTCGACCGCCAAGTCCCGTTGTTCATCAAAAAACCAAATCAAGATACGGGACAAGTCATTCAGGAGAACGGCGGACAAATCGATGTCGCCCCGACGATTGTTGATTTACTCAATCTCGAGTCCCCGTATATGATGGGCAACTCGCTGCTCGATGACGAACCGAATCTGACCGCTTTCCGCGACGGTTCGTTCCGTTACAAGGACTACTATTACGAAGCGAACCTGACGGAAAAAGCAGGCAACGGCATCTGTTATGACGTCTCGACGAAAAAACAGATCGACCGTGAGATGTGCCAATCGCAAACGAAACAAGTACGAAACGATTTGCGTCTGTCGGATGCGATTATCGAAAAGAACGGATTGGAGCAAGACTAGAATACAAAAAAAACGATCCTGACTTCTGTCGGATCGTTTTTCGTGTCTCACTTTTCACTATACGAATTTTGATTAGCAATAGTTCAACAAAGTTAAAAGATTTTGTACCAATACAACGTAAGATCAATATTCGGATTAGCCGACTGTTTGAGCGTATCCACTCCACCAAGGACAAACCCTTCTTTTGCGTAAAAACGGCAGGCAATCAGATTATCGTTCTGCGCTTCAAGCGATAAGCCAATCAATGATTGTTCCTTCGCCCAGGTTTCGGCTGCTTCAAGCAACAAGTGACCGACACCGCTTTTTCGATAATTCTTTTTGACAGCGATATTTTCAATATAGGCAAAACGGTTCCAATCTTTGACGAGGCGGATTTGACCGACGCACGCATCTTCGCGGAAGGCTAACAAGACGATTTTTTCACTACTATCGATATAAGAAAACCAATCCAATTTATCGTCTGGAAAGCGTATTTCCGATGGTGTATCGTATAACTCTTCTTCATAAGACCAGACACCGTCAGAAAATTTCGGGAGAACTTTTCCGACAATTGGAAAGGGTTCGTTAGCTGCATTGACGATAGTTATGAACTTGTCTTTTAATGGCTCAATTGTGATTTTTTCAAATTGGTGCACTTCTCTCACCCTTTGTTATGTAGTCTCCAAGATAACTCTTCACATTAGAAAGTCAAATTTTTTTCGAACTGCAAAATTAATTTTAAGAATCTGTACTTAAGTATTCTTTAACCATCGCCAGACATTTTTCGACTGAATAGTCGCCTTCAATCCTTAATATCGGGCACGATAATTCATCCATCCATTGCTCGTGCAAGGCTTTACTTCGAACTTCCAGACCCGCATGGTCATAAAGAGCAGCCCATTTAAGAAACGTTTGCGATTGTTCATAATTTTCACCACCCGGTAGTACCTCTTCCCCGTACCGTTCTATTTCCCGTTTCTGCAGTCTTTCGAGTCTGACCTCCGGTGGTATCCATAAAAAAATAACGAGGTCAAAATAAGTAGCAAAGCAGTTACCCCAACCTACAGTTGCTCCCGATAAAACCCATTGTTCAGAATGTAACAAATCCTTCTTCAACATTTCTATTCTTTCAGGTACAGGTCGCTGTTCAGTAAACTTGGATATCCAATAGTAATCATCCGTATCCAAAGATTTATGGGGAAGGACTTCTGCTAAAGCTTTGCCCAGTGTAGATGTTCCTGATCCTGAAGCCCCTATGATATGGATTTTGTTCTTCATTCTTTCTCACCCCTTACAAGCGTTTTATGTATCTATTATATAGTTTCCTTAATTTCACATTACATTTTTTCAAAGACACCTGCTACTCTTTTTAAAGCATTCGAAACAGCCTTATACTAATAAATAGAAGCCATCATCTTTTAAAACAAACTTTAAAAGAAATTCTGTGTACTGGCGTAGTAAAAAAAGACCCTCTATAAGTTCAAAGAACTTACAAAGGATCTCCCCGATTTTACATTAAATTAGCACTTTATAATCCGGTTCCACTACAAATCCCATTGATTAATAGGTTGTATGGTTAGATTACATCATTCCGCCCATTCCACCCATGCCGCCCATATCAGGCATTGCAGGTGCACCGGCTGGTTCCGGTTTGTCGGCGATGACGGCTTCTGTCGTCAAGAACATTGCTGAAACAGACGCTGCGTTTTGGAGTGCTGAACGCGTCACTTTCGCCGGGTCGACGATTCCAGCTTCGATCATGTCGACGTACTCGTTTGTCGCGGCGTTGTAGCCCATGCCTTGTGCTTCATGTTTGAGACGTTCGACGATGACTGAACCTTCTTGACCCGCGTTTTCCGCGATTTGACGAAGTGGTGCTTCCAGCGCACGAAGGACGATGTTAACACCTGTTGCTTCGTCGCCAGTCGTTACCGAAAGAATTGATTCAACGGCTTTTGTGACGTGGATGAAGGCTGTTCCCCCACCGGCAACGATTCCTTCTTCGACGGCTGCGCGTGTTGCGTTGAGCGCATCTTCAATCCGGAGCTTGCGTTCTTTCAGTTCCGTTTCTGTTGCTGCGCCAACTTTGACGACGGCTACGCCGCCTGCGAGTTTCGCCAGACGCTCTTGGAGTTTTTCACGATCGAAGTCGCTTGTCGTTTCTTCGATTTGTGAACGGATCGTACCGACACGGGCTGTGATCGAATCACTGTGTCCGTTTCCTTCGACGATTGTCGTGTTGTCTTTTGAAACGACGACTTTCGACGCGCGGCCGAGTTGTGTGATTTGTGTTTCTTTGAGATCAAGACCCAGCTCTTCTGTAATCAACTCTGCGCCTGTGATGATCGAGATGTCTTCGAGCATCGCTTTACGACGGTCTCCGAAGCCTGGTGCTTTGACGGCAACAGCGTTGAACGTCCCACGGAGTTTGTTGACGACGAGTGTCGCGAGTGCTTCGCCTTCGACGTCTTCCGCGATAATCAAGAGTGGTTTGTTTTGTTGGACGACTTGCTCAAGGACCGGCAGGATTTCCTGGATGTTCGAAATCTTTTTGTCCGTGATCAGGATGTACGGGTTCTCAAGGACCGCTTCCATCTTATCGGAATCCGTGATCATGTAAGGTGATGCATATCCACGATCGAACTGCATTCCTTCGACGACATCAAGTTCTGTCGTGAAGCCGCGTGATTCTTCGATTGTGATGACACCGTCCTGACCAACACGTTCCATCGCTTCGGCAATCAATTGACCAACTTCTTCGTCAGCAGCCGAAATCGCCGCAACTTGTGCGATCGCTTCTTTGCTTTCGATTGGTTTTGCGATTGCATGAAGTTCTTCGACGGCACGACGGACTGCTTTTTCGATCCCTTTACGGATGACCATTGGGTTCGCACCCGCTGTGACGTTTTTAAGTCCTTCGCGGATCATCGCTTGTGCGAGGACTGTCGCTGTTGTTGTACCATCCCCTGCGATTTCATTCGTTTTTGATGCGACTTCTGCCACAAGCTTCGCGCCCATGTTTTCGAAGTGGTCTTCGAGTTCGATTTCTTTTGCAATCGTCACACCATCATTCGTGATGAGTGGTGAACCGAATTTACGTTCGAGAACGACGTTCCGTCCTTTTGGTCCGATCGTCACTTTAACCGCATCCGCTAATGCGTCTACTCCGCGAAGCATCGCCCGGCGTGCTTCTTCACTGAATAAGATATCTTTTGCCATGACTGAAATCCCCCTTTGATTAGTTTGCTACTGCTAAAATATCGCTTTCGCGTAAGATTAAGTATTCGTTGCCATCGACTTTGACTTCTGACCCTGCGTATTGCGCATAGATGACGTGGTCCCCGACATTCACTTCAAGTGGTACACGGACACCCTGCTCCGTCACACGGCCTGTACCGACAGCGACGACTTTACCCTCTTGCGGCTTTTCTTTCGCTGACCCAGGAAGAACGATTCCTCCGAGTGTGGTTTCTTCTTTTTTAACGACTTCGATCACGATGCGATCACCAAGTGGTTTTAACATGCGAAACATCCTCCTTGAACATGACTGTTTTTTAGCACTCACTTAATTGGAGTGCTAACATATTTTTATCTTAAACGGTTTTCGGTTGGAATTCAAGCCCGAACCCTTATCCGTTTTCCCGAAATCGACATCTTTGAACCATCACCATTCGTGCGCCCGGTCGGTTTGTTTGTTACAATCGGGACAGTACCTTCATTACAAAGGAGCTGTGTCCTAACCGATGAAAAATTCCGTCAATCTGCCGTTCAACATGGCAGAGAAGTGGCAAATCCGTCACGTCATTCCGATTGTGATTTATTTAATCGTTCAACTTGTCCCAGCAACCTTCCCGAGTTTCCTGTCAAAAAGCCAAATTCCGAGTGTGCTCGGCTGGTGGCTTGCGATCGGTTTTACCGTAGCCGTGATTGTTTCCTTCTATTGTCTGCGTCCCGATTGGCAGAAGTGGAAAGCAGAGGGCAACCAAACCGATACGATGGATACGTTAAAGTGGATCGGGATCGGGATTGTCCTGTTGTACGTCTCTCTGATCAGCGTCAATTTGGTGGACGCCTGGCTGTCAGGCGGGATTGAGAATATCGCGAAATCGCAAAATACGGATCAAATCATGCAAGCGATCCAAGTCATTCCGATTCTCCAAGTGATGGTCGTCCTGCTCGGTCCGATCATGGAAGAGTTTCTGTTCCGCCACATCATGTTCGGAAACTTGTCGACGAAATTGAATTTCATTTTCAGCTTTGTTCTCAGTGGCGTCATCTTCGGTCTGATCCACGGCGACAACAAGTTCTTGATTTACGTCGCGATGAGTTTCGTCTTCTCCCTCGTCTTCGTCAAGACCCGGCGTATCATTGCGCCAATCGCGATTCATGTATTTAATAATGGGATCGTTGTACTCGCACTCTATGCAACGACTTAATTAACGAAAGGTAGTGTTTTCATGCGACAAGGTTCAAACTTCATGGCTGTTTTCTATGCCATCTTCGGTATTCTGTTCATGTACCTCGCGTACAGCAATTCGATTGAGGCAGGAACGGTCTTTAACTTCTGGACGATCCTCTTGACGCTGTTCGCAGCCGTCGACTTTTACCGTCTCTATCTCATCTTCCGCTTCCGGATGGCAGCCAAGAAGATGATTAAGAAAGAACAGGAAAAAAAGGACGACAAGAAATAATGCAAAATGAGATCGCCGAGTAAAATCGGGGATCTCATTTTTGTTTTACTGATCACGTTAAGCAATGTAACAATGCGGTAAAAGTAAGGTGTCGTGTGTTCATCGTCCGACTTCTACGGGAAAAGGAAGCTCCGCTTCCGTCAGGAACAGGCGAGACCCGGTCGTCTACGACGAGCGCGGCTTGCGTTCCGCCCGAGAAAAGCGGGTGTGACAAACACGATACCGCATCCAGTGAACACAAAAAAAGACCAGATGACGATTCATCTGGTCTACCATCCTATATTATGCACTCTTGATTCGATCCTGTTTACCTTCTGTCGACATGAACTCATCGAGTTGATCGGAGTCGAGGACCCCTTCCCATTTCGCGATGACGAGTGAAGCGAGCGTATTGCCTGTTACGTTGACAACAGAACGCATCATATCCATGATCCGGTCGATTCCGGCGATGAAGGCAAGACCTTCAGGCGGGATCCCGACTGTCCCGAGCGTTGCCAGTAAGACGACGAACGAAACCCCAGGTACAGCTGCCATCCCTTTTGACGTCAGCATCAAGACGAAGACGAGCGTCAACTGTGTGCCGATCGATAAATCGATGTTGTACATCTGCGCGATGAACAAGGCAGCCATTGCTTGATAAAGTGCAGAACCGTCGAGGTTAAACGAATAACCGGTCGGAACGACGAAACTGACGATCGATTTTGGAACACCCATCTTCTCCAGCTTCTCCATGACACGCGGTAACACTGTTTCCGACGATGCCGTCGAATACGTGAGGAGCAATTCATCTTTGAAGACACGGACGAAATCCGACACGCGGATGCCGACCCATTTCATGATTGATCCAAAGACGATGACCATGAACAGCAGTGCTGTCACATATAAAGTAGCAATCAGTTTGAACAACGAACCAAGTGATTCGATTCCGAACGTCGAAACCGTGACACCAATCAAGGCGAAGACACCGATTGGCGCAAACTTCATGACGATGTTGACCAAGTTGAACATCGCTGCTGCGACCCCTTCGAAAAATCGGACGACCGGCAAACCTTTTTCACCGGCAAATCCAACGCCGAGTCCGAACAGAACGGAGAAGAAGATGATGGCGAGCATATCACCACGCACCATCGCATCCAAGATGTTTGTCGGGACGATGTTAACGACTTTTTCGACGAGCCCCTGGTCTTGGGTCGTTTCTTCCGTCTCGACATAGGTCGAGATGTCCGTCTTGTCGAGTGTCGCCATATTGATGCCGGCACCCGGCTCGACGAGATTCGCCGCAAACAACCCGGTAAAGATCGCGATCATCGTGACGATCGTAAAGTAACCGAGCGTCTTCGCGCCGAGGCGTCCGAGACTTTTCGGACTGCCGACCGATGAAACACCGAGAACGATTGTCGTAAAGACGATTGGAACAACGATCATTTTCATCATTCGGATAAAGATGTCACCGATTGGCTTCAGCCACTCCGCAACTTGTGGATTCCCGTAAAAGACACCGCCGACAGTGATCCCGAGAATCAATCCGATTAAAATTTGCCAAGCAAGACCGATAGGCTTGCGTTTTGTTGTTGCCATATCAATTCCTCCTACATCTTGCAATTAAAAAAACACATAAGAGCATTTTGTCCTAAATACAGATCATTGTCAAACCCATCTGTTATAGCACAATAAAAAAACAACGGATGGCTTCCGTCTGAAGAATAGAAGTCATCTAAACAGTATTCATTTCATTTTAATGGTTTTGATTGACCCTTTCCTGAATCTTAATTAACCCACGAGCTGATTATATATTTTACTGACTTGTTATTTAAAACCCTCCCCTCTCTATAAAAAAGAATCGCTTATACTAAACGTACGGTTCTTCACTGGAATCGAACGGGCAAACCCACAGAAATGTGGTGACGCAAAACTATAGGGGCTACCGCTTCAAGCTATGCTTGCCAGTTACCGAAATTCAAAAAAGGAGACTATACCAACATGAAAAAAATCAATTATGTAGTAACTGCCGGTCTTGCTTGTACTTTAATGCTCACTCCGCTCGGCTCAATCGACGCCAAGAGTAAGACATCGAAGTATGACCGCAACAAGAACGGGATCCATGACAGCTGGGAGAAGAAGTACAAGCTCAAAGGAACGAAGCTGGCTCAGCAAGATACAGACCATGATGGGTTAAGTAACTATACAGAATATAAACTCGAACTTAGTCCACGAAATCAAGATAGCGACCGGGACCGTATTAGTGACGCGAACGAAGATACGGACCGAGATGGCTTAAGTAACACCATTGAACTCGAACTTGGAACAAAACCCTATACACGTGACTCCGATCGCGATGGTATCCTCGACGGCAAAGAGCGCAATCAGGCCGGTCATCGGTACGAAGACATGTTGAAAAAAATGAAAATCAAACTCGCAACAGAGACAACAGAAAGTCAGATTGAGTACCACTTCAAAAAGAAAAAGAGTCAACTGCGTGTCAAAACGAATGATGCCACGGTCGATGAAGCCCGTGTGCGTCAATTGATTCAGTTCATTGAATCGAATCCGAAAATGACGGAAGAAGAATTACGGACACAGCTCATCAGCCTGTTCGCACTTTCAGGTTCTTATCAATTGAAAATCGAACTCGAGTATTTCAATCATGCAGAAACGAAATCCGAGCATCGTCATGTCGAAGAAGATGATCAAGATACGGATCAGGATGACCAGGGTCAGGACGAAGACGACGATGACGATGACGATGACCAGGACGACGATGAAGACGAAAATGAGGAAGATGACGATTAACGACTGAACGAACCAAAAAACACCTGCTTTTCAGAAAACCGATGTCCATGTGACAAGGTCGAACTGAAAGACAGGTGTTTTATTTGTTTCACTTCTGATTGACCATTTCTTGAATCAGTTCCCGGTTCCGTTTCTTAAAGACTTCATTATGCGACGAAACCATCGCGACTTTCGCTGCGTCCGGTTCGATGAATTTTTTTGCCCGGTTGACGGCATTCGCCGCGTCCTGAAAAGCACCGGAGATGAGGTGGACTTTTCCGTCGTGCGACAAGATATCACCTGCTGCATACAAGCCGGGAACACTCGATTCACTCGACGCTGTTCCGGCGATGGAAAAATCGTCGACCTGCTGCAAATCGAGATCGCAGTTCGAAAGTAACTCGGCATCCTGTTCGTAGCCGTGGTTGATGATGACCTCGTCAATCTCGAGGGCCACCGTCTCGCTTGTCGCACAATCAATCAGTTCGACCGAGGCAATCCGGTGATGGTCGTCACTGGCGATTAATTTATGAATCGTCGTGTTCAAGAGACAAACGGCAGAACTGTTCACGAGTTGCTCGACTTGCGCTTCATGCCCCGTGAAACAGTCTTTTCGGTAGGTGACGTAGACTTTTTTCGCAACCGGTTCCAGTTCATTCGCCCAGTCGATTGCCGAGTTGCCACCGCCGGAAATGATGACGGTCTTGTCTTTAAACCGTTCAATTGATTTGACGGTGTAGTTCAAGTTCGACACCTCGTACCGTTCCGCGCCCTCAATCTTCAGTTTCTGCGGATTGAGGATCCCGCCGCCAACCGCAACGATGACGGTTTTCGAATAATGAATCGTACCCGATTCCGCCTCCAGGACAAAGTTGCCGAACACGTCCTTTGTGATGGAGATGATTTTTTCACTGAGATGGACCGTCGGATTAAACGTCAGTCCTTGTTCGACGAGCTGTTCCATCAGCTTCGCACCGGTAATCGGCGGCTGACCGCCAACATCCCAAATCATCTTTTCCGGATAGACATGAATCTTGCCACCCAGTTCTGCCTGATATTCGATCAATTTCGTCTTCATTCCGCGTAGTCCACTATAGAAAGTAGAGTATAACCCGGCCGGGCCTCCACCGATTACCGTTACATCAAACAATTCCTGTTGCTCCATCTCAATCACTCCCTCACGATTTAATACGACTGATTATCATTCTCATTCCCAATGATAACGTGAACATGTCTTGAAGACAAGAAAAAATGTTGACAGCGTTTTTATGAAACTGGTATGGTTAGGTAGACGATAGTGATAATCATTATCAATAAAAACAGTTTTAAACGAGAAGGAGTCTGTACGTATGGTACGTCTAGCAACAGAAGAAATCAGCATCGGTTACGGAGATCGTACCATCGTCAAAGATTTGACGGTTCAGATTCCCGATCGACAAATCACGACGATCATCGGTGCGAACGGCTGCGGGAAATCGACGTTACTGAAGGCGATGACCCGGATCATTCCCCATCAATCGGGACGTGCGTTACTCGATGGTCTCGATATTGCCAAGGAAAGTACAAAACTGCTTGCCCGGAAAATGGCTATCCTGCCCCAGACACCGGAAAGCGCAAGTGGTCTGACGGTCGCAGAGCTGGTCTCATACGGTCGCTTTCCTTATCAAAAAGGATTTGGTCGTTTAACGAAACACGATTACGAGATCATCGATTGGGCGCTTGAAGCGACGGACACGACGGCGTTTAAGCATCGTCCGGTCGACGCTTTGTCCGGCGGTCAACGGCAACGGGTCTGGATCGCGATGGCGCTCGCGCAGGAAACGGACATCATCTTCCTCGATGAACCGACGACCTACCTTGATCTCGCCCACCAACTCGAAGTCCTGGAGTTACTCGAACAACTCAACCGGACAGAAGGTCGGACGATCGTGATGGTGTTACACGATTTGAATCAAGCGGCACGTTTCGCCGATTACATCATCGCCATGAAACATGGCGAAGTCGTCAAAGCCGGAACGTGTGAGGAAGTCATCTCAAAAGACGTCCTCAAAGATGTATTCCATATCGATGCCGAAATCGGTCGTGATCCGCGCACGAACAAACCGATGTGTGTCACCTACAACTTAATTAAGGGAGATTGAATCATGAAAAAGCTTTTATTACCGGTTCTTTTATTGTTAACGCTTGTGATTGCCGCATGTGGCAACACGGAGAAAAAAGAAGAGACCTCGTCTGCCGATACAAAAAAAGAAACGATTACCTATAAATCAGAAAAAGGGGATATCGAAGTCCCGGCTGATCCAAAACGTGTCGTCGTCCTGGCTGGTTTCGCCGGAAACGTCATGGCACTCGACGTACCGCTCGTCGGTGTCGACTCGTGGTCAAAATCGAATCCGAAGTTTGATTTGAAAGATGTTCAAGAAGTATCGGAAGAGAACGTCGAAAAAGTCATCGAACTCGAGCCGGATCTCATCATCGGATACGATACGACAAAAAACATCGATAAATTCAAAGAAATCGCACCAACCGTCACTTACACATACGGTAAAGTCGACTACTTGACGCAACACATCGAAATCGGGAAATTGCTCAACAAAGAACAAGAAGCACGCGACTGGGTCAAAGACTTCAAAACACGTGCAGCAGATGCTGGAACAGAAATCAAAGCTAAAATCGGTGACGATGCGACGGTTTCTGTCATCGAAAGCTTCGACAAACAACTCTACGTCTTCGGCGACAACTGGGGCCGCGGCACAGAAATTCTCTACCAAGAGATGAAATTGAAAATGCCGAAGAAAGTCACAGAGATGGCATTAAAAGATGGCTACTACGCGTTATCACCGGAAGTCTTACCTGAATATGCAGGCGATTACCTGATCTTCAGCAAGACAGCAGAAGCCGATAACTCGTTCACAGAAACGGACACATACAAAAATATCCCTGCCGTTAAGAACAAGCAAGTCTACGAAGTCGATTCAAAAGAATTTTACTTCAACGATCCGCTCACATTGGAACGTCAACTGGAGTTCTTCAAGAAAAGTTTCCTTGGCGCGTAACGTATACTAAAGGAGGGAGCCTCAATGCTCCCTCCTTTTTTTGATTCATACAAACTGGAGGCGATACCTGTGTCATCCGCTCGACTACCCTTTGGACTAAAAATCTCATTCGGACTGGTCCTCTTCGTCGTCATGTTCTGGATTTCGATGACGTTTGGTGCTGCTGATACGTCAATCCGAGAAGTCTGGAACGCCTTGACGTTTGGTCCGCTCAACGATAAAGCAAAAATCATTCAAGAAATTCGCCTCCCGCGTGAACTCGCGGCGATTCTCGTCGGCGCGGCACTCGGCGTCTCGGGTGCCATCATGCAGGCGATGACACGTAATCCTCTGGCGGATCCCGGTCTGCTCGGCTTGACGGCCGGTGCCAATGCAGCACTCGCCTTAGCAATCGTCTTTCTTCCCGGCATCAACTATTACGGCATCATGCTCGCCTGCTTTATCGGGGCAGCATTCGGGGCAGCACTCGTCTTCGGGATCGGTGCTTCCCGCCAAGGCGGCTTCTCGCCGCTACGGATTGTTCTGGCAGGTTCGGCGATTTCCGCCTTTTTGTACGCGATCGCGGAAGGAATCGGACTTTACTTTAAGATTGCCCAGGACGTCTCCCAGTGGACGTCAGGCGGGCTTGTCGGGACGACGTGGGGGCAACTGCAAGCGATCACACCGGTCATCCTCATCGGGACATTGATTGCGATGATCTTCTCACGCCAGTTGACGATTCTCAGTCTGTCGGAAGAAGTGGCGCTTGGGCTTGGTCAAAATATCACGCGGATCAAAGGTGTGCTTTACGTCGTCGTCATCCTGCTCGCTGGTGCCGCTGTCGCCTTAGTCGGCAACATGGCGTTCATCGGACTGATGATTCCGCATATCGTCCGGGCCATCGTCGGCACCGATTACCGTTATATCCTGCCGATGACCGCCGTGTTCGGGGCGACGTTCATGCTGCTCGCCGATACGATCGGCCGGACGCTGTTTGCGCCGTATGAGACACCGGTCGTCGCGATTGTGTCGATGCTTGGTCTACCGTTCTTCTTATTGATTGTCCGTAAAGGAGGTCACGTTTTCTCATGATGGAAACTCGTTTACGCCGCCGTCAACGCTTAATCTTTTTAATCTTAAGCCTATTATTACTCACGACGATCGTCATCAGTATCGGTCTTGGTCCAGCGTCTGTCTCCTACGACCGCCTGCTTCCGACACTGTTTGGGCAAGGGTCGTTCAAAGAAGATTTTGTACTTTTCTCATTGCGCCTGCCACGGATCTTGATCACGTTGCTCGCCGGCATGGCACTGGCCTTATCAGGTGCAATCCTGCAGGGCATCACACGAAATGAGCTGGCCGACCCCGGCATCATCGGGATCAATACGGGAGCCGGTGTCGCGATTGCGATCTTCTTCCTCTACTTCCCGGTCGATGTCGGTTCATTCATCTATGCCTTACCGATCGCTGCCTTTTTAGGTGCTCTGCTGACGGCGATCGCGATCTATGCTCTTTCTTACGACCGGATCCGCGGACTGCAGCCGATCCGGCTGATTTTGACCGGCGTCGGTTTCTCGATGGCGTTGTCCGGCATCATGGTCATTCTGATTTCGTCGACGAAACGCGAGAAGGTCGACTTCATCGCTAAGTGGCTCGCCGGTAACATCTGGGGCACGGACTGGACGTTTGTTTACGCCTTATTGCCCTGGCTGATTGTCCTGATTCCGTTTACGCTCTATAAAGCCAATAAATTAAACCTGCTTGCTTTAAACGAACCGGTTGCAATCGGCGTCGGCGTCTCGATTGAGAAGGAACGGATTCAACTGTTGCTGACAGCGGTCGCACTCGCTGCATCCGCCGTCTCCGTCACGGGTGGAATTTCCTTCATCGGTTTGATGGCACCGCACATCGCCCGCGCGCTCGTCGGTCCACGCCATCAATGGTTTTTACCGATTGCCCTGTTGATCGGCGGTTGGTTACTCGTCTTGGCCGATACGATCGGACGGAACATCGCCGATCCGGACGGTATTCCTGCCGGTATCGTTGTTGCGCTGATTGGTGCACCGTACTTTATTTATCTGCTTCTGAAAAAGTAAGAAAACTGATCAACCAACAAGAAATGATTTCTTGTTTCACTCGCTTTCCTCAGGCGAGACACAAGCCAGTTTTCCTGTCCATTTGGACAGGAAACCGGGTCTTGTTTGTCTCTGACAGCGCAAGTTGCCTTGCGCTTCTTCCTGCAGGAGTCTCGTAAATCAAATCATTTCTAAAAAAACAACAGCGGCGAGAGGAATTTTAACTTCCTCTCGCCGCTGTTGTTTTTTACGTATCGGTTCATCATTATTTAATATTTTACGCGTCGCGCTTCCCGTTCCGCTAGAATCAGCTCGCGTTCTGATAGGTGGGTCGGATCGAGTCGTTTGATCCGCGAATCGACGAGACGATCAAGTGACAAGACCGACAGCAAAAAGACAAGAATTGGTCCGATCAATGTCGGTCGCGGGACGTACGGAATTAAAAACTGCGCGCCCACGACGATTAACAGCTCGGTGATCGTGATCAGGACGTACGGTAACCCCAAATGGTCCCAGACTTCCATGCCGTCAAACCGTGTCGTGAAGTAACGATACTTCAAAAAGCGGACAATCCATTGGTAAGCAAGCACTGGGAGCAATAAAAAGTAGTGCATCGACGGTTCAGATAAATTCAAATCATCTGCCAGAAAAAGAAAGACGACCAAAACGAGCAGAAAAAATACCGTCTGGACATGCCGGGCACGTTTCGTCAGTCGCAGATAATCTTGTTTTCGTTGGCGTTCGATGTTTTCCATATTTGTCCCTCCCTTTTCTGCAAGAGTCACCAGTTACTTATTCCGGTACTGTTCAATCTCCCGCATCGTCACGAAGGCGGGATCCAGTTGTTTCGCCGTCGCATTTAGTTTGGAAACAAACAACGTAATCACCAGCACCCAGATCAGAATCATTGCAAACGCGACACCTGAATACTGCGGGAAGAGATCGCCCGCGTAGAACAACAACACAGGCACAAAATAGCCGATCATTGAAGCCCGGCTGACTCTCAAAACCGTCTGTTGATACAGCTCCGCCGGTAAGCGTTGTTTTAAAATCCGCAAACGCATGATTTCACGGACGACGCCTCCGAGACAAAGTACCGTAATCGCAAATAACGTAAACAGCCCCGTCTCCCAAAAGTTCGGAATGAACCAACCGATGACTGCCAGCACTAAAACAGGAATCGGAATCAAGTGTTGGATTTTTTTCAACGGCGGTCCGAGCAGATTTAACCGTGCATTTTTTTCAAGCAATGTATTCATTTAATTTTCTCTCCTATTTTTTTATACATTTTTATCAAAATTAGGCGAGAATACTCCCACTTCTAGACGTTAAGGGCGAAGCCCTAGTGAAAGTGGGAGATGAATCGCCAGCCTGTTTTTCGGGTATATTCTCTTTGAAGGAGGTGAAAAATAGTGTTGAAGCACAAGGCCTACAAATTCAGAATCTACCCTACAAAAGAGCAGGAAATCCTGATCGCGAAGACGATCGGGTGTTCGCGCTTCATCTTCAACCACTTCTTGGCGAAGTGGGATGAACTGTACAAGACCACTGGAAAAGGACTGTCCTACGGTTCTTGTTCCAAAGAAATTCCTGTGTTGAAGCAGGAGTTCGACTGGTTGAAGGAAGTGGATAGTACATCTGTTCAGATCAGCGTCAAACATCTTGCCGATGCGTTTGACCGCTTCTTCAAGAAGCAGAACGAACGCCCTCGTTTCAAGTCCAAGCGCAATCCCGTTCAGTCGTACAAAACCAACATCCAAGGCAAAAACCAGCTTCCTGAAGTTTCGATTGGATGCAACAAGCTCAAACTTCCGAAGCTGAAATGGGTACGTTTCGCCCATTCGAAACACATCACAGGCCGTATCTTGAACGCCACGATCTGACGCAACGCTTCAGGCAAATATTTCGTCTCCCTGCTCGTCGAGCAGGAGATCCACGAATTGCCGAAGACCGGTTCATCTGTCGGCGTCGACGTCGGACTCAAGAACTTCGCCATCCTGTCGGACGGCACGGTATACAAGAACGACCGTTACTTCCGTTCGCTTGAGAAGAAACTGGCGCGCGAACAGCGTACGCTCTCCCGTCGTCAACGCATCGCCCTGAACAAGAAAATCACGCTTTCTGAGGCGAGAAACTATCAGAAGCAGAAGCGGAAGGTCGCCCGTATCTATGAGAAGATCGCCAACAAGCGCACTGACTTCCTGCACAAGGTATCGACCGAGATCGTCCAAAACCACGACGTCATCGGGATCGAGACCTTGCAGGTGAAGAACATGCAGAAGAATCGCAAGTTAAGCAAGGCCATCTCGGACGTCAGCTGGTCCGAGTTCTTCCGCATGTTGGAGTACAAGGCGGAATGGTACGGGAAGACCGTCGTAAAAGTCGGCAAAACCTTTGCTTCCAGTCAACTGTGCTCCAGTTGCGGACATCAACACAAAGACGTGAAACATCTTGGCTTACGTGAATGGACATGCCCGAGTTGCGGCATCCATCACGACCGGGATGTGAACGCAGGACTGAATCTCAAACAAGAAGCCGAACGTATCTTAGCTTCTTCAACCGTCGGGACGACGGGGTTAGCCTGATAAATTTTCGACCGGTAGGTCGGATAACTCAGGAATCCTCCACCTCTGAGCAAAGTGTAGGTGGAGGTAGTTCAAGAACTTCCTGATCACTAACGAAATCTGGATCATCACGCAGTTGGATTTTTTTATACATGCGTTCACAGATTGCATAGAGTGGGATGAGGATGATCATAAGCGCCAACCACATCTGCCAAAACGGACGATCCATCGTCGCTACCATCAGGATGACGAAGATCGTGTACAGGATAACTTGATAGATGATCCAAAAACGCCATTGTTTGGTTGCCAGTTCTTCTCCGATATAGGATTCAAGAATCCGGCGCTTTTTGAATTGATAACGAATATTGGAGGTTAGGAAAACCGCTGGGAATAAGAGACTGTACAGAACAGAACCGAATCGAACACGGTCATTAAAATGATAACACCCATCAGCAGTAAGAATGTCCACAACCATTTTTTCCCTAAGATATCTTTTTCCATGTAAGCTAGCGTCAATTCGTGTAACCGTTCGTCCCGTGCCGTACGCATGATGTTCTCTCCTTTAACTAACCCTGTCATTCTTCCAGATACTTCACGTGCTTATACACTTCCTGATCACTGACGAAATCGGGATCGCCTGAACGTGCCATTTTCTTAAACAGCCAGTCGGTCGCAAAGTAAAGTGGCACTAGAATCAACGCCATCCAAAAGGCCGTCTTCCACCAGCCGAGATCGTTTGTCTCAAGTACTACGACGAGCAGCGTGCCATATAACACAATCTGAATTCCAAGCCACAGCATCGATTGTGTCATGACCTGATCTTTAGAGAGATACCTTTCTAAAATCCTCCGTTTCTCCAGCTGAAACGGAAGATCAAAAATCAGATACACAAGCGGCAACAAACCGAAGTAAAGTGCCGAATCCATCGTTTCCGAAAAGATACCGAGCGTCGCCGCCACGGCCGCCATCAGCCAGCCGTTTTTTTGCAGCTGACTCTTGTTGATATAGGCAAGCGTCAATTCATGCAATCTTTCGTCTCGTGCCGTTTGCATTCGTCTCTCTCCCTTCACCCTTGCTGAATATCTGTCTCGCTGATATAGGTTGGATCGATCTGTTTTGAGCGATAGGTCAAAACGCGTCGGCAGAGCCAGTAGAACGGTATGACGACGAGGCACAGTCCCAGCAAAAAAGTCGTTGCCGAACGATCAGCCGTAAGAAAAATCAACATAGCCAACGCTCCATATTGAAACAGACCGACGCCGACATGAAGACGGAACAGACGACTTGCCGATCTCTCCGTCGTATAACGGGCAACCACTTGAAAACGCCGGTGTTGCACCGTGGCATCATAGACGAAGTACACAATTGGAATGATCAAGGCCAGCAACGGTTGCTCAATCATGCTGCTGACGAATAAAAAGAGTGCCAGGACACCCCATACTTTAGCAGTCGTTCGTTGATGCATCTCTTGATAAAGCGCTTTTAATTCGGTTTGTTGAACTGTTCCAACTTCCATCCGGGCACGTTCCTTTCGTTTGCTCTTTACTGTCATATACTTACAGTTTACCAGTTATGTTTCAAAAAAAAAGAAACTTCTCAAAAAGAAGTTTCTAGGCCGAGACTTGGATGATCAGGTAAATGACGCTATAGGCAACGATCGCTAACGGAATCATCGCGACACCAATCAACCAGCCGTTCTTATCACGAATTCCGAGATACAGAACAAGACAGCCGACGATGAAGGCGATTAACGTTGTGAATGGATTCATAGTAGTTCCCCCTCAAAAATAACCTATTAAGAAATTTCCCATTCCCGGAACTTGATAAACACACAAAGCGTCGTCTCAGCAGTTCAGACGGAAACGTTTTGTGTCCAAACGTAAAAAAGTGCCGGACAGGACGGAATTCCATCCTGCCAAGCACTGTTTCGTAAAAGGATTACTTCTTCGTAATGACAACTTTCTTCTCGACGACATGGCCGCCTAAGTCAGTCAGTTTCAGATTGTAAACGTTTTGACCTTTTTTCAAGGTGACGGTTTTAGTGATTGTCTTCTTGAATGCACGCATCTCGTATGGTTCTTTGAACGAACGACGGTACTCGGCATTGCCGTTCAGATCAAAGCGTAACTCATCGTAGTTGTCGCGCAGGACGATCGTCATCTTCGCTGTTTTGGTTTTGCTTGAAACGGTTGTTGGTGCCGTCACGCGGATCGTCGGACGTTCCGAATCGATGATGACTTGACGGCTGAAGGAAACACGGTTGCCTTTTCCATCGTACGCTTCGACTTTAAACGATTTCACGCCGTCCGTCGTATACGTGATGTTCTGGCTGAACGCATAGTGTTGTTGCGCGGCATCCCAGCGTAATTTCACGGATTTGCCGTTGATTTTAAATGACTTCACGCCTGACTCATCCGCAACGTTACCTGTTACGGTCACTTGTTGCGACGTCGTTAAGGCAAGTGCTTCCGGTGTGTCGATCTGGACACTCGGCACCGCTTTGTCAACGCCTGATGTGTTGACGTTTTTCTTGACGCTGTTACCCGCGTAATCAGAGACGACGAATGTGACTTTCGCGCGGCTTGGAAGATCCGTCAGCGTGTAATTTTTAACAGACGGAGCAAGCGGCTGTTTCAAGACACTTTTGCCGTCGACGAGAAGATCAAATGAAGCGATGCCCGTTCCTTGATCACCTGCTGTCCATGAGACGGCCTTCTTGTCAGCATCCCATTTGACTGTCGCAGCCGGTACTTTCGTATCGACATAAACAGGGAACGTTGCCGTCTGCCATTTCGCATTCGGGTAATCGACGACTGATTTCACCTGGTAGTAGTACAGACCGTCTTTGACTTTTGAACCGTTGATCGTTCCATCCCACGCGGCATTTGTCACCGGTGTGTAGCCCGGCTCCGCTCCGCCATCGTAGTAGTTCTTGACGACATCCGACTGGCTTTCCAGTTTACGGAGTGTTGACTGGTTGCGGTCGAGAATCGAGTACTCGACTTTCTTCGCATTCCGTAAGAACGACAGAACCGGGAACGCCTCATCTGCACTGCCGTCGCCGTTCGGAGAGAACGAAACTTTTTCTTTGACGACTTTACCCGATGCATTCGTACCGAGGAAGTTGAAGTCATCCTTCACTTCTGTCGCAAGACCCGTGATGCCGTAGAATGTGTTGCCGTCATAGAGCGGCGCATCGACGATCGGTGCTTTATCCCATGCCCCTTTAAAGCCGACATACGGAACCGTCAACTCCGGGTTTTTGCTGTTTGCATCGACGAGACGGACGAATCCTTCGACGAAGTATCCGTTTTCGAAGATCGTGTCGAGTGGTGCACCGTTCGCCCAATCAACCGTGTCTTTTAAGTCGACCGTGACGTTCACTTTTGTTGTGCTCTTCGCATTGATTGCGACCGAGCTTGCTTTCTTCGAACCGACCGTGAACGAGATCGGGAACGTGCCTTTGTTGGCATCAACCGTATCAACTGTTCCTTTTTTGAAGATACCGTTTGCCTCAAGCAGGTTTTCACCTTTCACTGCGAGATCCGATTGAACGGTACCGGCCAGTTTGTACGTTAACTTCTCATTGCTGTAGTTCTTCAGGTCTAACGTAAAAGTGAACGTGTCACCGACTTGTTTTAAGGCTGCTTTTCCTTCGCCCGATTTCGTTTCCGTCACGACGACCGGTGTTTTCATCGCCGCACGCAAGTCCATCAGCCCCGCTCCTTCACGACGCGGCGAGTAATAGTTGCCGGTTTTCGCTTCCGCATTGTACTTCCCTTTATCGAGTTGCGGACGTGACGTGTTCATCAAGATCGTCTTCGCGAGTTTGACACGTGTCGCTCCGCTGACCTTAAAGTCCTTGTCGATCCGTTGCATGACGAGCGCCGTTCCACCGGCGACATGTGGTGCTGCCATCGATGTACCGCTCATGACGCCGTACTCGTTATCGTTGAGCGTTGAATAGATTTTTCCGCCTGGTGCCGTGATTTCCGGCTTGAAGTCAAGGTTCGGTGTAACACCCCATGACGTGAAGTCGGACATTTCGCCGGCAACCGGATTCGGACTAGAGACCGCTTTTCCGTCGAATGTCACCGTCAATGCCTTGCCGTCTTTTGCTTTCGCTTCGAGTTCGTTTCCGTCGGCAATGCTTAACGAGACGAGCGGAATCGTTGGTTTATTGAGCGCCATGCTGACGTAATCGCCGTGCTCGACCCGACCGCGGACGATGACACCGGCCGCTCCTTGTTTTTCGGCTTCCGCCTGGATCATCCCGTAGTTGAAGCTGCCGTTCCGGACGACGAAGACGACTTTATCTTTGACGTCTTTATCGGCATAATTCGTTTCACTGCCGTCACCGACATAGACGACATCCATCTTCTCTTTATCGAAGACCGCAATCGGATTCGGTGAATCTTGTTTTTGATACGCGAGGTAACCCGCGTCCTGCCCGTCAACCGTCAACGCCATTCCTTCGAGTGTCAGCTGTGTGTTCTCAACAGACGCAACTTGCAGTGATTCGCTGATCAAGCCCGGCGAACCGACGACACCGACGTCTGGATTCGACGCGTACGGGTTTCCGGCGCCACTTCCGGCAAATGCCGAGTTTCCGGCTGAGATCGCACATAAAATCCCGTTGTTCATCGCATTGACGATCGCTTTTTGTTCCGGATCATCTTTTTGGACGAATGACGCCGTTGAACCGAGACTCATGTTGATGACGTCTGCGCCAAGCGCAATCGCATCATCAATCGCTTTGATATAGATGTCACTGAATGTCGACGGCATCCCCGGATCGTTTCCGAATACTTTCATCGCAAGAAGTTGTGTCTCAGGTGCGACCCCTTTGATTCCACCGTTCGTCTCATCGCCGTTGGCACCGACTGTACCGGCAACGTGCATCCCGTGCATCGAAGCGCCCGGACCGAGGTCACGGATTTCGCTGTCGTGATCCGCATAGTTATAGCCATATGGTACTTTTTCCGTGAAGTAGTTTCCTTTTAGTCCTTTTGACGATTTAAAGCCTTCGACTTTTGATGACGTCAAATCGACTTTTGTCTCCGGGCTGAGAACCATGTCCTTGTGCGTCGGATCGATTCCCGTATCGATGACGGCAACGATCGTGCCTTCCCCTTTATAACCGTAGTCCTGCCACGTCTGCTTCGCGTTGACCATGTCTTTGCTATGTAACATGTTTGGCGTTGCGCCCTTTTCGACTTCCGGACGCGCATATTCGTGTGCGATATGTACGTTTTTAATTCCGCTTAATTTCTTCAGTTCCTTGATTTCACCATATTTGACTTCCCCGCTGAACCCGTTCAAGACGGTCGTAAAGCTTTCCTTATAGGCAACCGCGATGTCTTTTTGAGCGATTGCTGCTTTGACTCCCTTCTGTTTGTTAACGATTTGATTTTTAAGAATCGTTTTTTCCGTGTTGCTTAACGCACTGTAGCGTTTATTCTGAGCTTGCGCGTGCTCGATTGCTGCTTTTTGATCCAGTTCGACGACAATCCGGACCTTTTCATTTTGACTGTATGACTTTTCCTGCCCCGTTTTCTTGAGTGAGAGTGCTTGTGGCTTTTGTACATCTGCTTTCCCTTGAGACGACAGACTTCCCTCAGCATGAACCAGGCTGGAAGATGTCATGATGGCGGCTGCTACCAGTGCAATCTTCTTCTTCATTCGTTTTTCCCCTTTTCCGAAAGATGTAGTGTGACCGAAAATCATATTAAACGAAAATTCTGTATTTTTAGTTTAATTAATTTTCGCTTAATATACAATTTAAATTTGGTGCTTTTTAAAAGTATTTGTTGGTTTATGTCATCTCAAACGCAAATAACTCCTATATTTACCTTTTTCATAAAAGGAATCATGATGAGGAAACACAAAAAAACCCTTGGTTTCCCAAAGGTTTAATCGATAAAACGGAATGGAGACTATCGGGATCGAACCGACGACCTTTTGGCTGCCAGCCAAACGCTCTCCCAGCTGAGCTAAGCCCCCGCATGTTTCTATTATGAGTATAACCAGTCCTGTTCATTTTTTCAATATAAAATTAGACCGCTTACAAAAAAAGCTCTCCTTGCCGTAGTGACAGGGAGAGTCTCTATCTGCTTACTTATTTAAGTCACGCATCAAATCCGCCTGTCGTTCCAGTTCTGCTTGTTGCTCCAAGATCAGTACTTTTTTGTACGTCCGTGCTGAGATCAAGATGCTGATTTCATATAAGACGAACAACGGGACAGAAATCATCAAGTGCGACGTGACGTCCGGTGGTGAGATCAACGCCGCGACGACAAATAACGCAAAGTAGGCATACTTCCGATTCTTCCGCATGAAGAACGGCGTCACCAGTCCCAGTCGTGTCAAAAACATCGTCACGACAGGGAGTTGAAACAAGACACCAAACGGGATCGTCAACCGGATCAGGAAACTGAAATAGTTCTCGACGCCGATGACTTGTTCGATGCCGAGCTCTTGTCCGAGCTCCGTCGATACTTCAAGTAAAAACGGTAACAGCCAAAAGTAAGAAAACGAGATACCGGCTAAAAATAAGAAGAACGTTACCGGAATATAGGTCAACGTCGCTTTTTGTTCTTGGTCATGCAGACCGGGACGGATGAATGCCCAAAGCTGATACATCCAAAACGGTGACGCCAAGACGATTGCGATGATGAACGCAAGATTCAGATACAACATCAGTGGATCTGCCACGTTAAAGGCATTCAGCCCGATTCCAAGTTCCTTTAAGTCGGCCTGCAAAAATCGGACAAGCGGACGGACAAGCGGAAAGGCTGCGACGAACATGACCACCACGATGATGAGCGACCAGACGATCCGCTTACGCAGTTCATCTAAATGCGTCGTCATACTCTGTTCTTGATCGATCGCCATGATTCACTCACTTCTCTTTCGTTTCGTCCTTTTTGTCTTTATCATCGTCCATGATGCCGTGTGTCGCGCTCTTGAATTCTTTTAACGTTTGACCGGCGGCGCGGCCGAGTTCCGGTAATTTCTTCGGTCCGAAGATGATCAAGGCGACGACACCGATCAAGGCGATGCTACCCGGTCCCATAAATCCGACTGTTAACGGAATAAGGTTTTCCATTATGATTTCACTCCTTCAGCTGATTGCGAATAATGCTTCATGAAATAAACAAGTGACTGCAACTCGATCGACAAATCGATGTGATGGACCCGAACGTGGGCCGGTACGTTCAACCGGGCCGGTGTAAAGTTCAGAATGCCGGTCACACCATACTCAACTAACTCGTCCGCTACTGACTGCGCGAACTGCGACGGTACCGTCAAGATGGCAACATCAACCTTGTTCGCTTCGATTTGTTCTTTCATGTCAGACACGTGATAAATCGGAACGTCTTGTGTCGTCGTTCCGACCTTCTCCTCATCGGCGTCAAACGCGATGACGATACGAGTACTATTATTCTTTAAAAAGTTATAATTTGCAAACGCTGTTCCGAGATGTCCGACCCCAACGAGGGCGACATTCGTGACTTCGTCTTGGTTTAATGTTTTACGGAAAAATGTCAGCAAATGTTGGACATTGTAACCGTATCCTTTTTTCCCTAACGCCCCAAAGTAGGAAAAGTCGCGACGGATCGTCGCCGAGTCGACTTTGACCGCTTCGCTGAGCTCTGCTGACGAGACGCGCAGCTTGCCGGAGTTATAGAGACTCTGGATAAAACGATAATATAACGGCAGCCGTTTTGCCGTCGCTTGTGGTATTTTTGTGTCTGGCCCATTCATACTGCAGTTCCCCCTTCGGCCACGTTCTGACGTGGCACCCAAATCAATGCAAAGAATTCTACTCTCCTTGATTGTAAACCACTTCACATAGAGTAACAAATATTATATTCGGCAGGATTTTTCGTGATAGACTAAAGGGTGGAAGGATGGATGGATATGATTCTCTTACAAGTAAACCAACTCTCAAAATCATTCGGCGTAGAGCTGATTTTAGAAAATATTAAACTCGAAGTACAGGAACGGGACCGGATTGCACTCGTCGGTCGAAATGGTGCCGGAAAATCGACACTTTTAAAAATCATCGCCGGAGAACTGTCACATGATTCCGGGGAAATCATGAAAAGTAAGGAAGTCCGGATCGGTTACCTCGCTCAGGACAGCGGACTCGAGTCCAACGAATCGATCTGGAACGAGATGCTGACCGTCTTCGAACACCTGCAGGATCAAGAACGTGCCTTGCGCCGGATGGAAATCGAGATGGGGATGGAGCACATATTAAATGATCCGGTCGCTTATGACCGTCTGCTTAAAACCTACGATCAGGCACAACACGACTTCTCGGAAGCAGGCGGCTATCAGTTCGAAGCCAACATCCGCTCCGTCTTACACGGGATGCGTTTTTATCCGGACGATTACTCCCGCCGGATTCAAACACTTTCCGGTGGTCAACGGACCCGTCTCGCCCTTGCGAAAATGTTGCTGCAGGCACCTGAACTATTGATTCTCGATGAGCCGACGAACCACCTCGACATCGATACACTGTCGTGGCTCGAAAGTTACTTATCCGGTTACCGTGGCGCCGTCTTGATCGTCTCCCATGACCGGTATTTCCTTGACCAAGTCGTCAACGTCGTTTATGAGTTGTCCCGCAACGTGTCCCGGAAGTTTACCGGCAACTATACGAAGTATCTCGAACAAAAAGCAGCGCTGTACGAGCAGGAAATGAAACAGTTCGAACAGCAACAAGAAGAACTGGCGAAGATGCAGGACTTCATCCAACGTAACATCGCCCGCGCGACGACGACAAAACGGGCGCAAAGTGTTCGCAAACGCCTCGAAAAAGTCGACCGGATCGATCGACCGGATGGCGACGAACGCAGTACCGTCCTGTCGTTTCCGATTGAAAAACAAAGCGGCAATGACGTCCTGCAGGTCAATCAACTCGCCGTCGGCTACGAAGCAGCCGTCTCGAAAAATATCACTTTCCGTCTGCAACGTGCGGAATCGCTGGCACTCGTCGGTCCAAACGGAATCGGCAAGTCGACGTTACTGAAAGTTCTCGTCGGTCGGCTGAAACCGCTGTTCGGAGACTATCGTTTCGGTACCGGCGTCTCGATCGGCTACTACGATCAGGAACAGGCGGAATTAAACGACCGAAACCGGGTCATTGACGAGATTTGGAACGAATGGCCCTTGATGCGCGAGCAGGAAGTCCGGTCCGTTCTCGGACAGTTCCTCTTCAGCGGAGATGATGTCTTCAAGCTCGTTCATGAATTATCGGGCGGCGAACGGGGACGACTGGCACTCGCGAAGCTGAAGTTACGCAAAACGAATCTCCTTGTTTTGGATGAGCCAACGAACCACTTGGATCTCGATTCGAAGATGGTCCTTGAGAATGCACTCGTCGATTATGAAGGAACCTTACTATTTGTCTCCCACGACCGTTACTTCATCGATCGTGTCGCGACGCGTGTCATCGAGATGAGCGTTGACGGTGTGACCGATTATCTCGGCGATTACTCGTACTATACGGAGAAAAAAGCCGAGAAGGAAGAAATCGCCCGTCTCGAAGCGGAAGAAGCAAAAGCGATCAAGGTCGCTTCGACGAAGACGATTGATAAGGAAGCCCAGAAAGAGGCACGGAAAAAGAAACAGCAACTCGAACAACTCGAACAGGAAATCGAACGGCTTGAAAACCGGTCGGTCGAAATCGAACAGCTGTTGTGCGAACCGGAAGTCTTTAATGATATTCCAAAAGCAACTGCCCTCTCAGCCGAACGCGATCAGATTGATGTCGACTTGCTTGAGTTGATGGAACAGTGGGAGTCGTTCCACTGATGCGTTCGAAAAGTTATCTGATCAACCTGATCCAGGGGTTATTGTCCGGTGTCTTGTACTTCGTCCCGATGTACGCCGATTATGTCTCGGCCTTCATCCGACCGGATGCGTTTAATGCCGTATATCCGTTATTCATCTTGATTTCCTGTATGGTCGGTCTCGTCATTCAGACCTGGAGCGGATTGTTCATCAGTCTGTTGTCCGGCTTATGCTGTACGCTCCTGACAACCCAACTGTTCGTTGAGCTCAACGATCCGATGATCATCATGTATTATGGTGCCGTTTCGCCACTGGTCGCCTTCCTGATCAGTTGTGTCGGCATCTGGGCCCTCGCTGTCCTGTTTTATCTCCTCGACGGATTTCAGTACAGCAAGCGTCACAACGTCGAGTGATCTTTCCAGCCGGGCAACTCCATTGAATTGAAATAGACGAGGGCAGCGGATATCGTATCCGCTGCCCTCGTCTATTCGGCGTGGCTTTATCCGCCTTATTTTTATTTGGTCGGCCGGGCAATCGTAAAGATGTCGCCAATCTTGGCATAATCATTGCCGGCAAGACGCGCGATGGCACCTAACCCTTGCGCATCAATCCGGAACGTGTCGACCAGTTCATCCGCGATGTGGTAACACACGACTTCCCCAATCAACAGATCGGCTGCGTCCAGTTCAACGTGTTGCGTCAGTTTCAGTTCAAACCGGATCTTCGCTTCCGCAACTGCCGGAACATCAATCAGATCACTCTCGATCAACGTCAGGTTCGTCCGCTCCAGTTCACTTTCACCGTAAGCAAGCGGTGCTGCCGTCTCATTGACCGCTTCGATAATCTCTTCACTGACGATATGGATGACGTACTCGTTATTTAATAAGATATTTTTGGACGTATCCTTTTCCCCTTGATCCGTCTTTTGGACGGCAATCAATAATTGCGGTGGATGGCTCGAAGCGACCGTGAAAAACGAAAACGGAGCGGCATTGACCGTTCCGTCCGCCCCTTTGGTCGTCACGAAGGCAATCGGTCGCGGGATGATACTCCCAATCAATAACTTGTAGTTTTCCTTTGGACTGAGTGACTGTGCATCAAACTTCATCTTTCATTACCTACTTTCTCTGATCACCCGATTAAGGCGGCGAGTGAATAATCTCCGGCACCAATCAACGCAACACCTAGTGCGATGACGATCAGTGCCATGTTGTATTCGTACCCGTTCTGCGTGACCCAGTAACCATTTTGACCGTGGACCTTGATGATCGCAACGAGCATCGACCCGATAATCAGGGCTGCTGCGAACCATAAGAATAATCCACTCGCAAACAAGAGACCTCCCGCTAATTCCGCCAGACCGGCTGTTAAAGCAAGTGTTTTACCCGGCTTCATCCCGATCGACTCGAACCAGCCGCCTGTCCCTGCAATTCCGTGTCCGCCGAACCAGCCAAATAATTTTTGTGTCCCGTGTGCGGCAAATGTTAATCCAATCACCAATCGAATAAGAAATAATCCTAAATCCATCATCTTGATCAATCTCCCTTTTACTTAATGTTTTTTAATTACTTTTCGTAACCTAAATACGACTATAAACTAACGCTTACTAAAAGTAAATAGATTTGTTTTTGTTTATTTTATTACTTTAAGTAAAATAATTCGTATTTTGATGTTAAAGTGGGTATACTAATACTATAGAAAGGATGAGTGCTGATGGAAGAGACATTGATTCCGACTGCCCTTTGTCCGAAAGTCGAACATGCCTTTGAAATTTTGGGCAAGAAGTGGACGGGCTTGATTTTACGTCATCTCATGACGAAGACCTGTCGTTTCAACGAAATTCAAGATGCGATTCCGGAGTTATCTGGTCGTATGTTAACGGAGCGCATGAAGGAACTTGAGGCGGAAGGTATTGTCATCCGGACCGTCATTCCGGAACGTCCGATTAAAATTCAATACAGTTTGACTGACAAAGGTCGTCAGCTTGAACCTGTCATTCGTTCAATCGAAGAATGGGCCGAGCTCCAAGACTGACATAAAAAGTCTCTCCGCTCAGGGGAGACTTTTTATTTACGTTTGTATTGAGAACTATTATCAATTAAACTAAAGAGGTTCACGTCTTGGAGAAAGGATGATTCAGATGAACATCATGATTGGTTTTGTCAGCATGTCCGGCAACACGGAAGACATCGTGCAGATCTTGCAGTCGGAACTCGAGCGCAAGGGCTGTACGGTTCATATACAAGAGCTCGATCAGTTATACCCGTCCGACTTTTCCAAATATGATGCCGTTTTACTCGGCTCCTACACATGGGGGGACGGCGATTTGCCGTACGAAGCAGAAGACTTCGTCGACGAGTTGGGTGAAAGTACGTTAAACGGCTTAGCCGCTGCCGCCTTTGGTTCCGGTGACCTCGATTATCCGAAATATTGTGCAGCCGTTGATACGCTCGAACAGACGCTTGTTTCGGCCGGCGCGACAGTCGTCGTTCCTGGACTGAAGATTGAATTCGATCCGAATACACCGGAGAAACAGGCCGCCTGTCACACCTTTGCCGAAGAATTTTTCTTGCGGTCACAACGCTTGCATGCCTAAACCAAAGACCCCGGCTGACGTCAGCCGAGGTTCTTTTTTGCTTTCCAGCGTTTTTGGATGTACCACGGAACAATCGTCAACACAACAAAAACAGTGACGGCTCCGATGATGATGCGTGGATCCTTCGAAACGATGCTACTTCCTAAAAAGTTATAGGCAAACGTTCCGGGAATGATGCCGATCAACGTCGCGAGGAAAAACGGCAATAACCGGACCTTCGATAACCCGGCGGCATAACTGATCAAATCAAAGTTAAAGATCGGCAGCAGGCGGAAGATCAACACGTAGATAAATCCATTTTTCTCAAGTTGTCGCTGAATTTGTTCGACTTTGCCGGCACCATCTTTCTGCTTGATCAAGCCGGTACCCAGTTTTTTGGCGACGAGAAACGCGACGACGGCGCCCAGTGTCGCCCCGATGACCGTATAAACGGTCCCCATAAGAGCGCCAAAAGCCAGTCCGCCTGTAATCGACAAGACCGAAGCGGGGAAAAAAATCAACGGACGGATCGTATAAAGCAGAATGTAGAGGATAGGTGCCCACATCCCGAACGATAAAATCCATTCCTTGATATCTGACGGGTTAATATTGAGGTAGGAGCGGCTGAACCAAATCAAACCGCCTATGATCATCAGGAGCAAAATGATGCGAACGATTTTTTGTTGACGTGTCATGACGTATTTCATTTCCTTTCCAGTTTATCAGGGGTGTTTGTTGTCATTTCCCGAATCCGGCTTGAGTCACGCCTGCTTCTCCTGATTGAATGTGTTTCAGTGAAGTTGGTTTTCGGGAACTAAGTAAAAGAGACTACCTCAACTAGAAGGGTGATACTTATGACACAATCGATTAAAGCATTAGTCTTTGATGTCTATGGCACATTATTTGATGTCCATTCCGTTAAAGTAAAAGCAGAAGAACTGTATCCGAAACACGGGGAAGCCATCAGCCAAGCCTGGCGCCAAAAGCAACTGGAGTATTCCTTCTTACGTCAGTTGAACGGACAATACGTTCCGTTCAGCCAAGTTACGCGCGACGCGCTCCGTTATGCGCTCTTACAATTAAAATTGCATGTCACGGAAGAGCATATTACGGAACTGATGGATGTGTATCTGAAACTCGATCACTATCCGGAAGTCGATACCGTGTTGCAACAGATGCGTGGTAAACAATTGGCTGTCTTCTCGAACGGCTCACACGATATGCTTGATCCCTTGATCAAACAATCCGGACTAGCGGACCGATTCGACTACATCATCAGTGTCGATGACATCAAACAATATAAGCCGACTCCGGCCTCATACATGCATGCCCTCAACACCCTTGGTCTGAAACGAGAAGAAGTCCTGTTCATGTCGTCAAACGGTTGGGACATCACCGGCGCCAAAAGTTTTGGGTTTCGGACGGCCTGGATCAATCGGTCGGGTCTGCCTGTTGAAGAGTTGAACCTTGATCCGGACAGCATCTATGACGATTTGAATGGTTTACTCGAATGGAAATGACAAAAGCGATGTTTCCCCCTGTTTTGGAGGAACATCGCTTTTGTTAATAGTTTGCGAGACGCGAGTACCCTTTTTTAAAGAGATCAAGTTTCAAGCCACCGTCTTTTTCAATGAAGAAGAGGTATTCTTTTTGATCGGTATCTTTATAAAAGACTTTATAGAGCGTCACTGTTCGTTTTTTATTATTTTCGCTTGCGACGACCTGGTGTTTTGAGATGACCTCGGCTTGGATTTGTTCGCTATCCAGACGATCAATCATCGGTTGGAATGATTTCTTTTCTTGCTCCGTTGCCGGCTTGCCTGGTGCAATCGTAAAGAAATCATCACTCGCTTTATTCGTCAAACCATACTTCCGGTCGACGAGGACGACGTTTTTCAATTCACCATTGACGGTCTGATCAAACGCATACAGTTTTTCGATTCGTGTCTGTTCCCCTTCCGCCCGACCAATTTCGAACAGCGGTTGTTGTTTCGTATTCGCTTCGACTGCTTTTTTATCTGGCACAAGTTCCTCTTTATAGGCGATTTGATAGGCATCGACGATTTCACGAATCTGTAAGCCGATTGCGACAATGACGAGCACACCTAATAACACGATGATGACTTTTTTCATTCCATTTCCCCCATGTCTCTCGAATTCCTCACTTTAAATCTAGCCCAGGTTCGGCATTCATGGCAAGTGTCGATTGGCGACCCGCTCGGTAGGGATGAATCGCTGCCGCTCCGATCATCGCGGCATTATCACCGCATAAGTGCATCGGCGGGATGACTAACTCGATCCCTTCCCGTTGACAGGCCTCCGTCAAACCGTTACGTAACCCTTGGTTCGCCGCAACTCCACCGGCAACGAGCAACTGTTTGCCGCCCTTTTCTTTGACGGCACGAATGGCTTTTGTCACGAGGACTTCGACGACACTCGCCTGAAAACTGGCTGCCAAATCTTCTGGAATGATGACTTCTCCCCGTTGCTCCGCATTATGGACGGCATTGATGACGGAGGACTTTAAGCCACTGAAACTAAAGTCGTATGACTCTTTTTCGAGCCAAATCCGTGGGAAGTGGAAGGTATCGTGTCCGGTTTGTGCGAGCTGGTCGATGCGTGGACCGCCCGGATAAGGCAGTTTTAAAGTACGTGCGACTTTATCATAGGCTTCGCCCGCTGCATCATCACGGGTTTCCCCGATTACTTCGTAGACGCCGTCTTCCGGCATATAAATCAATTCCGTATGACCACCGGAAGCAATCAAGCAGACAAGTGGAAACTGAAGTTCTTGTTCAAGACGATTCGCATAGATATGACCTGCGATATGGTGTACACCCAGTAATGGCTTATCATGGGCAAAGGCTAACGCTTTCGCCGCACTGACTCCAACGAGTAGTGCACCGACCAGCCCCGGTCCTTCCGTGACAGCAATCGCATCAATCTCCTCAATCGTGATGCCCGCTTCCGTCAACGCATCATCGATGACATATGTGATCCGTTCGACGTGATGGCGGGACGCAACTTCCGGAACGACTCCACCAAAACGCTTATGGCTCTCGATTTGAGACGACACGACATTCGATAATATTTCTGTTCCACCTCGCACGACAGCTGCCGCCGTCTCATCACAACTGGATTCGATCGCTAATATCAACGGTTGTGTCATAGTTCGTCTCCTTCTAGTTCCAGCCAATAGATGGCTGCATCTTCATTATTGTCTTGGTAATATCGTTTTCGTGTTCCGGCATACAAAAAGCCTAGTTTTTCATATAACGTCCGAGCAGGTGTATTCGAGACACGGACTTCGAGTGTCATCGCCCGTAAACCAAGCTGTCGTGCCTGCCCGATCAACGCAATCAGTAATGCTTCCCCAATCCCGTTCCCGCGTGCTTCCCGCTTCACCGCGACGTTCGTGATATGACCTTCATCGGCAATGTGCCAGAGTCCGGCGAATCCGATGATTTCTTCGGTCTCTGCGACCAGATAATAAGCATTGGGGTTTTGAGTCATTTCCGCAATAAACGATTCTAACGTCCAAGGCGTCGCAAACGATTCCAATTCTACGGCATGAACGCCTGGCGCGTCTGCCACCGTCATTTTCCGAATCAATGGATTAGTCATGGCGTTGTGCCTCAATCCATTTGGCTTCCGCTTCCGCGAGACGCAAGTAACGAGGTTCAAACGAATGAACATCGACCGGCTGACGTGTTGCGCCCAGCATAGCCAACACACCGGCGCGTGGTGCGCGGAATGCCGGATCAACGATCGAGAACGGCTGAAGTTCTGCGACGAACTTGTCCGTATCGCCTGTCACTTTTGTATCTGTCGGTAAATTTTGGACGAAATCAGCAATTAATGTATGCTGCTCTTCTCCGACTAATTGACCATTTTCGTATAGGCCGACGAATCCTGTCCCGCGACGGGCATCTTGGATGGCAACAATTCGTCCAGTTGATCCGGCTGATGCCGCCATCAATTCAAGCGTCGAGACGGGAACCAGTTCGATTCCTAATGTATACGCTAATGTCTTAGCTGTCGTCGCACCAATTCGAAGACCCGTATACGAACCCGGTCCATCGGCGATGACGATACGGGTCAAATCACGCGGCAGCCAGTTAACTTCCTGCATCATCCGCTCGAGTAAAGGCATCAGTTTCGTCGCATGGTTCAAGGACGTCACATAAGAAGCCTCGGCAAGAATCTGTTGTCCGTCCGATAACGCAACAGACAATTGTTTCGTAGATGTATCAATCGCGACGATTTTCATTGGGCTAGTCCCTCACATATCTTAATATAGTGTTCACCGATCGGTTCAAGGCGGAAACGCCGTGAGTCGTCACCTGTCCGTTCAATCGTAATCGCAAGACGTTCCGGTGGAAGGACATCAGCAATCAATTCTGACCACTCGACGACTACAACACCTTCGCCATTCAAATATTCTTCAAGACCAATGTCATCGCCACCTTCTAGACGATAGACATCCATATGATACAACGGCAGTCGTCCCGAATAGACCTTCATGATCGTAAACGTTGGACTATTGACGTTCCGTGTGACGCCAAGCCCTTTTGCAAAGCCTTGGGTAAACGTTGTTTTTCCTGCACCTAAATCGCCATCCAGTGTAATCACCATTCCTGAAAAAGCACGGTGTCCCAGTTCGACCGCCAGCGCCGTCGTCTGTTCAAGATTTGTCATTTCGAGTTCCATCATCTGTGTCCCTCCTCCTCTTCTCTTTCTCCATTGTACCGAATAAAAAAGGCAAAAAAAAATACGAAACGCTGAACGTTTCGTAGTAAAGTTGAAGTTAAGTTTAAAATTGGTTGCGGGGGCCGGATTTGAACCGACGACCTTTGGGTTATGAGCCCAACGAGCTACCAGACTGCTCCACCCCGCGACGATAAACGTTTCGGATTTGAATTATAAAAATTGGTTGCGGGGGCCGGATTTGAACCGACGACCTTTGGGTTATGAGCCCAACGAGCTACCAGACTGCTCCACCCCGCGATGATATAACGTTTCGACAGATATTAATATAACATGTGTTTTAAAAAAATACAAGCGTTATTTCATTTTCTTGTTGTTTTTTCTAAAAGAACTTATATTAACATCATTTTTTTGACTGCTTTTTAAAAGAAAAACCGACCTGCACATGCAGATCGGTGCTTTCAATGGCCTGGCAACG
>NZ_MOLV01000027.1 GCF_001870785.1 Exiguobacterium sp. KRL4
TTGAAAAAAACAACGTGACAAGCGATGCTTACTTTTAGTGCCCTGAACCTCAAAAAATTGGCGAACTGGTCATGGGATTCCGGTGGGAATCCTTGTTGTTCAGACCATTTTATACGACTACATAAGACAAACCCTCATTTCAATGTTGAAATGAGGGTTTGTCTACGATCTGCAAAGACCACATCGGGTTGGATGTGGTCTTTGTTTTTCTATTAAGAAAGAATCAGTAATATCTGTCCACTCTATTGATTTTTTTGTCACTCACCCATCTATTGCGATGTTTCTATCCAAACTTGATAATAGATGATCTCATCAAAAGGGATTTCTCTGGTTCGAACCCGGGATATCGGAACTTGCGCCAAGTAAAAGGCTAATGCACATGCAATCTTATAGTCGGGTGTACAGTAGCCGTCAATCGTTCGACCATGGATTTCATTTGCAATCGAGTCCGCCCATACGTCCGCCTCGCGAAACGTTTCGAACAAAATGGTTTCTTCTTTCCAACGGATGCTCATTCTCGTAATTCTCCTTTACTTGATTGTCATTGCAATCCGTTACTCTCTTATGACGATATCTCCTATTGTTCCTATTTTGATCTTTAATCCAATATCAAAGTGGAAAGCGACAGTCCAATCGTTGAATGACGAGCACCTGATCGATGACTTCTTCAGGGATGTCATCATCAAACGCATCGTAGTCTTTCCGTTCGTACGAATGGATTTGATAGTTCTTCAAGTCATCGATGGATTCGAGATAATCCGGTAGCGGACCCACCGAGTTCGATAAGGACAGAACGGTGTGCGGGAAGTTGTCATCGTTCGGATTGTTCGAATGGACAAAAACCGCATCCATTCCAGCGTCTTGACGGGACAGTTCGATCCACAGTTGGTAAGGATGTCCCCACGTTTGAAGTTCGGCGTCCAGCTCATTCATGAGATGAAGCAGAGCTCGGACATGTGCTTTTCTGATTTTGAGATGGCCATTTCCGCGTCCGTCAAAATCGAGATGGACGTGCCAAAAATCGAACCAACTGTTGGGACTGAAATCCAGTTTGTGAGCAGTGAGGTGTTGCTCGATTTGAAGCTGTCGAAAGTAGCGGCGTTTGCCACGGAATTTTTTCATGTCATATTCGTCTCCTGTTTGATTGCGATGATGTGTTAATTGTACAGGATGTCCTATCTCTAGTCATGTCAGAAAAGAATGGCGAAAGAAATTTTATTTCAAATTGTTTGCGCTTTCAAATAAAACATTGTTTCTTATCGGTGTGGTTGTTATACTAACGGTGAACGCAGGGGAAAGCACCAACGGAGTTTGAAAAAACGCCAAGCAGTGGATGGTCAGATGGATTTAGGAGTTCAAACAGGGGTCAAAACAAAAGGGGAGCTGAGCATATGGGACAGAAACTCAACTGGACAGCAACACTCGGATTGACGACGGCGCTACTCGCCGCGTCACTGCCAATGCAACCGGTCGCGGCCGAAACGACACCATCCGTTATGGAACGGGTCGACACACAACTGGATCAGATGACACTTGAGCAGAAGATCGGACAAATGATCATGCCGGATTTCCGGTTATGGGACGGGGTCAATCATACGCAACTGGCACCGGAAGTCGGACGGGTCATCGACCGGTTTGATTTAGGGGGCGTCATCCTGTTTGCGGAAAATGTCAGCGAGACGGAGCAGACGACGAAACTGGTCCATGACTTGCAGGAGGTCGTCAAGCAGGATACAAGCAACGATATCCCGTTGTTCGTGACGATTGACCAGGAAGGCGGGATCGTGACACGACTCGGAACGGGAACGAATTTACCGGGTAATATGGCACTTGGAGCGACTCGCAGTGCATCCTACGCGGAAGCGGCGGGAGGCATCATCGGGTCCGAGTTGAAGGCCCTCGGAATCAACGTTAACTTTGGTCCGGTCCTAGACGTCAACAACAATCCGGGTAATCCCGTCATCGGCGTCCGGTCGTTTTCAAGTGATCCGCAGCTGGTCGGGGAACTGGGTTCGGCCATGACGCAAGGCATTCAGGAGCAGGGTGTCGCTGCGACGGCAAAACACTTCCCGGGACATGGGGATACGGCAGTCGACTCGCATTACGGTTTACCGGTCGTCGATAAATCACTTGCCGAACTGAAACGGCTAGAACTGATTCCGTTTAAACGGGCAATTGCTGAAGGAATCGATATGGTCATGACGGGACATATCGGGATGCCGCAAATCGAGGATGAAGTCGTCGAATCGACAAAAGGCACGTTCCCGTTACCGGCGACGTTATCGGATGACGTCATCACCGGCGTCTTGCGGGAAGAGCTCGGGTATCAGGGACTTGTCATTACCGATGCCTTGAACATGCAGGCGATTGCTGACAACTTCACGGAGTCGGAAGCAGTCATCAAGACGTTTAAAGCCGGCGTCGATATCGCCTTGATGCCGACGATTCTCCGGTCGACACAAGACGTGACGAAACTCGAGACGATTTTTGACGACGTGATTGAAGCTGTCGAAAGCGGTGAGCTGTCGGAAGCGGACATCGATCAGTCTGTCTCGCGGATTTTGACGTTAAAAGCAACACGCGGCATTTGGAATGAAACGGACACACCTGTCACGCTCGATGAAAAACTGGCGCAAGCGAAAACAATCGTCGGTAGTCCGGAACATAAGGCGCTCGAAAGAAAAATGACGGAAGCGGCGGTCACGCTCGTTAAAAATGACAAGAAAACATTGCCGTTCAAACCCAAAAAAGGGGAGACGATCCTTGTCTTGTCGCCGGCAAAAGATCAGACGGACAGTATGGTCAAGACAATCCGGTCGCTTGAGAAAAACGCCGGCAACTTGAAACACGTGAACATATTGACGGAAAACTATACGGCGTCGACGCCGCATCTGGATCAAAATCCGAATCTGCAAGAAAAGCTGGCAGCTGCGGACTACCTTATCGTCGGCTCAAACGTCAACAACAGTGACAAGCTGAAAGCGACGTCAGCGGATCACTACGTACCGGCGGAAGTGTTCCGTCAGGCGAAACGTACAAAAACACCGTCCGTCCTGCTCAGTCTCCGAAACCCTTATGATGTCGCCGTGCAACCGGACGCGAAAGCGCAACTGCTTGTCTACGGCTTTAAGGGAGATCCAAATGGTCCGGACTCGGAAGCCGGGAACACGAAATCAGCCGGACCGAATTTACCGGCAGGAATTCGCGCCATCTTTGGTGAAGTGAAACCACAAGGAAAACTGCCGGTTGATGTACCGAAGTTCAAAGACGGTACGTTCCGGAACAAACTTCACCTCGAGTTTGGGGATGGGTTCCGCAACTGGAACCGGTAAGGACGTAGGGAATAGGTAAGCTCAATCAATCCGATTGGGCTTTCCCTATTGACTCTTTTTGAAATTAAATTTCATTTATTATTAATTTTAATTGTTATTATATTTTTCGGATAGAAAGTAGAAGGAGTTGTCAGAGAGGATGAAGGTCATGTTAGAGAAATTAGCGACAGAACGCCGGAATGAAAAGACGATGCGTCTCGACGACATGTCGGTTGAAGACATGTTGACGGTCATGAATGCGGAGGATCAAACGGTCGCCGCTGTCATTCAACAGGAAATACCGGTCATCAAACAAGTCATCGATCGGGTCATTCAATCGTTTCAAGCGGGCGGACGATTGATTTACATCGGAGCCGGAACGAGCGGCCGATTGGGTGTGCTGGATGCGGCCGAATGTGTGCCGACGTTCGGGGTCTCACCGGACATGGTCGTCGGACTGATTGCCGGGGGCGAACGGGCACTCATCAAAGCCGTCGAAGGGGCGGAAGACAGCAAAACGCTTGCTGTCGAAGATTTACGGGCACTTCAGCTGACGGCGAATGACACCGTCATCGGCATCGCAGCAAGCGGCCGGACCCCTTACGTGATCGGCGGTCTGGACTATGCACGTGAAGTCGGTGCGACGACGGCTGCCCTGTCCTGCAACAAGCAGGCGGCGATCAGTGAACACGCGGACTTCCGAATTGAAGTCGAAACCGGACCGGAAGTCTTGACCGGCTCGACACGCCTGAAGGCCGGCACGGCACAAAAGCTCGTTTTGAACATGATTTCGACGGCAGCGATGATTGGTGTCGGGAAGGTCTACCAAAACTTGATGGTCGATGTCCAATCGACGAATGAAAAACTCGAAATCCGGGCCAAACGGATGATCGTGGAAGCGACAGGGGTTGATCTTGAGACAGCTGCGCGTTATTTCACATCGGCGAATGGTCACGTCAAGACGGCGATCGTCATGATTTTAGCGGACGTTTCGTATACTGAGGCGGTCGAACGATTACAACGTGCGCACGGATTCGTCCGCGACGCGCTTTAAGGGGGGACGAACATGAAGAAGGAAGAAATGCTCGCATCCGCCATTCTTGAACATGTCGGGGGAAAAGACAATCTCCGGCAACTGGCCCACTGTATGACACGTGTCCGGTTGTCGCTGAAAGATCCGACGAAAGCGGACATCCAGGCTCTCAAACAAATTGACGGTGTCATGGGCGTCATCGATGACGAGACGCTGCAAATCGTTGTTGGACCAGGAACGGTCAACCGGGTGGCCGATCATTTGAGTCGTGAGACGGGGCTTGCAATCGGTGAAGAGTCGGTCGATGAGAATCTGACGTTTGAAGAACGGGCTGCCATCGAACGGCAAAAAGTGAAGGACAAACAAAAGTCACCGTTCAAACGCTTTTTACGTCGTTTGGGAAATATCTTCATCCCGCTCATTCCGGGACTCGTCGCGTCGGGGATCATCAATGGAGCGGCGAACTTTGCGAAAAATGCCGGGGTTGATGCGACAGAAACGTGGATGCAGATTCTGTTATTGATCGGTAGTACCGTCTTCGCCTACTTAGCGATTCTCGTCGGTTGGAATACGGCGAAGGAATTTGGCGGCACACCGGTCCTCGGGGCGATTGCCGGCGGAATTCTATTTAATCCGCTGCTTGTCGATATCATTATTTACGGTGAACCGCTTGTCGTCGGTCGGGGTGGTTTGTTTGGGGTCATCTTTGCCGCCTGGTTGATGACGTATCTCGAAAAACATATCCGTCGGTTCATGCCGGTCTCGATTGATATCATCTTTACGCCACTCTTTACCGTCTTGATTGTCGGTTTTACGGCACTTTATGCGATCATGCCGGTCGCCGGCATTTTATCAGACGGCATCATGAAAGCAATCAACGTGATTCTTGAAGTCGGTGGTCCGCTTGCCGGTGCCGTCCTCGCCGGATTCTTCCTGCCGCTCGTCATGGTCGGTCTCCATCACGGATTGACACCGATTCATCTGGAGCTGTTAAATACGATTGGCAACACGGCACTGTTACCGATTCTTGCGATGGCGGGAGCCGGCCAAGTCGGAGCAGCGATGGCGATTTTCGTCAAGACACGGAATCAACGGTTACGCAACATCATCAAGGGGGCGATTCCGGTCGGTTTCCTCGGTATCGGTGAACCGTTGCTGTACGGGGTCACGTTACCACTCGGTCGTCCGTTTTTGACGGCTTGTATGGGAGCCGCAGTCGGCGGTGCCTTCCAAGCGACGATGAAGACAGCGGCGCTTGGGGTCGGTGTATCCGGTCTGTCGTTGACACCATTGATTGATAACGGGATGTACCTGACGTATATTGGCGGTCTCGTCATCTCGTACGTAGCTGGATTCTTCTTTACGTTCTGGTTTGGTTTCAAAGAAGAAATGGCAGACGGGATTTAACTGGATGTAAGGATATCAGGGGAAATGAAAAGATGGAAGATCACGTTGAGGTGATGTTCCATCTTTTTTTACACTTGACCCGCTTATTGTATCTTCGTGTCGACAGTCTTGTCCTGTAGCATACGTTCAAGAACCAAGACATATACCAAGGCAACAAGAACTCCCGCTGTCCCTGGCAGAACAGCAATGATTGAGTCAGTCAAGTATGCTGCGGGAATCAGGTAAGTCAACAGAGACTTCACACCGTTCAACACGAGAAGGGCTGTCAGCAGGATCAAGGTCACAGTCCGTTTTTGCAGATTTCCAAAGAATTGACGGTCCGTTTTTTTAACCTGTCTCATGCCGAACCAGGCGAACATGCAGATGACCTCCATTAGTTTGTAGATAAGTAATTACTTTTTAAGATCAGTCAGCGAAAACCTGGTTGATCTTGGTTTCAGAATTCAAATGACGCTGAATCAATTTTGTGACTGCTTGTTCCTGTTCGATTGTGCTGAGTTGCGTGTTGTACCAGCTATCCAGTTTATCGCGGGTCACAGTGAAGGTATAATCCGGGAAGGTAAACGTAATCCGGTCGACGTTATCGACGAGAACGAACAGGTAGGTCGCGTTGAACAGGACCGTTTCTTTGATTTCCTGTTCGACTTGTTCCGTCTCGATGTCCTTGTAAGTCAAATGGATGCCATACGGTGTTTGTTTCGTTTCGAGGGCAATCTGATGCAACTCTTGATGGTGTGCCAGTTCTTTGACGATATTCGCGACGGCGCTGTTGTCGCCGACATAGGAATGTTTAAAGTGGAACAGGTCCGTCTTTGAATCGGCATGTTGACTGTAGCCGTTCCAGATCAATACCAGACAGGCAATCGACAGGAAAGGAATCAAAATTCGTTTCATACAATCTCTCCTTTATGGATCTCGTACTAATGGTATCATAATTCATGAAGTACCTCCTAAAAAATTCTTATATTGGAACTTTAGTAACAATTGACGGTCTTTGAACACTACGCTGACAAGAAGGAGTGAAACAGATGAAAGGACTTGCCGTTTATTTGAGTGAACCACTGACAGATGAGGCGAAAGACAGCATCCGACAGATGCGGACGATTGGTTTTACCTCAATCTTTACCTCGTTACATATTCCGGAAGACGATCCTTCGTTGTACACGGAACGCTTGCGGACGCTCGGGCAACTGGCGCAACAGCTCGAGATGGAACTCGTCGCGGATATCGCCCCGACTTCCCTTGCCGCGCTCGGCAAGACGTGGGAGGATGCCGATACCTTAACCGAATGGGGGGTGACCGGACTACGTGTCGACTACGGCGTGACACCGAAACAGGTCGCGGACTTGTCAAAACAGATGATGATCGCCTTAAACGCCAGTACGCTGACGGCGGAGGAACTCGATGCGATGAAAGCGGAGGGGCTCGTACTTGAACAGGTCGAGGTGTGGCACAACTTTTATCCGCGACCGGAAACGGGACTGGATCGTGACTGGTTCAATGATAAAAACCGGTGGCTCCGTGAACAGGGGATCCGTGTCCAAGCTTTTATTCCGGGAGACGGACACCTGCGTGGTCCGCTTCACGAAACGTTACCGACGCTCGAAGACCACCGCGGACAATCACCGTTTGCCTGTTATCTCGAGCTGGAAGCGTCCGTTGATCGGATTCTGATCGGGGACCCGGGCTTGTCGGAAAGTTCGATGCAGCAATTTGCCGCGTATCAGGAGGGAATCATTGTCCTCCGGGTAACGGGTCAAGGCGACGATCCGCTGTTGACGAGTATCCAGACGAATCGGATGGATCCGGCGCGGGATGTCATCCGATCGGTCGAGTCACGGGCTTACGGTCGACCGGGCAATGGATTACTTGACCCCGCGACCTTATCAGACCGGCCTGTCGGATCGGTCACGATCGACAATCTGAATTACGGACGGTATGCCGGCGAGTTGCAGTTGACGAAACGGAATCTTGCGACCGACGAACGGGTCAATGTCATTGGACGCGTGATTGAAGCAGACCGGGAGTTGGTGCAACAGATTGGTCCCGGCGGACGGTTCCGGCTGGAGTGGGTGGAAGCGGAATGAAAAAGATTATGCTGATTGGTTCCGGGGGCTCCGGCAAGTCGACGTTAGCGAAACAGCTCAGCCGTGCCTTGGGCATCCCAGTCTATCACCTGGATACATTGTTTTGGAAGCCGAACTGGCAAGGTGTTCCACGGGAAGAACAAACACGGATTCAGGCAGATTTGATTGCGCGGGACGACTGGATCATCGACGGGAATTACGGCGGATACGATCATCTTTCTTGATCTGCCGCGAGTGACGTGTGTGTACCGCGTCTTGAAACGGACAATCCGTCACCGCCATGAGCTAAGAACAGATATGGCGGCAGGTTGTCCGGAAAGAATCGATTTTGCCTTTTTGAAATGGATTTGGAATTATCCGAACGTACAACGACCTGACATCCAATCGAAACTCGACCAAGTTGCGTCGACCAAAACCATCATCGTGTTGAAGTCTCGGAACGATGTTCGGCAGTTTTTGGAGAGCGTCGCTTGATACTATCATCTGATTTAAATCAAACCCATTGGTAATGAAAAAAAGACTACACATGAGGTAGTCTTTTTTCGCCCGATGCTTAAAATTAAGTCGGCAAACAATTTTCGGTACTGAAACGGAGGCTCAATTCACGTAGTTTAGCGACAAGTTGTTCTTCGTACAAACCGTCTAAGGGAATCTGTTCATCCGCATAGGCAGCCAGATCGACATGACTACCGATCATGACCGAATGAACGGCACCTTTAAACATCTCGATGTCGTTGGCATCGTTCCCGAACGCGACATATCCTTCTGTTGTAATGCCCATGATGTGAAGGGCATGTCGCTTATGGATGTCTTTCGGGCTGATGTCGAGCACCTGCTCTTCACCATGCGAATGCGAAACGACATCAATCTCGCGTAATGCTTCCGAAAAGTCCTCCATACTCGTTGCGCTTAAAATCAAGACTTTTATAATAGTGTCATGTTCTGCAAGACTTACGTTTTTTGCGGATTGTAACGGATCTAGATTCTTGAGAATCGGATGTGACGCGGTCCCCGTATAGCTGTAGTTCCACAAACCGTCAACTAAGTAGGTGGCATCCGTCTGTTGAATCAGTTTTTGCATGTAGATGACATCGGACGGAGAAAAGGGCTTTGAATAAACGATTTCTCCACACCGAGAAACTAACGATCCGTTTCCACCAATCAACAGGTGATGATGAAACGTTTTCGGAAGGACCGGTAACAGATCGCGAATTGGTCGTGCCGAAGCGAAGATGACACGGTGGCCCGCTTCTTCAAGCGTATGAAGCGCCTCTGTAATGGGTTGAGACAACGGCAAACCTTGAAAACAGAGGGTCCCGTCCAAATCAAAAACAAAATTCATGATGATTCTCCTTCATATTTTATGAGTGAAGCGATTTTGAAATCGTCCAGTTTTCCTGAATCACCTGCAGAACAAACTGCGGATCATCCCAGTGTACGATGTGGGAAGTTGACGGAGCGGACATCACAGTTCCACCGGTTTTTTGCTGCCACAGGACAATTGCTTGTTGGCGGAACGGTTCTTCCGAGACAGGTAACGTCGCATGGAGCAACACGAGGTTGTCACCGGGGACATCGTCGAGGAAGTCGAGAATCTCGTCTTGATACATTGCCGTCAAGATGGCGCGTGCCGTTTTCGCCCGGGCATGCCAGTAGTAACGCCCGTCCTGCATCCGGACAAAATCTTTTCCGGCCAGATCAAGCAACGGCGACCGGCGCATCTTTGGTCCATAAACGGCAACGTCCCGAAATTCCTCCCACGTCGCGACGGACTCCTCAAAATCCGAATCGTAAAATGCAGATTCCTCTTCGAGTGGTGTACCCCGCAACCGTTTACTCTGATAACCACCATCAATCAAAATCGATCCGCGAACCCGCTCCGGTTGTTCTTTTTGATAGAAAAGCGCGATGAAACTGCCCCAGGAGTGCGAGAGGAAATAAAAGTCTTCGATGTGCAACTGTTCGAACAGCTGATTCAGCCAATCGGAAAACCGGGCAAACTGATAATCCCGTTCATCCGGAAACGGTTCGGTTTTCCCGTGACCCGGTGCATCGATCGAGACAATCCGGTAGTCATGTTTCAGAGCATCGGCCAGTTCAATAAAGCTGAGGCTGGTTCCGCCGAGACCGTGCAGGCAAAAAATCACCGGGTGATTCGGGTTGCCCCATTCTGTAATGTGTGTTGAAATTCCGACGCATGCGATACTGTAACGTTTCATCTGTTTTCCTCCGTTTCTGAATAGGTATGTACTTACTTTTTAACCAGTATTATACATCAATTGTTGTATACTGAAGCTAGTGAATTTAAAAGACTGACGGAGGGAATGTGGAATGAAAATTACGGCAGCAACACTTTGGACGGATCACGTAAAACCGATGCAATACTTTTATACGACGACGCTTGCCTTCAGACTCGTCGAAGAAACTGCTACTTCATTTACGATTCAGATTGGGACAAGTCAGCTTCGGTTTGAACAGGATACGACACAGCAACCGAAACAATACCACTTTGCGTTCAACGTTCCGGGGAATGCGTTTCAGCTGGCGAAGGACTGGTTGCAACAGCAGGTGCCGTTATTGATCGAGGACGGAGCAGACGAAATCTTTTTTGAAAACATCAATGCCCATTCCGTCTACTTTTACGATCCGGACGAGAACGTCGTCGAATTGATTGCCCGGCATGACGTCAATCCGAATAAGTCGCTTGAAAGTTTTGCGGTGAGTGACATTCTGGATATCGGTGAAATGAACGTGACGACGCCGGACGTCGCCGGTGTAGGGGCAGGATTTGCTGAACTCGGTGTCTTTCACCGCTACCATCAGCCGATTAACGTGGATTTCTTAAACTTCCTCGGGGCACCGGAAGACGGCACTCATCTGTTGCTCGGGCGAGCCGGACGGACGTGGTTGTTCTCACCGAAACAGGCTGTCACAAGTCCACTCGTTCTCGAAATCGACGGCAAGCTACATGTCCGGATCGATGCAGACGGTACGTTGCATCACGAAAATTAAACCCATGCGCAGACGGGTTTAGAGGTTACGCCATGAGCTGTAAAATCCCGAATGTCGTCAAGACGACATAAGAGACGGAGATGAAGATTAAAACGGGTTGAAAAAGGCTCTCTTTCGATTGGCGGGTGATGCCTTCAACGAAACTGCTGAGGAGGAAGACGAAAATCGCCAACCCGATGTACATCAAGACAATCGTCGAAACACCTTGGAGCAGACCAAATGGCACAATCGAAAAAACGGTGAAGAACAGATAACCGAACGCCGCTAAGAGAACGAGACCAAGCAAAATGCCGAGAACCGGATGAAGTCTGTTGACGCGCGCCATCCACTTCGGGAAACGTCGGTTGAACAGAGACCACGCGGTATGTAGCGATAAACAGACAGAGATGAACAGCATCAGAAAAAAGACGGCCTGTAAGAGCGGCGACAGCTGATCCGCCCATAACGGGACGATTAAGAAGAGGAACGGGAAGCAGAGCATCAAGAGGTGTTTTTTCAAGTTGATCACTTCTTTCTAAATAATTAGGTAGTTTGTTAACTATATCTTCCTTGTCTGTACCGTATCATACGTCGGAACAGCAGGAAAGGAGAGCTGATGACGAACTTTTGGAAAGCAAACGGCAAGTGGCGGATTGGGCGGTTCATCTTACTTAGCATTCTTCTTGTTTTTTTGTCTTGCTTTTTGTATATCTATCATCAAACGGTGTTGCACCAACTGTATTTGGAAAAACAGCTGAAACAAGAATTTAAGTTAGAAAAAGAAGATTATCAAATTAAAGGTCAGTTTTGGAAATTCGGCTACGCATATGACATTATTTTAGATGATGAACCAAAAACGTCTTATTTGTTTAATGTGAAGAAAAAAGACGGAAAATACACAGCAGCATATTGGGGGCACGGATTTTTGGATTCATCCAATGATGGATCGCCTGAGCATCTAGAGTTCGAACAAATGAGAAATGACTAGCGGTTAATAGCGTGTTATAGCGCTAATCTATAAAAAATAGGAGGAATCAATATGTGGAAAAGTTTTACTTGGTTGAACGAACCAAAAGAATTCAGTATACAGGAACGCCTGACCTTTAAGACAGAAGGCGATACCGATTTTTGGCGAAATACATACTATCAATTTAACCGGATGACTGGTCACGCCTTACTTCGACCGATTCCGTCAACATCGTTCTCCTGCCGGATTGAAGTGAAGTTGGATCCGCGTCAGACGTATGATCAGGCAGGAATCCTTCTTTATCTAAACGAAGATCACTGGCTAAAAGTTTCAGCAGAATTTATTCCGGAAGGGAAATCGCATCTCGGTGCCGTCGTCACGTCATTCGGGTATTCCGACTGGTCGTCGCGGGACATTGAAAATACCGTTTTTGATCATCCGTTGACGTTTGAGCTTGTCTTTAAAAACCAGGACGTAGAACTGTATTTTGTGGACGGCGAAACGAAGGAACAGTTACGGATTGCGCATCTGCACGGGGAAGGGGACTGGAAAGTCGGACCGTACGCGTGCAGCCCGAATCTTGAGGGACAAGGGTGTGAAGTGGAAATATTGTCGTTTGACTGCCAGGAAAGATAAAATAGCGTGAGCACCTCGTCTTGTAAGAGAGTGAGAAGAATTAGGTGATTTTCACGCAATTTGTTCTGATGTTTCAGTTCTTCATCAACGACTGGCGGTGGGAAGATACTAAATGTCAAAAGCCCAAAGCCACGCAACCGATTAAACCATGATGTCACCCCGTCGACCCATCGAATCAGATGGATTGGCGGTTTTCTATTGCTCGGATTGTAAAGGGAGCTTGACAGGTTAAATGGATTTTACCTATTATTGGAAGTGAGGAGTGATGGGAATGAAGAACAGATTGAAGGCTTTGCGTGAAGCCCGTAAGTGGTCGCAAGGGGACTTAGCGAAGGCGTTAGGCGTATCAAGACAGACCATCATTTCGATTGAAAAGGAGCGGTATAATCCGTCACTCGAACTCGCATTTTCGATTGCGGCTTTGTTTGATTATCCGATTGAAGCGATTTTTATTCCCGAATCGAAGAAAAAAGGAGACGATGTAGGATGAGACACATGCCGATGATCAATCGGTTACTCGCCGCAGTTTTATTAATTTACGGCGGTTATCTGACGCTGTTCGATGGGGCGAGTCCGCACAGTATCGTATTTATGTTGGTCGGAATCAGTCAATTGGCGACCGATCTGATTTTCCCGGCTACTGAAACTTATGACGAACGACAAGAAGATATCAAGCAGAAAAGTGGTCACATGTCATACCTCTTGAGTATGGTTTATGTTTTTATCATGTTGACACTCGTCCAGTGGAACGTCATCGACGAGATTATGACAGCTTTGTTGTCTGTGCTCTTCATTCAGGTCCTGACTTTCCCAATCATGATGTTTATCTACAATCGACGCAGCTGACGACAAAAAGAACAGGCACGAATGGCCTGTTCTTGACGTGTGATCAGTAGTATTCAGACAGTTGTTCCCGTGATTCTTCCGTTAAATAGCCAAGCGACAAAAAGTTTTTGACGAAGCGGACTGGACCATTGGAAGGAACGGACTCGATTTTTCCCGTAAACGATTCAACCTGTTCCAGGACGTCGATATCAGCGGCCTGCATCTTGACGAAATCAAAGTCGAGGACAACCGTATCCGTCTCGTCCCACGGAATGTCAGCAGCATGCTGCATCCGGTGAAACGTCTGCTTCAGGTGATCACTTGTTGGATTAAACTCGAACTGTAAGTATGGTGTCTCGGTATCTTGAACCGATATGCCGCCTCGGGCAACGATTGCCGGTAAAAAGCGACGGTGTGTAAAATGCCGAAGGATCATATGAACAACTCCTTTTATGATCAAAAGTGATTACTCTGCATCTTGTGAAGCAGGCGGTCAAACGATTCGTGGTCGTCCATCGTAAAGGCTTTGAAGTACTGTTCATGGATGACTTCGACGACCGGTGCCGATTCTTGAACGATCGTCTCCCCGGACGGTGTCAAGACGAGTCGTTTTTCCCGATCGATGCGTTTACGTGTGATCAGGTGTTGCTCAAACAATTTTTTTAAGGTTTGTGAGATGGCACCGCTGGATAGCTCGAGTGTCGTTTCTAATGATTTTTGGGTTGCACTCTGTTCGCGATATAACGTATCAAGCATATCAAATTGCGATTTTGATAAGCCCCAGTCCTTTAAGACGGCATTGACTTCTTTCATGTAACGGTGATGCAATTTTTGGATGGCCAGCCAATGACGGTAGGATGGAGTGGATAGGTGTGATGTCATCAAATCCCTCTTTTCTGTCACCGTGTAAACGGTTAAGTAATGGTCCTCGAAAGTTGAAAAATTAGTAATTCATTATACTCAAATTAACACAGAATCGATGAATCTCCTACCACTTGATACCAACAAAAAAGCTTCACTCATTTGCCTGAACGTCAGGACGAACGAGTGAAGCTTTTTTAGTCGTGGATCGATGACTCGGTTGGCGTCGCGGGATGACGTCCCCAGACGAGATAAACGACCGGTCCGAGATAGTTGACGAGAAAAATCAGGATACCCCACAACCATTTGGGTCCGCGAGTGCGTGGGCGTTTCCATAAGTCGACATAGGATGCGACCAGTAAAATGAATTCCAGTGTGTAGACGACGGCTTTGACGTATGGTTTCTCTTTCAGGCGCAATGGATGTACCTCCCAGTAGATGGTTAACTGACGAACAAACGATCGTGGTAGTTTTTCAAAATCAATTGATTTTGGTCGATCGTAAACCCGTATCGTGTAAAACACTCGGCAGCGACGCGGCCGCCGTAAGAAATGGCAGTGAAATCTCCGCTGACCCGGTAGTGGGTGTACTTCTGTTCGATGTCATGGATCAACGCTTCTAACAACAGACCACGTTCACCGAGTCCTTCTTCCCGGACATGGATATCGAGCAACGAAAACTCGGCCAGTTCGACGGAACCGAACAGGCGCGTCGATAAGTGTTGAATGGTCATGTGCGAACGTTTGGACAAGACAGTTTTTTTCGCCTGGCTGTTTTCCAGTAGCGTGACGTAATAGCCGAACAGTGGTGCCTGTAAGTTTCGTGTCACTTGAACGACTTGCTGTTGATTGTTGTAGGCAAGTCCGACGATTTGTTCGTTTGGATGATGGGGTATGTCAATCATTCGCTGTGTGCAGACCGTCTGCCAGTCCTGTTTCGGAATCCATTCCAATTCAAGCGTTCGAGGGGATTTGAAGAATTTCACGTGGTAGGTAATGCCTCCTTTAGTGTAGTCGATGGTTTAAATATACACTTTTTTACAATTGGAGAAAGGACAGAAACGTTACTGTTTTGTGACAATCGTGCAAAAAAGGGACGAATAAGGGAAGAGATGGAAGCCGGAGGGAAGTTACATCGCTAGACTGAGGAGGGAAACGAAACAAAAGACGTATAGTGAGAGGAGTAAAAAAAGGAGTCGTACATAATGAAAAAGAAAACCATCTTCTTCGGGAGTATGTTGGTACTTGGACTGACAGTGGCGTGGTGGTCACGCGGGGGAGCAGAACCGGTCTTTAAGAAATCGTATCCGGTCCAAGCGACCAGTAAACACTATGAAGGGAATGTTGTGTCGCCAAAAACAAGCGACGAACAACAACAGGTAGGCGAAGCGAGCGGTGTCGCGGTTGGTCCGAGCGACGATATCTATTACCTGCACCGGGTGAACGGCACGTATGGCAGTGAGACGATGATCAAAGAACCGACCATCAAAGTCCCCGCACAGGTTGGATGTCGATGACGCCAACAATATCTGAGGTGACTGACATCAGTTTGAATCAAATTTTTCAGCTGAATCCAGAAGGCGACATTAAAGCGGTTTATGGACAAGCGTATCCGTTCGGGACGGAAGTGGGTCTTCGGGTTCGTAACAAACTGCCGAACTTCCCGGTCCGGTTGAACGATTATCTGTTTGCCCGCCGAACTGTTGAACCAACGCTTTCAACAGTTCACAGCCACGTCTTCTCGCGCAATGAATCTGGAGTGGTCGAGAGGAACTGAAACAAGTGGTACACCTTAAGGTAATTGGTGTTCCAGCTCCTGTTTTTGACGGAAGTGATGCCGCGTATGCATACCGACTAAACGATACCATTCATGGGCGTTCAGCCAACCGAAACCGCCGTGTTCCGTTTTCGATGTCGGATCGATCTGATCAAGCCGTGATGACCAGTCTTCCATCCGTTCGACCAGTTGAAGGAGACGGTGTTTTAACTGATCGGCACTGTCGGTATTGTTCGGCGGTGCATTCATCTCATCCGGGAGCCTGATTTTGACGGGTGGAAAGGCAGCTTGTCGGAACAGCTCTTCGCCATACGGCGTTTTTCCGGCAGCTGAACGAGTGGTGAGTGAAGCACATGCTTCGATTTCATCCAGATATTCGTGGGCGACGAGCAACACGTGGTCATACATTTGACCAAGCGACCAGACACCCGGTCGTGAGATGTAGTGCAGTTCGTCTTCCGAATACCGATCGAGTTCTTGATGCAGGTGGAACAGGCATTCGATTTCTGTCATGGGAAGCCCTCCTTTGGCTGGAAATTAGCAGGTTTCTTGACTATATCCTGACTGACAACGGTCTAAACGAAAAAACACTAGGGGCAACAAGGAGAAAATCCTCGTTGCCCCTAGCGTTGTAGGGTTAAGAGACTTTTTGCTCTGCTTCGACCGTCAGCGTATATAACTTTCGTTTCGAGTGCTTAAACACGATTGGTAACGTGATCAGTCCGATCAACAGGAAGCCAAGCGAGAAGACGATGTAGGTCGAACGGATCGAGAAGACTTCGGCGAGCATCCCGATTGCTAACGTCAGACCGATGACAAACACCGACTCGGCGACATTAAGGACACCGGAGAAGCGGCCCATGATTGAAACGGGGACGTTGTTTTGATAAAACGACAAGAATCCGGTATTCGCAAACGACAACGCAAACGTCAGCAAGAAAAAACCGAAGGCAGCGAAGATGAAATCTGTTGCCGCCGCAAAGATTAAATATCCGACCGGTGTCGTGACAGCACCGAAGCCAATCAAAAAACGCAGGCTGAGCCATTTCGAACACGTCGCATTGATGACAGAGCCGGCGATGATCCCGACACCAGCGATACTGACGAGGAAGCCGTATGTACTTTCAGAAAACGCAAGCACCCGTGTCGCAAATGACGCTTCGAGAGAATCGAGACCGGACATGAAAATCGTTATCACGCAGAACAGCGCATAGACGAGTGTGATGTACCGGTGCTTGTGCGTAAACCGTAACGTCTCTTTCCAGTCGTCGGCAATCATCCGCAAGCTGAGCCGTTCCGCTTCCGCAAACGTCGTTCGTTTCTCCAAGTCCGGCAGAAAAAACAGGATCAGGGCGGACAAGGCCAACGCACCGGCATTCATATAAATCGCAAATGCCGGTGAGCCGACAAGGAACAGGAGACCGGCAATCGTCGGCCCGAGAATGAAGCCGCAGGATTGGATGAAGTTTTTTAAAGCGTTAAACCGTTGCCGGTTGTTGTGCGAGACGAGTTTCGTCATGTAGATCAGGGAAGCGGATTCGAACAAGGAACTGCCCATATTGATCAAAAAGACGAGGGCATAGAGGACAAACAACGAATCGATAAACGGAAGAATCGCAATCAGGACAGCTCGAGACACGTCAAGAAGCACCATCATGTTCCGTTTGTCGACCCGGTCAATCAGGCTGCCCGACCAAAAACTCGTCAACAGGGCAGCAATCGGGACAAGCATGTAGAGGATGGAGACGGCCAATGCCGAATTCGTCCGGTCGAGCACAATCAAGTTCAGCGCGATGAAGTAGACCCAGGCGCCAAGATTCGAAATCCCGACACTCGTCAATAATAAAGCAGGGTGTTTCCATGTTTTGAAATCCATCCAGCATCGCCCCCAAAGTCAATCTGTTTTTGACAATTGTTTTTTGAATATATAGAAATTTATTACAATTGATATTACGGGACGGTGGACGGCATTGCAAGAAGAAAATGGAAAAAGCCATCAAAAAGATGGCTAGCGGGAGGCATTCACGGGAGAAAGTAATCGAGCGTAGCAAACAGGCTCGTCAAGATAAAACAGATCAGCAACAAAGCGGACAACACGATCAAGTCGAGGTGTCGACGAAGTCCGTTCGTCAAGATAAAGAACAATGTCCAATAAGCGACGAACACGGTCAGCACAACGGATGTGACAGGCGCGTTGAGTGACGACAGTGCCGTGAATTCCGTTCGGAAGTCCGAACTCGTGATGGCGTAAAAAGCAAATCCGAACGTCGGAAGCGCCCCGAGGTACAGCAGCCATTTTGGAAACTTCATGAAGCGACGCCTCCTTTTTAGATGATCAGACTTTCTTGATTGTACAGGATAAAAAGGAAACAGAAAACGAACAAAAATGTAAGGAAGTGTCATTTGAGGATAACGATTCGGTATACTAACAGAACGAAATCGTTTCAGGATGCTCAGTCTTACGATCGAGGACGTTCAAAAATCAGTTCATAATAAGATCCGACCCCTACGCCGGACGTCACGAAATCAGGTGCAACGAGTTGGATGAACCGCCACCCGTCTTCCGCTTGTTGGGTAATGACGTCCCGGTAATCTTCTTTCGGGTTGCCGGATAACCGTTTAAAATCAATCCGGATAAATTGGTATTCGAACATAATAGCCCCTCCTTTAATCGTCTTGTATCGTACGAACAGAAATAGGAAATAGTTCCCAGAAAAACGACCAGAAGTATGAATTCTAAACGAAGGAGCAACAATCAAATGATGGATTTAACGGTTAAACCCACCTTAATCGGAGAAAAGGTCACTCTCCGTCCCTTTGCAACGGAGGACGTTCCATGGATTGAACGATGTTTGCTCGATCCCGAAGTCCGGACATTAACCGGAAGTTCCTCCGGCATCGACCGAAAGACCCTGCAAACGTGGTATGCCACAAGAAACGCACAACCGGATTGGTTGGATTTGGCCATCATCGATCAGGAGTCAGACTCATTAGTGGGGGAAGTTGTCGTCAACGACTATGAGCAACAACAGCAAAGCATGAATTTCCGGATTCTGATCGGACCGGATGGCAGAAATCGAGGCTTGGGAACAGAAGCGACACAGTTGTTGATTGATTATCTCTTCCGGCACACGGCTTTAGACCAATTGACCTTAAGTGTGTTGGCCATCAACCCGAGGGCGAGACACGTCTATGAAAAAATCGGTTTCGAAGTGATCGGTGTGGATGCCCACGATGTAGAAATCGCAGGGAAATGGATCTATTCGATCCAGATGGTCCTGACACGGGAAAAGGCGCTAAAACCATAACGGGATTCAATCGTTGAAACTAGATGCATCCTCCAAAAAACAACCCAGTCGTTATCCGAAAAAAGCGGATAGGACCGGGCTGTTTCTGTTTAACGTTGTTTTTGATCCAACTCTTGTTCTTCTTCGTCATCATTCCAACCAAAGCTCAGGTCGACGCGGCGACCGATGAAAGATCGCAAGAATAGGACGAACGTCATCACGGGGAACGCCCACCACCAGGTGTCCACGGTATCAAAGTATTGTTTGATGTATAACCAGATGAACAGCGTACTGACAAATAAAATTGATTCCGCTGTCGTGATGAATTCATTTTTTTGTTCAAACATCAACTAACCCCCAACGTATGTGTTTAAGAATGAATTGTTTCGGTCGACGACTGGGTGACGGCGACATCTTGCTGATCGGCTTGATCGAACAGAATCGTTCGATTCCGCCCTTGTTGTTTGGCCGTGTATAAGGCTTCGTCCGCCAGCACGTTCATTTGCTGTATGTGCACAAGCTTCCCGTGGGCGATCCCGATCGAGGTCGTGACTTCAATCGCCGGGAAACCGTCGAGTTGAAACCGTTCCGTCGCAATCCGTTCCCGAATCCGATTAGCGACCTTGACGACTTTTTGCGGGGACAGGTCATAGACGAGAATCATGAACTCCTCACCACCAATCCGGGCCGTGATATCGTGCGGACGCGTCTCTTGTTTCAAGATGTTGGCGAACTGTTGTAAGACGAGATCGCCATTACCGTGCCCGTACGTATCGTTGACATGCTTAAAATGATCAATGTCGAGGGCGAGGACGTTATAAATCCGTCCTTCCTGTTCGAGTCCTGCCGTCCGGGCATCCCAGACCCGCCGGTTATATAGACCGGTCAGATGATCAAGTTCAGCTGACTTCTTGTACAGTTGGACCTGCTGATTCAAGATCTGAAAATCAAGCGTCAGCATACTCGAGAGGACACCGACGGCAAGGCCAATCGTCCAGGTCGATAGCAGAAGTAAAATTGCGGTTTCATTGAATCCTAAGTTGATCAAGACAGCAATGGTGATCATTAACAGGGCCCAGACGTTTAAGGCGATGTTTTGCAGGAACGGTCGGTTGAGCAATTTGCGGTGGATGTAAATCATGCCGGTACTGATGGCGAGAATCGCGATGAACGCGACGAAGGCTTGTGGTGTGACACCAAACAAAAAACGGGAACTGCCGATGACTCCTGTCGCAATGACAAGCGGAAAACGAATGCCGTAAAACGCCAGTAAGACGAGTGGTAAATGTCGCAAATCCATCCGGAGTGACTCGTTGACTTGAATGCCTTTGAACATTAACAAGACACCCAGTAATCCGGTCGCCAGTCCGATGATGATCGACTTCATCGTAGAGGATGAAAACTGGGTGGAATGGATGATTTTCGAGATGATATAAAATCCGGTGAACGCGATACAGGCGTTGATCAATAACTCGACGATGAACATGATTTTCCACATCCTTGACCTTGATACTTTCACGATACCACGCTGACAAAAGTTGTCAAACGAGAAGAACGAATTGGGACAGTTTTGGGACAGGAAATCTAGATTAATTGCAGTTGCCGATTTAAGCGTGCTGTGAACTAAAATGCATGGAAAAAACCCGACTGACTGAATAACTCCTGCTGGAACATTCGTCTGCCAGGTAACGTGTGATGGATCCCTCTACTAGAAGTATACCGCGATTGCCCTAAAGGAAACAGACTACTTTTCTGTCAAATCGCACCTTATACTACAAGCAAGAACACTGAAGAGAGGAAGTGGATTTTGATGACGGACCAAACCGAAGTGCTGGACCGGGGACCGTTTTTCCACGGGACAAAAGTAGCGTTGAACGTCGGCGATCAGTTGGAGGCGCATTTTCCATCCAATTATCAGGACAAACGCGCCAATTACATCTATTTTACGGCAACGCTTGAGGCCGCCAAGTGGGGCGCCGAACTCGCCAAAGGAGATGGTGCCGAACACATCTATCTCATCGAGCCGCGCGGGACGTTCGAAGATGATCCGAATTTGACCGACAAACGTTTTCCGGGAAATCCGACGCAGTCGTACCGGTCGCAGCAACCGCTTGTCATCGTCGCGGAGCTGGCGACATGGGAACGACATACGGAAGAAGTGATTCAACAGATGAAAACGTCCCTCGCCAAGTTACGTGCGGAAGGAAAAAATGTAATTTTAGACTAAGCCAAAAGAAGAATCACGACGTCTGGAAACGATTGTAAAAAGCCTGCGGAATCTGTTTTGAAAAAAGGGGAATGAAGGATTCGTTATGCCATCATATAAGCTGTTCAGACGTAGAAAAGGAGACAGCTTATGCAGACACGAACGATTCTCATCATCGAAGACGAAGTCGAAATCGCCGAACTCGTCTCGATCCATTTACGCAACGAAGGATTCGCTACGCTACTTGCTCATGACGGAAAATTAGGTCTGACGTTGTTTCAGCAGCGGTCGATTGATCTTGTGATCCTAGACATCATGATGCCGGAAATGAACGGTCATGAAGTGTTGACGAAAATCCGGCAGATCAATCAGACACCGGTCATCTTCCTGAGCGCCAAGCAGTCCGATCTTGATAAAATCAGCGGGTTGGTGATCGGGGCGGATGACTATATGACGAAACCGTTTAATCCGTTGGAGTTGGTCGCCCGGGTCAATGCTCAATTACGGCGCGCCTTTCAATGGACAGGACAGACGGTTTCGTCCAAGGTTGACGTCATCAACATCCAAAACGTGAGTCTGGATGCAGATCAACGGACGGTGCTGGTCAATGAACAAAAGGTCAATTTGACACCAAAAGAGTTTGATATCTTCTGGTTACTCGCCAGCTCGCCCAATCAAGTGTTCAGTTCAGAAAAAATCTTCCAGCGTGTGTGGAAGGAGGATTATTTTGAAGGGGCCAACACCGTCATGGTTCATATCCGGACCTTACGGAAAAAGATTGAGGATACGAACAAAGCGAACAGGTTGATCGAAACGGTCTGGGGAGTGGGGTACAAGGTCAATGCGTAAATTCATCAACAGTTTCCGGACGCGGATCATCTATCTGTTCATCCAAAGTCTGCTGATTGCAGCAGTCGTCACGTTCGCGATGTATAAATCCCTGCAATACTATTACCATCATCACGTCTTTTACGGCGATACCTACATGAAGTACCGATTTTGGATGCGCGAAGTCGGCGATATTTATGTGTTTTTAGCGCTGTATATTCCCTTCTCCATCCTCGTTTTCTACTTATTGACGCGGACTTATACCAAATACTTCAATGAAATCTCGACCGGTATCCGCCAATTGGCAGCCGGTGATTTTTCGCATCAGATCGAGATTTCCTCGAAGGATGAATTCCGTCAAATCGCAAACGATCTCAACGAGGCGAGCAGTGGATTGCGGACCGCGATTCAAGCCGAGACATTAGCCCAGCGCAGTAAAGAAACGTTGATTGCCAATTTAGCCCACGATTTACGGACACCTCTGACATCAGTGACCGGATACTTGGACTTATTGAATCAACCGTCAACCACTGCCGAGCAACGCGTCGCCTATACAAAGATCGCCTATAAAAAATCCCGTGATCTCGAGGAGTTGATGGAAACCCTGTTCGATATCTCCAAATTGGACCTGTCACTTAAGGCGACTGAACAGTCAATGGTTGACCTGCACGAGTTGTTGCTTCAACTCCTGGACGAGATGTATCCTTTGATCAGCCGAGTCGATGGTCGGATTGACCAACAAATCGCTCCGAATCTCACCGTCTACGGAAACGGGAAAGAACTGGCGCGGGTTTTCGAGAATCTACTCAGTAATGCCCTACGTTACGGGGATGTGAGTCGACCGATTGAGGTTCGAGCAGCTCGCCAAGGTGAGGTCATCACCATTCAAATTAATAACTACGGTCCGCCGATTCGAAAAGAAGACGTCCCGCATCTGTTTGATATGTTTTATACGGTGGATCAAGTCCGGAACATGCCGACGAAACAGACCGGTCTCGGCTTGTTCATTGCGAAGACGATCGTCGAGAAACACGAAGGGACGATTGAAGTCAAACAAACGGATGGACGGATTCGGTTTGAAGTCACGTTGCCGTCTGATTTAAGAAATCTTTAAGGTTTTTCCCGACTTTCCTTTAAACCCTTTTCTTTACGCTGAGTGTAAGGAAGTAAAGGAGAGGGTGTAACATGAAAAAAACAATCGTCGTCCTATTAACGTGCCTCATCGTCTATCAATTTTATTTGAGCCGGACACCGGCTTTGACACAATCGATTTCCTTAAAAGAGGTTTCCTTGTATCAAGGAGATTTGGTGTTAATCAACAAGCAGACGAAGATTCAAGAAGATCCCCGTAATTTATCTACCGTCGCTAAACAGGTATCGGAAACAATCGTCGAGCCTGATTTACTGCTTGAGGATCATGTCGCAGCCGCTTTGCAACGGATGATGCAACGGGCGAAAAAGGTCGGCATCGATCACTTTCGAATCAATAGTGCCTACCGAAGTGGGAAGCTGCAACAGGAATTGTATGAAGAATATGGTGCGGACTTTGCGTTGCCTGCTGGACACAGCGAACACCAGACCGGTCTGTCGGTAGACATCGGCTCGACACGCGGCAAAATGAAACAATCGAAAGAGGGCAGATGGCTTGCTAAGCATGCGCATCAGTTTGGTTTTATCATCCGTTATCCAAAGGGGAAAGAGGGAGTGACAGGAATCTCGTTTGAACCGTGGCACATCCGCTACGTCGGTCTGCCGCACAGCGTGAAGATGTATGAGGAAAATTGGGTACTCGAAGAATATTTGAATTACCTCAAACAAGAACACGCGTATCAGATTCAAATTGCCGGTCGTACCTATTTTGTGCAATACACGAAACACCGCGCACTCAAAATTCCGGATACGCCCGTCTTTCACGTATCCGGGACCAATGCAAAAGGTTTTATCGTCACGTCCCGGTTACAAAAATGATTGAGGAGGAATTTTTAGCGCATCAGCGAATGTATCATTATCCGTTTGAGGTGATTGAAGGGGCGGAGCAGATGCTGCGCCGTCTGCAAAGTAAAATTGAAAAACAGGATTTCCCATTTGACGGATTTTTGACGAGACAGTTGGAGCAGCTGCAAGCAGAGGGGTACTTAGACCGTCAATCTTGAAACACAGTAATGAATGTAAAACAAGACTCGTCCCACACGCTTTAAGATTAAAGTCGCGTGAAACGAGTCATTTTACTTGAATTCGTTTTGTTTTTGACAAACAGCAGCCAACCGCCGGATCTCACCGGCCATCGCTTGATTGACAGGGTGCAGTTGCTCGAGCCAATCGAGCAGCGCGAGCGCGGATTGCGGTACCCGGTCGTACCCTTGGAGCACGTCCGCAAATCGTTCCTTCGCTTGCGGGAATCGTTGCTCGGCCCGGCGTTCATTGCCATATTGGTCCGGATAATAAACGACTTCCGGCTCGAGCAGATGAAGGACGGACAGGAGTTGCGAAAAAGCATGTTGTTCGACAAGCTGCAGACCGGACAGCCGTTCACCACGTGCGTAGCGGCACAGTCCGACATACAGATTCGTCAAGGCTTCGTTCAGTGCAAAGTCGAGTGTATCCCGCCGTATCGATGGGGGTACTTGTTTTGAAACCATCAAGTCAACGCCCGGGAATGTCGGATCTTGCCAAACGATTCGACCGGGAGAAAAAGCGATGTCCGGCATCTCATCCAGTTCAAAAATCGCGCATTCTCCGTAAATGCCATCGGCGAATAACAGCTTAAAACCGTCGACGGTGTTTTGGAAGATGAAGCTGAGTGGATGAACGGACTCGAGCCAGTCGAGCCGATCGAGGAACCGCTGCTTTTGTCCCGGTTTCGTAATGACGAAAAAATCGAGGTCGGAATAAGCATCGAGCCGCTCCAGTTCCTGGCCGACGGAGCCGAGTCCAAGCAATAACCAGGCATCCTGTGTGTGTTCAAGTTGACGCCCGATTTGGTCGAGGCGGTTAAGTAGTGCATGCTGTCGTTGCATCCAAAAACTCCTTTTTAGTCTGTCTCATGAAAGCGTTCTACTTCCTAGTCTAACAAGCTTGTGATTTCCGTCAAGGAAAGATATCATCAAGCTATCAGTACGATATCCTAAATGATGGAAGGAAGCATGTGATGGATGTACTAGTTCTCTTCATCGGCTCGTGTCTCTTGAGTGGACTGATGCTCTTGACGATCGTTCAAGCCGTTTTTTCGGCGTATCGAAAACAAACGATTTCGTTGTCAAAAGCAATCGTCGTCACGCTCGGCATGGCAGGGTTCAGCATGCTGCTCGCAGGTGTGCTCCCTTATTTGTATCTCCGTTTCATGTAAAACGACAGGCACGGCTTTTCGGAACAGTTGATTCCGAAGACCATGCCTGTTTTTTTTTCGAACAAACGGATAGTTGAGACTGTTATTCCTTCATAGAAAGGAGGTGTCCCCTCCTGACATCAAAGGAGGAACCATTCATGCAACCTTACTTACGAATCGAACACCAGCTGTTACGCGACGGAGCAAACTTCGCATCCGTCCATGAAAAGATGATTTATTTTCTGGTCCAGAGTTATGCCGGACCGGACGGACTCGCCTTCCCGTCACACCAGACGCTGGCGGACGCCGTCCCGTGCGGCAAGACGACCGTCAAAACGTGTTTACAGTCATTGATTGAAAAAGGATGGATTGAGAAGGTCAAACGATATGACCGTCACGGCGGACAGACGTCAAACGGTTACCGGATCTGTCTGCCGGAACGCGTCGTCTCCCGTCAGGAGGAAGGTCAGGAGACGGCAGCAGGGCAGTCACCTGTCGCCCCCAAAGAAAAAGGGGTTAAGAAAAATATCTTAAAAAAATACTCACCTTCATCAACGGGGCAGACCATGGACGAAGTCGTCCAGCACTTTGACACTGAAATCGGACGTGTCACCCCGTCAATCCGCCGTCAGCTCGACCTGCTTGTCGAAGAGAGCAGTGATGCCGTCGTGCATCATGCGATCGAACAAGCAACGGCGGCGAACATCCGGCATTTCAACTACATCAAGGCGATTGTCAACAAGTTGAAGGAGCAGCGTCTGTTGACGCCTGAGCAAATTGATGAACACGAACGACGCCGTCAGCAACGGTCCCGTCGCGCTCCACAAAAAACGAGTCGGACACGTTTACCGGACTGGGTCGAACGAGAACGCAGGCAACAGCAACAGGTCGAGGCAAAACAGAAACAGCAATTCGAACAAGCCGTTCCGGATCAAGCGGAACTGGCACAACTGCTAGCACAACTCATCTAACAAGGAGGATATTATGACACCATCACTTGACTGGTTACTCGAACGGGCGGACCGGAAGTTGACGAAGGAGATGGACCCGGACGTCGTCGCGATCACCCGCGCCGTCATCACGGAACTGGCGGCAGAAGGTTTACCAATCGGGATTGCGCAAGCCTTTCGGACAAGACAGGAACAGGACGCTTTGTATGCAATCGGGCGGACCCGACCCGGAAAAATCGTCACCTATGCGAAGGGGGGCGCGTCGAATCATAATTTCGGAGTCGCTATTGACTTGTTTCTGTATGCCGACGGGGGAAAACGGGCGGAATTTCTGGCACCGCCCGATTCGCGATTGAAGCGTCTCGTCCGAGCAATGAAACAATACCAGATGCAGTGGGGCGGCGATTGGGGCAACTTCCCTGATTATCCGCATTTTCAGCTCTATGATGCCGTCAATAAACAATCGAAACCGTTGCTTGGTCCCCGTTATCCGGGACGACCGCTCCATCCGGCAGCGACCTGGATGGACGGAACTGTCATCCGGCTGATTCAAAAGCGGCTTCGTCTGCCTTTGACCGGACGGTTTGACACGACATTGACGCGTGTCGTCAAACAGTTTCAACAACGGCATCACTTGCAGGCGGACGGAGTGATTGGTCCCGTCACTTGGCGTCACCTGTTTGGAGCAGATCGATGAAGAGCCGGTACGTCGCCGTACTCCGTCTCCTCGTTCCCCTGTATAGTTTCGTGAATCTGACGTTACTTGCACTCGGCTATACGCCACTCCCGTTTGAGACGACGCAGGTCGAGACGGCTCTGACGGCTGGTCTTGGGGCGAGCAGTCTGATCTATGCCTGGTGGAAAAATAATAATCTGACGCACTCCGCCGAACAGGCACAAGAGTGGTTACGCGAATTAAAACAACAAAAATCAAAAAGGAGTTCGTAAATTGTTTGGAATGTGCAGACAACGGGCATTATTTCGAGTAGAGCGCTAATGGTTTGATCCCAAGATACCGATAATAAGGTAGCGCACCGCATCGTCATCGGTCGTAAGTCGAGGCGACGGACAAGAAAGAGGTCAGACTGAACTTGAAACTATCGACGTTGCAACTTTACCTGCTACTGGCATTGTTTTCTTTATTGTTTACAAGCATCTGGAGTTATAATGCCTTTTTAAAAATCGAACAAGAAAACGACCGGATCATCACGGAAGCGATTCCGATTTCAAACGCCGCGTCCCAACTGTTCCCGTTGTTGCTTGATCAGGAATTGACGGTCCGGAGTTATTTGCTCAATCAAAATGACCAAACCTTCCAACAATTCAAAACGACAAACGCCGAACTCAAGGAGACGATTGCACAGTTACGAATGCTCGACCAACGTCATCCGATCATGAAACAATTATTGATAGAAGAAGCGATCCCGTTGATTCAACGGACGGACGGTTTTTACGAACAGCAAATTCGCTGGATCCAAGATAATCAAGTGGAACGTGCGATGTTAAAGCGATACAGTGGCATGGACTATATCAACCAGTTCCGTCCGATCAATGCGAAGATTCGCCAAGACATCGATAACATCATTCAAGAGGCGACGGATCGTTCCGAACAAGCGTCTGCTTCCGCCAAGTGGGTCATTGTCATCGTCGTCAGTGTCGCGGTTTTGCTGCTGATGGCCTTCTTGCAGACAATCCGGCTCGAACGAAGCAAACAGGCGTTGATCCATCGGTCGTTGCATGATGCCTTGACAGGAATTCCGAACCGGCGGGCGTTTGACGAACATTTGGAGACATCGTTCAAGGTGGCGAAGGAACAGCAGACGGACGTTGCCTTGATATTAGTCGATGTCGATGAATTCAAGCTCTATAACGATACGTACGGTCACTTGAAAGGGGACTGGTGTCTCGAGAAAGTCGCCGACTCGTTAAAAAAACATGCTGGTGAATATGGTCTCGTCTCCCGGTACGGCGGAGAGGAATTCGCCGTCATCTTGACGGAACAGGCGGATCGTGTCCAGCATGTCGCGGAACGAATTCGCGGTGAAATCTTACAGTTGAACATCGAGCATGCTGCTTATCAACCGCTCTGCCAACTCAGTGTCAGCATCGGAGTCGCCGTCGTCCGACCGGATGACACCTTGTCGGAAGAGGATTTGATTGTTCTAGCCGATCAAGCCTTGTATCGGGCGAAGTCGAGCGGTCGCAATCAAATTTCAAGCCATGAAGCCAGTTGAGGTATGAAAAAAGAGCTCTGATCTCATCCAGAAGATGGGGCCAGAGCTCTTTGTTCATCATCGAATCATTGCAAAATCACACAATAGGAATGGTCGGAAATCAACGGAGCGGAAATGACGAACACTGTCTTGACCGGTGTCCCGCCGACTTTCGCATCGAGTTGATTCAGTTGGGACCGAATTTTTCGACTCAAGACATAGCGTGTTTCCGTACTCAATTCATCCATCTCTTCATCATGGACATGTAATAAGAGTTGAAACGGTTCGAGCGAGAAAATTGAAAAATCACAGTCGATTCGAGGGTCTTGAAAACGTTCATTCAAACCGTTTTTGATGAAGTATGCTTCTTGTGCGGAAATCATCTCGTTTCGCCTCGCTCTCTTCCAAAAAACAGTTCAAAAAATTATAAGCTGTTACTTAACTATATAGTATATATTACCCATCTTTTTTGAAAAATATCAGTTATGGCTTAAAAAGTGACCGGAAATTGGATTTTTAGGGGATTTGTTAGAAGAACCACAAAAAAACTGCCCGATTTCGATGCACGTTGTCAAAGACAAGTACATGGACATCAGACAGTCATCGAACCGACACGACGTAAAAAATCTTCCGTCGTCTGTTTGAAGAACGTCAATTGGTGGGCGGGAATAGAAAATTTGTCACCGTATCGGACTTCTAAATAATGTGGACTGACGGGGGACGGGAATTCGATCCGGTCAAACCATTCCGTCATCGTTTCCTGGTCTTGTCGTTGTAAGGGCTCCGGTAGCCGACGGTTGAACAGAAGCATATGTTGGCGGATGTCTTCTGCTGGTAAATCGTGATCCGGATAATGCAAGACCTGAACGCGACTGGTCGCAAAGTGAATCGGTTGGAAGCGTACCGGTCGAACGATTTTTATGTAGTGGGCAATCAGGGCGGCTGTCACGAAGACAAGTAAGATGAAGATGAACGGATAGGGAGGGGCGACGATCAAGGAATCAAACCCCGTCCGTAAAAATGCCGGCTCCGGTTCGGCCGCGACGACATCAATGATCGGATCAATAGTGAGCGTGAGCGGTTCGGAAGGAAGTGACAGCTCGTAGGAGTCGCCACAACGGGTCGTACAGGAAAATTCGGTGTGACTGTCGAAAAAAGAAACAACGTGAGTTAATAGGCGTGGGACAAATGATTTGATCAGTAACAAGATTAGCAGGACGACGGAAATGAATAATCCGAGTTTCAGTCGGATGGATGTTAGCATGAAGCCACCTCTTTTTTTGCCGCGAAAACGGTTGATGAATCAGTCTGAACTGAGTATAGCAAATTCATCGTCAAAAGGTTTTGATTTTTTCAAAAATTAGTCATTATTTCCTAAAAAAATGGAGGTTTCAAGATGAGTCGATTACGGACGACCTTTCAACAATCTACAGGACAGATCAGTGGGCATGGCAAACGGAATGTCGGTGTCTTAACAGCAGCGTTCGCGGAAATCGAAGACGGACGTTCAAGCGATCAGTACGGTGCCGGTCCCTTCATCGAACCGTTCGAACAGAAGATGGCAGACCAACTCGGGATGGAAGAGGCGGTCTTTTTCCCAAGTGGGACGATGGCGCAACAAATCGCCTTACGGATCTGGTCGGACGAGACAGGAAACCGGACCGTCGCCTATCATCCGCTCTGCCATCTCGAAATCCATGAGCAGGATGGTCTGAAGGAACTGCATCCGATCCAGACGATGCTGGTCGGCGAGGCGGACCGGCTGATGACGCTTGACGAGATTAAGGCCTTGCCGGATGTTGCCTGTCTGTTGCTTGAACTCCCACAACGCGAAATTGGCGGGGTCGCCCCAGCGTTCAGCGAACTGGAAGCGATCAGTCGGCATTGCCGCGAACGGGGGATTCGTCTTCACTTGGATGGTGCCCGTTTGTTTGAGATGTTGCCGTATTATCAAAAGACGGCAGCGGAAATAGCCGCCTTGTTCGACAGCGTCTACCTCTCGTTTTATAAAGGACTCGGCGGGATTGCTGGGGCGATTCTCGCGGGGCCGGCGGCATTTTGTCAAACGGCGCGGATTTGGAAACGACGGTATGGCGGGGATTTGATCAGTCTTTATCCGTATATCGTCTCAGCCGATCATTATTATGAACTCCGGAAGGACCGGATGGGTCAGTATCATGAAAACGCGAAACAACTGGCAGAGCGGTTTAATGCGTTGCCGGGTGTCTTCACGACGCCGAAAGTCCCCGTCTCGAACATGTTCCACCTACATTTTTCGGGGCAGTCGGATGAAGTCTCCCCGAAGCTCGAACAGATTCAGGAAACGACGAGGATTGGTCTTGTCGGTTACCTCGTCGACAAAGACGGGTATTGTTCAACAGAAATCAGTCTTGGGGATGCCTACGCGGAACTTGAGATCGACCGCTTGGAAGAAGTGTTTGAGCAATTGCACCAGACGTTTTCTTAAATGGGGCGCAATGTTTCCTCTGCAACAGAAGGGTGGTGCTTGCGGTAAGTGGCAATTTTTTCCGTAATCAGCTGTTCCGTCTGCATGAGTTCAGCGAGCTGGTCGCGCACGTTTTGTTGATGGGCTTCAAGAAGGCGCAGCCGGTCACGCGTCGTATCGTGTTTATCGGACGAAGCGAGAAACAATTCAACATACTCCCGGATCTGATCAATCGGCATATGCGTTGCCCGGAGGCGTAAGACAAAGCGGAGCCACGTCAGTTGGGTCTCGTCATAACGCCGGATACCGCTTGCCGTCCGTGTCGGAAACAGCAGACCTTCTTTTTCGTAATACCGGATTGTATGCGCCGTCGTCTGTGTCAACCGGCTGATTTCAGAAATCGTATACATGTCGTATCACCTTTCTTGCTTGACTTAGAGTAAACTCTAACTTGTAGACTTTTACTATACCAAACAGAAATGGGGAATTACAGATGAAATACACAGTCATTACTGGTGCCAGCTCAGGAATCGGGTACGAAACGGCGAAAGTGCTCGCGCAAAAAGGAAAATCGCTTGTCCTCGTCGCACGACGGACGGACGAACTCGAAAAATTGCGGGACGAAGTCAAAGCTCTTGCACCGGACAGTGACGTCCTCTTACGGTCGGTCGATTTAACGGAATCGGCCAATGTCCATGACTTGTATGAGTCATTAAAAGACCTCGATATCGAGACGTGGATCAATAACGCCGGATTCGGTGATTTTGACAACGTCAAGGACGTGTCGGTCTCAAAAATCGAGAAGATGCTCCGCCTGAACATCGAAGCGTTGACGGTCTTGACGAGTCTGTATGTCCACGACTACCATGATGTCGAAGGAACAACCGTCTTGAACGTCTCGTCCGGCGGCGGCTACCGGATCGTCCCGAACGCTGTCACGTATTGCGCGACGAAATTCTATGTTAGTGCCTACACGGAAGGACTGGCGCAGGAACTGAAAAATTCCGGGGCAAAATTGCGGGCGAAAGTCTTGGCACCGGCTGCGACGGAAACGGAATTTGCTGACCGTTCGCGGGGGGAACAGGGATTTGATTACAGCAAACATGTCGCGAAGTATCATACAGCGGCGGAGATGGCAGGATTCCTCGACCAGTTGCTCAACAGCGACGCCATCGTCGGGATCGTCAACGCCGAAGATTATTCGTTTGAACTCCGGGGACCACTCTTTACGTATGTGGGTGCCAACTGATTCAGACTCAAAAAAACCAGCCTCCCGCTTTTGCAGGAGGCTGGTTTTTTTGAGTTTATCTGATTCGGACGCATCCGAATCCGGTATGTTTCCAGATCCAATCAGATCAGGGGCATGGCAAAGGTCGACAATAAACTGACGACTAAAAACAGCGCGTAGCTGAAGAAGGTTGTTTTCGGGCTGCCATCGGTCCGACTGCCTAGTATCGAAAAAAGACCGATCGCACACACCGTAAGTACGGATAATAAGAGCGATTGAGGCGAATTGGTCACGGGGACCAGTGATTGCGCCAAATGGGCGAGACCAAGCGGCAGGACGATGAGTAAAAAGTAATAACCAAGCCGTGCCTCAGACGGATGGTCAGTCGATTGATGATGGGAAACCGTGCGTGTATGCATTCTCATGGTTATTCACTTCCTTCTGCATTTAGTATAGAGGACAATTCCTGCAATCTTCGTTACAGTCCGATGAGAAGTCGATAACAAGATGAACACAATATGACGAAACGATGTCGGCTAGTTCCAATTTTGTAAAAAAGCATTTCCCAACTAGGCGTCTTATGTAAAAAAGTGTAAACTGATAAAAAGTAAAAAACTGACGATACGATCCATATGAGGAAAGTGAACGGGGAAGGGGAAGCGGATGACACGTTTGTTTCGTTATTTTTACGCATCGGATTTGATTGCCGTCGTCGGGGCGAGTGTCTCCTACATCGCCATCTACTGGACGTGCGCCCAGCTGCTGTCACCGGCAGAACTGACTTTGTTGATCGGTGCCGTCTTTTTGATTCGTTTCGTCAGTTCCAGTTTGATCGGACCGTGGATTGACCGGGTCGAACCGGTCCGCTTGCTGAAGTCGACCGTCCTGATTCGTTTCCTGGTATTGTTTTTTGTCTGGTTCCTCTTGACGCAAACGGAAACGACGCTGGTTCCGCTACTGGTTCTACTCGTCGTCCAGACGTTTTTACAAGTCATCGGCGGCAATACGGCGTTTAAGGTCGTGACCCGGATCGTCGATGCTGAAAAATTACCGGTCGCCAATGCCTACTTGAGCACCCTGGACCGGATCGGGACGTTAGCGGGACTACTCGCCGGAGGGATGTTAATCGCCCGATTCTCGATCGAGACGATTTTAGTACTGGAGGCAATCCTGCACGTCATCGCCTGGTTCCTGTTGTTCCCGTTACGGTCGACGTCTGTTGATGCAGTCGCGGAAAAAACGACCTATTGGAGCGACTTGCAGGCCGGATTCCGTTATTTGCTTCAGGACGCCCGGTTGATCCGGATTTTAGTGTTCGGGATCATCGCCAACTGGATGATTACACCGGCGAATGCCTTGCTCGCCCCATTTGCGAAGGATGTCCTGCAGGGCGGGGCACACACGTTTTCCTTGCTTGAACTGGCCCTCGTCATCGGTGGTATCGGCATGTCGCTCCTCTATGCCCGGTTTGCGGACCGACTCGACTTGACACAGATGTTCCGACTATCCATCCTATTGCAAGGTGTCTTTACGTTAGCGGTCGGACTGACGACGACGTTACCGTTTGCCTTTAGTGGCATGTTGTTACTGGGGATGGCCCTCAGTTTGTTTGGGATTCCGTTTGCGACCTTGTTGCAACAGACGACACCGGATGCGTTGCTGGGCCGGATTCGTTCGGCGATGGTCGCCGCGTCGACGCTCTGCTCCGCAATCTGTTTTGCCCTTTCTTCCTACTTGACGACGGTGTTTGCGATCGAGACGGTGTTTGTGTTGTTTTCCGCTACGGGGTTACTGGCAACGGTCCTGTTGATTCGCTTTAAGCGTAACAAAACCCGTGATCACGTGCGACGGGATGAAGCCGGATGACAAATCCGTCTTTAGGCGGAGGGCGTGTCTTTAAAGAAACGATATACTAATAAAAACGCTTACAGAGGAGAATGTAACGAATGGATAATATGACGATGCTGGCTTTGATGTTTTTGATTCCGATTGGTGGAATGACGGTGCTGTTAAACGTCTTATGGAGACGGATCACACCGGAATAAGCGGCTACATAAACAGACAAAAACGAACGATCCCGCATGTGGGGTCGTTCGTTTTTTATGCGTTAAGAGACGACGGTCGGTGCCGCAAGGGCGAGGCTCGGACCAAACACTTCGTAGTACAGGTTATCCGGATGACCTGTCCAGTGTTGCCGGACAAACTGTATCATCGCTTCCGGACCACAGACAAACGTCTCGGCCGCTGGATCGATTGAAGTCAGCTCATCACGCGTCAATCGTCCTGCGCGTGTCCCGGCTTGTGCATTACGTTCCGCGTACCGAACGACGCTTGCTCCGAATGTCTCAAATTGGTTCAATCGTGACGTGAACGGACGATCGAGATCGTCCTGGACGGCGACGTGCAACGTGACCGGTCGTCCGTCGGCAAGCGCGGCTTCCGCCATCGCAAGCAGTGGCGTCAAACCGATCCCACCGGCAAGTCCGACGAATGGGGCACCGGAATCCGGTAATATGAACTGACCCGCCGGTGCACTTAATAAGAGAGAGTCACCGACCGTTAAGTCATGGAGTTGTCCCGACACCGATCCGTCTTGTTTGACGGCAATCTCATATGAGACTTCGTCGGCGGCTTTCGTCAGGCTGTACTGCCGGTTTTGCCAGAGTCCGTCCGGCGCTTGCAGCCGAACCGTGACGTATTGACCGGCTAAGTAAGTCGGTAACGGACGTCCGTCCGCCGGAATCAGTTTAAACGTTTTGATGTCACTTGCTTCCGTCGTGATCGTATCGATGAGGAACGGCTGGTAACCGACAAACGCTTTGTCGTGTTCATCTTGTTTGTACAACTCCGCCTCAAGTGAAATGAAGAGATTAGCGATTTCACCGTAACCAATCGTCCAGGCGTCGATGATGTCCGGTGTCGCGGCGTCACCGAGCACGTCTTGAATCGCGCCGATCAGTTCCGTCCCAACGATGTCGTACATAAACGGTTTGATCTGCAGACTGCGGTGTTTATGGAGGACTGGCAATAATGTCGGCTTCAGCTCTTCAAGCCGGTCGATATGGGCGGCAGCGGCGTAGACGGCCGTCGCCAAGGCTTGCGACTGGCGGTCATTTTTTTGATTGGACTGGTTGAAGATATGTTTCATTTCTGGATGATTGGCAAACAGTCGTTGATAGAAGACGCGCGTGATGCTGTGACCGTGTTCAGCGAGAACGGGGACGGTCGATTTGATGATGGCGATGGTCGATGACGTTAACATAAAGACACTTCCTTTTCGGATGATGGATGGTCAAATCAGGTTCGAGTTCAGTATCCGTCACATCTGTTTTTAATGCAATAGATTAAATACTAGATTTAAAATAGTACGTGATGTTTGTCACAAGGATGCCATCAATTCGTCAAGTAACCGACAAAAAACCTCCGACGGCAGTCGAAGGTCAAGATGAGATCCACAGTTTGGAAAAGTCAAAGTAGCCAAACGAGTCGATCGTGATATTTTGCAATTCGATCGGGAACGGGATGATCCGTGTATCATCGTAGAGCGGAATGAAATAAGACGAGTCGATCAAATGCCGTTCGACCGCCTGATGCAGGACCATCCAGTCTTCGAACGGGGTCTCGTCGTATTTTGCCAGCCACGTCTCCATTTCCGGCATTCGATGAAACATCTTCGCCGGTGGTGAAAAATCGTTCGTCAAAAACTGATGGAAAGCAACCGGCAAGTTCCGTTCAAAGACTTCGGCGTGGACGGCGAGATCAATTGTCGCAAACGCCTGGAAATCGGTGATACTTTCCTTAAAGCCAATCGGCACAAATTCATAGGGAATACCGTGTGCGTCAAGCGTCTCGCATAACCAACGGGTCACTTTGTCCGTGAAGTCGGTCAGTTTGATCCGGAGCGGCTGGTCAAACGAAACGGCAGGACCGGTCGGCAGCGGATAAACGGAACTGTAATGTTCAAGAAACCCGCGGTCGTTCGGAAAACCCCGCTCACTGACAGACTGAATCAACGGACGAATCGAGGCAATCAACCGGTGTATGTAGTGGCGGGCTTCCGGTTGTTCGAACGGTCCGCCGAGACGCGGGTTCAAAAAAACGAGACCGAAGCCGGACTGGGTCGCAATCGTATCCGTCTCACCGGAGTCCGACCGTGATGTCCGGTAGACGGGATCGTAGGCGTCCGGCATTTGAATGAACTCGATCCGGTCGAGCAGTGCCCGGATGCCGAAATAGTTTGGGAACGCCGACAAAATCGTTTTTTTATTATTATTTTGCGTCAATTGGAAGGCGCCCGTCCCAATGTTGTCTTTACTGATGCTCGTATGAATCGTCGCCAGTTTTGGCAACAAGGAATGCCGGCGTTGATCGAGCGTCACATCGACCTGATACGGTCCGTTCGATTGAATCCGTAACACATGCCGGTACGACCGGGCGTATGCCGGATAGGCGATGAGCTTCCGCAGGCTTTTCGTGACGTCTTTACTCGTCAACAGCGAACCGTCGTGAAACCGGACGTCTTTGCGTAAATAGAGCGATAACGTGGACCCGTTCCAGGCATAATGATGTGCCAGTTCGCCCTGGAGTTTACCGTCCGCGTCGATGGCAAACAACCGGCTGAAGACATTTTGGACGAGGTGGGCACTGTGAATGTCGGCGGCTTCGAGCGGATCCGTCGTCAAAAAGGGACGTCTGCGGGGAATCAGCAGGGCATCCGACGATTCCTGTGTATAGCCGAACTTGCGCTCGAGTTGCCGCATGAAGCGACCGGTTTGAGCGGGGGACCAGTCCCAGCTGAGTTCTTCCGTCACGGCGTCGACCGACTCCCGTTCGATCCGCTCCAGCATCTGTTTCGCGTATTCCCGTTCAACGTGACGCAGCCAGACGAGTGCCGTCAGATGTCCGCGGCCCCGACCGCTCGTATAGTGCAACCATCCTTCTTCCTGCCAACGGTTCAAATACCGTTTCGTTTGTTTGGGACTTAAATGGATCGTGTCGGCTAGTTCAGCAATCGAGTACGATCCTTCCCGGCAGGATTTCCATAAGGTGAACAGATAAGCGTCCATCTCATTCCTCCATTCTAAAAGGGGACATATTTTCTTAACAATGTCCATTTTTTAGTCGCTGTGTCTTGTTTATCATACAGGTAGAGAATGGAAGGTGACAATATGAAATGGAAAGAAATGCCTCAACCAATTAAAGTCAGACTTGTAACGTCGTTTTTTAACCGGACGATTTCGTTCGCCATCATGCCGTTCATGGCCCTGTTATTTGTTCAAGCGTACAACAAAGTATTTGCCGGCGTCTTTTTGATCGGGACAGTGATTATCAGCTTCCTGATCGGTTTGATTGGCGGTTACCTCGCCGATCGGTTTCCCCGGAAACGCCTGCTCGTCTTGTCGACGACAGCGACCGGATTGATGTTTTTGGTGATGACGATTTGTCTCGCCGTCGATCAGATGTTGCTCTTTACGATTGCCTATGCGATTTTCACCGTGACGAGCAACATCGGTCGACCGGCGATGAGTGCGATCATCATTGACGCGACGACACCGGAAAACCGGCGGGCCGTCTATGCGATCGATTACTGGTTAATCAACCTATCGATTGCCCTCGGGACGGCGCTAGGCGGTTGGCTCTACGTCAGCAACCGGCTGTTTTTGTTCAGCCTGTTGACGTGTACATCCCTGCTGTTACCGGTTGCCTATCATTTTTTGCTCGACGAATCGAAACACGTCTGGCAGAAACAACCGCTCCGAAATGTCTTCCGCGATCTCGGGAAAAGTTATCAGATTGCCTGGCGCGACCGACCGTTTGTCAAAGTCGTCTTCGGTTCGATGTGTATTCTCGCCGCTGAGTTTTCGATGGGCAGTTACGTTGCCGTCCGCTTAGCGGACGAATTTGATCCGGTCACGATCGGGGATATGACCGTCAATGGTGTCCGGATGCTCAGTTTGATCAATATCGAAAATACGATTCTCGTCGTCTGTCTGACGTTTTTCATCCAGCGTCTGTCGAACCGCTTCTCGAATAAACAGGCGCTTGTCGGCGGACTGGTCCTGTACATCATCGGTTATGCGACGGTGACGAGTGCCAACTCGCTGACGCTGTTGCTGACATTCATCTTCATCGCGACGATCGGGGAGTTGCTCTATTCACCGACACTGAACGCGGCACAAGCCAACATGATGCCGGCTGATAAACGCGGCGCCTACTCGGCTTTTGCCGGGACGTCCCATGCCGGTGCTGATTTATTGTCGCGGTCAACGCTCATCCTCGGATCGGTACTCGCTCCGTTCATGATGAGTGTCTATATCGGACTGATCGTTTGTCTTGGACTTGGTCTCGTCTACCTCGGCTTGTTCCGGAACGAAAAAATTGCTGAAAAACAGCAGGCTTCTTAAAAAGGAAGGGGATAGAAACATGGACATCATTGAAACGAAGCGGCACCGGTTACGGCGCTGGCAGGAAAGTGACGCTGACAGTCTTTATGCCTATGCGAAAGATCCGCGTGTCGGACCAAACGCCGGCTGGGCACCGCATGCGTCGCTTGCCGAAAGTCAGGACGTCATAACAATCTTTCAAGAGGCGAACGACGGCTATGCGATTGTCGACAAGGTGACGGGACAAATCATCGGCAGCTTCGGTTTTCATGACCGTCGCCCGGTCGAGGCCCTGGCCGACTTGAAGCAGGTCGAGTTCGGATTTGTTCTTCACCCTGACTACTGGGGGCAGGGACGGATGCCGGAAATCGTCCGGACCGCCCTCGCAGTGGCATTTGAGACGATGAAAGTTGATCTTGTCTGGTGTGCGCATTTTGACTTTAATGCTCCGTCACGCCGGGTCATCGAAAAACTGGGATTTGAACATGTGTTGGACCGACCGTTCGTCATGGAACGGATTGACGGACGGACCGTGATGAGCCGGCTGTACCGTTGGACACGGGAACGGTATGAAGCACAGTCGAATAGCATCCGGTAAAACACTACAAGACGTCCTTCTCGAAAGAGGGACGTCTTGTTTTTAGGGGGAATTGTTCTGCGATGAGGTAAAGAGTCCCGTCAGTGTCCTTTTACTGCCTTGCGTTTAGAAAGGAACAGACTCACGGATAGACTGATGATTGTAGCAAGGACACTTTTGATCAGAGCGTGACGCGTCAGACCTTCGATCATGATTCCATTAAATTTTTGAGCGAAAGTTGCTTCAGGGACCCAGTCGATGACAGACCCGATGCCTAAGAATGCAGGAAGGCTCAGCAAGAGATAGACGATGATGAAACCGAGGAGAAATGTTTTGATATTCATATTAGTCCACCTCTATCCGATTGTATTTAAACTATCATACCTGAAATGTTATTAAATACCAATTTTTTATTGTTGGATTACCAACAATAATCGTTTGAAGAGAAATTAATTGAAACGAACTGCTTGAATGACTGAAAAAGTATAGTGATTAGAATTATAAATACGAGGTAAATAACGTGTAAAAGCGAGGAACGGTCAGCCGAATTCTGAGGAGGGAATTCGCATGGAAAAGCGGACAATCATCGTCTCAGCGGCAGTAGTCTTTCTGGTCATGGCGATCGTCATGGCCGTCTCGGCATTTGGATTCGGGATTCAGTATGGAAATCCGGAATTGCTGCGGATTGCGATTTTTGGTGAAATCTTGATCGCCGTCTTTTTAGTCTGGTTCATCCGTCGCAACAGTTCGTTTGCAGCCGTCGGTTTCTCCTCGTTAAAAATCCGGGGACTCGTCTGGTACATTCCGATATTGTTGATTGTGCTGTATCAAGTCGTGCTCGTCGTCAATGCGTTCGTCGCCTCCTATGACGATTTGTCTGCAGCAAGGATTCAGCTCGTCGCCATCATCTTCGTGACGACCTTGTTCGTCGGCTTTAACGAAGAGGTGTTATTTCGCGGAATCATCTTACGCCATCTCCATCCGGAGCAACACCCGTACCGGGCAATTATCATCAGTGCCGCCTTATTCTCGTTGTTTCATCTCTTGAATTTGATTGCCTTCATTCCGGTAAGTGCGATGATTTTTCAACTCGGCAATACGTTTTTGTTTGGATTGTTTTTTGCCTTGATTGCACTGAAACTCAATAATCTGTGGCCTTTGATTTTTTTCCACGCCTTATGGGATTTTTCAAGTATCGCCGCGGATGTTTTGAACGTGAATCTCGCGATCCCGAATCTCGTGACGCAAGTGTTTGTTGCCTTGGCGATTCTGATTCAGCTGCTCCTGCTCAAGCGGCATGATCTCAGTCATTTGAAACGACCGCTTGCGACATAAGAAACGGAGCACGCTTTTAGAAAGCAACCGATTTTGGTTGCTTCATTTTTTGGTTGCTTCATTTTTTTGGGAAAAAGACTGTACAGTTAGAATTGATATGTAATATATTAGTTGTATGAAAAATCAACCGATTCAACGACTCTCATTAAGCGAAGAAGTGTACCGACGACTGCAACAGCAAATCATCACCTTAACACTCACACCAGGGCAAAAGCTGAACGATCAGGAGCTTGCCGAAGCATTTGGGGTCAGCCGGACACCGGTCCGCGAAGCGTTAAAGAAATTAGAGGAGGAGGGACTCGTCGTCGCGAAACGCGGGTCACGGACGAACGTCACGCTGTTGGACGCGACGCAAGCGCGCCAGACGTTTCCGATCGTCGCAACACTGCATGCGTTAGCGGCACGTCTGGCGTTGCCGTTGCTAAAAGCAGCAGATATCGAACAGTTAAGAGACATCCATCAGGCGTTTCAGGAAGCGATCATGCAGGAAGATGCCGAAGCTGCACTACGGCTGGACGATGCTTTTCATGGGTTGTTCCTTGCCCGGAGCGAAAACAGTCAACTGATCGAGACGTTGAACCGATTGACACCACTGATCCGCCGGTTGGAGTATGCCCAGTTTCGTCGGCACGGGCACGACTCGGTCACGGATCATCAAACGATCATGGAAGCCTGCCAAAACGGTAATATCGAAGCACTTGTCCGCGCGACGGAACAAAATTGGAACGGTCTCGGGCGACATCTAGTCGCTTCTTTAGAGGAGGACACGCCATGCGACCGATCGTGATCGGTATACTATCGGCCCTATTTTTCGCCGTCACCTTCATTCTGAATCAGTCGATGCAAGGGAGTGGGGGACACTGGATTTACAGCGCCGCCTTACGATTTTATCTGATGTTACCGTTGTTGATCGTGATTGTCGCCTATCGTCGTCGCCTTGGTCATGTCTGGTCGGCACTCCGGTCAGCACCCCGGTTTTGGTTGACGTACGGCACGATTGGCTTCGGGGTTTTTTGCAGCGGAATTTGTCTCGCGGCGGACTATTCACCGGGCTGGTTGATTGCCGGCACCTGGCAACTGACGATTCTTGCCGGACCGTTGCTTGCGCCACTGTTTAAGCAAACGATTCCCTGGGCATCGCTCCGCTATTCGCTGTTGATCATTGTTGGCGTTTTGTTGATGCAACTGTCGGTTGCAGGGGAGGTATCGGTGACGACGCTGGTTCTTGGGATCGTTCCGGTAATCCTGGCCGCGATTGCCTATCCGCTCGGCAACCGGAAGATGATGGAACGGTATGGGGATGAACTTGGAGTATTTGACCGGATTCTCGGGATGACACTTGCGAGCCTGCCGTTTTGGTTGGTCTTGTCGGGTTTGGCTTACCTGCAGGTTGGTTTGCCATCGGCGTCACAAGTCGGGCAGTCGGGACTGGTCGCGCTGTTTTCCGGAGTCATTGCCACATCGCTGTTTTTTTATGCGACGACACTTGTTCGGACTGAACCGATTCGTTTGGCGGCAGTCGAAGCGACGCAGTCGTTTGAGATCTTGTTTACGGTCCTCGGTGAGATGGTCTTTTTACATGCCGTCTTTCCGACCGGACTGGCGTTGATCGGGATGCTCCTCGTCATGCTCGGGATGACAATCCATAGTTTGAAGCAGGCAGAACAAAAGCCAGTTCCAGAACATTAATTATTTCAATTACCATATTAATTTAAAATTTTTATAAAGAAAGAAGGCACAGTATGGTCTTAACCGGAACACTCGTCAATACAGGATTAATCATTGTCGGAACATTACTTGGCTTGTTGTTCCATAAAATTCCCGAACGGATGAAAGAAACCGTTGTCCAAGCGATTGGTCTCGCCGTCGTCGTGCTGGGTGTCCAGATGGGGCTGAAAAGTGAAAACTTTTTAATCGTCATCGGCAGTCTCGTCTTAGGCGGAGCAGTCGGCGAATGGTTACGGATCGACGAAAAACTCAATCGGGTCGGAGAATGGCTTGAACTCAAAATCGGACGGGGGCGACCGTCAAACATCGCCGAAGGATTTGTCACGGCGACACTGATTTTCGTCATCGGGGCGATGGGCGTGCTCGGAGCATTGGACGGTGGGCTGCGACAAGATCATGACGTCCTCTATACCAAAGGACTGATTGACGGCTTCACGGCACTGGTCCTCAGTTCGACGCTCGGGATCGGTGTCATTTTCTCCGCCATTCCGGTTCTTGTGTATCAAGGAGCGATTGCCCTCGGTGCCGTCGCCATCACCCAATTCGTTCCGGATACCATCCTGCAACAGTTCATCGTCGAGATGACAGCAACCGGTGGGGTGATGATTTTAGCAATCGGCTTAAATCTCGCCGGCATCACGAAAATCAGGGTCGCAAATCTCCTGCCTGGTATCGTGATGGTCGCTTTGATCGTGACCGGCTTGGAATGGTTTGGTTTGAACTAAAAAAGACGTCCAATTGCTTTGTTGACAGGTGTTGTCAGTAAACAATTGGACGTCTTTTTTAATTGATAACATGTTCGAGCGGCGAAACTTGATGATCCAGCAGTTGATGACCGGCGTAATTAAACGTATGCAGCATCGGTGATGGTTCTGTCAAAACGTACGGCAAATAGGCTTTCAGGTTGCTGATGACACCGGTATTTTCCGGATCAAGAATCCAGTCGAGCCGTTTCCAGTCAAGAATTCCTTCGCGGGTCGCAAACGGCGTTGTGAGCATCTGTTCATTCGGCATGTCGGCCAGGAACAGGTAGATCCCGGCCGTCTCCTCTGCCCGTAAGAGGATTGTTCCGGCGAACTGGACGTCTGGTATGGTAAGCCCGGTTTCTTCGAACGTTTCCCGGATGACGGCTTCCGTCGGTGACTCGCCGGCTTCGATTTTCCCGCCGACGCCGTTCCACATGCCCATCGCCGGCTGTTTTTGGCGGTTCAGTAACAACCATTGATCCGCTTTTCGGATTAAACACAGTGTATATCGATACAAGCGCTATCACATCCTTAAAAGAATTCGTGTTTCCAGGCTGCATACTGGTCGTCGGACGTGACCGGTCGAATTGTTTTCTTTCCATCCGTCCACGTCGTCAACGCCTGTTGGGTCAAAATTCGATGACCGTCCGGTGTCCGGATGGCAAGCAGGCTGCGTTTGTTGAACGGAGACGCCGGATGGTCCTGGATGACGTGTTCGATTTCTGCCAATTGTTCTGGCCGTAATGTCTGTTGCGTGTAGAAGTGGTAACCGATGACGAACTTATCGTCCTGACCGGTCCGTAACATCTCGAGCTGATAACCGGCACCGTTCGGGGCAATCCGGAAGCTGCCGCTTGCTGAACTGATTGTTTCTCCGGTCAACGGAATCGGACGTAAGGCGAGATTAACACCAAACCCGGTGTCGACAACGTACATGTTTTCTTGATGCCGGAGCAAAACAGCGACGTGTGTCGGACCCGTCGCGGACCAGACTTCATTTTCCTGATCGAAGACGGTCGCTTTGACGAGGGAGACATCAAACCCTTTGATCCGCAAGACTTCGTATAGTAGATAATTCAAGTCGTAGCAGACGCCCCCGGTCTGATCCGTCACGAATGTCTGTTCAAGACGACTCTGGTTAAATGGGGCAGTCCGTTTTGACAGAACCGCCTGGTTATCAAACGGGAGATGGTAGGCAAACGCTTCGAGTAACGCGGGTAAATCGTCAAACGAGATGACGTGTCCGAGTGGATACTTGATCCGGACGGCAATCTCTTTTATGAGTGATGACAACGGAAATTCCTCCTTTTTCGTCTTTTCATTATCGCACAATTTGTCCAAAAACTAGTATATGTAAATTCTCATCGTTTCGTTCTGTTGGAACCGGTTCTGTTTTCTCGTTTCTCATGTTCCGGTTCGGTTCCATTTCTCTATCGATGATATGGTAAAATGGAATTCTGACGATAAAGATGAAATTGGAACACGCAAACGAAATCTCTAAAACTATGACGTGTCGAGGTGCCGGATGAACATACAATTTGAAGAATTGAAGATGTATACGAACTTTGATGATTTAGCAGACGATTTACTCGATCTTGCGAAAGAAATTCTGCCGGAGCAACTGTTTTACTTGTCCGCCATCGATGATGCCGAGCAATTAATTTTAAAACTGTCCGATGATCAGACCAGTATGCATGTCACGGAAGGGATGGTCGTCGATCTGAATTATTCGCTTTGCCGGCGAATCGATTTTCAAACGAAACAACCATTAGTGTATGAGGATGTCACAAAAGAACCGAATCTCGATGGAATGAAAGAAATACTCGAGCAGGCTAACGTCCGGTCCTATTTAGGGATTCCGATTTCACTGACGAATGGAGAAAAGTTTGGTACTTTGTGTGCCATCAATGATGAAGCCAGTCTGTTTGAGAGCAAGAGTATCGAGTTACTGCAACGGATCGTCCGTCTGTTCTCGTATTATCTGGAACTGGAACGGTTCGTCTGGCGCGATACGTTGACCGATCTCTACAACAGACGGTATTTGATGAACCGCTTCGATACGCAACCTCACGAAGTGGGAGCACTCTTTTTCCTCGATTTGGACGGTTTCAAGAAAATCAACGATGTTTATGGACATGACGCGGGTGACACGGTATTACAAGAAGTGGCAAGACGGCTTCAATCGCTGATTGCGGGACGAACATCAGTTTGCGCCGTTCGCTTGGGCGGAGATGAGTTCGTGCTCCATTTTGCCTGTTGCGACAGTCAGGAAACGTTGGTCCGGCAAGCAGACGAAATCCTTTCCTGTCTGAGTAAGTGGGATGCGTATGACCTGACGGCGAGTATCGGAATCGTCTCCTACAAAGACTCTGACATCAGCTTAAAAACGTTGCTCCGCCAAGCAGATATCGCGTTATATGAAGCAAAATCATCGGGGAAAAACAGGTACAAATTGTTTAACGAATGATTTTCCGAAAAAACGCAAAAAAACACCATGAATTTCGATGTCTTCTTTACCGGAAGCGTACGAAATGGCATGGTGTTTTTGTTTGTCGTCAGACGGTCAGTTCAATCGTCAGACTTTCCGGATCGAGAAAAACACTTTCATAATAGCCGTCTCCTGTCAGACGCGGACCGTCGAGGCGGGTATAGCCGTCCTGTTCGAGTCGGTTCGTCAACTGATCGACAGCGAAGCGGCTCCCAAGTGAAAAGGCGATGTGGGCATAACCGAACCGGTCGCGCGGGGCTTCGTGAACGATATCCGTCCGGTGCATCAATTCAAGCCGGGCTCCTGATTTAAAGTGCAGGAAATAAGATGAAAACCCTTTTGTCGGATTGTGGTACAACGCATTGGCCTGTGCCTCGAAATACGTCTCATAAAAGGTTCTCATTCGTTCAAGATCCTTGACCCAGATGGCGAGATGTTCAATTTTCATGATAGAAAACTCCTTTTCTGATGAATTAAGAAGCGCGCGACAACGCCCGTTTGGCGAGGACACGATTAAGACGTTCGGAACAAAGAAACAGGAACAAAATCATCAGGAATCCTGTCACGGGGAACAACTGCAACGTCAAGAGCGAGGCGAGAACACCAAACAAGGGCGGTAAAAACGTACTGCCGCTGTAAGCAAATGCCATCTGGATCCCCATCAAGCGTTTCGCCGCATCCCGTCCGAAGCGGACCGGTGTTTCATGTAGCATCGCCGGATAAATCGGAGCGAGTCCAAGACCAATCAGGATGAAACCGGTGAACATCAGACCGTTGACCGGAATAAAGAACAACAGGCTGCCGAGCAGGGCGGTGCCTTGTCCCGTCCGGATCAACTGACGGTTCGTCATCCGTAGCGATAAGAAACCACTCAAAAACCGCCCGACCGTGATGCTGCCGTAATAGACGGAAATCCAGGTCGCGGCCGTCTGAACCGAAAACGACTGTACTTGGACGAGATAACTGCTGCCCCATAATCCGATCAAGGCTTCAGCACCACAATAGAGGACAAATGAAGCGAGTGCAAACGGTAGTCCGACTAACCGTTTCGACGGAGTATCGGTTAACGCCAAATTGTCTGGTGCATCCGAGACAGCAACCGGTGCCTGTTTCCAAAGCGGCAAACTGAGAAGAAGCACGAGGGCAAGACCAAACTGGGTCAAGGCGACGGTCAAATACCCGCTGCGCCAGTTTCCGGATTCGCTCATCATCGCCGCCATGATCAACGGACCGGTAGTTGCGCCAACACCCCAAAAACAATGCAGCCAGTTCATATGATGGGCTTTGTAGCGGATCGCGACAAAATGATTCAGGGCAGCATCGACGACGCCGGCTCCGAGTCCAAGCGGAATCGAGAGCAGAAACAGCCAGATCAACGACGGAGCGAGATAAAAACCGAGCAGGCTACTCGCTGTGATTGCGGCACAAAACGCTGTGACATGACTCGTCTCAAACCGGTTGAGAATCTTACCGCTGAACAGGCTCGAGATAATCGTTCCGCCGGCAATCGTCATGAACAACCAACCGGCGACTTCGAGATCGGCACCGAATTCCGTCCGCATGACGGGCCAGGCAACGCCGAGCAAGGAGTCCGGCAAGCCTAAACTGATAAACGCCAGATAGATGATGCTGAGTAACAAGATACCACTCATGAAGAGGTCCTCCTGTTCGTTGATAAAGGTTGTTCGGTCAGAAGCTGCATGCCGAGTCGGGTCAAACCGTTCAGGTAATCCGTTTCCCAGTCACTCCGGACCAAGAGCGGGATATGTGCTTCCGGAATGTATTCGGTTGTCCTGATTCGAATCTGTTCCAAATCGTGCTCTGTCAGTTCCTCCCTGTTAAAGATCAACAGACGCGGATTCAGTGTTGCGGCGAACGTCGTCGTCAAGCGGCTGATGGCATCAATCGTCTGGGCGTCCAAGGTGGTTTGCCGCTTGGCGATCGCCTGTCCGAATGTCATCTTGTCGTATTGCGGGACGACGGAAATTTCACCGGCAAAATGACTGCTGCCGCGCACGAGCTGTCCGTTGATCAAAATCCCGGAACCGGGACCATTTTTTCCTAAGTACAAATAGATCAACGATTGTAGATTGTGCTGATGTGCTTCATGAAATCCGATCACAGCCGCATTCATGTCATTTTCGACGACGACCGGTAGCCGGAACTCGGATTCAAGCGTCTGTTTCAGATTGAGTTGTTGCAGGGACGGATAGTCCGGTGCAAAAAAGACTTGTCCGTTTTCGACCGATGCCGCAACACCGACGCTCAAGAAAGTGATTTGTGGATTCGGTTCAAGCAATCGGTGAATCAAGCGGAATAAAGCCGGAACGTGCGGTTGATTTTTTTCGACCGGTTCCGTACCAGACGACAGACCCGTTCCGATGGCATCGAAGATCTGAAATCCAATCGCATCGAGTTCAAGGTACAGGGCGAGTCCGTGAGCGTGTTTCGCCCGGTACTGGTATTGTTTCGCCGGACGTCCGCCGTTCGAGAGTTCCGATATCTGTTCGTCGATTTCACCATGTGCGATCAATATATCCAAGTGCTTTTTGACCGTCGGAAAACTGGCCGACAACACACGACTGAGTTCAGGAATCGTGTTGATCTGTTGAAACAGGATGGCTTGACGGAGTTGTTTTACTAAATCGGTATTGGTTCCAGCCATAGGTAATCTCCTTTTTACTTTTTAAAATATTTTAATAAGTAGTCGGATTGAGTGTAGCAAGCAGGGACGCAAATGGCAAATGATTTTAAAAGATTTTTATACAAAAAATACGCTAAGGTAATCGATTTGATCGAAGACCTTGGCGTATTTTCAACAGCGGTGTCTGTCATCTGTTCATGAAGGTCATGTCATCAGGCAACGAAAGTCTTGTTAATAATGCGAGTTCTTCCTCCCGTTGTGTCGTATACGAACTGACTCCTCGAAGATCCGCATCGACATAAGCCGGGTGGACCATGATTTCGACCGAATCGGTATCGAGTGAACGCAGTTCCTGCCACAAGTCGAGATAAATTCCTTCGCCATAAAAACCGGTATACAGTGTGTCCGTCAACAGATAGTCCGGATGAGCGGCAAGTGTCGGGGCAAAACGGACAGGCACCCCGTAACACCGAGCCAACTCTAACACGACTTCCTGCAACGGATCCCACCCGTGGATGTGGTGATGACTGTCGATATGATGCAACGGCAAACCGGTTGCTAAAAAAGCTTCGATTTGGGCGGTCCATTCCGTCAAGACGTCTTCTTGAGAAGGGGGAACCTGTTCCGCATATTGGTTTGTAAAGCGGAACTGACCGGACGCATCCGTTAATGTCGTGGTGGTCGTCGTCAACGGGCGTCCGTAAGAGAGCACAAGGTGAACCCCGACCTTCAGTTCCGGGAATCGTTTCGCTTGTTGCACAGCATACGGGACGGCCCGTCCATTCATCATCATCGTCGTTGCCTGCACGATTCCGCTTTGGTGTGCCCGAATGATGCCGTCTGTTATGCCGCGTGTCAAACCAAAATCATCGGCATTGATGAGAATGTTCATAATACGTCACCCGCAGCATAGTGACGTTCGATGACAAAGTTTGTCTTGTCGCCTCTGAAATAAGAGCGCGAATACTCAATCGGTTCACCGGCACTGTTTTCAGCGACCGTTTCGATATAAAAACACGGCATCCCGAGTTCACAATTCAAATGTTCACTGATTCGTTCGTCTGCCAACGTGATTTCAAGTGACTCAGTTGTTTTGGCGACGGAGATTGCGAATGTCTCGCGGAGCGTCGTGTATAACGAATGTTCCGCTTGTTTTTTTGTGATGCCAGGCGCGATGTGCCAAGGGATATAGGAAATCTCATATTGGGTCGGTTCGTCATTGGCCCGGCGAATCCGCTCGATCCGTTGAATCGGGTCATTGAGCGTGACATGCAATTTTGCGACGATTGCCGCATTTGCCGGAACGACTGTTAAATCGACGGCCGCAACATGCCCCCGTTTGCCTTGCACGGCAAGTTGTTCGGTATAGGTGTCCGGTGTATCGGACAAGGTTTGGCGTACTTTTTGATCGGCGACGAATGTCCCTTTCCCTTGCTGACGAATCAAATACCCTTCAAGGGTGAGCTGATTCAAGGCGGCGCGGACAGTTGTCCGGCTGACATCAAAATCTTCACAAAGCTCATATTCGGTCGGTAATTGCTGACCGGCTTGATAGAGTCCCGATTTAATACGTTCTAACAACTCTTCTTTGATATAGGAGTGTAACGATTGGTTGGTTTCCATGACGGACCTTCCTTCACGAGTTTTCTTTTATTGTAGCGATAAAAGACAACTGAATGCAAATGTTATAACAAGTTATGAAAATTTGTATTAATACATTTAATATTTGTATTTACATTTGTTTTTTTTGTATGATACATTACAATCAAGAAAAAGAGGAAGCGGTTACGAAAAAACGGGAGGTTGTTATCATGGGCATCAAAGTCGTCATCATCGGAGGTGGATCAAGCTATACACCTGAATTAATCGAAGGGTTCATCAAACGGTATGAATCCTTTCCGGTCTCTGAAATCGTCTTATGTGACATTGAATCCGGAACAGACAAGTTGGACATCATTACCCGGCTTGCAGAGCGGATGATTCGCCGATCCGGCTTGCCGATTCGTTTAAGCGCTACCTTTAATCGGCGCGACGCTCTGGAAGGGGCAGACTTTGTATCCACACAAATTCGCGTCGGAGGGTTGGAGGCACGGGCACTCGATGAACGGATTCCTTTGAAACACGGATTTATCGGTCAGGAAACGAATGGCGCGGGCGGGATTTTCAAAGCATTCCGGACGATCCCCGTCCTGCTCGAGCTGTCAAAAGAGATGCACGAAATCTGTCCCCATGCCTGGCTGATTAACTTTACGAATCCAGCAGGCATCGTGACGGAAGCGTTATTGAAGCACGGTCCGCACCAAAAAGTCATCGGCGTCTGCAACATTCCGTTTAACATGCGGAACTCGACTGCCGAAGTCTTACACGTCGATGTCCAGCGCGTCTCAATCGAGTTTATCGGTTTAAATCATTTCGTCTTTGGACGCCGGGTCTTTGTCGACGGAAGCGACCAGACAGAAGAGGTGATGCAGCGATTGATGACCAAACAACTCGATTTTTCACCGGCGAATATCGTCAGCCTCGGTTGGTCCAATGCCTTCTTGCAAGCCGTCAACATGTTGCCGAATCCGTACCACCAGTACTATTTCCAAACCACCGAGACGCTCGAGAAGGACCTCGCCGCCTACAACACGAACGGCACCCGGGCCGAGATTGTCCAGGAAGTCGAACGGACATTGTTCGAAGCCTATCAGGATGAACAGTTGGACGAAAAACCGGCTGAACTCGAATTACGCGGTGGCGCGTATTACAGTGATGCTGCCTGTTCCCTGATGGATTCGATTTACAACAACCGCGGAGACATCCAGACCGTCAATACATTAAATTGCGGGGCGATTTCCGACTTGCCGGTCGATGCCGTCATCGAAGTCAACGCCGTCATTACGAAAGAAGGTCCGCTCCCGATCGCGGTCGGACCACTACCATTATCCGTCAAAGGATTGATTTTGCAGATGAAGCAGATGGAAGAACTGACGATTCAAGCCGCGTTAAGCGGATCAACCAAAGACGCTTACTTAGCCTTTTTGATGAATCCATTGATTCAAGATGAAAAGCGGGCGCAACCGCTACTCGAGGAGATGTTGCTTGCGCACGCAGCATGGTTACCACAATTTCAATCCAAGGAGGAGCAACGGACATGAATAAATTCATTGAAATCGCAGGAAGAATCGGTGCCCAACGCCATCTCGTCGCGATACGGGATGGATTCGTCGCCATTATGCCCCTGATCATCGTCGGGTCTCTCGCGATACTGATCAATAACTTCCCCGCCATCGGCAGTCTTGATTTCGTCGGTTGGATGAACGGGCTGTTTGGAGAAGGAAACTGGCAAGGGCTAGGGGGGAACATCTGGAACGGATCGTTTGCGATTTTAGGATTGCTGGTGGCTTTTTCGATCGCCTACAGCCTGGCTAAAAGTTACGATGTCGATCCGTTGTCGGCAGGGTTGATTTCCGTCGCCTCCTATATCATTCTCGTTCCGGTCACGAAAGACTGGGGACTCAGTTTTGCCTGGCTCGGCGCGCAAGGACTATTCGTCGCCATCATTCTTTCTCTTTTGACGACCGAGCTGTTTCGCATCTTACTGAAGACACGGTTGACAATCTCGATGCCGGATGGGGTTCCGGATGGTGTCGTCCGCTCGTTCCAAGCATTGATTCCGGCAACGTTGATTTTGATCCTCGTCGGCGGATTCCAATTATTTATGACACTCGCCATTGAATCAAGCCTGTTTGAAGTCATCTTCAACAGTATCCAAAAACCGTTACAAGGATTTGGAGACACGCTTCCGGCTGCGATTGCGATTGCCTTTTTAAATCATATCCTCTGGTTCTTCGGCTTACATGGAACAAACATCATTGGAGCCGTCATTGAACCGATTTATCTGCCGTTGATTCAGCAGAACTTGGAAGCATTCCAAGCGGGGACTTCTGCTTACGACGTCCCGAATACGGTAACGAAACCTTTCCTCGACTCCTTCGTATTCATAGGGGGTTCCGGTACGACACTTGCTCTTCTCTTTGCCATTTTCTTTGTCATCCGTGAACAGAAAAATCATCCCTACCGCGAAGTTGCCAAGTTATCGACACCCGCTGGATTATTCAACATCAACGAACCGGTAATTTTCGGCTTACCGATCGTCTTGAACCCGATCATGTTGATTCCATTCATCTTGGTGCCGGTCACATTGACGATCGTGTCCTATGTCGCGTTGTCGACTGGACTAGTGCCAAAAACCGTTGCGATTTTACCATGGACGACACCGCCTTTAATCAGCGGATATCTCGTGACAGGCGGGAGTTGGCGCGGAATCGCACTACAAGTCGTCAACTTGACGCTCGCGACAGCGATTTATGTCCCGTTCGTCGCAGCAGGTGTCCGGGCGATGAAAAAACAAACAGAAGGGAAGCTGGCAAGCTGATGACAGAAGAACTGCAAATCCTATCGTTTACAATGATTCTTCATGCAGGTAATGCCCGTTCGGCAGCAATGGAATCCATTCAGGCTGCCAAAAAAGGAGACCTCTCGTTGGCACAAACCAAACTGGAAGAAGCCAATCAAGAAAGTCTACAGGCGCATCGTGCCCAAACGACCTTACTGCAGGACGAAGCAAAAGGGCTTGAGACGCCGTTATCGATTCTATTGATTCATGCCCAAGACCATTTGATGACAGCGATGACCGTCAGAGATTTAGCTGTCGAGATGGTCGAACTGTATACGCGACTCACACGACTGGAGGAAAAATCATGAACATTTTACTCGTTTGCTCGGCCGGCATGTCGACATCCATCTTAGTTCGGAAAATGCGTGAACAAGCTGAGGCACAAGCTCTTGATGTGACGATCGAAGCCATTCCCGAAAGTGAATTATCGCATCATTTGGATCAGACGGATGTGATTTTAATCGGACCACAAGTCCGGTATTTAGAAACGAAGATTCGCCAAGTAGCAGAACCAAAAGGGGTTCGCGTCGCGATCATCAATCAGATGGCGTATGGTCTGATGAAAGGGGACTTGGTCCTCGAACAGGCTCAATCCTTATTAACAGAAGCTTAATTATCTCCACGTCAGTAAGTAAAGCCGGTCTATTCTGCCGATTTTACTTGCTGACGTTTTTTTATCTGAACATGAATCGATAAAGCAACAGGAACAGGATAAACATGAACTGTGAAGAAGTAGATAGAATCGTATATCGCTTCAACATTCAATCCGGAAAGAAGGGTTCTTATGAAAGTATTGCTGACTTCAGGCGGCATTCAAAATGACAGTCAACGTCGTGCACTCGTCGACTTACTCGGAAAACCGATTGCGGAGGCACATGCACTCTGTATTCCGACGGCCGTTTACGGAATGAAGGAGGGTCCGTACCATGCTTACTCATTCATCACAGGAACCGGTTCAGCACCGATGTGTGAATTAGGATTTCAATCGGTGGGTGTTCTCGAATTGACGGCACTACCGAGTCTGGATGAATCACTCTGGGTACCGCTTGTCGAACAGGCAGATGTGCTGTTGGTGAATGGCGGAGATCCCTTATTTTTAAACTACTGGATGAAAAAGTCTGGTCTAGCCACACGGTTACCGACGTTAAAAGCAGTTTACGTCGGGTTAAGTGCCGGTAGTATGGTTCTTACGCCGCGGATTGGTCAAGCGTTCGTGGAGTGGACACCGCCTCATACAACGTCGGATGAAACCCTTGGATTGGTTGATTTTTCGATTTTCCCGCATCTGGATCACGAACTGTTACCGGAAAATACATTGGACGAAGCCGTCAAATGGGCGGCTGATCTCACGGGACCATCCTATGCAATTGATGATCAAACGGCGATTCAGGTTGTTGATGGCGTAGTGGAAGTGATTTCAGAAGGTCACTGGAAACGATTTGATTAAAACGGAGGAATTCATGGACATCACAACACGATTACACGTCGAACGAATCGAAGAGTGGCGCAATTGGTTGGAAAGTAACCATTTAACAGAGACTGAGATTTGGCTCGTCTTCTATAAAAGGGATGCGCGTGACTACCAGTTGGATTATATCGAGACGGTTGAGGAAGCGCTTTGTTTTGGCTGGATTGACGGAATCAGCAAAAAGATGGATGACTCAACAAAAGCCCAACGCTTTACGCCACGCCGTAAAAACAGTCACTGGACGGAACTGAACAAGGAACGGGTCCGTCGTTTGACGGCACTCGGAAAAATGCACGAACAGGGAATAAAGGTGTTGCCGAACTTAGCGACACCGTTTGACATCGATGAAGCGATTCTCGAGGAACTAAAAAAAGATGCAGCGACCTATCAGTTTTTTAAGACGTTGCCGGATCTTTATGTTCGGGTCCGAGTCAGTTACATTCAGGAATACAAGCCCGGTAGTCCGGAATACGAAAAACGGTTGGCCAATTTTTTGAAATACACGGCACAGGGAAAAATGCTCGGACGATGGGACGACGGCGGGAAATTAACGGGGAATTACAGGGGAGACGACGATGATATCTGATGAAAAGAAGAGACCGACTTTTGGTGTGAAATTGAAAGAGCGAAACTACCAGTACAAGCAAAGTGTCTATGGTGTGGCATACGATCAGCGACAGCAGACATTTTTAACCGTCGAGACCAAATGGAATAATCTTTTGTTGCCGGGTGGGGGAATCGAGCGGGGAGAAACACCGGAGCAAGCACTTCACAGGGATCTGCTCGAAGAGACGGGATTTACGATTCGAATTGAGGCGCCAATCGGCCGTGCCGAGCAGTACGTGCTGACACCGGACGGAGAAGCGATTCTCAACGACGCGTTCTTTTTTAGAATGACGTTACATGAACGGACACAAACAGCAGTCGAAGGGGACCACCGTTTGGTCTGGTGTAGCTTTCATGAAGTCGACGATCTGTTTCATGCCCATCAGGTATTCGGGATTGTCACGAATACTCGATGCTTTTTCGTTTCTGGAATCCTATGACGAGTTAAAAGAACAAGGTTATCTTTTGATCCATTTTGCTCCACGTCCACGTCCTGACGGTTTGATGAGTCCTTCATCCCGAAGTTCACGCAGAATTCGATTAATCGTTGCCTCGCTGACATCAGGACAGGCGTTTCGGACATCTGCTTTATTGAACGGTGTAATGCGGCTTTCGACAAATTGACGAATTCGTCCGGCCTTGTTTTGATTGCCGGTCGTAATCAGTCCGACGCGCTCCTCCAGTTCCTTATACGCGGCAAGGATTGTACTCAACAGGTAGTTGATCCATGGGAAAGGATCCTGCTGATTCTGATGCCAGTGGATAGAAGACAGTCGAAGCGATTCATAGTAGTCTTCCTTACGCGACTCGACAATCTTTTCCAGACTGATGTACCGTCCAACCTCGAAACCTTCCTGGTAAAGCATTAATAGTGTTAATAAGCGTGACATCCGACCATTTCCGTCATTGAATGGATGAATCGACAAGAAATCTAGTACAAAGAGGCTCGTCAAGATAAGTGGATCGACGTCTTCTTGTTGCCGCCGCTCACGCAGACTATCGCATAATGCTTGAACTGCGGCAGGGGTCTCGAATGCCGGCACCGGAACGAAGCGTGTCCGTCGTGTCCCGTCAGGAAACGTCTCGCTGATTTCGTTATCGACGTTTTTCCAACGACCACCTTCGACAGGAACGAATTTATAAAGTTCCTTATGAAGTTGTAATAACACGTTCGCATTGATTGGGATATCTTGTGCCGAAGCATGAATCAAATTCAAGACATCGCGATAACCGGCAATCTCTGCCTCTGAACGGTCGGCTGGATCGGCTGATTTCGACATGATGGTATGGAGGCGGCTTTCTGTGACGACAATCCCTTCAATCGCGTTCGATGCCTTCGTTGACTGGATGACGGCGACGTCTCGTAACGTATTGAGGATTTGAGGAGCTTGTTGTTTATATAGATCTTGTTTTCCTTTATATTCATTGATCCGGCTGATCAAGCGGACTGTTTCCATCGGTAGTGCAATGGTATTTAAATAACGATACGTATAGTTTCTCACATGTAGCGCCTCTTTCATTAATAGACTCATTGATAGCTAAACATGTTCATTTATTAGAGAAATGAGTATGTTTAATTAAACTATAACGTATTTAAACGTGTTCAAAAAGAATAAACATACTCATTTTAGGGTGAAATGAGTATGTTTATTAAAAAATGAACTAATTAATATGGATTTAAAACGGTTAAACATACTCAAAATCAATCAAAATGAGTATGTTTAGCGATAAATGAGTTAATTTATGATTAGCAGTTAATGTTTTTTGTCATTCAAACGATTGTGGCTATTCGTAATGTCACAAAATCGGTGACAATAGCCGCGAGATACTCTCCTTAAAGCGGATCATCCGTGGACGGGCAGCGTATTTTTCCCGGGTCAGCAAGGCACTGTCGGCAACATCGGACAAAAAGAGCAGCTCCAGTTCTTCCGCAATCGTCGCATCGTACAAAATCGCATTCATCTCGAAGTTCAACCGGAAACTCCGGGCGTCGATGTTCGTCGTCCCGACCGATGCGATTTTCCCGTCGACGACAATCGTCTTCGCATGCATGAATCCGATCTCATACGTGTAAACTTCGGCTCCGTGTTGAATCAATTCGCCGACTGCCGCATATGTCGCCCAGTAGACAAAGGGATGATCCGGCTGGTTCGGAATCATGATTTTGAGGGAGACACCGGAAGCCAAGGCAATTCGGCAGGCATCCATGAAACTGGCATCAGGAATAAAGTAGGGCGACTGGATGTAAATCGATTTATCCGCCGTATGGATCATCTGAATCAGCATATTTTTCAAGTATTCCGTTTCCGACGTTGGACCGGACGTCACGATTTGAACCGGCACCCGGTCCGTCGCGACTTCAAGCGGTGGAATCGGGGCGGTCGACCAGTCCGTCCGCTCGTTGCTTGCGGCGTCCCAGTCCTGTTCAAAATGGAACTCGAGTTCTTCGACGACTGGGCCGAGAACCCGGAGGTGGGTATCCCGCCAGTAGCCGAAATGTTCGTCTTCTCCGAGGTATTCCGATCCGACGTTAAAGCCGCCGATATACCCGATTTGCCGGTCGATCGTACAGAGTTTCCGGTGATTCCGGTTGTTGATCCGCAGGTTTAAGATACCGAGCGGCGAAGAGAAGAAGGAGCGGACTTCACCACCGTCTTGTTTGAACGCCGCGAAGTCCTTCGCTTTTAGTTTCCACGAGCCGACGGCGTCATACAGAATCCGGACTTTGACGCCGCGTTTTGCCTGTTCAAACAAAGCGTTCAGTAGCCGGTCGCCGAGCGGATCACGTTTTAAAATGAAGTATTGAATGTTGATTTCGACTTGGGCGCTCTGTATGTCAGCGAGCAACGTATCAAATTTTTGATGACCGTCGAACAGCGTCCGGACATCGGTCGCTTCCGTCAACAGGGCTCCTGACGAGCGGTTTGCTTGAATCAACTTCCGGTACGGGTAAAGCGGTGCTTCGCGGGGGACATCGTCGTTTGCTTGCACCAAAAGCTCTTCTTCGCGCGCCAACCGGCGTGCTTCCGGGACATGATAAAACGTCTCTTGTTTCAACGACCGGCCAAACAATAAGTAAATCAAAAAGCCGATGACGGGTAAGAAAAAAAGAATCATCAGCCAGGCCCAGGTGGCACTGACATCACGCCGTTCGAAAAACAGGATGGCGATTGCCGCAGCGACGTTGGCAAACAGGACAACATAGAGCAAAACCGGCAAGATTAGGGTATAGTCCATCAATACGAACACCTCGTTTTCAGAAAGAATGATTTCGATGGGAGGGAAGGCAGCATGTTTTCGGAATGGATCCGGTTCATCTCGAGTATCTTGTTCATCCCGATTTCGGATGATTTGTTGGTCATCCGCCAAATCAGCAGCTGGTTACGCCAGGATCAAGCACTCATCCTGATTTTTTTATCCGTCTGGTCCGCCTGTTTCGTGTGTTTTAATCTGTTTTACGGCATTCCCCGTATTTTTCGCGAACTTCCCTTCTTTCAAAAGTTATTGACCAATAAACATCTTGCGAAAGCCGAAGTGATTCTCCAGGAGAAAGGAACGGTCGCCATTGCCATGTCGTTTTTCCTGCCCGGTGTCCGGCGTCCGATTCATTATATGGCAGGACTGCTCGCCTATCCGTTTCGCCCCTACGTGCTCGTGACATTAGCCGGAACCGGCGTCTATGCGTTGCTCTGGACGATTCTCGTCAACCGTCTTGGTGCCTACGGTCTGTTGAACCGCTTTTCGACATGGTGGGCGACCCATGGTGGTGTCCTGCTGCTTCCAGGTCTGCTCGCACTCTGTCTCTTTTTAGTGTGGTTTTTCTGGGACCGAATTCGGAATTGGTTTGTCCGCAAGTAACGCTGTCTTGCGTAATTTAGCGAGCTTAATCACATTCAGCACCGTGACCTTCGCGACGGCGTAAAACGGGACGGCCAACAACATACCGAGAATTCCCGCCAGTTGCCCGGCAACGAGCAGGACGACCGTAATCGTAATCGGATGTACCTTCAAGGATTTTCCCTGAACGAGCGGGGAGATGACATTGGCATCAAGTTGCTGGATGATCGTGATGCCGATGATGACATATAAGCCTTTGATTGGTTCATCCAAGAAGCCGATCAGGACAGCCGGTGCAGCGCCAAGGAACGGTCCGAGGTACGGGATGATATTCGTCGCGAAGATGAACAGACCAAGCGGTAAGAAGTACGGGACATCGAGCCACCAGAGGACAAGTGTTGCGAGACTCCCGACGAATGTACAGACAATCAGTTGCGCCCGGACGTAAGAGCGGATCGTCCCGTTCATGTCTTTTAGAATCAGCAGGGCTTCCTTGCGGTAACTGATTGGGATGAACTGGACCAGCGCATTCGGTAATTTTTTTCCGTCGACCAACATGAAGACGTATAAAAAAAGGGCGATGAATAACGTGAAAACGGTCGAGGCAATCAACTGAATCAGCCAAAGCACGGAACCGGCAATCGAGGAAAAGACGTTCCCGAGGAGTGCAGTCGCGCTTTTCATCGAACTTTCGACCGATGAAAACTCGCTCTCGAGTGACGGAATCGACGTCCCGTATTTGGCATAAAGCGACAGGGATTGTGTGTACAGACGTTCAGCAAAACCGGGGACGGCACTGATGAAGGCAAAAAGCTGTTTCGTGATCAGCGGGAATAACGTCAAAAGAAATACGATGATGAGCGCAAGCAACAAAAGCAAGACGATAAAAATCGCCAGTTTACGCGACCGGAGACGACGTTCGAGTGAATCGACGAAACCGACGGAGAGGTAAAATAAAATTCCGGCGATGATGAACGGGGTGAAAATCGTCGTAAACAGGACGAGTAACGGATAAAAAAGAAAGTCGACCTGTCGTGCCATATAGATGATGCCAAGTACTAGCAGGATGAACAGACCGATACGAAAGGAACGATTGGAAATCAATCCGGACAAGGCAATCTCCTCCCTCAAAAAATAAGTGGCATGTTGTATCCTTTCCCCGAAATTGCTGGAAATAGCGTGAAAATTCTGAAAGATATGTGCCTTTTCACATTTAATTGTTATTTGCTTGAAAAATGGGGTAATCATAAACTAACTTGAATTTATTGTTTAGACACATGTCATGCCGTCATCGTTCAGCAAACCTGAAAGCCACTTCCGTCATGGGAGGTGAAGCGGTTGGCGCAAGTAAAAGATCCGGTCATCGAAGACCGTTTGTTGCAACATTCCATCTTTAGTTCTCTTTTCTTATCAGTGTTTGGCATTGCTGCCGGATTCCTTCTTTCTTCCTCCTTTGTTCTGTTTGACGGACTTTATGCATTGCTGAGTGTCGTCTTAAGTGTTTTTTCGCTTCGAGGTGGTCGGTTCATCACCGTCAAGGATGATGTCCACTTTCCGTTTGGCAAAGAATCATTGGAACCCATTCTTGTTTTCTTTCAATATCTCATCGTCTTTCTCCTACTTATTTATGCATTTGTCGCTGCTATTGACACCATTCGGTCGGGTGGTGATCCGGTCGAACTGGGGTTTGTCATCGGCTATCTGACAATCAGTGCCTTGATTGCGCTTGTCGTGTATCGCCATCTGAAGCAACTCAACCGGTCCGCGCGCTCGATTTTAGCAACAGCGGAAGTTGAACAGTGGCGACTGACGGTCATCATGGGAATCGGTGCAGTCGTCGGTTATGGAATCGCCGGGATTGCGACTTGGTTGTCTTTTGAAAACGTCGCCCGGTACGTCGATCCGGTCATGCTGATGCTGATCGTCTTGTTTCTGATTCGTTATCCGGTCAAGGAGATGGTTCAAGCGATGCGGGAAATGCTGGGGATGTCGACGAGTGAACGGTTGATGATCGACATCAAACAGAGTGTCGCCAAAATCGTCGATGAATACGAAGTCGACGATATGTACCTCCGGATCTCGAAAACAGGCAGTCTGATTTTCATCGAAATTGATCTGATTGTCGCCAAAAATTACCGCTACGATTCGATTTTGGAACAAGACTTGATACGTGAACAAATCGACGCGGCACTTGAGTGGTTGCCGCAAACCAAGTGGCTCACCGTCGCGTTTACAGCCAATCGTAAATGGGCGGAATGAATAGGAGGGACTCCGATGTCAACGACACGACTGATCCAAGAATTCATGGAACTGGTTCAAATCGACTCCGTATCTTATGCGGAAGGTCCGTTTCAACAGAACTTGATCAGGCGTTTTCAGACGCTTGGTCTGACCATCGACGAAGATGCGACGAAAGAAAAGACGGGACTGGGCGCTAATAACTTCGTTGCCCGGCTCGACGGAGATACGTCGATTAAACCGGTCTTTTTCTCGTCACATATGGATACGGTGTCTCCCGGTCAAGGCATTCGTCCGCTTGAACGGGACGGACGGATTGAGTCCGACCGGACGACGATCCTTGGCGCGGACGATAAGGCGGGAATCGCCATCATGCTGGAGTTGGTCAAACGTTTAAAAGAACAGCAGATTCGGCACGGTCCGATTGAATTCATCCTGACAGCCGGAGAAGAAGTTGGGCTCCTCGGTGCAAAGGCGGTCGATATGTCGATGCTGCAGGCGAAATTTGGTTACGTCCTCGATAACGGCGGACCAGTTGGCGGTATCATCACGACGAGCCCGTCGATGTATCGCTTGGATATCCGACTGACCGGTCGCGCTGCCCATGCCGGACTCGAGCCGGAAAAAGGGATTTCGGCGATTGAAGTCGCGGCCCAAGCGATCAGCCGGATGAAACTGGGGCGAATCGATCACGAAACGACGGCGAACATCGGTCAGGTGAAGGGTGGGACGGCGATGAATGTCGTCATGGAACACCTCGAGCTCGTCGCGGAAGTCCGCTCGTTTGATCATCAAAAGTGTCTTGATCAGGTCGAAGCAATCGAAAAGATTTTAAACGAGGAGGTGACACGATTCGGCGCTAAACTCCACTTTAAGGCGACAGCGCTCATCACCGGCTATCATTTCGAAGACAACCATCCGTTGCTCGCACATGCCAAACACTGTCTGGAAACCATCGGTCGTCCTGCCCGGTTTGAACGCAGTGGTGGTGGAACGGATGCCAACGTCTTTAATGAACAAGGCAAAGTCGTCGTCAATGTGTCGATCGGTTATGAAGAGATTCATACGGTCGAGGAATATATTCCAATCACCGAGTTCGAACAAGCCGTCGTTTTTGCATTGGAACTGGTCCGGCAGATGCCGTCCTTCCCAGATCCGTCAGCGTAAGGGGGCCGGGTGATGAAACTGTTTCGTGAAACCGTTTTGATTATCCTGGCCATTTTTGTCCTCGCTGCCGGCATCAATCTCTTTTTAGGACCACATCATGTCGCAGCAGGCGGCGTCACCGGGATCGGGATTTTGCTCGAAGAAGTGTTGGGCATTGACCGCTCGATTGTCGTACTGGTGTTGAATGTGTTGATGCTGTTATTTGCGTTTATCTTTTTAGGCAAAGAAGTATTCTTAAAGTCCGTTCTCGGCAGTCTGATGCTGCCTCTTGCACTAGGGATTATCCCGGAAACGATGATTGTGTCGGACCGGTTCTTTTCCGTCGCCTTTGGCAGTGTCCTGTTTGCGATCGGGGTCGCTACGCTTTATTGGTTCGGAGCGTCAAGCGGCGGGACGACGATTCCACCGTTGATTTTCCACAAATACTTTAAGTTGAATACGTCCGTCGGCTATTTTTTGACCGATGCGACGATTGTCGTCTTTAACATCTTCGTCTTTGGTCTGGAAGAATTTTTGTTTGCTGTCGCTTCGATCGTCATCACGACCTTTGTCATGGGCTATATCGAAATCGGGCTGGAACGGAAAAAAGCGATCTTCGTCACGAGTGAGTTGCATACGGACGAAATCCGCAATTACCTGTTGACGTCGCTCGACCGGGGGATGACGGTTTTTCGCGTTGAAGGCGGCTACTCGGGCGAACAGAAAAAAATGCTGATGGTCGTCATGAAACGTTCCGAATATGCCGCTGTCATCCGGGCGATTCATCAAATTGACAGCGGGTCCTTCATCATCGTCTACAATGTCGCCGACGTTCATGGTCTCGGGTTTAACTACCAACCGGTCGTCTAAAAGGGAGGAACACGTATGCAACCGATTATTGCCTTCACGATCATCATGCTCATCTGGACGGTCAGCGATTATATTTCGAAAAAAACAAAGGCCTTATTATCTTCCTTATTTGTTGCCTCAATCATCTTTTTGATCGGATTCAAGACCAACCTGTTCCCGGAAGATCTCTTACCGACGTCCTCATTGCTGCCACTCGGTCAAACCGTCGTCGGGATGATCATCGTCCATCTCGGGACACTCATCAGTCTCGATGAATTCAAACGGCAATGGAAAACCTTTTTGATTGGGGTGTCAGCCGTACTGGGGATTAGTGTCTTGCTTTTTACGGTGGGTCGCCTGTTCCTTGATACGAATTATGTTCTCAGCGCAATCGCTGCCGTCAGCGGCGGGACGATTTCCGTCATCATCGTCCAGGAACAGGCATTGAATGCCGGATTGATCTCAGTCGCCGTCTTTCCGGTCTTGATCGCCGCCTTACAAGGGCTGATTGGTTTTCCGCTGACGTCCGTCATCTTACGGAAGGAAGCGTTACGGATCCGGGACGGGGTCCGGGATGGCAGCATCACGAAAAAAGCCGCACTCGATCCGGCAGAAACGTCCGAGAAAAAGACGATTTTACCGGAACCGTTCCAAACGACAGCCGGGACGTTGTTTGTCGTCGGTGTCGTCGTCATCGTTTCGTCGTTCCTCAGTGGACTGACGAACGGCTGGCTGAATACGTTCGTCATCGCCTTATTGCTCGGGATTGCGTTACGGGCGACGGGCGTTCTCAAGCCAAACGTCTTAAATGGAATCGATGCGTATGGTTTGATGATGCTTGCGATTCTATTGATCATCTTCGGACCGCTCGCGACCACTTCATTTGCGGATCTCGTCGAACTGTTTGTCCCATTGTTGATCGCCTTCATCCTTGGTGTGTTAGGGATCGTGTTGTTTGCGATGCTTGCCGGGAAGTTACTCGGATATTCCTATTCGATGGCGATTGCAATCGGTTTGACGTCACTATATGGTTTTCCAGGTACATTGATTCTCAGTCAGGAAGCGGCTAAAAATATCGGGGAGACGGAAGACGAGGTCCAAATCATCGAAGACGAAATCTTACCGAAAATGGTCGTTGCCGGATTTTCGACCGTCACGATCACATCCGTCTTTATCACCGGTATTTTAGCATCATTCATCTACTAACAGGAGGTTATTCAAATGGGTCTAGGAGAAGATATCAAACGCTTAAAGGGATTTGACGGATCGACACACGTGCTGTCGGTCTATCTCAGTACGGCACCGGATAAACGGAACCAGTGGGAGACGATCCTGCGGAATGAGAAAAAACGTTTGTTGACGGAACAGGAGGATAAAAAAGCCGTCGAAGCCGTCTTTTTGAAACTCGAACAGGCAATCAATAATCAGCGGACGAGTTTACTGCGCAGCATCGTTGCTTTTGTTTCAAGCGATGATTCATTGCATGAAGTCTATTTTCTGCAACTCGATGTGACGGATGAAATCACTTATCATCCAAAACCAAATCTCAATCAGCTTGAAGTCCTCGATCAACAGTTCCCACGGACGGGTATCGTGTTGACGAACCTTGATTCGGCGACCGTCCTTGACGTCCGGTTAGGTGAGGTCGATGCGACCCATGACTACGAGCTGGATCTCGATACCGGACAATGGCGACGTTATCAAGGACGAAGCAGCCGGAGTGGAGCTTCAAGCAGCAGTCAAACCGACGATTTCCGGGACCGGGTCGAAAAACAGGCGGAACGGTTTTACCGGGAACTGTCGGGTGAGGTCGAAAAACTGAACCGGTCGCTCGGTTGGGAGCAGATTATCGTCATCGGTGAACGGTCACAGGCAAACTTCCTTGAACAGGCGTTAACGACGAAACCAAAGGAAGTCATTCATAAAAATTTGTCACAATCGAGTCAACAACAGATTCTGAAGCAGGTTTTTTAACGGTCGACGTCTAAAGTATAGCTTTAGACGTTACATAAGGAGTGAAGACAGATGTTCATGCACCACATCACGGATCAATTGAGTTTGAAGTTGATTGAGCGCCAGGATTCAGAGGCACTGTATGCGCTGGTCGACGCCAATCGGGAACATTTGCGGGAGTGGCTCGGCTGGGTCGACGGGGCGACCGGACCGGACGTCTACCGAAACGAAATCATTCCGGCCTGGTTAACAGATTATGCGAACGGAAACGGGTTTGCCTGCGGGATTTATTATGATGGCGAACTCGTCGGGACGGTTGCCTTACATGAAATCAATCAGGCGTTACGCCAAACCTCGATCGGGTATTACCTGACCGGGAAAGGGCGCGGAAAAGGATTGATGACGACCATCGTCGCTTTCATCACCAACTATTGTTTTACGACGCTCGACTTGAACCGGGTCGTCATCGAATGCGCGGTTGATAACATACGGAGCCGAAAGATTCCGGAACGCCTCGGGTATCAGCAGGAAGGAATCCTTAGGGATGCGGAGAAGTTGTACGGCACGTATCATGATATTGCGGTTTACGCCATGCTCGCACGGGATTGGTCATATGCCGCAATCAGGTCTGATCGGCAAGCGAGCCACCGCTCGAACTGACATGAAAGGGAGAGGGACGATGGTTAAATTTGAAAAAATGTCGGAAACGGCGTACGAAGCGTATCTACCGGAAGCGATCAAGGAGTATGCACAGGAGAAGGTCAAGGCCGGGACATGGGCAGAGGTCGAAGCGGTCGATCGTTCGGCGGCGGAGTACGCCCAATTGTTACCGGACGGGATTCAAACGAAACAGCATTATCTGTTTTCGATTTTGGACGATGCAGAACAGTCACCAGTCGGGATGATCTGGTTTCAATTAAGTGAATCGACGCACGGACGGACGGCTTTTATTTTTGATTTCCGGATTGAAGACGCCTTTCAGGGGAGAGGATACGGGCGGCAGGCGATGGAGATGCTCGAACAGGTCGCAAGACGGATGAACATCAAAAAAATCAAATTGCACGTCTTTTCCCATAACACCCGAGCGATTCATCTGTATGAAACGACGGGATTCATCACGACGGATTTACATATGACCAAAACGTTGAATTGACACACAAATACCTCTGCTGTCCATTTCCCGGACCAACAGAGGTGTTTTACTATCTTCAGCGCCAGGTCTGAAGGGTATTCGCGAACTGGATATCGGTCTCGATTTCGCCGTGGACGTGCGTTGACGTAAAGTCGTTTCCAGCCAGCCAGTCCTTAAAGTCAAACTCGACCGGTTGCTGGTCGCCACCTAAAGCAAACCAAACTTTCATGTCCGACGGGAAATAGGCTGACGTGTGAATCGTCCCTGCCCAGTGGCTGTAGAGATCGGAAAAGACACCTTTATCGGAATCGTTTAACAGACGGAACGCTGATTCCGCGTCTTGAATCAAATGTTGGTGCGTCTTCAGCTCCATCATCCGCCGTTTCGAGTCGTTGAGGTGGAACCGGTTTTCGTGTTGCAACAAATCAAAATGATTCGTACAGAGATTCGTCTCCCGGACTTCGATGTCCCGTGCCGTCGCCTCGATGACGAACGACCGGTTCGAGCGGTCATGGACGACGTAACTGAACGATCCCCGGTGCGGCATCTCCTTGACAAGCGAGATGGCATCATCGACGGACGTACACATCTCGAGGATGATCCGTCCGATCATGAAGCTGACGAAGCCATCGCCCGGCCGGCGGCGGTTAATGAAATTGTAGCCCATCGCAAGACCATGTTCGTTCATCCCGTCCATTCGTCCGGTGACGCGGGACGCCGGTCCGATGATGGCAGAACCGCCGTCGGTCGGTTGGAAGACGGAAAAGCGTCCATCGTATGTCATCGGATGATAATCGTAGTTGCGGACGAGGAAATTATCGCCGGTCATGATCGAACAGCCACTTTTTGGTCCTTCGACCCGGTAATGACCAAAGTGGAGCAATGTATCGGCGAGTGATAATTCCAGTTCATCCTGTAAGCCGAGTAACTCGTCCCAGATGTGGGGAGCGTATCGAAGAAACATCTCTTTCGTTTCTGCAGGATCGACTTGAAAACGCGGGACACGGATCTTCCAGTTGTCTTCGCGGTTATGAAGCAGTTCATTCCGTTTGACGTAACGGCCCTGTTCGCGACCAAACTCGTAATGCGTCCCGCGGAACTGCGTGATTTCGTTTGAGACAGACTGCACAGCGTTCACTCCTTTTGTTTCTGTATGATTCTGATTATATCGAATCCGGTACTCACTGTCGTAACCGAGGGCTTGGAACAACACATTGCTCACACCAATCATGAAAAAACACTGAATAATTTGAACAAGTTACCGATAAAGGAGGTGGAGGGATGAGAACATGAAAAATTTAACGGTACGAAAAAAGATCCAACTGTTGATTGCGACAGCCATCATCGCCATGATTTTACTGGCAAGCGCGGGGCTTTATTTCTTGAATCAGATGTCAAAGGCGTCGGAAGCGATGTATCAGGAAAATCTGCTGCCTGTTCAGGAAGTCGCTCAAATCCGGATTGATACGCGGGCACTCGACTCGTTTCTGGTCGAGATGATTCTAACGACGGATCCGAAACGGATTGAAGAATTGGGAGGAGAGATTGATACACGTCAAGCCCAAATCCGGTCGTCTTTAGATACATACGAACGTACGGCCAAGATGACGGAGCAATCAAGCAAGCAACTGGAAGAATTGAAGAACAATGTAATAGCATATGATAATGGGATGAGCATGGTTCAAGACTTTGCGTCACGAAATGAAAATGAAGACGCCTATAAGAGTTATTCAGAAAACCTGGAGCAAGTCCGAGATAACGTCGCGAACTCGGCAAAAAGTTTGATGAAGACGATGACGAAACAAGCGAAAGACATCAATACGTTGAACCAGCAGGAACAACAAATGGCATTGTACATCATGCTTGGTATTTTTGTCATCTCCCTGTTGTTGTTCGCAGGTCTTGCAATTTATATCACACGTCTGATCACACAACCGATTCGTTCGTTGCAAGGCTGGATGAAACAGTCCGGTGAAGGTGATTTGACCGTCCGTGGGGATTACGTGTCAAAAGACGAACTTGGTCAATTGACGACATCATTCAATACGATGACGGAACAATTACATGGAGTCATCATCGAGATGACGGATACGTCGCAGCATGTCGCGACGGCGTCGGATGAGTTAAGTACGAATGCGGAAGCGACGACCAAAGCAACGGAAATGGTGGCTGTGACGATGGAAGAAATCGCAAGTGGCGCAAGCCAACAGTTAAACCAAGTCTCGGGTGCGTCGCGGACCGTTCAGGACTTGACGGCAGGCGTCAGCCAAGTCGCCGGGAATGCCCAACAGATGACGGACGCGACGAGTGACGCGATGAGTAAAGTCACCCACGGCGGACAAGTTGTCAGTCAGCTTGGTCAGCAGATGGAACGGATCAACACCGACTTCACGGAACTGGGTCAAGTCATCGTCGGCCTCGGAAACCGGTCGCAAGAAATCGGTCAGATCACGGACTCGATCACGGGCATTGCCGCACAGACGAATCTATTGGCACTGAATGCCGCCATCGAAGCGGCTCGGGCCGGTGAACAAGGACGCGGATTTGCTGTCGTCGCTGCGGAAGTCAAGACGCTTGCCGAACAGTCGGCACTCGCCGCGAAACAGATCGAGAGTTTGATAAAGGTCATTCAGCGCGAGACGGAACAATCCGTTGTCTCGATGGAAAAGGTGACGGCACAGATGACGAACGGGATTCAAGTTGCGGGAGAAGCCAGTGCGTCGTTCAATGCGATCGAACAGTCAATCGGGGACGTGACCGGACAGGTCGAGGAAGTCTCCGGTGCCGTTCAAGAAATGGCCGCCGGCAGTGAACAGATTGCTGCCGTCATGCGTGAGATTCAATCGGTGACGGAAAGTACCGCTGCCGGGACGGAAAACATCTCCGCTTCGACGGAAGAACAGATGGCCTCGATGCAGGAAATCTCATCGGCTTCGCAATCGCTTGCGACGATGGCCGACGATTTAAAACGCTTATCGAGCCGTTTTCAAGTGTAAGGAGTCAAACAGGTATCCCAAGCGGATGCCTGTTTTTTTTATGGGAAAAGCAGGAATTCAGCAGGGGAGAATCGTAATTGATTAGGAATAGTGAAAAGGAGGTTACGGACATGGGACCACATGAAATCATTGAAGCCATGATGTTGTTCGCTGTCGTGATTCCAATCATCGTGTTGGGCATGAAATTAAAAACGAAATCGAGAGGACGCGTCCTGATGTTTAGCCTGGCTGGTGTCATCTGTATCGCGTATGGAGCTTACTTGATGATCTATCCGTATTATCTTGATCAACGAAGTGCGAGCAATGCTGAGCAGGTCGAGATGTATCTCGAGAAGACCTATCCGGGTGAACGTTGGACGACAATGACTGTTCCTTATTGGGAAGAACAATATAAGCATCTCAATCCGTATAAAATCGACGTCGTCTTTGGCAATGAACCGGATGCCGTCTATACCTACACTGTAAATGATAAAGGAAACGTGGAGCTCGTCGGATTTTCAACCAAAAACGATAAAGATAATTTTAGGCATTTGGAGGAAAAACGAGTCATCAACCGAAAAAACAGTCCCGCCTGATGGCGAAACTGTTTCAGAACTCCCGTCAAGACGTTAACGTCTTTCCTTTTTGCGATGACATGGTCGACATCGTTTTAACAGCGAAGAAGGCGATCAAACCGAAACCAACTTTGTTCGTCAAATCGGCAAAGTTGTAGATCAGTTCACGGACGAGCTGGATTTCGACCCCCGGCGCAAACAACGTGACCGCATAGCCGATCGGATAGATGGCCCAACCGATCAGGATGAACAACCGCATCTTCAACAGTGCATCACGAATCGGCGCCGGTTTGTTTTCAGCAGCTTTCGTGACGTTCGTAAACAGCAGATAGATGATATAAATCCAGGCGAGACAACCGATCAGATACGACCACAGTCCGAGTTGGGTGAAACCGCCGGCGATATTGATCGACGATTCTCCGATATAGCCCCCGACGATCATGATGATATCGGCGATGATCAGTTTCGTTAACAACGACCGCCCAAGTCGACCTTTCAGACCAAGCAATAACGGAAACTTGACGAGCAACAGCGGCGTCGTGACGAGCCAGTCGATATAGCGGATTTCCGTTGGGAAACCATCGATTTCCGATAACAGACCGGACGTTCCGACGGCGTCCTTCATGAAGTAATAATGGATGGCAGCAACAAAGGTGACGAGTGCGGCGACGGTGGCGGTGGATCGGTATTCCGGTGCAAGCGAATTCCGTTCGACTAAAAAGTAGAGTGTCCCAGCAGCCATGCCGACGAATCCGACCCAAAACATATACTGCGTGGCAAGGACGAGTAAATTGACTTCTTCCATGAACATTCACTCCTTCATCACACAAAACACGCGCTTCTATATGTTTAGTATAGAGCGATGGACGCAAGAACAAGTTATTCCAATCGTTAGGAAATGTGCTGATTCATACTTTGATGACACAAGTTGGACGCACTTTTTGAACCGTTTGGGACGAAGAAGCCAAAAACATCAAAATGGAGGAATTCAGATGCCCTTTCCCACTTTAGAAACGACACGTTTACAGCTCGTTGAGGTGACACCCGAGCATGGACCAGCGATATTTAATATTTTATCAAACGAAGCCGTCACCCGTTTTTACGGGATGGATCCGTTACGTGAAACATCCGATGCCTTGAACATTATTGACTCGTTCAAACAGACGTATCACAGCGGCCAAGGAATCCGCTGGGGAATGGTCATCCGGGAAACGGGAACGTTCATCGGGACGCTGGGTTTGAATCATTTAAGTCGTTACAGCAAAAAAGCGGAAATCGGTTTTGAGCTTGACCCTGCGCATTGGCGACGTGGCTATGCAGCAGAAGCGATTCAAGCTGTTTTGGAATATGCGTTCAAGACACTTAAATTACACAGAATGGGTGCGGTGACGTTTCTAGAAAATCAAACTTCAATCGAGCTGCTGACGCGGTTTAGATTTGAAGAAGAAGGTGTGTTGCGCGGCTATCTGTTCCAAGGCGGGACGTCGCATGATGGCCGAATTTTCTCTTTATTGCGCCCGGACTATCAAGCGAGCGTGCAAGAACGTAAACAGGAAAACCGGGTATGAAAATCAACCGGATCGATCATGTCAGCATCAACGTCTTGGACCTTGCTGGAGCGACACGTTTTTTCGTCAGTTTGGGATTCGTCGTCAAAGGCGAATGGGACTCGTCCGGACCGCAACTCGACCGGATCACCGGTCTGCGTGACGTCAAGACTTCGTGTGCCGCTCTCGGCGTACCTGGCGGAGAGACGTGGCTAGAACTCGTTCAATATCAGGCTCCGGTCGATACCGGTCAATCATCAAACGAAGTCAACGCGGCAGGTCTCCGTCATCTTTGTCTTAACGTCGAGTCGCTTGACGCGATGATGACCATCGTGAACGAGCAGGGCTATACTTCGATCAGTCCGGCAGAGCAGTTTGGAGAAACGTACCGAATTTGTTATGTCAGGGGACCGGAAGGCATCATATTGGAAATAGCGGAAACCGTCTTAAACTAAAAGAGGGAAAAAATGTTTCGTAACCCAAAAGGCAGCACCCAAATCTGGCTCAATGATCTTGGTGTTTGTTTATTCGTCCTGATCGGTCTGACGCTTGCGACGCATCCTGTCGTTATCACGGCATCGGGACAGTTGATGTACGATGAATCAATCTGGCTGAATACAACGGAAATGAACAAATTCATCACTTTTTATTTTTCCGCGTTCTTTGCCTATTTTTTAATCGTTTACCTTGTTCATGCTAGAAAATCGAATGAAAAGAACCGTTAACGTCTTGTACATACGGTAATTTTTAAAATTTAAAAAGGGAGGTGGACAAAATCCACCTCCCTTCGTTGTGCCGAAATCATCTGTTGTATCCAATTGAGAATGTAAGACGGATCCTAACAACAACTGGATGATGCTTCGGTTGTAGAAATCCGACAAACACCTGTTTCCGGTAATTTCAACCGGATCTGTTTTGCGCTTATCGTATCTCCTGTTAAATGTGCGACGATTGACCGGATTTGTTCATAACCGGTCGTTAAAAGAAAGGTAGGCGCGCGTCCATAACTTTTAGAACCGATGATATAGAAGTTTTTCTCCGGTTGTCTTAATTTAGCTTCGCCGTGCGGCCGTACCGTTCCACAACTGTGCAGGTTGGGATCAATTAACGGAGCAAGCTGACGGGTGCTTTCGGTAATGAAGTCTACATCCAACCGAATTTCACGCAGGAATGTAAAGTCGGGTCGGCTTCCGGTCAAAACGATGATTTCCTGTACAGCGAGCTGTCGGTGATCGATACTAATCAGTGAAATGCCCTCGTTTGTCGATACGATTTCCGCGACTTTAAAACCGGAATGAACAGTGACGAGACCAGACCCGACAAGATTACGTGCCGTTGATCCGAGTTGACCACGTTCGGCTAACTGATCATTCTCTTCTCCACCAAACGCTTCGACTACGTCTGTTTTACGGATAATCCAGTGGATGTCCGTCTCAGGATAGTCTTTTTTTAATGCCACCGCACTCATTAATGCCGTCAGAGCGGAATGTCCGCTCCCGATAATCGCAAGACGTTGATTGGCGTATCGATTGATTTCTTGTCGGAAATTCGGAATCGTATGCGTCACGCGTTCGATGAGCGAATCGTGCGGATGTCCCGCGCTAAACATGGAATTGGGTTGCCCCCATACACCTGTCGCGTCTAAAACAGCAGCGGCTAAAAAACGACGTCGCCCCGTTGGTGTTTGGACGATGACTTCGAAGGGGGACAGTTGACGATCCGTTGTCGTCATTTTATCGATGCCTTGACGCGAAATCGAGATGACCTGATGCTCTAGATACAAATTTTCTGAAATGGTCGGCAAGGCGGCAAGTGGGCGCAAATAGTACTCCAATAAATCATGACCGGTCGGAAAAGCCTCTGCTTCCGGATGCTCCCACCCGCTCTGACGTAATTGGACAGCGGCGACAGGATCGATGTTGTATTCCCAATTTGAAAACATTTTTACATGTGACCATGTCTGGATATGTGTTCCGATATCGGGACCGGCTTCGAGAATAGAAAAAGGAAGACCTTGCTGAGACAGGTGTGCGGCGGCAGCGAGTCCGATCGGACCGGCACCGATGATGAAAATCGAATGAGAAAAAGATTGAGCGGGCATAAAATCACTCCTTTTATTTGTATTTTGCAAACTTTAAGATAACGTTTTACAGCAGGAATCACTGTTGAGCATCGCATCGTTTAACAATTCGATGGATTGAAGAACGGTTGCTTTCTCAAACGAAGTCATCTTTTGAAAGATCTCTTCAAGGTAGTTGTTCATTTCAGAATCAATCCCGTCTGCCACCTGTTGACCGAGTGGAGTTAAAAAAAGTAATTGAATCCGGCGGTCCTCGGAAGAGGGGGATTTTAAAACAAGCTCCCGTTTGATCAACGTCTGGATTTGCCGGCTAAATGTTGTAATATCCATGCCTAATGAGTCTGCAATTTCCTGCATCGCTGACCCGGGGTGTTTCGAGACTTCAAACAAGATATGGCTCTGGGCGAGCGAAACCTCTTGATCCAGAACGGAACAACAGTTTTTATTCAACAGTCCAAAACGACGCGTGAACGTCTGAAAAATTTCACGGGGTTCTTGCATGGGCAGCTTCTCCTTTGTCTTGTGATTGATTATCTTAGTTATAATGGATTAATTTGCAATTTGCAAGTAATTGTTTTTAACTAATTAGTAATACACGAAGGAGGTCTTATCATGATCATTCGGAAAATGAATGCAGATGATCGACTACAACTGTTCAACATTTATCTGCAAGGAGTGGAAGAAGGGAATGCCACTTTTGAAACGGATGTTGATGAACGGAAGTGGTGGCATCAGATGAAAGAAGCAGACGTATTCGTGATCGAGGAACAGACGGTCGTCGTGGGTTGGGTCAAGATGATGCTCGTTTCAGCAAGACCCGTTTACCAGGGAGTAAGAGAGCTGAGTCTTTATGTCGACCGGGCGGAACGGGGAAAAGGATACGGCAGTTTGTTATTACAGCATATGATTCTTTTTGCTGAAGACAGCGGGATTTGGACACTACAGTCACACATCTTCCCGGAAAACAAAGCCAGTCTGACCATCCAACAGCAGGCAGGATTCAGGATTGTCGGCAGACGTGAAAAAATTGCGCAACATGCTGGTCAATGGCGGGATACGTTGTTGTTGGAGCGAAGAAGTCGAAAGATGGATTAAATCTATTGAATAACCCATACGTTATATAATACAATCGTTATATAAAGAGCGGAGGGGCTAATCATGACACGACCAGTGATTTATTTTCTTTGTACGGGAAACTCATGCCGGAGCCAAATTGCAGAAGGCTTCGCGAAACACTATTTGCCGGACTGGGACGTCCATTCAGCCGGGATCGAACAACATGGCTTAAATCCCAAAGCTGTCCGGGCGATGCAGGAACAGAACATTGACATTTCCGGGCAGATGTCCGATTTGATTGATCCGGATCTCTTGAAACGGGCGACGATCGTTGTCACCTTGTGCGGGGATGCCCGTGACAATTGTCCTGTCATTCCTTCGCATGTCCGGCAAGAACATTGGGGATTTGATGATCCGGCACGCGCAACCGGAACGGAAGCGGAACAATGGGCTGTCTTCCGACGGGTCCGCGATCAAATCGCAGAACGGATTCAACGATTCGCTAATGAAGAGGCAAGTAACTGAACTTGAAAGGAGGAACACCTATGATCGAGACGACGAACCGTATTGACGAGATGAGTCAGTTCTTAAAACTGCTCAGCGATGGCACACGTCTAGAAATTTTGCGGCGATTGCACGTCCGGGAACATTGTGTCTGTGATTTTGTCGAGATGTTTGATATCTCACAACCCGCCGTCAGTCGCCATTTGAAATTATTACGCCAGTCGCAAATCATCCTGGAGCGGCGTGAACGGCAATGGATTCATTTCCGAATCAATCCGGACCACCCGCAGCATGAGTTATTGCTGACGATTCTAAACGCGATGGATCTGCCGGCGATTCCGAAAAAAAATTGCTGAGAGGGTATAGTGGCAGCGGGGGACAGTTTCCCTTGCATTCCATATAACAATAAGGTTATGTTATATATAACGAATGAGTTATATAAAGATTAAGGAGCTGAACGAAAATGAAGAAAATTGAGATTTATGATCCGGCGATGTGTTGTCCGACCGGCTTATGTGGACCATCGATTGATCCGGAACTGACCCGAATGGCGACGGTCGTCCATGCCTTGAAACAACAAGGTTATCCGATCGAACGGTTTAACTTAGCAAATGAGCCGGCTGCATTTGTCGGAAATCAGTTGATTAAGGAAGCGATCACGGACGGTGTCGACGTTTTGCCGATCACACTTGTCGATGGAGCAATCGTCCGTCGTCGCGGCTACTTGTCGAATGCGGAACTTGCGGAATTGACAGGCTTAGAAGAAAAAAGTTTTGCTGTCGTCAATGGACAGAAACCGAAGATTCGTTTGACTCTAAAATAAGGACGTGACGAAGATGGAACAGTTAACCCTGGATGGACTACAATTGACCCGTTACTTGTTTTTGACCGGAAAAGGCGGCGTTGGGAAAACATCAACGGCTTCACTTCTTGCCATCGAACTGGCGGACATTGGTAAACAAGTCCTACTTGTCTCGACCGACCCGGCAAGCAATCTTCAAGATGTCTTTAAGATGGGACTGACGGAAGAACCGACCGCCGTTCCCGGTGTCGATCGCCTGTTCGTCGCAAACTTCGATCCGGAGCAAGCGGCAGCGGATTATAAAGAAGCCGTCGTCGGACCATACCGGGGCATTCTGCCGGATACAGCCATCCGGTCGATGGAAGAACAATTGTCCGGTGCCTGTACCGTCGAAATCGCAGCCTTTGATCAATTTACCGGGTTGTTGGCAGCACCTGACGCAAAACAGACGTACGACCACATCATTTTTGATACGGCACCGACGGGACATACGTTACGGTTACTCAGTCTGCCGAACGCGTGGAACGTGTATCTCGATGAGAATACGACCGGCACGTCTTGCCTTGGACCACTCGCAGGTCTGACGGAGAAAAAAACACAATATGAACAGGCGACGGAATTGTTGGCCGATCCGGCGGAAACGACCTTAATTCTAGTGGCCCGTGCGGAAGCATCCACGTTGACAGAAGCAGCCCATGCTTATCAGGAACTGCATGCGCTTGGCATTCAAAATGCCCGCTTGATCGTCAATGGGATGTTGCCGGTGACAGCGAGTCGTGATATGTATTATCAAGCTTTCTTACATCGTCAGCAAGAAGCCCTCAATACGTTACCGGATGTCTTCTTACAAGAAGTACCGCTGTTTAGCTTGCCCTATGCGCCAACGAGTTTGATCGGGGTTGATCAACTCCGCAACTGGTTGACGGAGACGGAGCAACCGATGACATCGATGGAGCGGAATCAGCTCGACGTCCCGGCGTTGTCGCATTTGATTGAACAGTTAGATGCATCAGGTCCAGGCGTCATTATGACGATGGGTAAAGGCGGGGTCGGCAAGACGACGATGGCGTCGATGATTGCGATTGCTTTGACGGAACGTGGACACGACGTTGTTTTGACGACGACGGACCCGGCAGCGCACCTTGAACTGACGATTGAGACGAACGAAAACCCGCATCTTGAAATCAGCCGGATTGATCCGAAGGTTGAAATTGACCGTTATACGGCGCAAGTCTATGCGGCGGCGGGTGAACTGACGGATGAAGCCCACTCGTTACTCGCAGAAGACTTAAAATCACCGTGTACCGAAGAGATCGCCGTCTTCCGCGCCTTTGCCGATACCGTCGCCCGGGCAAACGACCGATACGTCGTCATCGATACGGCACCGACGGGTCATACGTTATTGTTACTCGACGCGACGGAAAGTTATCATCAGGAAATGGAACGGGCGACCGGTGCCGTTCCGGAAGCGGTTAAATCATTGTTACCGCAACTGCGTGACGCAAGCCGGACGCATGTCATCATTACGACACTCGCGGAAGCAACACCTGTTTTTGAAGCAGGGCGCCTGCAGGAAGATTTACGCCGTGCCGGAATCGAACCGATGGCCTGGATTGTCAATCAATCGTTTGCCGCGACGGCAACGCATGATCCGATTCTTGGTCATAAAGCGGAAGCAGAACGGCCTTGGTTGGAAGAAGTCGACCGATTGAGCCAACAGATGGCCGTCGTCGCCTGGCAACCCGAACCGGTTTCCGGATATCACCACCTACTCGCACTTTCGAAAGGATGAATTCTATGCAAATCACACCTGAAGCGGTCACGTATCTGAAAGAACAAGTGGAACACGAACAAGCACCCGGCATTCGCCTCTATCAAGCCGGACAAGGCTGTTGCGGACCGAGCTTCGGACTCGGATTCGGGGCCGGCGAAACCGGTGATCAAATCAAAGACTTTGACGGATTGGCGCTGGCAATCGACGGGAATTTAGCGGATGTCAGTCATGAGATCACCCTTGCACTGGAAGAGACGGACCAAGGTCCGCAAATCGTCCTCCTCGGCGCATCAAACTGTTAAACAGTAAATTCGAAATTTAAACCAGAAATGAAGTGAACGCATTGACCGGCACACATCTACTTGCGATCGGGATTTTCCTGATCACGTTATTTTTAATCATCAAACAACCAAAAGGTCTCGGCATCGGCTACTCCGCGATGGGGATGGCACTAATTGCCTTACTGACCGGCGTTGTGAATCTCGATGATGTCTCGACTGTTTGGGGCATTATCTGGAACGCAACGTTTACCTTTATCGCCCTGATCATCATCTCGTTGATTTTGGATGAAATCGGCTTCTTCGAATGGGCGGCGCTTCATATGGCACGCATCGCAAAAGGCGGTGGTGTCAAACTCTTTGTGTACCTGACATTGCTTGGTGCCGTCGTTGCCGCGTTGTTTGCGAATGACGGCGCAGCGTTGATTTTGACGCCGATCGTTCTCGCAATCGTCCGCTACTTAAAATTACCGGACTATGTCGTCTTGGCGTATGTATTCGCATCCGGCTTCATTGCCGATACGGCGAGTTTACCGTTCGTCGTCTCAAACCTCGTCAATATCGTCTCGGCCGACTTCTTTGAGATCGGCTTTACGGAATATGCCGCACGGATGGTGTTCGTCAACGTCTTTTCTGTTATCGGCAGTCTGCTTGTGTTGTATTTGTACTTCCGGAAAAGTATTCCGAAGACTTACGACGCCTCGCAACTCGTCGCCCCACATACAGCGATCAAGGATCATCGGATGTTCAAATTATCGTGGCTGGTTCTTATTTTGCTTGTCGTCGGCTACTTCACGAGTGATTTCATCGGGATTCCGGTCAGTCTCGTTGCCGGTGTCATCGCCTTGTTCTTCCTGTTGATGGCGCGTCGTTCACCAAGCGTACCGACGAAAAAAGTCATCGCCGGCGCACCGTGGGCAATCGTCTTCTTCTCACTCGGCATGTACATCGTCGTTTATGGTCTGCAAAATGCCGGATTGACGCAAGTTCTCGCGGATGTCATTGACGGTTTTGCGACGAATCTGGCAGCTGCGACGTTCGGCATGGGCTTCCTCGCCGCCATTCTGTCATCGGTCATGAACAATATGCCGACCGTGATGATTGATGCGCTCGCCATCGACCTCAGTCAAGCGACCGGAACGATTCGGGAAGCCTTGATTTATGCCAACGTCATCGGATCCGATCTCGGACCAAAGATTACACCAATCGGCAGTCTGGCGACCTTACTCTGGTTACACGTTCTCCGGACAAAAGGTGTCAAAATCGGTTGGGGACAATACTTTAAGATCGGAACGATTCTGACGATTCCGACGCTTGCGATTACATTGCTCGGATTGTACATCAGCTTACTACTTTACTAAGGGGGATTTTTTTATGAAACTGCTTATCATTGGTTCAGTCGCCGCCGGAACATCGGTTGGCGCAAAAGCACGCCGCAACAGTGAAGACTTACAGATTACGATTTATGACCGCGATCAGGACATCTCCTATTCCGGTTGCGGGATTCCGTACTTCGTCGGCGGTGAGATTGCCGACATCGACGAATTGACACCACGCGATGCCGCATTCTTCAAAAAACGTTATAACATCGACATCCACACAAGACACGAAGTCGAATCGATTGATCACGCAACGAAAACAGCAACCATCATTAACCTGACGACTGGTGACAAGTTTACGGATACGTACGATACGCTGGTGCTTGCGACCGGTGCGTCAAGCATCGTTCCGCCGTTCCCGGGTGTCGATCACGACAACGTCTTTACGGTCCGGAATGTCCGGAATGCCGATGCCATCCGTTCATATATCGAGACACATGATCCGAAAACAGCGACGATCGTCGGGGGCGGCTTCATCGGTCTTGAGATGGCGGAGCAGTTGACGTACCGCGGGATTCAGGTGACGCTCGTCGAACGTCTGCCGCAAGTCATGCCGCCGCTTGACCGTGACATGGCAGAACGGGTTGCTGATCATTTAAGAGATAAAGGCGTCTCACTGTTGCTGGGTGAATCAGTGACGGCATTAAACGGGGCGGAACGGGTCACGGACATCGCCCTTGAGAGTGGCAAATCGATTGAGACGGATCTCGTCATCCTGTCAGTCGGTGTCAAACCGAATACGGAGCTCGCCAAACAAATTGGTGTTGAGCTTGGTCAAACGGGCGCAATCGCGGTCAACCGGAAGATGCAGACGAATCTGACTGATGTTTATGCTGTCGGTGATGTCGCGGAAAGTTTCTCCGTCATTACCGAAGAAGCAATTTATCGTCCGCTTGGCTCGACCGCCAACAAGATGGGGCGGATTGCCGGGATGGTCATCACTGGGGAAGAAGCGGAACACCGCGGTATTCTTGGAACCGGCATCTTCAAAGCATTTGATCTGACGGTCGCACAGACCGGTTTGACGGAAAAAGAAGCACGGGAAGCCGGATACGACATCGAAGTTCTCCACAATATTAAACCGGATCGTCCGGAATATATGGGTGGAAAAGAAATGACGATCAAGGCGATTGCCGACCGGGCGACAGGACGGGTCCTTGGCGCACAAATCGTTGGGCCGCAAGGGGTCGACAAGCGGATTGATGTCCTCGCGACGGCAATTACGTTCAAGGCAAAAGCAGAAGATCTGTTCCATCTTGATCTTGCCTATGCACCGCCATTTGCGACGACAAAAGACCCGGTCCTTTATACCGGGATGGCGCTCGACAATGCGATTAAAAAAACAGCCCGTCTGATGACACCAAATGAGTTGATCGAACAAGTCGCCGGCGGCAAGTCGTTCCAAATCATTGATACGCGCTCAAAAGCCCAGTTCGAAAAAAATCACGTTGACGGAGCGATCCACATCCCGCTCGGTGAACTGCGGACACGGGCGAAAGAACTTGATCCGACGTTGCCGACGATCGTTTATTGCAACAAAGGGGTGACCGGGAATGCCGCTCAAAACGTGCTCAAGAACCTAGGTTTTACGGATGTTTGTAATTTATCCGGCGGTAATAAAAACTATCAGCATTGTAAAAAGTTTTTAGCTAATTAATCATTTCATACGAAGAGCGGTTCCTCCTTTTGGAAGAACCGCTCTTCGTATGAATACAACTTGACGTGACAATTTATCAAAATTAGGCGATTCATCTCCCACTTTCACTTCGTTTAGAAGTGGGCGTATTCTCGCCTAATTTTGATAAAGTGAACGGACAAAACCTATCATCGATATATATCCTCCCTTTTAGTAGATTATGTGTGAAGCATATCATGAGAAGTTTATTGAACTACCTCCACCTACGCTTCACTTAGAGGTGAAGGATTCCTGAGTTATCCGACCTGACGGTCGAAACCTGATCAGGCTAACCCCGTCGTTCCGACGGTTGAAGAAGCTAAAATGCGTTCTGCTTCTTGTTTGAGATTCAGTCCTGCGTTCACATCTCGGTCGTGATGGATCCCGCAACTCGGGCATGTCCATTCACGCAAGCCGAGATGTTTCACGTCTTTGTGTTGATGTCCGCAACTGGAGCACAGTTGACTGGAAGCGAAGGTCTTGCCGACTTTCACGACGGTCTTCCCGTACCATTCTGCCTTGTACTCCAGCATGTGGAAGAACGCCGACCAACTGACGTCCGAGATGGACTTGCTCAACTTGCGATTCCTCTGCATGTTCTTCACCTGCAAGGTCTCGATGCCGATGACGTCGTGGTTTTTGACGATCTCGGTCGATACCTTGTGCAGGAAGTCTGTTCGCTTGTTGGCGATCTTCTCGTGGATACGGGCAACCTTCCGCCTAT
>NZ_MOLV01000028.1 GCF_001870785.1 Exiguobacterium sp. KRL4
TTTACTACTTGAATATTCAGTAAAGCGTGACATTGCAGGAAACGGTTTGCCACTTGAATATTCAGTAAAACGTGACATTGCAGGAAACGGTTTGCCACTTGAATATTCAGTAAAACGTGACATTGCAGGAAATGGTTTACCACTTGAATATTCAGTAAAACGTGTTTGATATTTATTTCAAATATTTTGCTTTAACAGATTCAATTATTTTTTTATATTCATCCATTTTGAGTAAATCAAATAAAAAATAAGCTTTTTCATAGATATCAGAAATAGTGGCTTTATCATACTGTAATTGTTCTAAGCAAGCTCCTTTTTGAGAAAAAAGTTGGCCTAGTAATGACATATCCTTAAAATTTAAACTTTGATCAATTGCGTCATTTATAAGTGCTAAGGCTTGTTCAGGTCTTTTAAAATCTAGAAGTATTTTTGAAAAATTATATGAGATCCTTATTTTGTTTATCAATAATTCATCACTATCAAAATTGAGATTTAGGATTTCTTCATAAACTTTGATACTATGTTGGTAAATTTTGTTTTCAGAATATAGGTTAGCAATAGCAGATTTGATACGGATCAACATATTGGGAGAATAGTGTATGGTTGAATATTTTTCAGATAGTTGCTGTAGTTCCACGATACAAGTTCGGTAATCAATTTTATTCAGTCGATAAGCACATAAATTAAAATAATATCTATATAATAAAGTGGATTCTAATTCTATTTCTTTGCTTCTAGAAAGTAGAATAAACTTTGTTTCTTGATAGATACTTGAAAATTCTTGATTTCTAAATCTTGATACAAGAGACTCGTCTATTAATTTTATTGAATTTTGCTGTTCTGTATGGTCCAAAAAAACTGTTATCGGCACCTGTAATCTTCGCGACAAAGCATAGAGCAAATCAACGGTCGGGGAATGTGTCCCGCTCTCAATTTTACTGATTTCCGCTTGGCTGCAAATGCCGTTCGCCAAATCCTTCTGAGTCAGATTGTGTTTCTTCCGAAGGCGGCGAAGGGCAAGACCAATCTGCGGTGACGTGAATTGATCCATCGGGTTCTGTCCTTTCTGTCCAGTGGATTTGAGAAAACGATACCTTTCTTATTATAAAAGGGAAAGGTGTCCGATACCAAGTTTTTACTTCGAAAAATCGTCAACGTGTTGTCCACCATTTTATCCGAAAGAAAGGGGAACTCCTATGAACTTCACCTTTAAAGAATCGCGCCGGACGATGATGTCTTACGGCTGGTGCTTAAATGCTGCTAACGTCTCGGTCGCACCCTTAGCTAGTCGAGAAATGGACCGGATCAAACCACCGGCGAAACGCGAACTCAAAACTTCATAATAACGTCTCTCGACGACGTGGCTTCATTCCGTCAAAGGTCTGAAGCCCTTTTTTAAAATCATCTACTGAAAGGAGCATGGACATGATCGGACTAACGATTCTTTCTGAAAGTGAAGGCTGGCTCCACCAACTTGATCCTACTGATGCGCTTGTTCAATTTTGTGAGCAACACCGTTTTTCAATGGATCGTTATGATTACGATCAGCATACCTTTTTGGATTTACTCGACTATATGGACTTTCAAGAGTTTGAACATTATCTGTTCATCTTGCGTGGACCGGGTGAACGGACCTTACGACTCGTCGCCTATTTACAACAACGTATGTTACATGTCCAGTTCCATTTGGTGAATGAACGAGGCGATGTCTTGTTTGGTGATCCGTATTTCTTAGAAGGACGACAGGTCCCACTGGATGCATCCATGATTCACGAACAACCGATCGAGCTACAGGACGCGATGATGTCCTTGTTCACAGGAGTCTATCCGGATACAGCAACTCGTCAGCCACAACCGTTACGCCACGTGTATGTCGAACACACCGCATTGCTGGATTCGATTGAACCTTCCTTGTTTGATCAAATGACGATCAACAGTTTGTTGTATATCGATCAGTCGACCCGACATGACTTGCCGGTCATCGAACTGATGAGCCGGACACCGGTCCTGCTCGCGTTTTCGGATACGTTGCCGTTTCCTATCAAAGAGCGCTTGGCGACTTTTGAACGGGAGGCGTTGCAAGCTACGATGGAGCAGTGGCACGAGACGAGTGTCGTGTCTAATCCCGCGCACCATATTGGCATCCTGGATTATGCGACACTTGCCGGAATGTCCGTCTCGCACCGTTTATTCATCTGTAGTGACGGGATATTCGCGGATTACGGAAAACAAATTTCACTCAGTTCGACGTTTGATCTGAACGTCTGTCAGTTACGCGAACGGCAGCTGCTGCAAATGGATCCCTTAGCTCCAGTTGCACAACTTACGCTGTATCCTGTCCTGTTTCAGCTCGCCTCGGCCTTTCAGGGGACCAGTCAGTTCGTGACACCGTACAGCGTATTCGAGTTACCCCGGACGAATGGAAAGATTGGACCTTTGTCCATGATCGGCATTCAAAATTCGGAAGGGTGTTTTGCTTTCGAATTGACGACGAATCAGTTGTTTGAGACGGATGAGGTGTTCCTCGCGATACTCGAGGCAGATCAGAAGGAACGGTTTGATGTGTTGCCAAAACGGCTCGGTGCGGACTATGAAGCAGCGATTCAGACGTACAAGGAGTTGATCTATCATGGATAACGCATTATTATTTGGCCCGTTTTCACGAAAAGGGAGCTATTCACGTGTTCAAGTCCTCGATAATCTGTTTGCTGACGACCGATTCGTCGCCCTTTACCAAGAAACATCCGCGTTACCGGAAATCGATGAACTGATGTTGTATCGTCGCTATTTACAAAAAGAAGACCGTGTCCTGCTGTATGGGACCTTTTCACCAAACTTATTTAATAGCTTGTGTCAGGAAGGGTACGATCTTTATCTCGTCGAACCGGAATTGAACCGGATCGCCGGAATTTCGTCTCGTTATTTGGATCGCGTCTATGGACTGAGTAATGAACTGATTGATGTGATGGGAAGTGGCGCCTTTGATAAAATCGTTTTACCCGGAACGACGATTGCACGGTATTCGCGGGGAGAACTGTTAATGTTTTTCCGAAACGTGCGACAGCTGTTGGCGACAGAAGGACAATTGCTCGTCAATATCCATAATGCGCAATATTTGAAGCAACATGTTCAACCGATTGCCTCACGACGAATTCAGGACTGTACGTTATTTTACGGTCAGAAGGTCGACAACAATCGACTGATTTTTAATCTGTATCTGAAATCAGGAGAGGATGAAAAGGTCAGCTACATGATCGAGCATCTGTATGAGCCGGATACGTTATTTGAGTTCGCGAAACTGTCCCGTTATACCGGGCGGACCTTATATGCCGGTAAAACAGTCACTATTTTGGAGTTGGATAAACTCGGGTGAAAGAAAAAGATTCTGCGTCCATCGGGCACAGAATCTTTTTTGACAAAAAAGTTCCTCAAATTGGATATAAATATTTTGAATACTAGTTTAACTAGGTCTAAAGGTGGGGTATTAAAGAAAGCAGTGCTTAATAGTCAATGTTACGATGCCAACATACAAACGGAGGATAGGTAGATGTTATGGATGAGAAGACGGCACAAGTAAAAGCGTTACAAGCCAGTTGTTTATCCTTTATCACAGCATTGTTTCCAGAAGAGACGTTTCAGTTCGTCGAGAAACAGGTTCTTCCGGACGCTTTTGGCCATACCGGAACGCATCTGACGTTCAAGTCAGCTGACCGGGAACTGAAACTCAGTTTTGTCAGTCAAGCACATAGTCGCTTTGAACGTGTTTTTTTGGCAGAAAAAACATCGAAATCCCCTTTTTTCAGCCGAATGATGGAAGCGACATATGAAGAAGGACAGTTGTACATTCATCATGTCTTAAAGTCCGATTAAGGTGTATGAAAAAACACGATGAGACGTGTACAGGAAGAATCCTGTTCGCTTCTCATCGTGTTTTTATGCTGTAATTTAAACTTTGATTGATTGTAATCCTTGTTGCAAAGCTTGATTGATCGACGTTGCCATCTGGTCCCGCACTTCTTGGGTGAGTAGACGCCCGTCAAAATAGACTTCGGTCGAAAGTGTTAGATGGACGAGGACATCTTCGAGGACGAGTTTGAAATCAAGTGGTTGAGTCGGCTCGAGAGACTGAGCCATGAACTCCTGCAATGAAGGATGTTGGACATACTGAGGGTCAATCAGATCAATCACTGTCGTGTTCAAAGCAAGTGCAAGTCGTTCCAGTGTTTGTGGATTCGGCATACGTTGACCACGTTCGTAGGCAGAAATCGATGTGACGGTTTCTCCGCATCGCTCTGCCAAATGTTTTTGGGTGTATTGATGTTGTTTACGTAATTGCATGATTTTTTTTCCGAGCATACGTTTCACAGGGCTCAACTCCTATTTTTGCGTCCTTGCATATAGTACTAAATAACCATTCTCATTATAGTGCAAACCTATGAAATGTAAAAAAAAGTTTTTACGGAAAAATAATTGCATGATTATGTATTTAATGGGTCGAAAATTTAGAAAAATTTTATTGGTTTGGCGAATTTAAGAATGGCTAAAAAAAGAACATGCTATTCTAATACAAGAGAAATAAAGGAGGTAGACATATTGAAAAAAATTCCTTGGTCCGGTTATGTGACCGTGTTGATTGTCATCATCTTGTTCATATCCAGTTCGATGCCGTATGAAGAGCAATCCTTAAAACCCGGTTTGTCCCGATATTTGAATTTAGATTTCGTCGAACAGTTGCGCTTCATTTCCTTTGATTATCACGGAGAGGTTAGTGTCGCAGCACTGGGGGCATCCGGATTCGTCGAATTTTTTATTCGAAAGGCTGCTCATGTCTCGATTTTCATCGTCCTTGGGATCGCGCTGATTGATCTGACCATACGGTTGCTTCGTCCTTACCTGTTGGCGGGACTATTTGCGTACACGGTAGCCGTCACGATAGCTGTCTTTGACGAGTTCCATCAGATTTTGACAGGCGGACGGACGGGACTGATTCAAGATGTCTTGCTCGATGGAACCGGTGCCTTGATTGGTATTGTATTGTATTTTTCGTTTTGGAAAAAAAAGACAAAAAAACATTTAGTCCGGATATAAGTCTTCTGCCCTAGTATTTTTTAAAGATAGCAGGTTTTCGGGTGTTGAGGTCGAATCATTAAGGCTAACACGATTAACAAAAAGGAGTGGATCGTATGCAAGGACCTCATCTATTGATCACGAGCGCCGGCCGTCGTGCGAAACTGGTCGAATACTTTGTCCAAGAGTTTAAGACGGGACGCGTCAGCACTGCGGATTGTAATCCATTAGCACCGGCACTGTATATGACGGATCAACATTACATCGTACCGAGGATAGATGAGGTTAATTACAGAATTTTTGAGCGGGAAAGCCCACTCCTTTAGGGGTGGGATGAAAGCTCGGTCGGATACGGAGTGCCCACAAAGAAGCCGAAGGTTCTGGCACTTCATGTATCCGAAAATCTTTTTTTGCGTTGCAGTAAGTTGTTCGAAATGATACGTTGTCAATATGAAAAACAACTATCGAAGAACCCAGACCACCGTCTCTCTGATCAATTATCATTTCGTTTTTTGCCCTCGGTATAGAAGGAAAATATTCCTTCGAAACGATGTAGAAGGACGTTTCAAAGAATTGGTGCAGGAGATCTGTGAAAGCTTAGAAATCCATACCATCGCCTTAGCATGCGATCAAGATCATACACATCTGTTCCTCAATGCCCCACCAACACTCAGTCCTGCTGATGTCATGGCAAAAATCAAAGGCGTGACATCTAAAAAATTAAGAGCGGAATTTCCTCATCTTCAACACTTGCCAAGTCTTTGGACGCGTTCCTACTTCGTTTCGACCGCCGGAAAGGTGTCGAGCGAAACAATCAAGCGTTATGTCGAGCAACAAAAAACAAGGGGGTGACACCTTGAATCAGACATTAACGGTGAACATCAAACTTCGTCCTACCAACGTACAACAATCTATTTTGAAGCGTATGATGGGAACTTATATCCACACGGCCAACCAACTTGTCTCAGATATGGTAGAGGCAGAAACGATGCTTAAGCTGACGAGCAAGAATGTCCAGTCTCATTTGCCTAGCGCCGTCAAGAACCAAGTCATCAAAGACGCCCAAAGCCTCTTCAAGAAAGTCAAGAAATCCAAATTCAAAATCATCCCTATCCTCAAGAAACCCTACTGCACATGGAACAACCAGAACTATTCGTTCGATTTCGAGTCGATTTCTCTCCCGATCATGATGGACGGTAAAGCAAAGAAGATGGCAATCAAAGCAGAAATGGTCGATAAATACAATCGCAATTTCTCACTCCTGAACAATAAGTTGGGGACGCTACGCATCACGAAGAAGTCGAACAAATGGATTGCCCAGATCGCTGTCACGCTTCTCACGACCGAGAAGACGGGCTCCAAGGTTCTCGGTGTGGATCTGGGTTTGAAAGTCCCGGCAGTCGCAACGAATGATGGCGACAAGGCGAGGTTCTTCGGTAACGGACGCGAGAACAAATATATGAAACGCAAGTTTCGTGCGAGACGAAGAGAGCTCGGTCAAAAGAAGAAGCTGAACGCAATCAAGAAACTAAACAATCAAGAGCAACGCTGGATGAGAGACAAAGATCACAAGGTAAGTCGTGCGATCGTTTCATTTGCGAAAGAGAATCACGTTTCTGTCATTCGCCTAGAAAGACTGGCGAACATCCGGCAGACGGCAAGAACAAGCCGTAAAAACAATAAGAATCTGCATACATGGTCGTTCTATCGCCTAGCAACATTTATTGAATACAAAGCAAATCTGGACGGAATCAAGGTCGAGTATGTCAATCCGGCCTATACATCTCAGACATGCCCTTCTTGCGGTAAAAGAAACAAAGCGAAAGATCGAACCTATTTTTGTCCATGTGGATTCAAAAAGCACAGAGATTTAGTCGGTGCGATGAATATTAGATATGCACCTGTGGTTGATGGTAATAGTCAATCAGCCTGAGAACCTTTAGGGTCTGTCTCAGGAGGGGTGATGGCACACCCTCATCTGAAGGCTTGAGCAAAACAGAAATGGACTGCGCTCGCACAAGCACTTCAGAATCCCACTCATCCCGAAGGGTGAGCTTGCGGCTTTAGCCGTGGGAGTGTCAAATCGATCATTTACTGCAGTTATGTCAGGTGGAAGGTGTGACCGCGATCATGTCGCTGATTGATCCGGAACTTGGTTTATTGGCACGAGCGGCTGAACGTTTCGAAGCACTTGGTGTAACCGTTGTCGTCTCGCCTTTTGAAGCATGTCAGCTCTGCTTGGATAAATATACGATGTATGAGTATTGTCTCAATCAAGGAATCGCCCACGCAAGAACGTATCAGGCACTGGAACCGTTTCGTGAAGCTCTTTCTATAGGTGAAGTCCACTTACCAGTCTTCGTCAAACCGCGTAGCGGAAGTGCCAGCATCGAAGTCAGGCAGGTCGAGACGTTCGAGGAGGTAGAACAGTTATTTTTAAAAAATGCGGATTTGATCGTTCAAGAACTTCTGGTTGGTCAAGAGCTTGGTGTCGACGCCTATGTGGATTTGATCTCGGGCCAAGTCACATCGATCTTCATCAAAGAAAAGTTGACGATGCGGGCCGGTGAGACCGACAAAAGCCGTTCGGTCGTCCGAGAAGATGTTTTCGAATGGATTGAACATGTGTTAGAAGATTCCGGACTGGTCGGTCCCCTTGATTTTGATCTGTTTGATGTTGCGGGGACGCTGTATCTGTCAGAAATCAATCCACGGTTTGGTGGGGGGTATCCTCATGCGTATGCGTGTGGTGTCAATTTCCCGGCACAACTGTTCCGCAATTTACTGCATCAGACCAATCCGCCGGAGATCGGGCAATACGCGGATGACTTGTATATGTTAAAACATGATACGGTCACGTTGATTTCAGCGGCCGAACTGCAACACATCAAACGTTAAGCGCAAAAAAAACGAGGAATGATTTCTTAGAGAAATCCATTCCTCGTTTTTTTGTGAAAAGAACTACGTCAAGAAATTGAAATCCGGGATCGTTTCAAACACTGGACCGCCGATGTCCAGCTCCCGAATAAGGCGTTGATGGTCGACGTGCTTGGGACAGACCGTCCTTCCGCCCATTTCCGGTAATGGATGATGCTGAGGGCAGGGAGCTCGCGCTGAGCTTGTGTCAATGCATCGAGCACATCCTCTTCGACCCACTTCCGGCGTGGTGGTGCAATGTCGAGGCAAGCGAGGGCATCGACCCACGATCCATACTTTCGGGCAATCGTCGCGACCGTCGGATGTCCGTTTTCCTGCGCCCAAATCGAATAGGTCTGGGTCGTCAAGCGCGGAAGGACATCCGATGCTTCGAGGAGCGCGTTGATGATTCGTTCTTCCGTCATACAGATCGAACGTGTCATCTCGATATGTGCTTCCTCAAGGGCCCGTGACCATGACCCGAAACGTAGATTGATTAACGTCAATGAGGGACCATGTTTCGCTTTTGCCCATTCCCGGTAACTGTTGCTGTGAAAGGGATGCAGACGTTCCGATGCTTCTTTGATGAACGTCAAGATTTCCTGATCGGAATAATACGGGCGGATCGATGACAATCCAGCAGCATGTAACGCTTCACGCCATGAACCAAACACGTTGATGATCGTCGTGATCGACGGGATTTCTTTTCCAGTAGACCAGCGGGCGTAGGTTTTTGCATCTAAGGCAGGATAGGCGATACTCGCTTCGATTAAGCTATCGATTACTTGTTGTTCTGTCCATTTCTTCATGATGTCATACCCCTTTCGTGTAGGTGTTCGTCTAGGTGTGGGTACTTTCTTGTGAAATCGTGCGACGGCGTGTCGCATAAATCAAAAAGCTGAGCCAGATGAAATAAAATCCGCTTGGTCGAATCAGGACACTTTCTGTGAACTGAAGCAACAGCAACCAAAGGCAGAGTAACAACAAGATGACTGATAAGGAATCGTCGTGACGGTAATCCCGAATGAATCGGACAAGAATCAAGAGGAATGAAGCGAGATAGAGCAGCAGACCGATTAATCCGAATTCATACAGGTAGACAATCGGTGTACTGTGGAACGTATAGAGTGTGCTTGGTCCGAGTTGTTGTTCGAGTCCGACGACAGAAGAACCGAGACCATGTCCAAACCAAAGTCGATCCACGGAAGCGCTCAGACCGGCTTGCCATAACGCACTACGTCCGTTGAGACTGATCAATTGCGCAAACAATGCATTGTTGAAAGAGATGGAGCCAATCAGGATACCGGCACCTAACAGGTAAAGACCGGTGACCTGGTACCGCAATCGTTTTTCTGGAATCAGTAAAAGGGTCGTCAACAACGCGAGCAAACAAAATGAGTAAATGCCAGTCTGAGAAGCACTTAGTAATAAACCGATGAAAATCAACGACAGGACCACTCCGGAAAAGACAAACGACCGAAGGCTACGTCGAGCGATTGCCTGTAAGACATACATCCAGGCGATCAGACCACCGGGGACGAGCCAGGCCGCAAACGCATTCGGGTTATTGGTCAAACTGGCAGACCGGAGAAAACCACCTTGTTCCCCGACATAAAGCTGCGACAAGGAAATCGGACCGAGTCGTAACGATTGGATATTATCAATCGGTACATATTCCTGTCCGAACGAGACGAGTAAGGCATAAGCTGCAAGACATAAGGCTTGGTATAAAAGAATGAGGTTCAACAGTTGAAACCAACTGACGAATGAACGAGCAGTGAGTGATAGGACGATGATGACAAAAAGCCACGTCGTAAACAGATGGAGTAACGAAAGCGAAGAAGCGGTAGCTGGGCGAAATAGAAACATGATGGTGTGAAACGTAACATACAGTAAAAATAAGGTAACGAGTCGTTGTGTCCAAGCACGTGGTGGGAAATACATCGGACGGGTGACGAGATAAAAAACGACAAATAGGACGAGATAGACGAGTGTGATCAGTACATTCCAGTGATTCGGCAGGACTTCATCCGTGAATGATAACGGACGTGTCCATAAATCAATCGTCACCCAAAGTGTCAGGATGAATAAGCCAATCGATTCAGGTATATTGACTGATTTTAACATCATTACTAGTATCTATCCACCCTTCATATAGGACTTATTACCGATTTTCCAGGTTCTTAATCATCAAATTTGTATTTACCCTTAATTTATTGAATATTTGCGCTTTTATTGGATGATTTTGATGAAACGGCGATCATTTTTATGTGAAGCGTCTTTTTTTCGTGAAACAATCTTTTTCGATGAACTAACGATATGCAAGCATGATGACTCCTCAAAAAAATATAATCATTTCCATCAAGCTCTAATTGTTTTGGTAGCCGTTTGGAAATAAGGTGTAACCATAACCAATGTCCAGCGAACGTGTCAGGTAACGAGAAAGAGGTGAACAACGTGAATTCCATTCATCAAAAAAAGACATTCAGCGACCATGTGACGACATTAAAAAAAGGCTGGTGGATTTTCTGCTTACTGGCCATGTTATTAGCGGGTGCCGGATATGCCGTCAGCACCTACGTGATTCCTCCGACGTATGAAGCAACCGCCTACATCCTTGTCGTCCCACAGGCAAATGCGGAAACGACATCGACGACGACACTTGTCAGTACCTATCAGGATATCTTACGAAGTCCGGAAGTCATCGATCAAGTCGCCCAAAAGATGGACGTGACCGATAAACGGATCTTCGATTTGACGGATCGCCTGACCGTCGCAAGTAACTTGGACTCCCAAGTCATCGCCTTATCGGTCACCGATCGGTCAGCCGAGCAAGCGGCGATTCAAGCCAATACGATGACAGAAGTCTTTCAGGATTATGTTCCACAGTTGATCAAAACGAGTAGTACGGAAGTCTTCTCGACTGCCCGGATCCCGACTAAACCGGTCTCCCCGAACATCCTGATGAACACGGCGATCGGCGGGATCCTCGGTCTCTTATTCGGCTTATTGATCGTCTATTCCCGGGCGCTCGGAAAAAAGTCAGTCGCTGAAGAAACGAAAGAAACCGCCTATCCCCAAGCTGTCAGCCGTCCAAGCCGTTCATGAATCGAGAAAGGAGGAGCACATCATGCAGCCCCCACCATTTCAGCAGTACCGCAGACATGTCAAGATCGGTCTGCTACGGTTGATCGACGCGACGGTCATCATCGCAGCGACCGTTGTGACGTTCTATTTCTTTAATCCTCTCAATCTCACGGCAAACTTTGAACTGATTGATGCCGTCGAAATCGCCTTGATTCAATGGGTCGCACTGACGCTTGTCGCTCACTGGATGCGCTTTTATCAAATCATCTGGCGATATGCGAGCCTGCGGGACTTAGGTGTCTTACTCGTCGTCGTCGTCGCGAGCAGCTTTGTCCTCCTCGGACTGGAATATGCATTATTCGACTTTGCCGTCGAACGAGCCGTCTTTCTCCAGACCGGTCTTGTCCTGAATGGGATCTTGTTCGTCCGACTGTTGATTCGTGGACGCAGCCTGGAGCTGAAACGAGAAAATCGGACGCTTGGGAAACGGACCTTGATCATCGGTGCCGGTGCCTCGGGACAGATGATCACGAAAGAGTTGAAACAGAAAAAGGCGCATATCCTGAACGTCGTCGGACTCCTCGATGATTTGCCGGAACTAAAGGGGATGATGATTCATGGTGTACCGGTCATCGGTACGATCGAGCAGCTCGAATGTATCATCGAAGAATTCAAAATCGAGGCCGTCGTCCTGGCGATTCCGTCCTTATCCTATCCCGACCGGGTCAGCCTGCTGAACCGGATCAAACAGACGAAGGTCGAAGCGCATACGTTACCGATGCTCGTCGAACTGGCCTCCGGTCAAGTCTCCGTCAATCAAATCCGAGAAGTATCGATCGCCGATCTACTTGGACGGGAGCCGGTCGAACTCGATATCACGGAAATTGAAAAAAGCGTCAGTCAGGCGACGGTCCTCGTGACGGGAGCGGGTGGGTCGATCGGATCAGAAATTTGTCGCCAGCTTGTGAAGTTTAAACCGGAACACCTCATTTTACTGGGGCATGGTGAAAACAGTATCTATCTGATCCGGCGGGAACTCGAAGCCACGACGGAAGGCATCACGTTACATTCGGTCATCGCCGATGTTCAGGATGCGGACCGGATGATGGACGTGATGCACCGCTTCAAACCGGATCTCGTCTATCACGCAGCCGCCCATAAACATGTGCCGCTGATGGAAGATAACCCAAGTGAAGCCGTCAAAAATAATGTCTACGGGACACGTAACGTCGCCTTGGCGGCAGAAGCAGCCGGAGTCAACCGGGTCGTCATGATTTCGACCGATAAGGCGGTTAATCCGACGAGTGTGATGGGGGCGACGAAACGGATTGCCGAGATGGTGATTCAACAAATCGCAAGGAACAGTCAAACGACCTTTGCCGTCGTCCGGTTCGGAAACGTCCTTGGGAGCCGCGGGTCCGTCATTCCTCTCTTTAAGGAACAGATCGCAAAGGGTGGTCCGATCACCGTGACCGATCCCGCGATGACCCGTTATTTCATGACGATTCCAGAGGCAAGCCGGCTCGTCATCCAAGCCAGTGTTCTCGCTGAAGGGGGCGAAGTGTTTGTCCTCGATATGGGAGAACCGGTCAACATCACGACACTGGCCCGCAACTTGATTCACCTGAGTGGTTTTACAGAAGAGCAGATCCCGATCGTCTACAGCGGTATTCGTAAAGGTGAAAAGTTGTATGAAGAATTACTCGCAACAGAGGAGGTCCACGAAGAACGGGTCTTCGAGAAGATTCTCGTCGGTAAGACATGCCCGTTCGGATCGATTGATCCGTATCTGCGCAACATCGCGGCAGCAATCGATGATGAACAAGCCTTACGGACGTATCTACTAGAAGCGACGAATCGAACCGACAAGATGCCGGAAACGATTCCACCGGCGATTCGGATCGCCCGGGAATGAGGGGGAGACGATATGAAATCAGCCCGGCAACTCTCACGTTTTAATCTCATCTTCATTGCGGATACGGCTTACTCGCTCCACCAATGGATGATTTTGACGCTGTTGATCAAATGGAGTACACCACTCAACATCGGTTACTTCAATTATGCTCTCGCCTTGACGGCACCAATCGTCATGTTTTGTTGGCTGAATGCCAGTACGATTTTGACGGCGGAACGGTCGGGGTTAAAAAACTTCAATTTGTTCATCAAAACACGATTTTCCTTATTGACGGTCGGGGTCTTCGTCCTTCTCATCGTCTATTACTTCTTCGGAGAAGCCGACATTCTGTGGCTGACGTTACTCGTCTATCTGAATAAGTACATGGAGTCGTTTGCGGATCTCGCATATGGATTCCTACAAGGACACATGGCCTTCAAGGAAGTCGCTGTCTCGAAGATTTTCCGAAGTCTCGTCAACGTATCGGGCGCGGCCTTGATTTTGTTCACGACCCATTCGATTCACGGTTTCGTTCTCGCTTTGGTCGCCGGTAACCTGATCATGCTGATTCTTTACGATTTACCGACCGTCCGGCGTGTCGGTCACGGATTCGAAAACCAGCGGATGAGCGAACGGTATCAGACGGGGCGACAACTGTTCATCAAAGCTGTCCCACTCGGCTTCGTCGCCTTGTTGATTGCCTTGAATGCCAACATCCCACGCTTGTTCGTCGGTCATGCGATTGGCACGGAAGAACTGGGCTACTACGCGAGTATCGCCTATCTCCTTGTGCTAGGAAGTCTTTTCATCCACTCGCTTGTCGCCGTCTTGTTGCCAAACTTTTCTTCTGAAAGTGGTGAACGGCAAAGCTTACCGGAGTTGCGGAGGCTGACCCGCTCGATGCTACTGATGACGAACGCAGTCGGGATCTTGCTGATCATCGGATCAATCTTTTTTGGGAAGTGGGGACTGACGCTCTTCTACAATGCGTCATTCGTCCAGTACCATACGATTTTCGTCCTGATGATGATCGCGTCGCTCTTTTTCTATAATTCGACCGTCGTTCAAGCGTTGTTGACCGGGTTTCAGCAATTCCGGGTCCAGACGATCGCCATCTTCGGCAGTGTCGTCGTCAACATCGTCGCCTGCAGCATCCTGATTCCGATGTACGGCTTGTACGGTGCGACGACCGCGTATGGGTTATGTGCCATCACCCAGATCGTTCTGTTGATTCCGGCGCTCTATCGTTCACTGTATCCCCGGAAACTGGCACTTGCGATCGAACAAAGTAGCTAAAGGAGGAGAAAACATGCGGCCGATCCTGATTGTCGTTGTCCTTGAAGCATTGCTCAGTCAACTGGTCCGACCGCTCTTTTTGACTTCTGAAGGTTACGTGGCGACACTTCTTGCCATTAACTCGGTCCTGTTGATGTTTTATCTGCTGAAACAGGCGGACACGACACCGCTGTTTCTGATTTTCGTGACCGCTTTTCTGCTCCGGTTGACGTTGATGTTAGTCGATCTGGAACTGTTCCGGCTCCCACCACATAGCGGTGACGATACGGAGGCATTCCATCTGGAAGGCTTGTTGATCTATACCGATCCGACGATGTTCAGTGAAGTCGTTCGGGGCAGCTATTCGAAATTTCTTGGTCTCTTTTATCTCGCATTCGGACCGGAGCGGATGTTGGCCCAGTATTTTAACGTCATTCTCGGTATTGTTTCGATCGTCATCTTTTCGAAAACCTTGATGTTACTGAAGTTACCGATGCATTACGTGCTGATCGTAACCGGGATGTTTGCTTTCTTCGCGCAAGGGTTGTTGCTTTCACCGATCCTCTTACGTGATCAACTGGTGGCGATCGGGATCGTCTACACGTTGTACTATATGGTGCGCTGGACGATGCACAAGTCGATGATGGATCTGGCACTCGCCTATACGGGCTATTTCATCAGTACGATGTTCCATTCAGGGCTTGCGGTCGGGATTCTGGTCCTTCTCGTCTACTTTTCCTTCTACAATCACGAGACGCAGCGGATGGATTTCGAAGCGTCGAAAGTCCAGCGTTTGCTCGTCCAGGTCGTCATCGTCGGTTTTATCGTCTACAGCTTCCAGGAAGTATTGTTCGCGAAATTCACCCACGTCTCGGAGAACGGGCAACTGTTCAGCGGGATGAGTTACGACCGTGGAGGATCCGCCTATCTGAACGGACTGACCGTGACGGGGCCACTCGACATGATCTTGTACGCGCCACTCCGGATGATCTACTTCCTGTTTTCACCGTTTCCATGGCAATGGTCGAGCGTGATGAACATCGCGATTTTCTTCGCGGACGCGGTGTTTTATCTCGTGCTGTTTGGTCTGACGATCTTGCACCTGAAGTATCTGAAACAACATCCTTTTGGCAGTGTGCTTCTGTTCATGTTGCTTCTGTTTCTCGTCAATGCCGTCATCTTTGGTCTTGGAACGGGGAATGTCGGAACGGCGATTCGCCACCGCTACAAACTGTTTCCGATGCTGTTGATTGTGTATACATCGATTCATTACATCCGCTATCAGGTGATTCATCACTTCGAGGAGGTCGAGAAACGTGCAGAATAAAACGATTTTAATTACCGGGATTGCAGGATTCATTGGATTTCATGCGGCACGTCGCTTTTTAGCAGAAGGGTACCGGGTCGTCGGGCTCGATGAAGTCAACGATTATTATGATCCGACGCTCAAAGAGGCTCGGTTGATCGAACTCGATCCAAGCCGTTACACGTTTTACCGCGTTTCTTTAGAAGATACCGAAGCGGTCGATCAGATCTTTGCGACAGAACAGATTGATTTGGTCCTCCATCTGGCGGCCCAAGCCGGTGTCCGGTACAGCATCGATCGGCCGGACGTCTACATCACCTCGAACATCGTCGGTTTCCTGTCGATTCTTGAAGCCTGTCGGCATCATCCGGTCGAGCAACTGATCTACGCCTCATCGAGTTCCGTTTACGGTTCGAATACGAAGATGCCGTTTGCGACGACGGATGCGGTCGACCATCCACTCAGTCTCTACGCCGCTTCGAAAAAAGCGAACGAACTGATGGCGCATACGTACAGCAGTCTTTACGGGATCAAAACGACCGGTCTTCGCTTCTTCAGCGTTTATGGACCGTGGGGACGTCCGGACATGGCCCTGTTCAAGTTCACGGAAGCGATCGCGAACGGTCAACCGATCGACCTGTACAACTACGGTGAGATGGGACGCGACTTCACGTATGTCGACGACATCATCGAAAGCATCTATCGGCTGATGCAGACGGAGCCGGTTGCGGATCCCCAGTTTGATAAAGCGAATCCACTTCCCGACCGAAGTTTCGTCCCGTATCGTGTCTTCAACATCGGCAGTCATAGCCCGATCCGACTGAACGAATTCGTCGCCTTGATTGAACAGCGGCTCGGCAAAAAAGCCATCAAACATGAATTACCACTCCAAGCGGGTGATGTGCCGGAAAGTTTTGCGGATGTGCAGTCCTTGTTTGAAACAATCGGTTATCGTCCACAGACGACGATCGAAGCAGGCGTCCATGCATTCATCGACTGGTATGAGCAGCATTATCGGCTGAAGGAGGGAGTTCAAGATGGCGCTTAAAGAAGAGTTGTATTATAAATCCCCGATATTCATTCAGAATATCTTAACTTCTCTTTACGGGAAAAAGTTGATGCAGGAACGATATGGTATGGGTTATGAGGAAAAAATCAAAGAATTAAGAGAAAAAGATCGAACGATCGACTACCGGATTGAACAGCTCGAGCGATTGAATGCCTTTCTGTTATTCGTTCAGACACATACACCTTACTACCAAAAACTGTTTCAAGAACATGACATTCGACTCCCCTTCACCTCACTGGATCAGTTACAGACGATACCGGTGCTTGAGAAGGAGACGCTCAGGCAACAAAACGCAGCATTCCTGTCAAACATCGACGCCCCGGTCCGCGGGCGGACTGGCGGTACGAGCGGAAAATCACTTCAAGTCGCCTTCATGCGAGAGGATGTCCAAGAACGGATGGCCCATCTCGATTACTTCAAAGAGTTACATGGATTTTATTCCGGCATGCGGCGGGCGAGTTTCACGGGTCGGACCTTGACGGCGGTTGATCAGAAAAAACCGATCTTCTGGCGGATGAACCGTCCGTTGAATCAACTCCTGTTATCGATTTTCCACATGAAGGAAGAAAATTTACCGGCGTATATCGAAGAGTTGAACCGGTTCCGACCGGCGGCACTTGACGGGACACCAACGGCGATGCTTGAAATTGCGCTGTACATGCTCAAATACAAGATTCAACTTGATTTTAAGTTGACCGCGATCTTTCCAACAGCGGAAACGGTGACACCCGAGATGCGGCGGTTACTTGAAGAAGCCTTCCAAGCACCCGTCTTCGATCAGTACGGTTCGTCGGAAGGGGCACCGATCATCTCGGAGTGTCGTGAGCGTAAGCTGCATCTCCATCACGAGACCGGCATCATCGAACCATACGGAGAGGGTGGTGAAGTCGTCGTCACCTGTTTTACGACCCGCGGGACGCCGCTGATCCGTTACCGGATTGGTGACCGGATGACGCTGAGTGACGCAACTTGTACATGCGGACTGAACGGTCCGGTCATCGAGTCGATTGACGGGCGAGGAACCAGTTATATCGTCAGTGAAAAGCGGGGCAAAGTATTCGAAGGAGACATCACGACGATCGCCCGTGAATTACCGAACTCGGTCTTACGCCTGCAGGTCGAACAATACGCATTGAATCAAGTGACGCTCCGCTACATTCCGGATGAACAATTGTTTGTACCGAAACACGAAAAGATCTTATTACGCGAGATGCACAAGTTGCTTGGCTCCTCGATGCAGGTGACGCTCGAGCCGGTCCGGCAGATGAAGCAGGAACCGAATGGGAAAACACTGATCGTCAGACAGTCGATGAAATAGGAGGAATCCATCATGAATAAGGCAGTCAAACACATCATAGATACGACAGCAGCCGAAACACGATCACTCCCTATCGCCAACCGTTCGATTGCCGTCGTCGGCCTCGGATACGTCGGTCTTCCCGTCGCCGTCGCCTTTGGCGAAAAAACGGAAGTCATCGGCTTTGACATCAAGGAACAGCGGGTCGCGGAACTAAAAGAAGGCATTGACGCGACACTCGAACTCAGTCCATTCGTCCTGAAGAATGCAGAAGTCGAGTACGTGACGGACGCAGGAGCCTTGCAGGCAAGCGACTTCATCATCATCGCCGTCCCGACACCGATCAACGCTCAAAACCAGCCGGACTTGACACCACTCCTTCGTGCCTCGCATCTTGTCGGACGACAACTGAACAAAGGCGACATCGTCGTCTATGAATCAACGGTCTATCCGGGCGCGACCGAGGAAGATTGTATCCCGGTCCTTGAGGAAGCATCAGGACTTCAAGCCGGCGTCGACTTCTTTGTCGGCTACTCTCCGGAACGGATCAATCCCGGTGATCACGAGCATACGTTCAAGACAATCAAAAAAATCGTCTCCGCTCAAAACGAAGAAACGCTCGACATCGTCGCGGAAGTCTATGAAGCGGTCGTTGAAGCCGGCGTCCACCGTGCCTCATCGATCAAGGTCGCAGAAGCGGCAAAGATCATCGAAAATACACAACGTGATTTGAACATCGCCTTGATGAACGAACTGGCAATCATCTTTGATCGAATGAATATCGACACACTCGAAGTACTCGAAGCGGCCGGGACGAAGTGGAACTTCCTTCCGTTTCGTCCAGGGTTAGTCGGCGGGCATTGTATCGGCGTCGATCCATTCTACTTGACGATGAAGGCGGAATCACTCGGCTATCATCCGGAAGTCATCTTAGCCGGACGCCGGATCAATGATACGATGGGGCGTTTCATCGCAACGTCGCTCGTCAAGAATTTGATCAAACAAAACATGCCCGTCCTCGGGGCTCGCGTGACTGTCCTTGGTCTATCGTTTAAGGAAAACGTCAGTGATATCCGGAATTCAAAAGTCGCGAACCTCGTTAAGGAAATCGAAGAGTTCGGGATTGAAGTCCAAGTGGCGGACCGGCTCGTCGCAAAAGAAGAGGCGAAACGCGAATACGGCATCGATTTAGTGGATCTTTCGGACTTAAAACCGGCAGACGTCGTCATTTTCGCCGTCTCCCATGAAGAGTACGTCGAAGGCAACTGGCTGCTTGCGCAACACTTGCTCAAAGTTGGTCGCGGAATTGTCATCGATATCAAAGGAATGCTGACACCAACAGACAAACCGGAAGGGGTGCATTTATGGCGACTCTAAAAATCCTCCAAGTCTGCGCCCTCGATACGACGGCAGAAACGATGCTTCAGCCTTTGTTACTCGCTCTTCAAAATGCCGGACACGATGTCGGAATTGCCTGTGCGGACACGGGAGCGGCGGACAAACTAGCCGCTCAAGGTTTTACGATGCATGACATCCCGATTGAACGGAAAATCGACTGGACAAGTAACTGGAAGACGATTCGCTCGATCGTCCAGATCTTAAAAGACGAACAGTACGACGCCGTCCATGTCCATACACCGGTCGCAGCGGCGCTCGGACGAGTCGCTGCCAAACGGGCCGGAACGAAACATATCGTCTATACGGCACACGGTTTTTACTTTCATGAAAAGATGGGCCGCGTCACGTATCAACTGACGTACTCGGTCGAGAAGTGGCTCGCCCGGTTCGCGACGGACTACCTGTTGCTCCAAAGTGCCGAAGACTACGAACTGGCGAACCGGAAACGGTTCAAAAACACGACCCGGCTGATGCACCTCGGAAACGGGATCGATTTGACCCGCTTTTATCCCAGCCCGCGTCAGACGAATGGTAATTTTACGTTTTTGTTCATCGGTCGGATCGTCGAAGAAAAAGGCATTCTCGAACTGTTGAACGCGTTTGAAGAGGTCGTTGCGGTTCAACCGGATACGCGGCTCGTCATCGCCGGTGAAATGATGGCAAGCGAACGGGATCAGACGACGAAACATACGTTCATGAAACGGATCCGGGAGATTCCCAACATCGATTATCTCGGTTTCGTCGAAGATGTGCCGACGCTCCTCCATCAGGTCGATGCCTTTGTTCTTCCCTCACATCGCGAAGGTGTTCCACGCTCCATCATCGAGGCGATGGCGACGGCAAAACCCGTCATTGCGACGAACATCCGCGGTTGCCGTGAAGAAGTCATCGAAGGGAAAACCGGTTATTTGGTAGAGGTCCGGGATGAGCAGCAGTTGACTCGGCGGATGCTCGATCTCGTTCAGCATCCAGACGCGGCATCGGAAATGGGACGGGCAGGTTTTGAACGGGCGATGAAACACTTTAACGAAGCAGATGTCATCAAGCGGCAACTCGATCTCTTTTCGACCTTATAAAAAGGAGGACGCCACCATGAAACGGACATTCGATTTCACAGTCAGTCTACTCGCTATCCTCGTCCTGCTGCCGGTCTACCTGTTCGTCGCCGTGTTCATCTTTACGAAGCTCGGACGCCCGATTTTCTTTAACCAGGTCCGTCCCGGCTATAAAGGCGAACTGTTTAAGATCTATAAATTCCGGACGATGTCGAACGAGACCGATGCGGACGGTAAACTACTTCCGGACGCCGAACGGATTCCAAAATCGGTCGAATGGGTCCGGCGGTTGAGCCTGGATGAAATCCCACAGTTTTTTAACATTCTTCGGGGACAGATGAGTTTCGTCGGACCACGCCCGTTGCTCGTCAGTTACTTGAATCACTATACACCGGAACAAATGACCCGCCACGACGTCTTACCGGGTCTGACCGGTTGGGCACAGATCCACGGGCGGAACGCAACGACCTGGCAAGAACGACTCGAACAGGATCAGTGGTACGCAGCGAACCAGACGTTCCGACTCGATCTGTATATTCTGTTGAAAACTGTTAAGATTGTCGTCTCTTCAGAAGGGAACTCGACCGATCATCAGACGGGAATGGGCGAATTCAAAGGACTTGACGGGGGTGTCCATCATGATGTCGTTAAGCGCTGAACGATTGATCCACGATCCGCGGGAATGGAATGCCCTCGTCGCGCGTTACGCTTTAGATTGTTATTACGACTACGCCTACTTCGAGCTCGCGGAAGAACCGGCAGCGATTCCGGAGATGTATATCTACCCGACAGAATTCGGCATCCTGCTTTATCCGTACCTGAAACGAAAAATCGATGGAACGAATTTTCAAGACATCACGACTCCCTACGGGTACGGCGGACCGGTCTTCATCGGCATCTGGTCCTGCGATCAAGTCGAGGAGGTCCGGCAACAATTCCGTGAATATTGCCATGCGGAACAGATTATCACCGAGACGATCCGCTTTCATCCGGTACTTGAAAATCAGGAACTCGGTCAAGTGTGGTGTGACACGGCAAACATCTTGCAGCAGACGGTGACGGTCAAGTTGACGGATCCGCTAGACGTAATTGAAAAGCGTTTTTCCTCGATGACGCGGCGAAATATCAAAAAAGCCCGACGTGAAGAGGTGACGGTCCGCGTTGCCCGTCCCGAAGAATATGCAAGTTTTATCCATCTGTATCGGTTGACGATGGAGAAACGTCAGGCCGATGCCCGCTATTACTTCGACGATGATTACTTTCAGCAACTGCAAAACGGACGCTTACCAGCAGAATTGCTCGTTGCCGAACGAAACGGTACGATCATCGCCGGTTGCATCGTCCTCTACGGACAACAATTCGCCCATTATCACCTCGGGGCGTCCGATCCAGCAGAACTCGCCGCCCGTCCGAATCATCTGTTGTTCGCCGAGATGATCCGCCGGGCCAAACACCTCGGAAAAACAGCCCTTCATCTTGGTGGTGGGACGACGAGGGAAAATACCGACAGCTTACTCGCTTACAAACGTTCCTTCAGTGATCTGCAGACAGCGTTCAGCCTTGGAACGTCGATTTTAAATCCCATGGTATACGAACAATTGTCGAACCGGCACTTGGAGCACCACGGATCGTCATCGCAGGACTGGTTTCCGCTCTACCGGACCCCAGTGCGTCAGCTGTCACGAAGAGGGGGGGAGTCATCATGAAACGTATTCCATTATCAATTCCACATCTCAGTGGTCAGGAAATACAGTATGTCACGGAAGCACTCGAAACGAACTGGGTGGCACCGCTTGGTCCGAATGTCGAAGCCTTCGAAGCGGGAATCCGTGCCTATAGCGGTACAGAAGCCGCACTTGCGACGAGCAGCGGGACAGCGGCCATCCATTTAGCGTTAGCGACGCTTGGCGTGACGGTCGGAGATGATGTCTTCTGTCAGTCCTTGACCTTCATCGCCTCGACCAACCCGATCCGGTATGTCGGTGCACGCCCTGTTTTGATTGATTCAGAACCGGACACGTGGAACATGTCACCTGCCGCCTTGCGCCGGGCGATGATTCAAGCGGCGACACGCGGCCAGCTCCCAAAAGCCGTCATCGTCGTTCATCTGTACGGGGTCGTCGCAAAAATCGAGGAGCTTGCAGCGATCTGTCAGGAATATGATGTGCCGTTGATCGAAGACGCAGCGGAATCGTTAGGATCGACCATCAATGGTCGGATGACGGGTACGTTCGGCACGTTTGGTATCTACTCGTTTAATGGCAACAAAATCATTACGACGTCAAGCGGAGGGATGTTGGTCTCGTCTGATCCAGGTTTGATCGAACGGGCGTTTTATCTCGCGACGCAAGCCCGGCAACCGGTCTTACATTACGAGCATACAGAAGTCGGCTTTAATTACCGGATGAGTAACGTATCGGCCGGGATCGGACGGGGACAACTCGAGGTGATTGAGGACCGGATCAAGGCACGCCGGACGATTTTTAACCGCTATGTCCGAGCGTTTGACGGCGTCGAGGCACGTCACTACCAACAGGAAATCACCGGTAGTCGGGCGAACCGGTGGCTGACAGCATTGACGGTACCCGGTGGAACGGAGCAACGGGATCAATTGATTCAACACTTGCAACAAAAAAATATTGAATCGCGCCCCGTCTGGAAACCGATGCACCTGCAGCCGGTCTACCGGGATGTGCCGTACATCACGGCGAATGATGTGGACGTCAGCCGTCGTTTGTTTGAAGAAGGGATTTGTCTACCTTCTGCTTCGCAAATGACGTTTACCGAGCAGGCGCTGGTCATCCGTTCAGTTCGTCAAGGACTCGTTGAAGACGTTCGGAGAAATGTGCAGCTATGAATGTATGGGAGGGAGACATCGTGATGAGCGATTTGGAGGAAACGATTGAAGCACTCCGTCTCGCTGCGAACGGGAAAAATGAACTGACGGCAAATACCTACTTTCGCTGGCAACTGAATACACAGTACCCAAGCGTCGCAGAAATCCTGATTTTATTCGGATCTTGGCAAATTGCTCTCGAGCGAGCCGGAATCGGTCACGTTCGGGTAGCCTTTACCAAATCGGATATCATCGAGGCCTTACGCGCTGCGAAGGAGGAACTGGAACCCTTCACGAGTGCGACGTACCGTGAATGGGCCCAGCAACATCAGGCGCCGAGCTTGACCGATATCGTCCATCAATTCAACTCGTGGCAGCAGGCATTATCGGAAGCAGAAATCCTAAAGGAACGGGTGCAAGAGATGGAACGCCGGATCATCGAATCGTTACTCGAAGCGCAAGAACTTTTACCTGTTTTGACAAGTCAGACCTATACGAAATGGGCAGTTGGAAAAAACCGACCGACCGTCGCGACCATCGCGAGACGGTACGGATCCTGGAGTAATGCGTTAGAAATCATCGGTATCGAACAACCGCGTAAACGCTGGACGGAAGAGGAGGTCCTGCGTATCCTGACAGAAGCGGCAGATGAACTGGACGGCTTGACGATTGCGCATTATCAACAATTCAGTGAGGGACGACAAGCACCGAGTATCGGTGTCATCACAGCCTTGTTCGGCAGTTGGAGTAATGCCGTGATGATCGTCTCGAACCAACGGCAATCGTAAATCGACTTGATTCGAAGGAGAGAGGGAAATCGTGATGAGAGAATGGAAGTGGCTAATCTTAACAGCATTAGGTATCGGACTACTCGTTTTCTTCGGATCAGGTGGGTACGTCTATCATCAAAACAGTCAGCTGGTCGAGGAAGTCGATGAACCGGTGGAAGCGAGTGTCCAACCAACGGAAACCGCTCAAGCGGAACAAGGAAAAAAAGCAGACCAGAAGAAACAAGCCGAGAAACAAACCGCGTCGGAAGCGGTATCGTTGTTACTGCTTGGTGTTGATCAACGCGGCAACGAAGCGGGGCGGAGTGATACGATCATCGTCGTGACGGTTAATCCGGAAACCGGTTCAAGCAAGATGCTCAGCATCCCGCGGGACTTGAAGACGGAGATCATTGGCAACGGCTCCAATGATAAGATCAACCATGCCTATGCGTTCGGCGGACCGGAGATGGCGCGTGAGACCGTCGAACACTTACTGGATCTGCGAATCGACTACTTTGCAGAAATCAATCTCGAGGGCTTCACAGACTTAGTGGACGCGGTCGACGGAGTGACGGTCGAAAATGATATCAATTTCTCCTATTACGAGATGCAGTTTCCAAAAGGGGAGTTGGCGTTAAGCGGCAAAGAAGCACTCGCTTATGCGCGGATGCGTTATGACGATCCGCGAGGCGACTTTGGGCGGCAGATCCGGCAACGGCAAGTCGTCCAAGCCGTCGCTGATAAATTGACGGCTGACTTTTCCTTGATCCGTTTCAACGACGTCTTGAGTGTTCTTGGTAAAAACGTCAAGACCGACATCCCGTTTCCGGTCATCCGGAAACTCGCGACGGATTACCGGGCCAGTTTAAAAAATGTCGAAACGTTATCGCTTGAAGGAAGCGGGGGGATTGAATCAGATAAGATTTATTACTGGCATCCGACACCAACGTCTCTGAAACAGGTCCGGACGACGTTACAGAACGAGCTTCAATGACGAACACTTTTCGTAAACCAATCGGAGCTGAATCAAAAAGGGGTTACTCTTTCTTTTACAGAATTTTTGAGCGGGAAAGCCCACTCCTTTAGGGGTGGGATGAAAGCTCGGTCGGATACGGAGTGCCCACAAAGAAGCCGAAGGTTCTGGCACTTCATGTATCCGAAAATCTTTTTTTGCGTTGCAGTAAATTGTTTGAAATGATACATTGTAAATATGAAAAACAACTATCGAAGAACCCAGACCACCGTTTCTCTGATCAATTATCATTTCGTTTTTTGCCCTCGATATAGAAGGAAAATATTCCTTCGAAACGATGTAGAAGGACGTTTCAAAGAATTGGTGCATGAGATATGTGAAAGCTTAGAAATCAATACAATCGCCTTAGAATGCGATCAAGATCATACACGTCTGTTCCTCAATGCCCCACCAACACTCAGTCCTGCTGATATTATGGCAAAAATCAAAGGCGTGACATCTAAAAAATTAAGAGCGGAATTTCCTCATCTTCAACACTTGCCAAGTCTTTGGACGCGTTCCTACTTCGTTTCGACCGCCGGAAATGTGTCGAGCGAGACAATCAAGCGTTATGTCGAGCAACAAAAAACAAGGGGGTGACACCTTGAATCAGACATTAACGGTGAACATCAAACTTCGTCCTACCAAAGTACAACAATCTATTTTGAAGCGTATGATGAGAACTTATATCCACACGGCCAACCAACTTGTCTCAGATATGGTAGAGGCAGAAACGATGCTTAAGCTGACGAGCAAGAATGTCCAGTCTCATTTGCCTAGCGCCGTCAAGAACCAAGTCATCAAAGACGCCCAAAGCCTCTTCAAGAAAGTCAAGAAATCCAAATTCAAAATCATCCCTATTCTCAAGAAACCCTACTGCACATGGAACAACCAGAACTATTCGTTCGATTTCGAGTCGATTTCTCTCCCGATCATGATGGACGGGAAAGCAAAGAAGATGGCAATCAAAGCAGAAATGGTCGATAAACACAATCGCAATTTCTCACTCCTGAACAATAAGTTGGGAACGCTACGCATCACGAAGAAGTCGAACAAATGGATTGCCCAGATCGCTGTCACGCTTCTCACGACCGAGAAGACCGGCTCCAAGGTTCTCGGTGTGGATCTGGGTTTGAAAGTCCCGGCAGTCGCAACGAATGATGGCGACAAGGCGAGGTTCTTCGGGAACGGACGCGAGAACAAATATATGAAACGCAAGTTTCGTGCGAGACGAAGAGAGCTCGGTCAAAAGAAGAAGCTGAACGCAATCAAGAAACTAAACAATCAAGAGCAACGTTGGATGAAAGATAAAGATCACAAGGTAAGTCGTGCGATCGTTTCATTTGCGAAAGAGAATAACGTTTCTGTCATTCGCCTAGAAAGACTGGCGAACATCCGGCAGACGGCAAGAACAAGCCGTAAAAACAATAAGAATCTGCATACATGGTCGTTCTATCGCCTAGCAACATTCATCGAATACAAAGCAAATCTGGAAGGAATCAAGGTTGAGTATGTCAATCCTGCGTACACGTCTCAGACATGTCCTTCTTGCGGTAAAAGAAACAAAGCGAAAGATCGAACCTATTTTTGTCCATGTGGATTCAAAAAACACAGAGATTTAGTCGGTGCGATGAACATTAGATATGCACCTGTGGTTGATGGTAATAGTCAATCAGCCTGAGAACCTTTAGGGTCTGTCTCAGGAGGGGTGATGGCACACCCTCATCTGAAGGCTTGAGCAAAACAGAAATGGACTGCGCTCGCACAAGCACTTCAGAATCCCACTCATCCCGAAGGGTGAGCTTGCGGCTTTAGCCGTGGGAGTGTCAAGTGCTTTTTCCTGTAGACGTCTTATGCACCACATGATTGTTTCGAAATGAAAGCAGGGAGGCGGATTTTAATATCCGCCTCCCTGCTTTGTATAAAACCGATGCTTAAGTGAACCTGAACGGTCTGTTTTTAGTTTTTCGAGCGGATGAGCGTTCGTAAGGGAACGAATTTGACCGCGGAATAGACGAAATAGAGGACCGTCATGATGGCTGCTGCACTCCAGACGAGTTGATAATTCACACCCGTCGTACCGAACCGGAGACCGACGAGAGCCGGAACGATCAACGTCAGCCAACTGAGTACGATGGCAACCCGTGCCGTCAAGGCGTCGATCTTGAGGTTTAAGCCCATACCGAGGAAGAACAGACCCCAGAGAACGAACCAGAAGACCCATGTGGCGCCACCGATCCAGTCACCTGTACTGAAGCTGACTCCGGCATAGAAGAGGGCAGCGATGGCTACGAACAACGAAAACCAGCCGACGCCACTGCCGTCGAGTCCAAATAAAAACGTAATCCCGACATACAGATACGTAAAGGCAAACAAGTAGATACTGGCATAACCGAACGTCAACGCCGGATCACCGGCTGCTCCGATGACGAGCCATGTCGCGATGAAGGTCTGCAACAACCCCGTCAATAAACTGAACAGACCGGCACTTTTTAAATCGACTTTGCCGAACAACGACAGACTATTTAGAAAGAGCGCAACGCCCCCGAATAATAAACTTATATTTCCCACATGAATTCCTCCGTTAAGACGTCAGACGTCTGATTGTTAACTTAACCATATGATGAATTCGCTTCCAATGCAAGTAAATTTTCGATGGGGAAATCAAGCCGAAAAAAGACTCTTGATGTCACTTTCAGAAGAAAGCGAACCCAAGAGTCTATTCTTACCGATTGAGGACCGAGCGTAACGTCGTTTCTGTTTGTGGGAGCGTTCCTTTTAACGTGACAAGCCCGTAACGCGTCGAGCCTTTTTTGATGAAGAAGACACGTGTATAAGCTGATTCCGGTGTATACCCCGTTTTGCTGGCGTAGACACGCGTGTCTCCTGGAAGTGACGTGTTCGTATGGTACCACGTCAACGTCCGAGCATACGGTCCTTTGACGGCTGTCTGGTACGATTTACGTCCGCTGACCGTCATCAAGTAACTGTACTTGGCATACGTATTGGCAAGCTTCTGCATATCAGCTGCTGTCGTATAGTGACTTGAATGATAAAAACCATGTGGATTCATGAAATGACTGGCTGACATGCCGATCGCTTTCGCCCGACTGTTCATCATGGAAACGAAATTCGATTCCGAACCGCCCGTACGAACCGCGATCGCTTTCGCCGCGTCATTGCCGGACCGGATCAGCATCCCGTTCAAGAGTTGGCGCATCGTGACTTTGTCACCGGACCGGAAACCAGCTGAACTGCTGCCGGCAGGAACGGACAACATCGAATACGTCAGTGTGAATGTCTGATCGAGTGTCCCTTTTTGGGCAGCCGCGTCATAGGCGACGAGGGCCGTCAATAATTTCGTCGTACTCGCCGGGTAACGGCGGGCAAAACTTTCTTTCGTCAGTTCATAGCCGGATGATCCAAGCTTGAAATAGCGCATCGAAGCAACCGGATAGCTGCCGCTTGACGGCGCAGGCGAGCTCGTTGTCAGTTTTCTGGCGACCTGGTCGGAGACATAATAATAATTCACGGTCCCTTTCACTTTGTACCAGCCATTCGAATAAGAAACGGCGTTGAATGTAGACTTGTATGTAGCAAGCCGTTTGATGTTTTTAGATGAGGCTGTACTTGGTGATGTTCTGACATTCGCACCGGCTGTCGAGTAGACGATGATTTTGTAGGTCTTGACGGAACTGGTCCCGACTTTCGCCGCCACCTGGTTTGAGAGGTAGCGATAGGCGTTTCCGTCCTTGATCTTGTACCAACCGTTTGAATAGGAAACAGCTGTAAATGTGGCCTTGTACGGGGCGCGACGCGTGATTGTCGCGGATGAACTCGTACTTGGCTTCGTCCGAATGTTCGCACCAATCGTCGATGTGACGATGACCTGATAGCTGGCAGCTTGAGCAGGTAAGGCTGGGAGACATAATGTAATAAGTAGGACGAGTGTCAAACAAATCCTGAATAATGACTTCATAAAAATCTCATTCCCTCCTTTTGCAAAATATGTTCTTATCATAAAACAAAAAAAGGAAATTCTCTTTTTTTTCAAAAAAGTTACTCTTCCTACACCGGAAGCATGAAACCCGGTAACATAGGGAATGAGAGCAAAAGACGTGTTCAAGGAGGAAATCAGATGAAAATTGCAGTCATTGGTTTAGGGGATATCGCCCAAAAAGCGTATCTGCCTGTTTATGCAGAGCGGACGGATTTAGAGGTTTACCTCGTTTCGACGGACCGGGAAAAAGCCGAGCGATTGCGGACGGCCTATCGATTCGCCGGAACGCTTGATTCGATTGAGGATGTGATCACAACCGGGATTCAAGTAGCGATGATCCATTCAGCGACAAAGGTTCATGCCGAGCAAGCCGGACAGTTACTGGCTGCCGGCATCCATGTCTACATCGATAAACCGGTCTCGCTCGAAGTCGAAGAAGTCCGGGCGTTGACAGAACAAGCAGCAGCCAAAGGGTTACATTTCATTACCGGTTTTAATCGCCGGTTCGCATCGGCGCACCGTGCCTTGCTTGAAGTCAAAGAGCCGAACGTAATCGTCATGCAAAAAAACCGGACTTCCTTCATCGAAGATGCGAAAACGTTTATCTTTGACGATTTTGTCCATGTCGCAGATACGCTTCGTTTTTTAACAAGACGTGGTGAGATTGAGAACCTGCAAGTCCGCGGTAAAAAAGTAGAGGGATTGTTGCATCATGTCACGATTCAATTTGAAGCAAACGGCATCACGGCCATCGGCATCATGAACCGGAACAACGGGGTGACGGAAGAACGGGTCGAAGTGATGGGACCAAATGAAAAACGTGTCGCAACCGACGTCACGTCGGTCGAACAGATGACAAAGGGTGGAACACTCCGGCTGCCGCTCGATAACTGGGAACCGACATTACGCAGGCGTGGTTTCGTCGAGATGGTCGATGCGTTCATCGAGACCGTCCATGGTCATCCATCAGCATCGGTGACAGGGGAAGACAGTCTGGCGACGCACGAACTCTGCGCAGAAGTCGTCAAACGGTTGGACGAATTGTAAGGCATACTCAAACCGGTCCTGTCGTCCGGAACAACATCAAAAAAACGAACGGTTTCTCTCGATCAAATGAGAGGAACCGTTCGTTTTTTGTATCTTGTTCTGCTTAGATTTTTTTCAATTGATAGACCAATTTTCCGCCGGGACCTTCGAACGTCAGTGTAAAACCGGATCGATTAAAGACGTAACTGACAAGACCTTCCGATAAGGCGAGGCGGGCGGACAAATCCGGTTCAAACCGAATCGATTCCGTATCATTGCGTGGTGCCTCAACCATTCCAAAGTCTAGATAGTCAATCGTTGCAACCAGTCCATCGCGTTTCGCGAAGGAGACGTCAATTTGTCCGGTCGCAGGAAACGATCGTTCTTTCAGACCCGTATCGAGTGTACTCCGTTCGATTTGATAGGTGCCTTCGACTTGTTTCAGTTGATCAAGCATCGCTTCTGCGCTTAATTGAAGGGACTTTGCCCGGAGCCGGATTGGATTGTCTTGCGCCAAGGCGAGTTGGTCGATCTTCCGAGCGATCTTGACGACTTCTTTGAAGTGATAGCTCGCTAATGCCGTTTCAAGCTGCACCATCAGTTTGGCAGGATCGTGCATCGTATCTTGACGTGTCGATTGATCGACGGCTTGCGTGTACTGTCCGAGCTCAAGCTCGGACTGGACGCCGGATGGCGGCACTTCTGTACAACCAGCCAACAGGGCACAAAACAGAATGATCACGAATTGTTTCATGCCTTCACCTCCGTGCGGACGATATGTGTGATTTGCAGATGATCCGTATGTAACCGCACGTTGTACCGGACATCATACGTGACCAGATGTTGACCGGCTGACCGCGTCAGTTGATACGTCTCGACCGTCTTGATTTGAAACGATGCGCCCTTTGAAACAAACCGTTCGAAGTCAACGGTGTGCGGATGTGGAGGAATCGGGCTGTCAGACGCAGCTTGAATCGTCCGTAAGGCGGCGACTTCCGAATGAAACGTCTCGAGCGTCGCGAATTGAATCGCCGAGAACGTCTCAAGCGTATCCGTTGTTTTCGAATAGGTGGCGGTTTCCGGCACTGTTTTCGTATACTGGCGGACAAATTTCAGGACGTCATAAGACGCCGGTGGGTCTTCTGACGAATAGGTTTGGTTATAGGCAGACATCTCATCGGACCAGTCTGCTATCGGTGAAGCCTGAACAGGCGGAGCAAGCGTCGTATGCGTGGATTCCGTTTGTGTCAGCCCGTACCAGGTGCCGACAGATCCAAGACCGATGACGAACACGATGATGAAGGATAACAAGCGTCGACTGGACGAAGGGGGATTCGGTGGGTCCAGTGTTTTTATTTTTTTGAGGACAGGGTGTTTGCAGTAGGAACACGCTGTCTCGTCTGTTTCTAAAGGGGTTCCGCAAAGTGAACAACGTTCCATTGACAAGCCCTCCTAGCGAACTCAAGAGTATATTGGTTAAGATGAATCGTATTTTTGAATATCTTATTCAGAATAACATTAATTGGAAATCAAATCAAAAGCAGATTGTCTGTAACCTTTGAATTCAGACGGGGTGACGCCAAAAAAGGAGTCACTCTTTTTTCACGCGCTTTCCTCAGGCTTATGTCTCTGACAGCGTACGTTTACGCTTTTTCCTGTAGGCGTTCGCGTGAAGCGAGTGATTCCTTTTGAACGAGATAAGGGTGGCAGACTTGTCATCTGCCACCCTCATTTTCTGTATAGAGAGTGACGTTTGAGTCAGTCTCTTTTGCTGTCATGTTAGTTGGTGGCACTACTCAAACGGAATAACTGCCATCCGGTTGTTCGGTTACGTCCAGTGCGTCCTCTGCAAAAAACGTATCGACGACACGTGATGCGGCCAACCCGTCTTCCATCGCGCAATAGGCTTCGCGGAAAGTGTCGAGTTGCGACTGGTAGTCGTTTGCCAGTCGTTTGATATTGGATAAGGCTTCGATAAACGCATCTTCTGTTTCAAGAATCGGTCCCGGCAAATCCTTGTAGTAGTCAAGATAAAAACCGCGTAATGTATCCCGGTACAAATCAAGATCATACGCATAAAAGAACATTGGCCGGTTCATGTTGGCGAAATCAAAGAACACGGACGAATAGTCGGTAATCAACAGATCCGTGACCAGATACAGTTCCTGAATGTCGGGATAACTCGTGACATCGATGAAGCGCTCACGGTGTTCAGCCGGAATGCTCGGCTTCTTCGTCACGAGGACGTGCGTCCGAATCAGGAAGACGTATTCGTCACCCAGTGCCTCCGCGACGCGGTCGAAATCAAACGGATAATCAAAGAAGAACTTCCCTTTGCCAAGCGACTGATGATCACGGAAGGTCGGCGCGTATAAGATGACCTTTTTATCGTCCGACAATTGCAGCTTCGTCCGGATCGTCTCGATGGTCTTCGGCTGATTGTTCGAGAAGAACAAATCATTCCGGGGATAACCGGATTCAAAAATCGGTCCGTCGTACCGGAACGCACTCTTGAAGATCGTCGACGCATACGAACTTGGTGACAAGAGGACACTCCACTGGTTAATCGAGTTCGTGACCCGGTCGACATAGCCTTCGTCCCGTCCATGGATCTCATCCAAGTCGAACAACATCTTCTTCAACGGTGTTCCGTGCCAAGTCTGGATGTAGGTCGTCTCTTCCCGGCGTCTGAAGTAATGCGGGAAGTTTTGGTTGTTGACCCAGAACTTTGCCGTCGCCAGATAATAGAAATAAGCGGGCGATAACCGTTTGATGACTTTAGCGTTCGGGTCACCGAGGTAGAGACGTTTGTGATAGACCCAGACGACTTTATAGTCGAGGTTCCGGCGTTTCAGTTCTTCATAGATATAACGTGGACTGTCGGAATATTGTTTACCGAGTCCACTCTCAAAGACAACGAGTTTCGGGTCGACCGGCAATCTTTGCATCAACCGGTATGCAAATTTCATCGATGGGAAGTAGAACCGGCTTCGACGATACAGGCGGAAAAGAATGTTGGCAGCTTCTGCTGTCTGAATCTGTTCGATCCAACTCCGTTTCTTTTTATAATCGACGATCGTCTGCAGAATTTTTTCCGAGTACGACGATTCGACCGGTTGCAAGAATGCTGCAGCACGTGCCTGATATTCAGGTGCCATCAAAAATGAACGTGCGGCGGTCGCCTCAAGATCTTCAAATAGTTCATCAAGCGTCGATGAAATCCGACCAGGCAACTCCTGTTCCAAATCGAGATAAGAACCTTTTGGTCCGATGAACCGAATCGGGTCGAACTGGAAGTAATGAACCGGACGATTCAAGAAGCTGAAATCGAACGCGACGCTCGAATAATCCGTCACAAGGAGCAGGCTTTCTTTCATCAAGCCTTGGACATCGCGTTCGCCTTGATGAATGACTGTGATCGGTAAGTTTTCAAAGTGACTCGTGTATTGTTGCATGTTCGGATGGAGACAAAAGACGATTTCGAGTTGATGCTCTGCAGCGAACTTGTGGAGTCGATCACTTGAAAGCAGCGTTTGGTACTGTTGATAATACTCCGACTCAAAAAATTGGAGTGGAGTTTGTAACCACGAACGCCATGTCGGGATGATCAACATCTGGCGTTTGACCTCAACGTCCTTTCGGAGCAGGGCATCGAAACGGGACAGACCGGTAATCCGGACTTCACGTTCCGGGTAGCCCATGTCTTGTGTCACCAGCCGTTTTTCCCGTTCTGAACTGACGAGGAATAAATCCGTATCAAAGGCCGGTGCAAATTTTCCGTACTGGTCATCCATATTTTTGGTACCAAGGACACCATGTTGGATGAAAATCCGATCCGCTTTCATCTTCCGTTTAAACGGTTCGGATTTTAGGGGATACAGGTATTCCGCATGGTGTGTCCCGATGACTTTTTTCGCCATCAAGGCATGATAGATATGTTCCTTGGACTTGAACGGTAACGCCTGACCAAGTTGTTCGACTTGATCGTATTCGTTCGAATCGGGATCGATGACATAATAGACAGGACGGTCCGGGTATGTCTCACGCATATATTTAAAGAAATGATACCCATTGTCTTGTGCTTTGTAAGGACGTTCCCCGACGAGCCAGGTATTCTTTTCGGCAAACAGGCGATACAGGGGTGCAAATTTCATCATGTGGTTCAAATACGTATAATTGTCATTGGTGAATTCGGTCATCTCAAACGAGAGATTCCGATGACCGACCGTGAAGTACGGGATGATATGCATCGTCGTCGCCTCGCCCTGACCCCGTGTCTCCGGCGTCAATTGACGTGTGATGTAACGCGCCCGTCCGAGACGAAGCAATGTCGATTCAGCTCGGTGATAATACTCAAGCGCGACAAACGCGTCATAGATTCCTTCCTGCAGGACCTGATGTTCGCGGTGCAGACGGGTCCAGTCGATGACGGTCCGGTACGTATACCGGTAGAGACCAAATTTGTCGGCACTGCGGGCATTGTCATACACCCAGTCGATCGGCACGGGAATCTGCTCACCCGTTTCTCGGTGAACGAGCTGTAACGTTCCTTTTTGGATGAACGCATGCCGAGTGAAGATTTTCCCTTTGATTTCCGTTTGATCGGCGACGGGACAATCAATCAAATCGATTTGCATCTTCGGTTTGACTTTAGGCTCTTTATTTAACAACATCCGCAGATTACCTTTCAGATCCGTATACAGATGGGCGGTATGTTGGAAATCCGGATCAATTAACGGTTTTAAGGGAGCGGCAATCCGTGTTTCCGAAAAACGACCGAGGATGATTTCACGTGTGAAGAGATCATCGGTAATCGTGGCGCGACTCGGTAAGCCGTTTGTTTCCCACTTCTCGAGCGTCGTGGGTTGGAAATCGGCTAGACGTTTCGAAAATTTGAGCCAAAACGAAAAACGTCCGGAAGGTAGATCGGATTCCATTTCCGTTGTATCTTCGGACTCATCTGCTTCTACTGCGGTCAGTTCGTCTTCCGCTATTTCTTCAAGCGATGCCGTTTCTTGCTCGGTGAGACTCTTGTTTTCCAAAACACGGTCGACGAGAGTCGGCAGCACGTCATGCGTCAGTGAAAATGAAAAATGACTGCCGCCTGTCGTATGGATATTGAGTAATTCGATGACCTCATTTAATTGATGATCGCGAATTAGTAGGGATTCGACCGTCACCGCCGGGTCAGACAGTTGACCTGTAATGGTCTGTTCTTGGAATGTCGAGTCGAGCTGCAAGCTTTGTTTAAACTTGGCGCGACGTGAAGTTGTTTTTTTCGGTTTTGGCAAGACGGAATTTCCGAATCGTGCCATCCGTAATAATGTTTTTGAAAGACTCACAGATTAGGACCTCCTCATGAAAAAATCGTCTGTTTTCGACGTCGAAAACAGACAAAACGTGTCGTGTGCATGACAATTATCATATCATATTTTAATTTTTTTGGATGGAAAAAATTGAGACGCATGAATTGGGAGGGATCAGGATGCATCACTTCATCTGCATCGACAGCTTCAAAGGCTGTTTGAGTTCGTCTGACGCAGCGCGTGCTATCCGTATGGGTATTTTAAACGCGGACCCTGACGCGACAATCGACTGGAGTCCTGTAGCGGATGGGGGAGAAGGGACACTTGCAGCGTTATCCGCGAATGGATTTCGAGAACTAACAGCGATGACGATAGACTTAGCCGGTCGTCCGATTCGGGTAACCTATGTCCAAAAAGGTCAGACCGCCGTGATCGAAGCCGCGACAATCTGTGGGCTGCACTTGAAACGGCCGGAAGATGCTGCGCTTTTGCTGGATACACGGGGTGTCGGGCGTCTGGTAAAACAGACTTTGGCGACCGGCGTATCGGATCTGTATCTTGCACTCGGGGGCACCGGGACGACGGACGGTGGGCTTGGTTTGTTGTCTGAACTGGGCGCTCAATTGTTGACGAAGACCGGCAGACCGGTTGCTTGGCAGACCAATCCGTTGCTTGAAACTGAGCGGATTGCACTGCCGTCACCAATCGATTCCTTACATGTCTTGGCAGACGTCACCGCGACGTATGCCGGGAAAACGGGGGCTGCCTACGTGTTTGGTTCGCAAAAAGGATTGACGGCACAACAGATAAAGTTACTGGACGCCCGGTTAAGCCATCTCGGACAACAACTTGGCGTGGAACACGTGGCGGGAGCCGGTGCTGCCGGGGGACTCGGTGGAGCGGCTTACGCACTAGGGGCATCGATGGAGTCAGGAGCGGCGTACATTCTACAACAGATTGGCGTCGAAGCGCGGATCCGTCAGGCGGATTATGTCTGGACAGGAGAGGGGCGGATTGATCACCAAACAATGATGGGAAAACTTCCGGCAACGGTCGTCGCTTTCGCAAATCGCTCGAGCGTCCCGTGCATCCTGCTCGCAGGAGAGGTCACCGAACGGTTGGAACAAGCATGGATATGCGAAACGATTCATGACCCGGACGAAGAAATGACGCTTGACCCAGTCGTCACGAAAAAACGGCTGACGCGACGTGCTGAACAAATCGTCCGACGGCTCATGACGAGATGAACGGGACAACAAAAGACAATTTCTTTAATTTAGGGGAATGGTTGGAGGGAACAGGAATGAAGGAGTATGACTTGGGGTAAAAGACATTATATTACTCTATCATTTGGAAGGCAGGTCACAATCATGATCAATCAGTCGATTCAACTCTCGTTTCGGCAAGTGCGGGCACTCGTCGAACATACATTATTGTTATTTAAGGAGCTCGATCAACAACTCGCCAATCGGGGATACGAGCCGATTCTGCCGGACGTCGTCCAAACGGAACATGGATTAAGTATCCATCAAACCAAGGACAGTGCAGAGTCCCTTGTCCCGCATTTTCTGACACGGTCCTACACCCGCCAAAATGAGAAGGTCTCGAACCATGCGTTGATCGTCTCGGTGCAATATACCCATCCGTTACACGAACGATTTGATCCGATCGTTCTAGTCGGAGACGTGATGTTCAAACAGCCGAAACAGACGACAAAATTATTACTCGACAAACCGTGGTTGTTAAAATATGCCGCATTTGAATCGACGGCGGCTGCTTCTTTTGAACCGACTGGAAAACGTTTCCGGACGCAACCGATCGAAGAAATCGAGTGGCTCGATGTCTGGGGACATCCGTTTACGGAGATGCGGGACGTCGAGGACGTCAAAGTCTTGACGGAAGAAATGATTAAAGGACACTTGGAGCCGGGGACACCTTGAGTGGATCTGGATGAATCCGACATCAAAAAAGTTCTATTTCGATGATTTATCGAAATAGAACTTTTTTTGTGATTTGTTGGTTAAATCGACTTTAGACAGGGACGACGATCCGCTCAATGGCTGCCACCAGATCAGTCGGGTTCGTTTTCGGCGCAAAACGAGTCACTTCCCCGTCACGCGTCACTAAAAATTTCGTGAAGTTCCATTCGATCTCCTGCTCGCCCGTCGTGTTTGGTGCAAGTGCCTTCAGCTCGGCGAACAGAGGGTGTGCCGTTTCACCGTTGACGTCGATTTTTGAGAAAACAGGGAACGTCACGCCGTAGTTCATTTGACAAAAACTTTGAATTTCTTCATCCGTTCCCGGATCTTGACCGGCGAACTGGTTACAGGGAAAACCGAGGACGACGAGTCCTTGTTTCCGATAATCTTGATGGAGTTGCTCAAGTCCTTCGAACTGCGGTGTCAAGCCGCATTTACTTGCTGTATTGACGATCAGCCAGGCTTGTCCCGGATAATCTTGTAACGTTGCGTCGGTTCCGTCGATCCGTTGAAAAGTCTGTTCTTGTAACATCTGATGATTCCCCCTTATCGTCTTAAAATCAGTGTACCAAACGGGTTTGACTTTCGCCTGAAAAACGTCTGCCTGGTGACAATTCTGTCACAATCAAGTGTCAGCACACCGGAATTTCTGCAAAATTTGGTAGACTACAAAAGACTTTGGAAGGAAAGGAGAGATGCCACATGAGAAAGATGTTGAAACAATCGCGTGTTGTCATGATCGCGACGCTTTGTCTTGTCCTGGTCGCAAGTGTAATCGTTTTGCTGACCCTCGAATTCGAACGCGATATTGTGATTCTTGTTTCTGGAGTGGTTGCCCTTTGGGTGACGATGCTAGCTCCTTTGACGGTCCAGACCAAATGGAATGAACAATCTTAAGTCTTGTTTGTTCAAAAAAACCGCAGTCCGATTTCCTGCTGAAGGATGTTTTTCCATTCAGATGAAAGAATCGGTCGTTGCGTTTTTTTTTCTTCTATAACATACATGTTAAAAACACTATTTTTATAAAATAAGTCATCAAAAAGTCTGATTATATTTTTTTTTGAAATACGCTTTACATCTTCAATTAATCGGAGTAATATCCATCTCATCAACGAACACTAACATGTTAATGCTTCGATCTCAAAGTACGCCGAGTTCATGATTGAAGCGGGGGACCCAACCGTCACGACACGTGACACGGGGTGAATCTTCTCAGATAAGAGAAGTAGGGCGAAATCCTAGGTATGCCCGAATCCGACAGCTAACCTCGCAGGCGTTTTAGGAGGGAACGACTCTTATTCAGTGATGCCAATTTTTAAAGGCGATGCTGGGGCCGTTACTGCCTCACATCGTCTTTTTGTCGTGTTTAATTGTAAAAATATTGAATAATATGGAGGTAATTGTATTATGGGCGAATTGTGGGTACTCCTTATGCTTGGATCGTTTTTTGCCGTCTCGTTTGGTCTGATCCGACTGATTGAACGGGTGCAGTGGAAAGCGGGTGATCGGAAATGACTTGGTTTTTACTCGCTACCGGTTGTATCGTCTTTTTATATTTAAGTTATTGTCTGATGTATCCTGAAAAATTCTAACAGCATAGGAGAAAGAAATCATGTGGACTCAATTCATCGTACAATTTTGGATTTTACTTGTCATTGCGCTCATTTCTGCGGTACTGCTCGGACGCTACATCGGCACATACTTCGCACCGGTGCATCTTCGGAAAAGTGATTCGCTCGGACGAGTCGAAAAACGTTTCCTGCACATGCTTGGCGTCGATGAACGCAAACAAGAACAGTCGTGGGTCGGTTACGCGAAAAGCTTACTGCTCGTTAATCTGTTGTTTTTCATCGGAGGATATCTGCTGCTTCGTTTTCAGGGAATGTTACCGTTTAACCCGAACGGTGCGGCTAATCTTGATTGGTCGACGGCAATGCATACGACGATCAGCTTTATGACGAATACCGATCAGCAACATTATTCAGGCGAAGCACTGTCGTACTTGTCACAGACCTTTGTCCTTGGAACGATGTTGTTCGTTGCACCGACGATGGCGTTTACAGTCTGTATGGCCGTCATTCGTGGACTCGCGAATCAGCCGCTCGGTAATTTTTATGCCGATTTCGTCCGCTTCATCGTCCGGATCTTGTTACCGATTTCATTTGTATTCGGATTACTCATGATTCTGCTTGGTGTACCGCAGACATTTGGTGGTGCGGTCACGGTCACGACGCTTGAAGGAGCAAAACAATTCATCTACCGTGGTCCCGTTGCTGCGTTTGAAGTCATCAAACAGCTGGGGAACAACGGCGGTGGATTCTTCGGAGCTAATGGCGCGCATCCGTTTGAAAATCCAAACGGACCTGTCAATTTCATTCAGATGTTCTTGATGTTGCTGATTCCGATGTCGCTCCCGATTGCGTATGGGAAAATCATCAACTCGGCAAAACAAGGCCGTCTCTTCCTCAGTGTGATGACATTGTTGTTCATCATGATGACGTTCGGTATGGCCGGAAGCCTATTTGCGAATCCGACTGCGCACGGTCAAGAGTTACGGTTTGGTCAAATCGGATCGGCTTTATACAGCTCGATTACGACGGCAGCTGAGACGGGTGCCGTCAACTCGATGCATGATTCACTCCATCCACTCGCTGGATTAATTCAACTCGGCAATATGATGTTGAACGTCGTCTACGGCGGGACGGGTGCCGGCTTCCTGAACGTCTTACTCTACGCTTTCGTCGCTGTCTTCTTGACGGGCCTCCTGATTGGTCGGACACCCACCTTCCTCGGGAAAAAACTGGAAACGTTTGAAGTCAAACTGATTGCGATTACGTTACTCGTTCCGCCGTTCTTGATCCTGGTCGGGACAGCGATCTCGATGTCCGTCGCTCCGGGACTCAGCGCGATTTCAAATCCTGGTCATCACGGCTTATCACAAGTGTTGTACGAATTCACGTCAGCAACGGCGAACAATGGATCTGGTTTTGAAGGACTGGGGGATGCCAATGTCTACTGGAACGTCTCGACGTCGTTTGCTTTGTTCTTCGGTCGCTATATTCCGTTGATTTTAATGCTGGCCATTGCTGGATCGTTAAAGGCAAAACCGTCCGTCCCACAAGATGAATTTTCGTTTAAGACAGATACACCACTTTTCGGCACAGTCTTCCTCGGTACGGTCGTACTCGTCGGTGCGCTGACATTCTTGCCAGTGCTCGTACTTGGACCGGTCGCGGATTGGCTGACGATGTGAACAGGAGCTAATGAGAAATGATGGAACAAGTAAAATACCAACCAACTGAGCAGGAACCAAACCTTCCTGAAAGAGAAGCGAAATCTGCCGTCAATCCATCGATCGCGAAACAAGCGACGATTGATGCTTTCAAAAAATTAAATCCGGTGCATATGGTGAAGCAACCGATCATGTTCGTCGTCTGGATTGGTTGCCTGCTGGCAATCGGCTATACGGTCTTCATCGATGAGATGCGCGGTTTCAACTTAGCGGTCAGCATCATCTTGTTTTTGACCGTCTTGTTTGCGAACTTCGCCGAGTCGATTGCCGAAGGGCGTGGGAAGGCGCAGGCAGACTCGTTAAAAGCCTCAAAAGCCGATGTCATGGCCCGGAAACGTGTCGGACAGATGATTGAAAATGTTTCATCGGCAACGCTGCGAAAAGGCGATATCGTCTACGTCCGGACCGGCGAGTATGTACCGGGTGACGGAGAAATCATTAAAGGGCTGGCATCGATTGATGAATCTGCGATCACGGGCGAATCGGCTCCCGTCATCAAAGAAGCGGGCGGCGATTTTTCATCGGTCATCGGCGGAACACTCGTCGTCAGTGATGAGATTGAAGTCCGGATCACGAGCAATCCCGGAGAATCGTTCCTCGATCAAATGATCGCCCTCGTCGAGGGAGCGAGTCGTCAAAAGACGCCGAACGAATTGGCGCTGTCGACACTCTTAACCAGTTTGACACTCATTTTCTTACTTGTTGTCATGACGTTACCCGTCTTTACGAGTTATTTGGGATTTGAATTATCCGGTCCCATCCTGATCGCCTTGCTCGTCTGTTTGATTCCGACAACGATTGGCGGATTGTTGTCTGCGATCGGGATTGCCGGGATGGACCGGGTGACCCGGTTCAACGTCATCGCGATGAGCGGGAAAGCCGTTGAAGCAGCAGGGGATATTCAAACGATCATCCTTGATAAAACCGGGACGATCACGTTCGGGAACCGGATGGCGTCCGATATCACGCCGGTCGGTGATCAGACACAGGAAGCGGCGTTTGCAGGCGCGATCCTCTCTTCGCTTGCGGATGAGACACCGGAAGGACGTTCGGTCCTGGAACTTGCCGGACTGCGAAACATGCCGATCGATCACGACAAGTTACAAGGGGCAGAGATCATTCCGTTTCGGGCCGAGACACGGATGTCGGGACTCGATTTAACAGATGGACGACGCGTCCGGAAAGGAGCGGGACAAGCGATTCAACAATGGGTCGCAGAACAAGGTGGTGTGATTCCGGATAACCTTCAAACGACGGTTGATCAAATTGCCCGTCTCGGTGGGACACCACTCGTCGTTGCGATTGATGAGACGATCTTAGGTGTCATCTATTTGAAAGATACGGTCAAGCCGGGGATGCGGGAACGGTTCGATCGTCTGCGTGAGATGGGGATTAAAACGGTCATGTGTACGGGCGATAATCCGTTGACGGCAGCGACGATTGCCCGGGAAGCCGGGGTCGATGATTTTGTCGCGGAATGTACACCGGAAGATAAGATCCGAGTTATCAAGCAGGAGCAGGAAGCGGGACATTTGGTTGCGATGACCGGAGACGGCACGAATGATGCGCCGGCACTGGCCCAAGCGGATGTCGGACTTGCGATGAACAGTGGGACACAGGCAGCCAAGGAAGCAGCGAATATGATTGATCTCGACTCCAATCCGACAAAAATCATCGAGGTCGTCGAAATCGGTAAACAGTTGCTGATGACACGAGGTGCCTTGACGACATTCTCGATTGCTAATGATGTCGCGAAGTATTTTGCAATCATTCCGGCGATGTTCATGGTCGCGATTCCAGAGATGGAGTTGCTCAATATCATGCGACTTGATTCACCGACGACCGCGATCCTGTCCGCATTGATCTTTAACGCCATCATCATCCCGATGCTGATTCCGCTCGCTATGAAAGGGGTTTCCTATAAACCGATGACAGCCGATCAGTTACTTGGACGGAATTTATTGATCTATGGTCTCGGTGGGGTCATCGTTCCCTTCATCGGCATTAAAATCATCGATGTCTTGCTCGCAAGCATCCTATAAGGAGAAAAATAACAATGAAACAAGCCATACGTGTGACGGTTTTCATCACAGCATTATGCGGGATCGTCTTTCCCGCGTTACTGACCCTGTTTGGTCAGTTGCTCGTACCGGATAAAGCAGAAGGTTCACTCTTGCAACAAAATGGAAAATTCATTGGATCGGAATTGATCGCCCAACCTTTCACGTCGAAGCAGTATTTCCACGGACGTCCATCGGCAGTCGATCAATTAGCGGGAGCATCTGCTGGGGATAACCTAGCAGCATCCAACCCGGAGCTTGGCACGAAGATGATGGAATTAGAGAAACAGAACAACCTGGACGGACGTTCGCTTCCGGACGATGCCCGCGTGACATCCGGTTCTGGCTTCGATCCGCACATCTCGCTTGACTATGCACGGGCACAAGTGAATCGTATTGCAACCGAACGGGATCTCGCGCGTGATGAAGTCCGACGGTTGATTGATCAAGAAGCTGGTAATCACGAATATGTAAATGTGCTGTTGCTGAATCTCGCGCTTGATCGGAGTCAATCATGACACGAGGGAAGCTGAAGCTGTACATCGGCTCAGCTCCCGGTGTCGGAAAAACGTATAAGATGCTTGCAGATGCTCATGCCTTAGTTCGGGAAGGAAAAGATGTCGTCATTGGTCTGATTGAGACGCATGGTCGCCGTGACACGGCAGAGATGATTGGACGGCTCGAGCAGGTTCCGTTACTCGAAGTGCACTACAAAGAGAAGGTTTTTCTTGAGGTGAACGTCGAGGCGATCGTTGCCCGGAAGCCGGATATCGTTTTGATTGATGAACTGGCGCACACGAATGCTCCCGGATCAGTTCGAAAAAAACGGTATCAGGATGTCTCCGTCCTGCTTGAAGCGGGAATCAATGTCTATTCGGCCGTCAACATCCAACATTTCGAAAGCTTGTTGTTTAAGGTGAAAGAAATGACGGGGGTCGAGGTCCGGGAACGGATTCCGGATCCCTTCCTCGGTGAGGCGGACGAGATTTTACTGGTCGACGTGACACCGCAAACCTTGCGCGAGCGATTGGAACATGGAAAAATCTATAAAAAAGAGAAAATCGAACAGAGCTTGAATTCTTTTTTCTCCTTACAGAATTTAGCGAGCTTACGGGAGTTATCGCTCCGGCAAGTCGCAGATGAAGTCGACGATCAAGTGTATCAAGCCCGTCTGCTGATTGAAAAAGATCCGACATTACTACAGGAACGAATTTTGGTTTGCGTCCAGTTGAATGAAAATGCGCGAAAGTTGATTTACCGTGGATTTCGGATGGCGAGTCGGATGAAAGCGGATCTCTATATCTTGACGATTTTACCCGGACCGGAAAACAAACTTTCCGCCAATCAAAAAGAAGTCCTCGCCATGTTGCGCGAGAGCGGTTCGCTTTTTGATGCGGAAGTTTTGATCCGGATTCAAGGGGATCGTTCGATTGCCGCGACCATCACGGCAGTCGCGAAGCATCACCGCATCACACAGATCGTGCTCGGTCAATCCGCCCGGACCCGGTGGCAGGAAATCCGGCGCGGCTCGATCGTCAATCAGATCATGCGTCAAAATCGGGGCATCGATCTGCAAATCGTCGCTGATGATCAAGTCTGACAGGATGTCTCTTCCGCGTAAATGCAGGAGATGTCTTCCGCTAGGCTAGAACGACTGAAAGCACAAAAAAACATCCAGGCAAGAATCGATTGATTCAATGTCTGGATGTTTTTAGTGTGTCGTTTAACGTGCGAAGACCGGAATATCGAAGACAGCCGTATAGCTTTCCATCTGTTGATAGAGGTTATAAATCTGAGTCGTTTGTTTAACAGCCCAGCCCATATCCGTCGCGTACTGGTGAACACCAGGACGCATCGGACTCCAACGCATCTTGTAGAGGGTGTTTTGATCATATTGATTGTGGATATACTTTGTACTGATAAATTCAGCGCCGCCGATGATCGCGGCTTCTGGTGTGAACCAGCCTTGGCTGTAAGCGTACGCTGCGCCTGTGTTGATGGCGTCGTAATCATATGCGCCGATGCCGTACATGTTATAGACAGTCCGTCCGTTCCAGACGACACCTGTTGCCAGTGTCGAAGAACCGTTGCCTGTTTCAAGCAAGGCATGTGAAATCAGGTATGCTTCGTTTAATGAATACTTCGCTCCCGCATCGATGAAGGCTTGTCCGCAGCTCCCTGTCGTACACTTCCCGAAGATACCTTTTGTCGCAAGAATCTTGTTCAGTGTCGCAGCCGTTGCACCTGTTGATTTTGATAAATCAAGGAATTGATAGTAAGCCGATGATTGGCGATCGACTTTCAATGGATCAGCCGTGTTACGGACATCTGCTTCGAGCGCATTCAACCAATAAATCGTTGAATAGCGTGTAGTGGATGTATAGACACGTGGATACGTCGTATAGAAACCACTGACGTTTTGATACACCTTGATCATCGTGCTCGGTTCAAATTGACCATAGACGTGACTGGCTGTCGTCGCGCCGGACCGGATGTTAAGAGGTGTCGTTGCCGTGACGCTGGCAATCGTGCCGTTGACCGGATCAAGTGATCCACCCAAGCGGACATAGCTCGCGCTGACATACATCAGTTTCGAGGCATACAGATCTGTTTGCGGTGGTGGATTCAGTTTCATTTGGGCACTGATGAAGCTGTCAAACGTATACGGCGTCGCGACTGAATTGTAGATATTTAATTTCGACGACGTCATGACGAGTGTCCCGTTGTACGCATACAGCGTCTTCCCTTCGTAGGAAATTTCATACCAGTTGCCGATTTTCCCTGTGACGGGTAATACCGTATCAAGTGGAACCGAGGCAACTAGCTGATACGCATCACCGACATATGACCGGAGCAAAGTCGTTCCTGTTGCCCGGATAAACGATTTTTCGATTGGTTCATAACTGATTGGTGAAGTCGGTTGACCGAGTTTGATGTAACCGATTTTTCCATTGACGGTTACTTGATGCCACTGTACGTTTGCAGACGTCGTGACAAGCGTTTTTGTCGTATAGACGTTGCCTTTGTTTAATGTGGCAATCGTTGCGGATGAATCTTTTGCTTCACTTTTAACAGCGATTGGTGCATCGAGTAAGAAGCGGACTTCCGGAATTACGTTTGTTTCCGTAAATTCACTTAATGTCGAAACAGCGGCATAACCACTTTTCCCACCATAGGTGATCTTCATCCAGTTCCCGACTTGTCCCGTTACGGTGATGACGGTATCACTCGGAATCGTCGTGAGGGAAGCGTAAGAAGGACCGGCATATGAACGAAGTGGTGTCGTGCTAGACGTTTTATACTTCGTTGCGGGCAAGGTTTTGTAGGCAATCGATGTTCCTTGATTTACGCGAACGTAACCCGTTTTTCCATCGACTGTCATCCGGTGCCATTGTTCAGAACGACCGTTCGTGACAAGTTGTGTCGTGTAGTAGACGTCGTTGTTCGTTAACGTCGTCAACGTATCGGCTGTCGAGTGATGCGATGTTTTGACATCAACCGATTTCGACAAGACAAATCGGGAAGCCGGAAGTGTCTTTTTCGTAATCAGTTCCGTCATCGTGTTCGCAGTGACATAACCGGTTTTACCGTTAGAAGAAACTTTGTACCAGTCTTGGATTTTTCCGATGATCTGGACGTTGGTACCGTTCGTAATCGTTGCGATAGTCGCATACGAATTACCCGCATATGTACGCAATGCTGTAGTAGCGGTTGCTTTCATTGCTATATTTTCCGGTGCATAGGAGACCGGTGTACCTTGGTCGACCGGGATGTAACCTGTCTGACCGTCTTTTGTCACACGGTGCCATTTCGACGAACCGTTCGTAACGAGTTGATTGGTTTGGTAGATATCGTTTGTTTTGAGCGTCGTGATCATCGTTGCTGTTGCTTTTGGCGCAACTTTCATCGCGACGTCCGTTTTAAGCTTGAAGTCCGCTGTCGGAATCGATTGTGTCAACACATGATCGGTAAAGGTCGTGCTTGACGCATAACCTGATTTCCCGCCGTACGATACTTTATACCAGTTGCCGATTTGACCTTGGATCTTGATGACGGTACCACTTGGAATCGTTTTGACGACACCGTAAGAAGGGCCGACATACGAGTGAAGTGCTGTCGCCGTCGTTGTTTTCAAAGAAAGATCGTGCGTCGTATAATACTTGATCGTTTTTCCTTGATTGATTTTGACGTAACCTGTTTTACCGTCTTTTGAGATTTTGTGCCACTGTTCGCCCGTCGAATTCGTCACGAGTTGGGTCGTGTAGTAGACATTGCCTGTTTGTAAACTGGCAAGTGTCGCACTAGATGAAAGTGGTTTTGTTTTAATTTCGACTGCAGTTGATAATAGGAAACGAGATGCTGCTAATTTCACAGTCGCTGTGTATTCAGCAAGTGTTGCAGTTAAGACATAGCCTGTTTTTCCAGCATACGTGACACGATGATAGAGACCGGATAAAGCGGTCGATTTGACGATGGATCCGCTTGGAATCGTCACGAGTGGACGTTTTGTACCAACCGTCGTATCATACAAAACTGTCGAAGCTTTTGTCTTGAAGGCCGTTTCTGGAATCGTCGTAATCTCTTGTTTAGATGAACCGACGAATGCTGCCTTATGCATGTAGCCTGATTTTCCAGCATACGTGACATTGTACCAGTCGCCAATGCGTCCCGTCGTCTGAAGCGATGTCCCGGTCGGAACGACGAGCTGGCGGGGGTAAGAAGTCCCGGCATACTGACGCAAAATGTATCCATCTGTCGTCGTCAACGTCGTTTTTGATAACTTCGTGTAGCTGATTGGTGTTGCGTTGAGCGAACGAACATAAGCGGTCTGACCGTCATACGTCACGCGGTACCAAACTTCGCCCAATGAATTCGTGATCTTTTGTGAGCTGTAGTACGCATCCTGTTCATTTAATGTCGCGATGACAGGAGCTGTCGTCGACGCTGATTTGTGAAGCGTCGTCTTTTTTGAGACGAGAAAACGTTGTCCCGTGATGCTTTCTTTCTTGTCGTATGCTGCTAGATATTTTGACGCGACATATCCCGTTTTTCCGTCGTATGAAACTCTTCTGAAGTGGCCAGAAGACGACACATACGTGGATGAAACGATAGTTCCGGTCTTGATCGTCAACAAGCGTTTCCGTGAAGATGTCGTTTTATCATACAGATAAGTATCGGTAGACAAACGATAGGTCGTTGGTTTCGTCGTCGCGGCCTCAAGTGAGGGGCTGTAAGAAACGAGAATGCCAAGGACCATAATGAAGCTGACCAGCATCTTCAAGGTTTTCGTGAATAGTGTCGTGTTCAAAGATCGTATCCTCCTAGTTAGAATTCGTCCGAAGACGTATCGGGCTCTAGGATGTCAATTCTAAGGTGTGAAATTAATTTGCCTATTCTTACTATCGACAATAAAACATTTATCTACAGTATATTTAGATTTTTTTTGAAAAAAGGGGTTTAGTTTTTTGAAAAACCCTTCTGTTTCAGGAAACAGAAGGGAATCGAATCATTCGATGATCTGATGGAGGAGTTCCGAGAGGTTCGTTGTCGGGCGTTCGCACTGAAAGTCTTGGCACAGATAAGCAGTCGGCTGCGAATCGATGAGACGATAGTCCGCGATAAAGGGGGCGACTTTTAGAAGAGTTTCTTTTTTGCCGACGAGCAACGAAAGTTCCGGCAGGCGTCGTTTATGAAGGTCTGCCAAGAACGGTTCAATCGTTTCGAGTGAATCCGTCAACACGATTAATTCTTTTGGTTCTAACCAGGTCCGGACATAGGCACTTAATAAACTCGCAAAACCGGTTGGCTGTGACTCGACTTCTAAAGCAAGTGCCGAAAAGACGTGCTGGGCACGCTCGCGATAATCCGTTCGCCCTGTCAGCTGTGACAGACGAATGAGATTCAAGACAGCGGTGCTGTTTCCAGCCGGCTTCACACCGTCATAGATATCTTTTGGGCGTACGAGCAGCGTCTCATTCTCGACAGAAGTAAAGAAAAAGCTACCCTGCTCATCACCAAAGTCCTGAATCATTCGATCCGTCAGGCGGAGTGCTTGCTGGATGTAAACGGTCTGTTGCGTCGTTTGATGCAATTCCAGATAGGCTTCCGTCAAAAAACTGTAGTCGTCAAGAAACCCATTTCCCTGGATGTGACCTTCCCGATAACGAACGCGTAGCCGATCGTCATCCATCAGATGGGTCTCGAGGAAGGTCAAAGCGCGTAGCGCGACATCGGTGTAGTGGTGGTCATCAAACACCCGTCCTGCCTTCGCATAGGCAGAAATCATCAAAGCGTTCCAAGCTGTCAGGATTTTGTCATCTCGAAATGGACGGACGCGTTGACTGCGGACGTGGAGTAAGGTCTGTCGTTCTTGTTCGAGTTGGAACAATGTTTTCTGAACGGTACGTCCGTTATCGTCCGCAAATTGTTGAACGGATTGATCGGTCCGTCGAAAGACATTCCGGCCGTCAAAGTTCCCTTGCGGCGTAGCTTGATAAAACCGTGGGAAAAGGGCGTCTTCGCCAAGGACATCCAGGAGCTCGTCATAGGTGAACGTATAAAACGTCCCTTCACGACCTTCGCTGTCCGCATCTTCTGCGGAGTAAAAGGCACCATCCGGAGACAACAAATCGCGTTCGATGTACGTAAACACTTCTTCCGCATACTGTTTGAAGCGTTCACGACCGGACACTTGATACGTCTCGATGCATAACGTCGCAAATAAAGCATTGTCATACAACATTTTTTCGAAGTGGGGAATGTCCCATCGTTCATCGACCGTATATCGACAAAGACCAAAACCAATCTGATCGGTAATTCCACCATCGCGCATCGCCGTCAGTGTCCGAATGACCATCTGCAAAGCCGTTTCATCTTCTGCGAACCGGTAGTAATCAAGCAGGAATGTCAGCAGTGAAGGAGATGGGAACTTCGGTGCTTCGCCAAATCCTCCATTTTGGACATCAAACTGACGCATCGCTTGATCAAATGTGTCATGGATCAGTGTTTCATTTAATTGACCTGTTGTGTTAGCAGACGTCACATCCGTCAATGCTTGAATGATTTCGTTACCAACACGTTTGATTTTTTCCGGATCCGTCCGGTAATGTTCACTCAGTTGCAAGATGACCTGGCGAAAGCTGGGACGGTTGAATTGAGGTGTCTTCGGAAAATAGGTCCCGATGTAAAACGGAGTCTGATCAGGTGACAGAAAAACGCTTAGGGGCCAACCGCCTTGTCCGTTCATCAGTTGTGCTGCCGTCATGTAAATCTGATCGATATCCGGACGTTCTTCACGATCGACTTTAATCGAGACGAAGCGCTCGTTGAGCATACGTGCCGTCTCTTCATCCTCAAAACTTTCATGCGCCAGGACATGGCACCAGTGGCAGGTCGAATAACCAATCGATAAGAAGATCGGTTTGTTCGTCGCTCGGGCGATGGAGAACGCTTCTTCTCCCCACGGATACCAGTCAACCGGATTCGTAGCATGTTGAAGCAAGTACGGACTCTTTTCATGGATCAATCGGTTCGTCATCATCTGTCTAAAACCTCTTTTCTTCTATAGTAATGTCGTTAGGAACAGCGTTCACTTAACGATACCGATTTTTTTAAGACGAATCAACGTAGAGCCGATTTCGTAGAAATAGATATTCCTAGAAAAAGATTGACTTTATAAAATAAAATGTGATATATTAAATTTTGTCATGAATCGGGGATGATCACTCATGTGAGAATCCATCACTAAAATACACAATTTAATAATCAGGTCAGGATTTTTAGACCTTACTGACAAATGAGTCAGACATAAGTCATCGCTTTTATTTTGTCCTTCTTCTGTTCTTTTAGAAGAAGTTGACCCAGCAAGATAAACCTTCCATTCGATACTTTTCAGCTCATTCCGAGCGAAATTCTAAAAATCCCAGTAAATACGCAACCCAACGCGTAACTTGATTCTTGCTAAAACGCTTGATTCAGCTGGCGCGGCCAAGGAGCCGTAACAACGAAAGAGAGGTAGGGCTTTCGTCGTTTCAGGTGTTTTGATCACCTGTATCCTCGATTCTCATGACACCTAAAAAACAGACACGCTGAGAAGGCGTTTTTTTTATGTCTTTTTTAATCCTTTTAACAGACAAGAGAATTGAGATGACACGTAAAGGCGAATGATTATTTTTTGTAAGCGTTAACAATTAATTCTTTTACGAATATTAGAGTATTTTTTTACATAAAACATACACTATTAGCAAATATATCTGATAATATAAAGAAGTGTCAGAAAATTCATAGGGGGTCAACATCATGAAGAACGGCAGTACGTTTGGGAAGTGGGCATTGGTCGGAGCGTTAACAGCAGGAATTCTTCCACAAGCAGGAATCACGGTCGGGGCAGAAGGCGAAGGCGTCATCTTGTCCGAGTACATAGAAGGATCGAGTACAACAAAGCGATCGAGATTTATAATGGTTCGGGGCAAATCATTAACTTAGCCGATTATACGCTTGTTCAATATACGAATGGTGGACCAACGGAAGCAAAAATCACGCTTTCAGGGACGATTGATCCGGGCAAAACGTTTGTCATCGCGAACTCAAGTGCCAATGCAGACATTAAAGGGAAAGCACAACAAACAACAGGATCATTGAACTTTAACGGAAATGATCCGGTCGCCTTGAAAAAAGGCGATGTCGTCCTCGACATCATCGGACCGGTCGGATCAAGTACCGACTTTGCAAAAGATACGACACTTGTCCGCAAGACCAACGTGACAGCAGGATCAAAAACGTACGAGCCGTCGCAGTGGACAAGCTTACCGGTCGATACGCTGACGGACCTTGGGAAACATGCTGCTGAAGCAGGTGACATCGTCGTTGCACCAACGGCATCACCGGTCGGAGAAGTGGAACGTGGCGATCAAGTCACGTTGACAGGTGAAGGAACAATTCACTACACGATCGACGGTTCGACACCAACGGCAGAAAGTCCGGTTTACTCAGGACCGATCACGATCAATGACGAACTGACGATTCAAGCAATCGCAATCAAAGACAGCAAATCGTCGGCCGTCTCGACATTCAAATACTACATTGCTCCGCCAATCACAAAAATCAGCAACATTCAAGGCGTCGCACATACGTCTCCATACGCGGATCAACTCGTGCGGACGACAGGTGTCGTCACGTATATCGTGGATGCAAACAACTTCTACATGCAGGACCCGAACCCGGATAACAACAGTAAAACCTCAGAAGGTGTCTTGGTTTATGCGAAAAACCATGGTGCTGCAATCGGACAAACGGTCGCGACGACAGGTTACGTCAAGGAATGGTTGCTTGGCGGATACAGTGACAAATTCGATACGGATCTTGCCGTTACAGAAATCAGTACGGTCAATCTCGTCAAGGGTGCCTTGAATACAGGATTGCCAGCAAGTATCGTTCTCGGGGAAAATGGTGTCTTGATTCCGACGCAAGTCGTCGATAATGATTCGTTTGCTGAATTCGATCCAGCTGAAGATGCAATCGATTTATATGAAAGTGTCGAAGGCATGCGCGTCGCACTTCCGAACGCCATCGTCACTGGACCACAAGCGAACCGGACGATTCCAGTACGGACACAAACGGCGAGCAAGGACTACACGAAACGTGGAACACCGATCTTAACGGCAGATAACGTCAACCCGGAGCGCCTGTTTGTTGAAATGGGCAGCAGCTCATACCGGGCGAAATCGGGCGACCGTTTTGAAGGAACGATTGAAGGCGTCATGAGTTATAACTATTCGGCATATAAAGTACTTGCCAAAGCAGTGGATTTACCGACATTGATTACGAGTGAAGTCGATCGTCAGCCAACGAATATCGAAACAGGTGATTCACGTCTGACAGTCGCCTCATACAATGTAGAGAACTTTGCCTCGACAGCAGATGCCGGAAAAGTTGACCGGGTTTCAGAAGGTATCGCAACATTCCTGAAAACACCGGACATCGTCGGTTTGACAGAAATGCAAGACAATGACGGCGCGACAGACAGCGGCACAGTTGATGCCTCGAAGTCGTTCGAGACTCTGATCGCCGCAATCGAAGCGAAGACCGGTGTTCGTTATGCGTATACGGATATCGCACCGGAAGACAAAAAAGATGGCGGACAGCCGGGTGGAAACATCCGCGTCGGTTTCTTGTACAATCCGGCACGTGTCTCACTTGCGCCAGGTGAAAAAGGGACAGCAACGGAAGCAGTCTCGGTTGAGAATGGTAAAGTGACGAAAAATCCGGGACGTATTCAACCAACGGATCCAAACTTCGCAAGTTCACGGAAACCGCTTGTCGGAGAGTTCATCTTTAAAGGTGAGTCGTATCATATCATTGCCAATCACTTTAACTCTAAAGGCGGAGACGGAGCAGACTTTGGTAAAAATCAGCCACCTGTCCGTAAAAGTGAAGTCCAACGTCATGCGATTGCCAAAATCGTGCAAGATTTCGTCAATGAACTCGAAACAGAAGTTAAAGAAGCGAACGTCGTCGTTCTTGGTGACTTAAATGACTTCCAGTTCTCAAAAACACTTGATATCCTCAAAAGCGATAACTTATGGAACACGGTGGACGATCTTCCAAAATCAGAACGTTACTCATACGTCTATAACGGAAATGCCCAAGTGCTCGACCACATCTTGATTTCAAAAAATCTAAAACCGTATACGTCTTCTGATATCGTTAACATCAACTCCGATTATATGGAAGCGGACGGTAGTGCGAGTGACCATGACCCGGCAATCATCTCGATTCAAGGAATGGAAAGTGCTGTTGCGGTCAACGGAAAAGCGGAAATTGGAAAATGGCGTGCCGTTCAAAAAGGAAAACATATCTTCATTGAACGTCAACTTGCTGGGAAGTGGGATAAAGCGAGTGAAACGCATGCTGATCAACAAGGGGATCTACTTGAATTACGTGTTTCCCAAGGTCGCCCGTACATCCAAGTGAAAACGAAAAAAGGGAAAACAATCTGGCTTGAATTATCAAACGGTTATAAATTAAAAGAAACAACGAAATACTGATAGCAAAATAAAAAAAGCGGACTTAATTGTCCGCTTTTTTGTCTGTTCGGATAAAAAGTGAGAAAAAAGACAGCAAACTGATGGAAAGAGTAAGCAGTAAAGCGAGATGTAACGGGATGGAACGGAACATGTACATGAAGTGGATGATGATCAGAAGCAGAATAATGGCGAGACCGGGAATGAATTGTTTGCGCAATAAGTGACCGACACCCGGTACAAGAAGTTCAAAACCAAATCGCTGACTGATATGGACTTCTTCATGGGCATTGGCGATACTGAACGAAACCGTCAGTAAGACTAAAATCATCCATCCGGAAAACAAATACTGCTGGATTGGCAGAAACGTAATCGATTCGTAAATAAAATAAAGTAGGATCATGGCATACTCCTTTTGAAGTAGATATTATATAGAATTTCCTTATTTTTTCCTTACGAGTTCTAATGATAGCGAGGGTTTTCGGGAACGGCAACAACATTTAAAGGGAATAAAAATAAAAGAATGTTCACACATTTTAACAACAGGGAAAGAATAGTTTATTTTATGTATGATAATGGTATGAGAATGTGATGAATAAAGACGTCAGACCTCTTTTACATGGAAAGTTTGAAATGTGTCAAAAGTGTGAAAGGAAATACTAAATCGTGTGATTTAACTTGAAACGATAGCTTAGACTGTTCGAACGGACTCGTTTCTTTTAAAATTAGGGAAATGAGACGAATGAGGAGGCAAAATACACATGAAAAAGTGGTTAGTGCTCGGAGTAGCAGCGGTCGCTTTCTTTAGTTATGAGAACATACCGATGGAACAAGCAGAAGCGGACTACCCGAAAAGTGGAGGAGCGCTGATTGATCGATATACGAGTGAATATCCGGGTTACGACTGGGAAGTGAGACGGACAACAACGGAGGAGTTCGTCGCTCTGACGAAGGACGGAAAGGATTATGGAAAGTACCGTTCGAAAAACGGTGTGACGACGCAAGGAGCCGTCTTGAACAAAGATACGGAAGCGACGCTTGCGAAAAAAGGCTGGAAAGCCGTCAAGTCGTACCGGAAAGGGAATACAAATTATTTGTTGAACCTCGATCATGCTGCGGTCTATGAAAAAAATGACCGGTACGTGACGTATTTCTTTGATCAACACGACGGTAATAAAGTCAAAGCGACACTTGCAATTCCAAAGGTTGTTGAAGCGAAAAAAAGTGGTTTCTATGGAACGGCTTCGAGTGCGTTACGGACAACGGATGAGAAATTGATGTTGCGCCTGATGAACTGGGACCGGGCAGAGTACAAACGCGGGGCACTGACTCCGTACAATGCACTGAAACCTGTCACGCGGGCACACAGTGAGAACATGGCGAAAAACAATTTCTTCTCCCATACCGATCCACAAGGACGCGATCCGTTTGATCGGATGAAGGCGAAAGGAATCCGTTTCTCGACAGCCGGAGAAAACCTGTCGATGGGCTACCCGAACGTCTTTGCGGCACACTGGGGGTTGATGAACTCAAAAGGACACCGCGACAATATCATGAACAATGATTTTAAACAGGCAGATGTCGGTGTCGCTTTCCGGGAAAACTCGCCGTACTTCACGATTAACTTCCGGACACCGTAAAGTAACACTTAAAACTAAAGCGTATATATCACCCCGATTTTGCGAAAGCAGGATTGGGGTTCTTTTGTAGGTTCAATCTGTAGATGGATAACGCGCCATCTAGATTTGAATCCTATCTTGAAAAATGAGAGCGGGCTTTTGATTGACGAAGCCTTGTCTTCTCCACTCGCTTTTCTCTGGCGAAAGACGTGACTTCTCCAGGAGTCAGCATTCAATGGAAAACCCCTGAAACCGTTCCGAATCCTTTTTGTAAGGGGAGGGAGCTGTTTCAGGGGTTTTATATCATCTTTAGATAAATTAATCGACAAAAGGAGTTACGTCAGTTTGCCCACTCGGGTTTACTGAAACCTTTAAAGGACTTTTTGATGACAGCGTTAAAGTCATCTGACTCCACGACAGCCGTCAAGTCTTTCGCGAGCTGTTTCTTTTCATCTGCTGTTTTGACAGCAACTAAGTTACGGTACTGCTCGTCCATTTTCTCGAGTGCCAACGCATCAAGTAAATCGAATTTCGCAGCAAGAGCAAAGTTTCCAGGGACAGCAGAAATATCAACACTCTCGATTGCACGTGGTAACTGTGCTGCCTCCAGTGGTTTGATGACGAGTTTTTTTGGATTCTTGACGATGTCTTTTTCAGAAACCGTCAACGGATCAGCATCCGGTTTCAACTCAATCCAGCCTTGTTCAGCGAGTAAGTTCAAGGCACGGGCTTGGTTGGTCGGATCGTTTGGTGTTGCGACTTCTGCGCCTGTCTTGACGTCATCAAGCGACTTATAGGATTTACTGTATAAGCCCATCGGTGCCGTCGGAACAGTGATCAACTCTTTAAGATCGAGGTTCTTTTCCTTCGCGAACGTCTTCAGATAGATCGAGTGTTGGAACAAGTTCGCGTCGATGTCGCCGCTGCCGAGCGCGATGTTCGGCTGGATATAATCGCTGAATTCAACGATTTCGACTTTATAGCCTTTCTTTTCAAGACCAGGCTGAATCGCTTCTTTGACCATGTCACTGTAAGGACCGCTCGTCGCACCGATCTTGATGGATTTGGTTTCTTCTTTCGCACTGCTGTCGCCACAGCCGGCAAGAATCCCGGCTCCCAGTAATCCTGTTGCTAAAAAGGCATATCGTTTTTTCATAGTCATTCTCTCCCTTAGTGGTCCCTATTTTGGATTTAACGTTTATCAGCACGACGGGCCAGTTGATTGCCGAGTCCTTGAATACTTTGGACGATGACGACGAGCACGATGATCGTCACAATCATGACGACGTTATCGTACCGGTAATAACCAAAGCGAATGGCGAGGTCACCGACACCGCCGCCACCGACGATACCCGCCATGGCGGAGAAGCCGATCAAGCTGATCGTCGTCAACGTCACCGCTTGAATGATACCGGGAAGGGCTTCCGGTAACAGTGCACTGATGATGATCCGAGAGGGCGTTGCCCCGCAGGCTTCAGCAGCTTCGATCAATCCCGGAGAAATTTCACGGAGTGATGTCTCGACGAGTCGGGCGAGAAACGGAATGGCAGCAACGCTTAAGCTGACGGAAGCCGCCGTCGGTCCGATCGTATTATTGAGTAACAGTTGCGTCAGCGGAATCAAGGCGACGAGTAAGATAATGAACGGTAACGAACGAACGATATTGACGAAAAAGTCCATGATGCTTCGAACGAAGATGTTTTGGAAAAACAGTCCCCGATCGGTGATGAACAGAAAAATTCCGAGTGGAATCCCGATGATGAGGGCGAAACCAAGTGAAATTCCGACCATCAGGGCCGTTTCGCCTAACGCTTTGAGTAAGTCGGGTAACATCGTTTGGATCCGATCAAGCCACATCTTGAATCACCTCAAGTGTGTGGAGTTGTTCTTCAAGCCAAGTGAGCGCCCGGTTGATATGAAGCGTCGGACCGGTCAGGCTGACGATCAAGACCCCGAAGGCGACGTTCTGGATATAATCGACCTTGCCGTGCAGGATGCTGACCGAGATATCAAATTGTTTGATCGCTTCTGACAGCGTACTCTCGCCGGTCTTTTCTCCTGTGAATTGGAGACGGATGATTTTTCCGGGTGTTGTTCGCAAAATTCGTTCCGGCAACTCGATTTGGAGTGCTGTATCGACGTAATGTTTTGTGACGTCATGGGTCGGTTGACTGAATATGTCGTAGGTGTTTGCGACTTCGACGACTTCACCGTGAGCCATGACGGCGACGCGGTGACAAATCTGTTTAACGACTTCGATTTCATGTGTGATCAAAATGATTGTCAAGCCAAGTCGTTCATTCAAATCCTTGAGGAGATCAAGAATTTGTAAGGTCGTTACAGGATCCAGTGCCGAGGTCGCTTCGTCACATAACAGGACACTCGGATTGTTGGCAAGCGCTCGGGCAATCCCGACACGTTGCTTTTGACCACCACTGAGTTGGCTCGGAAAATTCGTTTCGAATCCTTCCAGTCCGACAAGAGCGACGAGTTCCTTGATCCGGCTTGGGAAATCACTGCGTTTAACGCCGGCTGCTTTTAAGGCGAACCCAATGTTATCAGAAACGTTCCGTGATTGAATCAATTGGAAATGTTGAAAGATCATTCCGATCTTCAGGCGCAACTCCCTTAGGCTGCCTTTTGAGAGGTCGGATAGTTTGATTCCCGATACTTTGACCGTTCCTTGTGTCGGTGTTTCGAGTCCGTTGATTAAACGGAGTAACGTACTTTTTCCGGCACCGGATTCTCCGATGATGCCAAAGATTTCACCTTGTTGAATCGTTAAGTTGACGTCACGTAGAGCAAAAATCGGTGTCCGGTCCCGGACAAACCGTTTGGTAATTCCTTTGAATTCAATCATCTGTCGTTTCCTCCCTATACAAAAAAATCGCCTTTTTCCAGTTAAGAGCAACCAGAAAAAAGCGACGAAGTGTAAGATTTCGTAACTTATCTCTCAGAATGAAACATTCTGTAGGATGTGGCACCGTTCCATTTGCTGGTGGTTGCCGGACGTCGTTGGGCCTATTCCCTCGGTCGCTCTCGATAAGTAGATATGCTGTTGGGATTTACTTTAACGGAAATCATTCCCATCTGTCAAACGTTTTTTCAGAATTATTCCGCAACGGTCTGTGAAAACAAATGTAATTGACCAATCCGTTGCACGGCTTCGACCAATCGTTCGGCGTCGGCAATCAAGCTGATCCGGACATATCCTTCGCCGTATTCGCCGAAGAAATGTCCTGGTGTGACCGCGACATGTGCCTCGTCCAGTAAGTGATCCGTGAAGCTTTGTGAGGTAAAACCGGACGCGACCGGCAACCAGACGAAGAACGAACCGCCCGGGACGGGACCTTCCCAACCGATTTCTTTGAGTTGTCCAAACAAGGCGTCGCGACGCGTTTCATACAGGGCACTCAGCTCACGGACGCACGTCTGGTCACTCGAAAGCGCGACGGCCGCTGCGTGCTGGATTGGTGTGAAGGCGCTGACGTATAAGTGTTCCTGGTATGTTTCAATGCTTGCGATGACGGATGGATTACCGATTGCAAAGGCAATGCGGAAACCGGACATGTTAAAGCGTTTGGATAACGAAAACAGTTCGATGCCGACGTTTTTCGCGCCCTCTGTTTGGAGGAAACTCCGTGTCGGACCGTCAAAGCTGATGCCGCCGTACGCCAAATCATGGACGACACAGATGTCGTTGGCGTCAGCGAAGGCGACGGTCTGCTCGAACGCTTCTGCCGTTGCCGTCGCACCGGTCGGATTGCTTGGATAGTTGAGGAACAGCATCCGGGCCCGTTCGACGTCCTTCGTATCGAGTAGATTGTAGTCAGGTAAAAAGGCATTTTCCGCAAGAAGCGGCAAGGTGATCGGATATGCACCGGCAAGTGCCGCACCGGACAGGTAGTCGGGGTAACCGGGATCTGGAACAATGACACCTTCACCCGGGTTAACGATCGTTTGCGGCAAAGCGACGATGCCGGCCTTGCTGCCAAGCAGAATCGCCACTTCAGAAGCAGGATCGACCGACACACCAAACTCTTTTTGATAAAAGTCGGCAACGGCCTGCTTCAGGAAATCATGTCCACGAAATGGGGGATACTGTAGGTTGGTCGAGTCGTCAATCGCCTCTTTCAAGGCATCCAAAATATGTACAGGTGTCGTTTGGTCCGGGGTTCCTTGACCAAGTGTGATGACGTCGTGACCGGCTGCTTTGACGGCGCCGATCCGCTGGGCGAGTTCAGCAAAGACCGGAGCCGGCAATCGGTCAATCGCAATCGATGGGACGAAATGTTTCATCTGTGTTCCTCCTTGTTGGGTATTGTCGTCAAGGATAACGAATTTTCAGAAAAAATAAAAGAGTTTTTTAATAATCGTTGATAATTGGTAGAAATAACCGATGGTCTGATTCTTTTTGATACACTAAACAGGAATGGATCTGTCTAACGAAGGAGATGAGCGAGTGAACCAAGACTGGTGGAAAGAAGCCGTTGTCTATCAAGTGTACTGGCGTAGTTTTAAGGACTCGAACGGAGACGGGATGGGGGATTTGCAGGGGGTAATCGAAAAGCTGGATTACATCGCTTCGCTGGGGGTCGATGTCATTTGGCTGAACCCCTGTTATACATCACCCGATATCGATAACGGATACGATATTGCGGATTATTATACCATCATGGAAAAAGCGGGAACGATGTCCGACTTGGAACAGTTAATCGGTGCAGCCCATGACCGGGGATTGAAGCTGATTCTTGATCTGGTCGTCAACCACACGAGTGATCAACACGCATGGTTCAAGGATGCGCGAAGTAGCAAGTCGAGCGAAAAGGCGGACTGGTACATTTGGCAGGACGGGGTAAAAGGGACACCGCCGAATAACTGGCGCTCCTATTTCGCACCGAGTCCCTGGACGTGGGATGAGACGCGCGAACAATATTATTTCCACTCGTTTGCATCCGAACAGCCGGACTTGAACTGGGAGAACCGAGACGTGCGCCAAGCCATCTATACGATGATGCGGTGGTGGACAGATAAAGGAATTGACGGCTTCCGGATGGACGTCATCAATTTGATTAAGAAACGAGCGACGTTTGATGATGTGGAAAACCCACTCGATTTGTCTTACTTAGGCAATCAGCCGGGTGTTCATGACTTTTTACAAGAAATGCACCAAGAAGTCCTTGCCGGAACAGATCTCTTTACGGTCGGTGAGATTCCATTCGTCGGACCGGAAGATGGTTTACTGTACGTCGGGGAAGACCGGAACGAACTACGGACGCTGTTTCATTTCGAAGTGGCGGATGACATGGAGACGATGGACTTACCGCGGTTTAAACAAATTCAAAAACAATGGTATGAAGCGTTGTATCCGCACGGTGTAGCGTCCCAGTTCCTGAACAATCATGACCATACCCGTCAGGTGACGCGGTTCGGGAGCGAACGGTATCGGATTGAAAGTGCGAAGTTACTCGGACTGATGTTGCACACGTTACCCGGCATTCCGTATATCTATCAAGGCGAAGAAATCGGGATGACCGGTATCCGGTTTTCTGATCCAGATGCCTATCAGGACGTTGCCTTTCGGAATCAGTATGCAGAACGCATTGCAGCTGGAGAATCACCCGGTACGGTCCTGTCTTCGATGCAGATGCGGGCACGGGATAATTCACGGACACCGATGCAGTGGAATGCGAACAAAGCTGCAGGATTTACGGAGTCCAATTATCCTTGGATGACGGTCAATCCGAACTACCTCGACATCAATGTGGAGGCAGCGGAACAAGATCAAAACTCGGTTCTCGTTTTTTACCGCACCTTGATTGCCTTGCGGAAAACACATCCTGTCATGGTGTACGGTGTCTATCGTGATTTAGCGATTCAAGATCCGTATTTGTATGTTTATGAGCGGGAACTCGACGGTGTGACATGGCGGATCATCTTGAATCTTCATGATGAGGCGGTCACGACGACACTTTCTTTACCAAAGGAACAGCTCGTGTTGTCGAATTATGAAACCGGTGACACGGTACAGTTAGCACGGTATGAAGCCCGGTTGTATCAATACTAAGAAAACGATAAGACAAAACGAGGCTGGGGTATAACTCAGTTTCGTATACGCCATCACGCTTCTCTCACGCGCTTTCCTCAGGCGAGACACAAGCCAAATGATCTGCCCGTTCGGACAGATCGCCCGGTCTTGTTTGTCTCTGACAGCGCAAGTCATCTTGCGCTTTTTCCTGTAGGAGTCGCGTGATTTCGTCTTAAAAGAAAAATGTCACGGAAACATGAATGAACTGCACCCCAACTGGTAGATACTTTAAAAAAAGTGTCTACCAGTTGGGGTGCAGTCCAGATGATGGCAATTCCTCTTTTTCTTTAAAAATCAGCTAGTTATGTCCCAGCCGCTTTCTTTGTGTATTGGCGTTTAGATATAACCGTTTCGTTTTTTAGAAGATAACAGCTGTTCGAATCGATCGACGGCTTGGCGCATATCAAAGCTCGGCGCGACGACAAGTGGTCCGTGACCCACTGCTAGCACATCCGGTGTTAATTCTGTCAGCTGATGGGCGGACTGCAGTGCGACTTCCTTGTCCCATGTCGCAAGAGACGGGAACGGGAACTGCCAGCGTGTGTCGCCTGATACGGCTAGTCCACCCTGTGTTTGAAACGCATCACCGGCAATCAGTGTCCGGCTGCCTTCGTGCCAGAGGGAAATCGAGCCCGGCGTGTGACCGGGTGACGCAATGACACTTAAACTGCCAATTTGTTGTCCGCTTTCTAGTAACCGGTCAGGACGCGTCTTGATGTTTTTCGGAATACCGCCTTTAAGAGGTGTCGTTTCGCCTTCGCGTAACGATTCGTCGCCACTGAGAAGGGCGGCGTCCCGGTAGCTGATCGAGACTTCAGCGAGCGGAAACGCACTCGCTAAGAAATCCAGAGAACCGACATGATCCGCATGCGCATGCGTCAAAACGATGGACTGTAACGGTTTATCAAAGGATTTAATGACGGAATAAATCGCTTTTGCATTCAGTGAGATTCCCGTGTCAATCAAGGTTAAGCTGTCTGCCTCTTCAAATAAGTAACAGTTGACCGGGAAAAAAGACGGGGTCGTTTGCAGTTGATGAAGTCGTTCAATCGTTGAAATATGCATCCAGTTACACTCCCTCGTCAAAGTATTCGCTTCTTCTTCAGTATCGCCTGTTTTAGTACAGGCGTCTACAAAAAAACTCCCTAAAAAGGGAGTCGGAAACATCAATACGTGACTTCGAAAACTGCACCGGCATGTTCCGAGTCGTCACCGTCCGCGGCCGTCGTAACGAGCAAACGGTCTTCATACAAAATCGGACATGTCGGATTGGAAACAGGAAATTCTACATGGTCGAGCTTTTCGCCAGTTTCAAGATTCCAGCGTGTCAGGCATGAGCCGGCATAATGGGCGATGAAGACGTGACCGTCCGTGTCTTTTGTCATGCCGTCCGGGAATCCATCCTCGTCTTCTAAATCGATGGCGACACGGCGGTTCGTTAACGGTTGATCCGCCGCATAATCAAAGGCATAGACTTTTTTAGTCGGTGTATCGATGTGGTAAAGCGTCTTACCATCTTCCGACCAAACCAGTCCGTTTGAGTTCGTTAAGTTCTCGAGCAAGACATCAACTGAGCCGTCATGACGCAAACGGTAAAGAGAAGCGGTCTCGCCGTCTTCCTCATTGATGCTTCCGGCTACATATTGACCGGACGGATCGAGTTTCCCGTCATTCATCCGGTCGGATTCAGGTAGTGTCAACTGTGTTTCCAGTGAGAGGTGTCCTTCTTTTACATCAAATGTACCAAAACCATGAGCAGACGTGACCCGAAGAAAATCAGGAGCATCCGTCAAAGCAATCGATGTGATCGCACTTGGTAATTGATACGGTTTTAGTGCTTCTGTCGTTAAGTCATATGAAAAAAAGAGTTGATTCGGAATATCAACGAAATAAAATCGTTTTGTTTTAGCGTCGTACACCGGTGATTCACCGGTCTTACAAGAGACATCGATAAAGAGTGATACTGTCATTTCATTTCCCCCTACAAGTGCTGTTACCTCTGATTAAGCGTGAATGAATTCGAGATGCAACTGGAACTTGACGTCACTGCCGACCAAGACACCACCGGCTTCGAGCGCGACGTTCCATGTCAGGTTGTAATCCTCACGTTTGATTTTCCCATCTACTTCAAAGCCGGACCGTGTATTTCCCCAAGGATCGACGCCACTGCCTTCATACTCAACCTTAAACGTTTCAGTCCGTGTCACGTCTTTAATCGTCAAATCACCCATTACTTCATATTCGTCACCCGCGTGTTTTTTAAACGATGTCACGCGGTAAGTAATGTTCGGATATTGTTCGACGTCAAAAAAGTCAGCTGATTTCAAATGGGTGTCCCGATCGTTACTTCGTGTGTCGATCGTTGCGACGGGAATCGTCACGACGGCAGATGCATTTTCTAAATCATGGGCTTCACCGCTGACATCAAACGTAAAATCACGGAATTCACCTTTTACCTTTGAAATCATCATATGTTTGACTGTGAATGTGATGGAGCTGTGGTCTTGATCGAGCTGATAGGTGGTCATGTTCGATTCCTCCTCGTTCGATTCACTTCAGGTATGCCTTTAATAGTTCCTTTTTACCTTGAAAACAAAACATTGAAATAATTATGTAATTTTTTACCTTAAAAAGGCATAATGTATACTGGAGGTGTTTTATGAAAAGGAAATTATGTATTTTATTGATTATATTAGGCGTATTTAATTTTCAACAAATAACACATGCTGAAACTATTTCTAAAAGTGTCGACTATACAGTCAAACAAGAAAATACATCTGGTGTTCCGCAGACGATTCAACAACTTACTGTGCGACCTGATTCAGGAAATCAATGGATGACGGTAAAAGGACGTGATCATGTACTAGCCACCGAATCACTGCCTTCTCAAGTAAGTCGATCTACTGCGTCCGGAAATCGTGTGGTTGCTGCCATTAATGCTGATATGTATAAAGTCGCAAGTGGTTTACCAATCGGGTTGCAAATTCAGCAGAATGCAGTACTCGTCAGCCATAGTGTGAAAGAGTCTGCACTGAAGTTTCCTTCGTTCATCATAAACGGACAAGGGAAACCGGAAATCGGTTCTTATGGCATTGTCGGAACATTAAAGTCTTCAGCACAGTCCCTGACAATCCATTCTGTTAACCGAAATGAAAATCTGGATAATCGAATTGGTATTTTTACAAGTGCCCACCATGTATCTAAAAAAATCAATTTCGTAGGATTATCGGATGCGATGAAAAAAGAAGTGGCGATCGTGACGATGAAGGGAAATTCGGTTAGAGCCTTTAAATTAGGACAACGCCATTCGTGGACAGTAGATCGGACAGAAACGACTTTTCGATCGAACATATCGATTCCGGCAGATGAAGTCGTATTGATGGCGTTCGGCAAACAAAAGAAATTGTTACTCGACTTGTTGAAAGAAAATAAGGTAACTACTCAATTTAACCTCATTCAAATGTCGAACTTACAAGTAAGAAATGACATCGCAGAAGCGGCTTCTGGGTACAATTGGCTGATCAAAGACGGGATCGGTCTAGACCTTAACACAATTTCTGAAAATCATGATCGTTTCTTGATGATTGTCCGAAAGGCGCGGACATTGATTGGGGTGACAGCGGATCAAACGGTTCATATCGTAACAGTGGACCAAGGAAGAACGACATCAAAAGGATTCACGATGCTCGAAGCAGTCGCGCAGATGAAACGACTAGGCGCTGTTTCAGCGTTAGCATTTGATGGAGGAGGATCGACGGAGATGATGGTCCGACGGGCCGGTGAGTTTCCGGTTCGAACAGTAAACGTTCCGGCAGATGGAAGAAGTCGATCCATCACAAACAGTTTAATCGTTTCAACACGCTATGTTCCGGAAAAAAAAGCCGCCTATATGATTATTCCTGAGCAAACGGAGTTGTACGTGGGTGAAACGCGTCAGTTGACCATCAAGTTGACCGACAGAAACAGTCAACCAATTGATGCAAATCAGAAGAAAATAATATTAGCCGGTACAGGTGTTAGCGGGATGACTGTAAAAGCGCCACTTCAACCCGGAAAGTGGACAGGACAATTGGCGGTTGATCAAATCAAACGGTCAGTCACGATCAATATCACAAACCGTTTATCAGGAATGACCTTTAACGGCGGAAAACCCCTACTTCTAAAAGTCGGTCAGAAGGTCCGCTTGACGAGTGATGGATGGTTGAATGGCCGGAAAGTCACGATTCCATTAAATGAAAAGAAATATCAGCTGAAACAACCAATCAGCACGATTTCTAATGATGTTTTGACAGCTAAGAAACCTGGGAAAACCGTACTTACATTATCAGCAGGCGGACAAATGGTATCACTTCCGATTACTGTGACGGCACCGACAACTTCTACGAATCAATCAACGGTGATTGATTCCTTTGAAAGCGGCGTCTATATATCGAAATCGCCCTATGTATCCAGTTATTCGACAATGTTAAGTACAGAGCAAAAGTCAGCAGGTCGGTCAGCGCTTAAGCTGACATACAACTATTCCGGCTGGTCCAAGCAAAATGGAGCCATGTATATCACGAACGCGAAGTGGAAGATTACTTCGCCTGCAACAAGATTGTCCCTTGATGTATATGGTGATCAGAAGGCACCGTGGTTACGTGCGCAGTTGAAGGATGCAGGAGGACGAAGTCATACGGTCGATTTCGTGAAACGGGTCAACTGGACAGGGTTCAAAACTGTTCAAGCGAAGCTGGATCCGACATGGCCTGCCCCAATTCAGATACAATCGCTGTATTTTGTAGAAACGGACGTAAAGAAAAAAGGAACGGTGCAAAAAAGTAAAGTGTATCTCGATCAATTGAAGGCATGGCACTAAACGTACATAGTATGAAGTGTTATACTAATATTAAACAAAAGCTGCTCCGACTGATGATCGGAACAGCTTTTTTTGAGGAAAAACATCTATTTTTTTCACCGACTTTTTACTAACAAATTTACCGCTTCCTTGACCAATTCCTCGGTATCACCTTCACCGGATTTTTCGGCTTCTTTCACGCATTCAATCAAGTTCGAGCTGACGACGACACCAATCGTCCGGTCGATGGCAGAACGAGTCGCCGACAATTGCGTGATGACGTCCCGGCAATCCTGTCCTTCTTCCATCATCCGTAATATACCACGGAGTTGTCCTTCGATACGACTGACCCGATTTTTCATTTTACGATCGTAATCCATTCATTTTCCTCCATTCTAAGATGCAATCCGTTTATTCGATACCTTTATGCTATGCCCATCACGGTATTATTGTCAATCTAGCCGCTTTCGAGCTATATTTTTTAGTAGAATAGGGAATATGGATGTGGTGGACAAAAATTGAGAAAAAACTAAAACTAAAACTAAAACGATTTTGCGTCAGCTTGCGTATACTATATGATAAGGCTGACTGATCACAAGGAGGAGAAGGATGCATACTCAATCCGATGAATCGCTTTATCATCAGATGCGCAGTGGAGATGAACAAGCTCTCGAAGTGCTGTACGAAAAGTACGAAAGGCTATTGTTCTCATTCGCTCATCGCTTTACGAACAATGATCGTTTATCAGAAGAAGTCATTCAGGAAGTCTGGATGAAGATATGGAATGGACGGGTCGACTTTAATACTGATAAAGGGAAATTCTCCTCTTGGATATTAACGATTACCCGCAACGCTGCGCTGGACTGTTTAAGACGTGAAAAACGACAGCCGACGATTGAAGTCGAAGAGCGCGACGGCGGATACGATGAACCAGTCGAACGAACGGTCATCCAGCGTGAAACCGCATCTGAAGTCCGAGATGCCGTCAGTGAATTGAAACCGGATCAACAAGAGTTAATTGAACTCGTTTATTTTACAGGGTTAACGCAACAACAAATTTCAGATCAATTGAATTTGCCGCTCGGAACGGTAAAAACAAGAATCAGGAGTGCAATTCAGGCACTTCGGAAATTATTAGACGGGAGGGAACGTTGATGGAAGAACGTTGTCATGATTTAATTGACTACTTCAACGGAACATTATCAGCTACCGATCGCGACGCGTTCGAAGCGCACTTGGCGACTTGTGACGATTGTAAACAGGCGTTTCAAGAGATGCAAGACTTGATGCTGCCCATCGCGGAATCACTTCCGGAACGACCGATACCGACAGGCATGAAATCAAGAATCCTTGGGGAAGTTCTCGGGTCAGCGAATGAACCGATGAAACCTGCTTCTGCGGAACCAACGCGCAAGGAAACACCACAAGTGTCTGAGCTGGAATCGGCTCGGACGCAAAAACAGAAAAAACGCGCGGTCCCACTGGGGTGGTTGATGAGTATCGCAGCGGCTTTACTCCTGTCGCTTGGTGCCAACGCGTACTTCCTGTCACAGGATGAGTCTTCTCCGACAGAAGAATTCGCGATGGACGAAGTCAAAGGAATGGGAAACTTTGAAAGTACGGCATCCATTAAAGGATCGAGCATGATTTTCACGAAAGACGAAAAAGAATACATGCTCGTCCAACTAAAAGATTTGCCACCGCTAAAAGAAGGTGAATTGTACCAGCTGTGGACGATTCAAGGAGATACACCACGCGCGAACGGTGTCATCGAAAAAGACGGAGAAGCAGCGGCGGTCTTCCCGCTAAAAGGAGACGGAACGATTGATGCCGTCGCCATCACCGTCGAACCAGAACCAGATCTAGAAAAGCCGACCGGTGAAGTCGTCGCGTCTGTTGCTCTATAAATCGATACGATAGTCAGATGCCGGAATTCCGGCATCTTTTTTTGTCTTTCTTGAGTTTAGTCTTCTATTTCAGAAAAAAAACATCCGTTCTTACGAAATTTCATGAGAAGACTGAAGAAATGATGGGAAGTAGACGATACTAATAGGAATGTCAGTCAAAAAGAGAGGCACTTACCATGAATGAATGGATCATCTTAACGAAACACTATGAAGAGACATTGGTCATCCTATCGGTCATCGTCGCCATCGTCGGATCCTATGCCTCACTGGAATTAAATCGTCGACTCGCAAAAGCGGTCTCTTTAAAAAAACGAGCTTTATTTTTGTCATCGATCACGATGGGACTGTCCATTTGGGGCATGCACTTCGTCGGGATGGGGGCGTTTGAGTTAGCTGTACCGGTCAGCTATGACTGGGTCTTGATGTTTTTATCCATCGTTCCGGCTGTCACGGCAGCCTGGATTGCGTTTTACTTATTATATTACTCGGAGTTGACACGTCAGAAAGTCATCGTCGCAGGCACATTGGTCGGAATCGGGATTGCGATGATGCATTATTTAGGCATGATGGCGGTACAGTTTAACGGAGATATCCGGTATGACGCGGCATTGTTCACCTTATCGATCGTGATTGCCGTCACAGTGGCGTATGTCGCCTTGCTGCTTCTGTACATGACACGTCATGTCAATAAAAAACGGATCCTGATTCCCGTTGCGGTATTGATGGGATTTGCGATCTCGACGATGCATTATGTCGGTATGTTAGGGACGACGTTTTGTATCCCGGAGTCGTCGGCACTTGAGATGGCAGATCGGCCGGTCACATCGAATATTCTAGGTGACGTCGCGATTCCCGTCTTCTTCATCATCATTTTGATCGCCGGTCTCTATATTCACCTTGAACGACGCGCCTTGCAGATGATGGCCTACACGGATCATTTAACAGGATTACATAATCGCCGTTGGCTCGATTATCATATGGAAAAAGTTGATGCCCAGTATAGCCGGACCAGACAACACATGACGATGGCGTTACTTGATTTGGATGGATACAAATGGATTAATGATACATTTGGATTCGATCAAGGGGATACGGTGATTCGCCAATTCGCAGACCGAATCAAAGGATTGCTGGGGGAAGATGAAGCTTGTATTCGATACAACGGAACCCAGTTTTTCCTGATTAAAAACATTCCTCCGGATCAGTTAGAAGAAGCATTCACGCAGGTACTTGAAGCGATTCGACGGCCGATTATACTGGAAGGTCAAGAAATTCATCTGACAGCGACGATTGGTATCATCGTTCCGAATGTAAACGATACGTTAGAGATGCGGATTGGTCAGATGGAAAGTGCGTTACGTGCCGGAAAAAATGAAGGACGGGACCGCTTCGTCATCTATGATGAAACCCGCCATTCCGATCGCCGGGAACAGCAAATCGTCGGTTCGTTACGTCGGGCGATGACGGATTTCAAGGAATTTAATCTGGTCTATCAACCGAAAATCGCTCTTGCGACAGGAAAGGTCGAACAGGCGGAAGTCCTGATTCGTTGGAATCATCCGAAATTCGGGTTCATTTCACCTGCTGAGTTCATTCCACTTGCTGAAAAATACAGTCTCATTCACCGTCTGACACAATGGGTCCTGCAAGAAACCGTGAATCAGATGGAACTATGGCGTGAAGAAAATCATTTCATCCGTCAAGTGTCAGTCAATCTCTCAGCGATGCATTTTCGGTCCGAATCGCACAACTTGATGATTAAGGAGATCGTTCATCATTCGTTAAAGAATGGGGGAGAACTTCAGTTGCAGCTCGAGATCACGGAAACCTCCGTCATGGAGAACCTCGACCGCGCTTTGTTGATGCTCGGAGAGTTGAAACAGTTAAGTCTGACGATTGCACTGGACGATTTTGGCACTGGTCTGTCGTCACTGACCCACCTCAAGCACCTGCCGATCGATATCTTGAAGATCGACAAATCGTTTATCGATGAAGTGCCGCATGACGAACGAGGAACAGCAATCACGGAGATGATCATCCAGCTTGCGAAAAGTCTTGGGATCGAAGTGGTCGCGGAAGGTGTCGAAACGCTGGAACAACACGAGTTCTTGAAACGGCTGGGCTGTGATTATGGCCAAGGGTATTATTATAGCCGCCCGGTCAACGTCAAGGATCTGGATCAGCAGACGATTGAACGAACGGTGCTGGATGTTGTTTGAGAACACATCGCTTAAATCCAGTACGCTCTTTTTTACGTATACTAGATAAGCATGCAAGGAATATGCATGCGATCATGGGGGACGCAATCGCTTCATGAACAGATTCCGGGCAGGGATTTGTTCGACTTGTGCAAGATGCAGACAGAATCGCAGTACATTTAGATAGACGACTCCGCCTTCTACTCAACACACTATCTGTCTGTCCATCACAATACAAAGGCAGCTTCCACAAGGGAGGCTGCCTTTTTTGTATAGGGTTATCGATTGACTGTCAATTGGCAACCCGTTTGATCCGTGACAAGGACGTTCGTATTAAAATATTGACCGTCACTTTTTAGAATCAATGATTTTTTCTCCGCATTGTAGTCAAGCGTCATCTCTTGATCGAGAAAATGACTGGACCATCGTTTGACGAGGACGGGACCAACATTTGAGTCGATCGTCATATCTTCGCTTGTTGCTGCTGATACGAGACGTATGCTGAAGATACCGGAGTTCCCGCAACCACAGCCCTCAGTATCGTAATAAAGATGCAATTGACCTACTGTGTCACCGCGTAATTGGTCGATGCGACCAAGAGCGGCTTCTGTAAATGTGATGTGCATGACATTCACTCCTTTTGTTCAGTATACGACGAAATGAGTGAGAAATAACGTTACTTGCTCACGTGGACTTGACGACGCATCCGGACGAGCAGGAAGACATATCCGGCAAGCAGGACGACGACACTGCCCAAGACAACCGTATCGACAAGTCCGTTATCGGATTGGAAATTGATTGCGATATAGGCCCAGACGAAGACGAGCGGATAAATCGGATCGCGGTTGGCGAACATGAACAATAACGCGACGATGACACCTACACCCAACATGATCATCGTCCAACCGGCGTCACCGATGCCAAGCAACGAGTTGATGTTTTCGGTATCGAGCGTCAAGAAGATGTTTGCAATCGTCGCAACCGACACCCAACCAAGATATAGCGAAAATGGTAATTTAAAACGTAACGCTTTTGTCTCGCGATCAATCTTCGAGTAGATGACGATCAACGAAAGTAACAGACCGACGATGACGACGACGGACAATGGAAATAGTTTGAAGGAGAACGATACAATCCACCCTGCATTAAAGAGACAGCTGATCAAGAACCAGGGTCCGATTTTTTTCGCGATCTCATGTTCTTTGAACTTCGGAATCGTCTGCATGATTAACCAGACGAGTAAAACAGCGTAAATCAATCCCCAAATCGAAAAGGCGTAACCTGCGGGTTTGAACAAGGTTGAAATCGTATCCGAGATACGACCTGTTTTTCCACCGTCTAACGCATTGACAGCAATCGTAAAGACAAAACCAAGCCAGTTGAGCCAAATCCATTTGTTTTTCAAATCAAAAACCTCCTTTAATCTCTAAAGGAGGTTTACCCGGATTAGTCACTCTTTAGACATCAGCGTCGGCTCGTTGGATTCAAAAACGACATCCCGATGGCCGGGTTTCCGGTATGGGAACCGAGGACAGGCGTCAAATTATCAATCCGAATCGTCACATCAAACCGTTTTTCGAGACTCGTTTTCCATTCAAGTGCTAAGTCGTAAGCCGCTGCGTGGAATAAAGAGACATCGGTGACGGTGCCACTTTCAAGCATTTCGACGAGGTGATCATACAGTTTCGCATGTGCTTTTTTGAACGTCCGGACCGTCTGATACGGAACGATTTTTCCATCTTCAAAATGGAACAAGGGACGAAGCTGAAGTAAGTTGCCGACAAACGCCTTCGTTGAGGAAATCCGTCCGCCCGCCTGCAGTTGATTCAGATTAGCGACAGTGAATTCGATATGGTGATCGAGGCGACGTTCAAGGATATGCTGCTCAATCTCTTCAACCGGCATGCCGGTTGCTGCAAGCTCCATCGCTTCTGCCAACAGTTGACCTGCCGGGTAGATGCCGCAACGGGAATCGATCGCAATCAACCGGAATCCGGCAATCTCAGCTCCTTGGATGGAGGCATTATACGTTCCACTCAGTTCGCTCGATAAATGGATCGCAAAACCGATATCATAGTGTTCTTTTAAACGTTCGTAGTGTTCGGTGAACGTTCCGATCGAAGGTTGGCTTGTCGTGACCTTATGCTTGGCGTCGATCCATTCATACACCGTTTCCGCTTGGACGTCGACGCCATCGATAAAACTTTCACCGTCCTTCATGACGAGAAGCGGAACGACGGTCAAGTCATCTCGTGCAGAAATCGAGTCCGGTAAAATGGTTGTACTGTCTGTAATCCATGCAATCTTCATACTGTCTCCTCCTTGTTTTAGTACCTGATATTAATTGTAGGTGCAAGCGTTATCGCTGTCAAATGAACCTTTGAAAATTAAAACATTTTAGTTGATTAACTGACGGGATACGCTATAATCGGTACGTGATTAGTAAACTTTAAGTCATCTTATACTAAACTGAGTAAGAGAAAGGAGGACGTGGATTGCGGACGATCGGCAATAAAATCAAGAATCTACGTCTTCAAAAAGGCTTGACGCAAGAAGAACTTGGAGAGAGAACGGATTTGAGTAAAGGATACATCTCACAAATTGAACGGGAGATCAGTTCCCCTTCGATCGAGACGTTGTTTAGCCTCTTAGAAGTACTCGGCATCTCGGCAAAAGATTTTTTTGATGAGGATACGTTAAATCAGAAAGTCGTTTATACGCAAAACGATGTCACAAGTTATGCGGATCCGGAACAGGGGTACCATGTGACCTGGCTGATTCCGGAATCGAATGAGAAGGAAATGGAACCGGTCTTGTTGCATTTGGCACCAGGAGGCACATTTAAAGCCTATGAACCGTCGGGGTCAGAAACGTTTGTTTTCGTTCTCGAAGGACGCGTCACGTTACGACTGGGACACGAATCCTTTGTTGCGACGCAAGGAGAGACATTCTATTATAAAGCTTCTGAAATTCATCAATTACGAAATGAGTCGGAGACGGATACGAAGGTACTCGTCACAGCAACTGATTCGTATTTATAAGGAGGAACAGGACTTGGCAGATAACACCATCATCCAATTTACAGATGTGACAAAACGTTTTGACGATCAGACCGTCCTTGATCGGGTCAGTTTTGAAATCGAACGTGGGAAATTTTATACGTTGCTCGGACCATCCGGTTGCGGGAAAACGACCGTCTTACGACTGATTGCCGGATTTACCGAGGCGACAGAAGGCGATATTCTGTTTAACGGTAAACGAATCAATGACGTCCCGGCGAACAAACGACAAGTCAATACGGTCTTTCAGGATTATGCCTTGTTTCCGCATCTCAATGTTTTTGAAAACATCGCGTTTGGCTTACGGATCAAAAAGATGAAAGAAGCAGAGGTCAAGACGCGGGTCCTCGACGCCTTGAAGTTTGTTAACTTGTCCGGGTATGAGAACCGTGAAATCACGGAAATGTCAGGTGGACAACGTCAGCGCGTGGCAATTGCCCGGGCAATCGTCAACGAGCCGGAAGTCATCCTGCTCGATGAACCGTTATCAGCCCTTGATTTGAAGCTTCGGACGGAGATGCAGTATGAACTACGCGATTTGCAACGACGTCTTGGCATCACGTTCATCTTCGTCACGCACGATCAAGAAGAAGCGCTTGCAATGTCGGATGAAATTTTTGTCCTCAATCATGGTCTGATTCAACAGTCCGGTACACCGACGGACATCTACGATGAACCGATCAACCGTTTCGTCGCCGACTTTATTGGTGAATCGAACATCATCCCGGGACGGATGTTGACGGACTACCGTGTGTCGTTTGCGGAAAATGAATTTGATTGTGTCGACCGGGGTCTTGAATTGAATGAACCGGTTGAGATCGTCATTCGTCCGGAAGACTTGGAGATCACGAGCGTTGCTCAAGGGAAATTACGTGTCACCGTCGATTCACAACTGTTCCGCGGTGTGCACTATGAGATCGCTTGTATGGATGACGTCGGAAACGAGTGGCTTGTCCATAGTACGAAAAAAGCGATCGTCGGTGAACAGATTGGACTGACATTTGATCCGGAAGCGATTCATGTCATGCGTCTAAATGAGACGGAAGAGGAATTCGATAAACGACTTGAGTCATATGACGGGGTGCTGTGATGCAAAAAACACGCAACTGGTATCTGATTCCGTATAGTTTTTGGATCGCGTTGTTCGTCATCGCGCCGATCGTCCTGGTCGTCTATTATTCGTTTCTCGATCTCGAAGGTCATTTTTCACTCATCAACTATCAAAAGTTCTTTACTTCGACCTATCTGACGATGACGTTAAGTTCTTTTTGGTATGCCTTTTTGATTACCTTCTTTTCGCTCGCCATCGGTTATCCGACGGCTTATCTACTGACAAAAACGAAACATAAGCAATTATGGTTATTATTAATCATCTTACCGACTTGGATTAACCTCCTGTTAAAAGCGTATGCCTTCATCGGTCTATTCAGTACCTATGGATGGGCGAACCAGACGCTTGAGGCCATCGGAATCGGTCGGAAACAGATTTTGTTCACGGACTTCAGTTTTGTATTTGTTTCCGTCTACATCTTCATACCGTTCATGATCTTACCGATCTTTAATGCGATTGAAAAATTGAATCCGTCCCTCGTCTTTGCGGCACGTGATCTCGGGGCATCCAACTTCATGACGTTCCGCCGTGTCGTCTTCCCGTTGACGCTTGACGGTGTGAAGTCAGGCTGTCAACTCGTCTTCATTCCGGCGCTGTCTTTATTCATGATCACGCGTCTGATTGCCGGGAATCGTGTCATCACACTGGGAACGGCGATTGAGCAACAGTTTCTTGTCACGCAGAACTGGGGCATGGGCGCAACGATTGCCGTCTTCTTGATCATCGCGATGGCGATCATTCTTGCTTTGACGAGTACGAAACGGAAGAAAGGAGCGACAACATGATGAAACGACTCAAATTAGCGAATCTATACTTGATCGGTGTCTTCATCATCTTGTACGCACCGATTTTCTATCTCGCCTTCTATTCTTTTAATAGTGCCGACAACATGACGAATTTTGAATCCTTTACGTGGGACTGGTATAAGGAAGTATTCCAAGACTCCCGTCTCTTGATCATCGTCTTGAATACGCTGGTCATCGCGCTGTTGTCAGCGGCGATCTCGACGATCATCGGTGTCTTAGGAGCAATTGGGATTCAAGCAGTCCGTAAGAAACGAGTTGAGACGTCACTGTTGACGTTGAACAGTATTTTGATCGTCAGTCCGGATGTCATCATCGGTGCGTCCTTCTTGATTTTCTTTACGATGCTTGGCATTCAGCTCGGCTTTACGTCGGTCTTGTTGTCACACATCGCGTTTTCTGTCCCGATTGTCGTCATTCTTGTTCTTCCGAAACTCCAGGAGATGAGTCCGACACTCGTCGATGCAGCGCGTGACTTAGGCGCAAGCCGATTCGATGTCTTGACGAAAGTCATCTTACCCTACATCACACCAGGGATATTTGCCGGATTCTTTACGGCACTCACGTATTCGCTTGATGATTTCGCCGTGACATTCTTTGTCACCGGAAATGGTTTTACGACCTTATCCGTTGAAATCTATTCGCTCGCACGACAAGGGATTTCCATGAAAATCAATGCGTTGTCGACAGTCATTTTCTTGTTTACGTTTTTACTCGTCATCGGCTATTACTTCCTAAACCAACGTTCTGTGATGAAGCTGTCCCGACCGGAGGTGAAATGATCGATGAAAAAACTCATTCAATTGTTCGTAGCGATTTTTCTGATATCCGGCATCATCTTGTTTGCCTTAAATCGACTCAATGCAACGCAAGGGTACTCCGGTAAAAATGTCTTGAACATCTATAACTGGGGTGACTATATCGACCCTGAACTGATTGATCAGTTTGAGAAAGAGTCTGGTATCAAAGTTGTCTACCAAACGTTTGATTCGAACGAAGCGATGTTGACGAAAATCGAGCAGGGAGGCACGACGTATGATGTCGCGGTCCCGTCTGATTACGCGATTGCCAAGATGATCGAAGAAGATCTGGTGATCCCGATCAATCAGGAAAAAGTGCCGAACTTAAAAAATATCGATCCCCGTTTTTTAGATTTATCGTTTGATCCAGGCAACCGCTATTCGATTCCTTATTTTTGGGGAACGGTCGGAATCGTCTATAATCAGAAATTGATTGGCGGAAAAAAACCGACGAGCTGGAAGGATCTTTGGGATCCGGCGCTAAAAAATCAGATTCTCCTCGCAGACGGAGCACGTGAAGTGATGGGGATGAGTCTGAACAGTCTCGGCTACTCGTTAAACGAGACGGACGAAACCAAACTTCAAGCGGCGAAAGCCAACTTGATGAAACTGACACCGAACGTCAAGGCGATCGTCGGTGATGAAATCAAGTTGCTGCTCGCGAATGAAGAAGCTGGAATAGGTGTCGTCTGGTCCGGGGATGCCAATGAAATCATGAGTGAAAATGAAAATTTGAACTATGTGATTCCGAAAGAAGGATCCAATGTCTGGTTTGATAACATCGTCATTCCGAAGACAGCAAAAAACATCGACGGTGCTCACCAATTCATCAACTTCATGCTCGAACCGAAGAACGCCGCAAAAAATGCTGACTACGTTGGTTATTCGACGCCCAACACGGCTGCTTTGAAGTTGCTTGATCGTGAAGTACGTGAAGATGAACGGTTTTACCCGAACAAAGAAGTCACCGATACACTTGAAGTATATGAAAACTTAGGGAAAGAAATGTTGGCACATTATAATGAACTATTTTTAGAGTTCAAAATGCATAAGAAATGATGCAAAAAAAGTTGTTACCTATTCAGGTAGCAACTTTTTTTAAATATTTTTTAAAGAAATGTATTTAAAATGAATATTATTTCGAAAATGGGGGAATGAGATATCTATCAAAGCATTTCAAGGGGGAGCACATCATGAAACAATTTTTAGGTCTTATCTTAACTGCTGCACTTACCATGAGTCTTGTCTCAGGTCCTTCATATAACGAATCCGTAGAAGCGGCTAAACCGACAGATGTCGACTGGTTGAAACAGATCAAAACGAGTGCTTCAAAGGCAACATCAACCGATAATAAAGTGAAACTGGAACAGACGACATTGGCGCAAGTACATACTGCGTACAAAGGTGAAAGAAACTCGACATGGTGCCAAAGTGGTAAAGGGTTAGTCACACCTAACAAAGCGATTCATTATTGTTCAACGTTCGGTGTACCCGATCGTAAAGCAAAAGTTTCAGCAATCGTCTATAATCCTAAAGTGCTCAGTCGAACGGTTTCTGTCAAGGAAGTAAAACAAGCATATCCTACTGCAAAGCTTGATCAAGCCTTTAATCTGATGACAGTTTCAACAAAACAGGTCAACATTTATCTAAATTTAAATTCTGAGCGTACACAAATCATGTCAATTCTAGTAAAATATAACTAATGAACAAAGGATGACCTTTTGGGCCATCCTTTTTATTGAATCTTTTTATAAATCGGCACGAGTTGTTCATAGGTATTTCGAATCAGATTTACTAATTCCTCATGCGACATCGAACTGACTTGATCAGCGGGAACATGACGGCCCACTAGGAATTCCGCTTTCTTCACATCACGAAACCGGACGAGTCCTTGTTCAAGACTTGTTTCATCGATTCGTTGCGCGTCTTTTTTCATATGATCATAAGAAATGACGAAGTCAGACGGAAGTGCATGTAAGATGTCTTGTTGCTGCAATAATTTAGTTGCATATTGTGATTTGTTCGGAAGTTCGTAGATATAGGCAAGCCAGATGAAAAGATGATCATCAAATAAGCCGACTTGAAAATGGGGAAGCATCTTATAACCACGTTTATTTGGTGAGAATGCCATCCATGTATCATTTGGTGGATTCACTTTCCGGCGGGCGTGTTGTGCGATATGGACATAGATATCTTCTGCAAGATGAACCGTCAAGTCAGGTAAAACTTCTTGTCCAATCTGTTTAAAGACAGGCTGTATCCGTTCCCGGATTGCCTCCATCCGCTTCTCCAACCCATCAATCTGAAATGTATCAAACGCTTCTTTTGTAAAATGAGTAGTCACTGATTTATCACCTCTGTCTAATAGTGTAACAAATCGGAGTATTAAAAATAGACTTCGATGCTCAAATGGTGAATAATAAATATGCGTTTTCCATATATATACAAAAACGTTTAGGGGAGGGGAAGTCAACGTGCGTCGTTTTCAACAATATCTCCTTCGAAGCTGGATTGTATTTTTCCTTGTCGTCATTGGAATAGATTTACTGGCGAAATCAAGGGATTACAGTCCCAGCATCGATTTTTTTACATTTACGCTTGTCGTTGCACTCTCTACTATTTTTGTCATCGATCCCGTCCGTCGAAGACATATGAGTTTTACGTTCCATTTTGGGTTCGTCCTGTTTACGTTCTTGACATACGGATTACTCTCGGCCATCTGTGTCGGACAATTGACGATGTTGATCTATCAGTTGCGAACGGTCCATACGGCCATCGGACGCCGACGGATGCTACATAACTACCCGTTTAATGTCACGCTTGAACTATTGCTGATCCTACCAGCGGGACTTGCCTACAATGCGTTAGGCGGAACCCATGGAAAAGATTTTGCATTGATCGGCAACATTGGACCCTTGCTCGTTATGGTCTTGATTTTATGGTTGGTCTTATTGTTCCAATATAGATTATCTCACTTTTTACTGGGTGAAAATATCCCGAGCAATGTCATGTTACCGTTACTCCGATTTGAAGCAGTCGTCATCGCGGCTGAATTATTGTTTGGTATCTTCAGTACATTGATGGTCCAAAACAATGGGAACAGTGGACTTGTCATGACGGCGTTTGCGTTGTTCATCATCAAGCGGTCACTTGGAAGTTCCGTCCATGCGAGCGACCGGATCGAGCACTGGGAACAAATCGAACGCTTAAAAGAAGCCGCCTGGAAGGACGGGGACGCCCAGTTCATCATCGAGCGTTACTTACGGCAGTTAAATCATTTTGTCCGTCCAGACATTGCGTGGATCAAGTTTGATTTTAGTGAAGGAAATCCGATTTATTATTCCTTAAAAGACGGACGGAAATTAAAGGCCGATCACGTTCAGGGTATCATCATCGAAGAGATCATTGAAGAAAAAGATGAAGTCTTGTTATACGGGATGCAACAGGAATGGGACATTCGGTTATACGATTGTATCCCGGAAGAAACCCAATCAATTTTATTCATTCAACCGGAAGCGACGGAAAAAATCAACTGTTCGTTATTTCTAGCATCCGAAGCGAGCGGTGAATTCACAAAAGATTTTGGTTATGAGCTTTATCGGGCTCTTCGTGTCTTGTCCTGGGCCGTCGAACGGGCACAGGAACGTGAGCGTCTCTTGACGGACAGCCGGACCGATGCGATGACGAAATTACCGAACTACCGCGCCTTACAAGAATGGGGCGATCGGCGGATCCGTCAACGGGACTTATATCCGTTCTCGGCTTTAATGATTGATTTAGACCACTTTAAACAAATTAATGATACGTATGGACACGAAGTCGGTGATGTCGTCTTGTTTGAAGTCGCCAAGCTGTTGATGCAGGCGACGCGTATCACGGATCTTGTGGCACGTTACGGAGGGGAAGAATTTGTCGTCTTGTTACCAAATACGGATCTTGAATCCGCGCAAATCGTGGCGGAACGGATTCGCGAGACGTTACATGCCAACCCGGTTCGGATTGAAGACAATCAATTAAAGATTACGGCAAGTATCGGCATTGATACATTAAACGAGTTAGGTGATCTAGCGAGCCTGATCCGGAACGCAGACCGAGCGATGTACATCGGAGCGAAGTTCCAAGGGCGGGACCGTGTCGCATCGTATCAAGAGTGGAAAGAACGTGTAATATGAAAAGAACCGTCGACGATGTCGACGGTTCTTTTTTGTTGTAAACAGGCTTCTAGGTGGTCTGAATAGGATAGGGAACAAAAAGAAGAGAAGAATTGCGCAAAAAAAGCCTCATTCCAGGTGCGAATGAGACTCATGAAGGGATGTGTTTAAAATTGAAAGATAAAGGCAAGATTATTGGGCGTGTTGTTTACTGATCCGAATTTCACTTTCAATGGCATGAATCGCAGCTGACCATGAACCGTAACGGTGAAGTAAGGCTTTCGTAGAAGGTTTATTATTACGTTTTGCCCATTCACGGTACGCTTCGAAAGAGAGCGAGAAACCAACTTCTTCAATCGCTTGTCGGAGCGAAGCCGCGAGTTCGGCTTTCGAATAGGTGACACTAGCTTCTAAGCCGGCAGCCGTACAGGCGTCATGCCACGATCCGAACATTTTCACGATATGATAATGACTAGGTGCATGATGAACGGATTTTCGCCACATCTGGTATTTCTTTAATGTAATCGTTGATCCGACGTCTTGGGCATAACGGTGGAATGATTTTAAGATTTCATCTTTTGTATATTTCGGAGCACGTTCGAGTTCTTCCGGCTGCTGATCGATGTGCCATTCGTATCCTGCTGCAGATAATGCTTCCGGCCAAGAACCAAACTGGCGAATGATGGTCTCTGGTTGAGGCCATCCATGTTCGATGGCATAGCGACGATAAATCGTCCGACGGGGACGGTCCTGAATCAGCTCACCTAAGGCTTGGATCGCTTGAATCATTTCCAGTTGTTCTTCCGTCCATGTTTGTTGACTCGTAAGTACACGTTGTTTCAAGGGTGAGTCCTCCTTCCTAGTCGATCGTAATAGTTGAGGCAAAAGTCCTCTGTATAGAATATATCGGCACATTTCCATTAATTATGAATAATTACCATGAAATACTGTAAATAAAGTGAAAATCATTCTTCAGCTAAGTATAAATGGAAGTAATTCAAATGAAAACAGAATGTTAACAATTTTTAATGTTAATTCTAAAAACAGTACATTTGTCTCATATGGAAAAAAAGACCAGACTCGCATGGAGCGAGACTGGTCTGAAGTGGTACTTATTTCCCTTCGATGTACGTCCATTTGAACGAAGTATCCGCACCGACTTTGTGGTTAACGATTCCTTTAACGTAAGGTTTACGTAAGAGGGAAGCACCACGTTGGTACATGACGGAGATGGCTTGGTCGTCTTCAAGCAAGACTTTCTCAGCGTCTTTGAGTGACTGCCAGCGTTTTTCAGCATCCGTTTCCTTCATCGCTGATTTGATGAGTGAATCGTACTGATCGCTTGAGTAACCACCACGGTTGTAAGGTCCACCTGTCATCCACATGTCGAGGAACGTCATTGGATCCTGGTAGTCAGGTCCCCAACCAGCGAATGAAAGTTCGAATTCACCTTTTGATTCAAGCTCTAGCTTGTTCTTGAACGGTTGTTGTTTGATTGTGACTTCAAGACCTGGCAGGTTTTTCTCCCACTCGCCTTTGAGGTACTCAGAGATTTTCTTCGAGTTGTCATCATCGTATGAAAGAAGCTCAAGTTTGACCGTTTTCTTACCGACATCTTTCAGGCCTTTTTCGAATGATGCTTTTGCCGATGATGCGTCGAATGAACCAAAGCCTTCGTTACCGTCACGGAAGTCTTTTCCGTCCGGACCTTTAGCAAATTCTTTTGGTACATAGTAGTAGGCAGGGATTGATCCATTGTTCAGGAGGACTTTTGCCATCTGCTCTTTGTCGTAACCCGAATCGATTGCTTTTCGGATGTCTTTGTTTTTAAGCAGTTCGTTTTTGAAGTTCATTTGGATGTAGTACATTGATGCGTCAAGTCGTGTATCGAACTCTTCGCTGTCTTTGTACTGATCGACGAACTCACTTGTCAGACCGACCGTATCGATGTCGCCTTTTTCATAGAGGTTGACGGCAGTCGAAGTTTCTTTAACAACCTTGTAGTTGACTTCTTCGAGTTTGACAGCATCTGCATCCCAGTATTGATCGTTTTTCTTGTAGCTCCAGCCGACTTCTGTTTTCCAGTCCGTCAATTGGAATGGTCCGTTGTAAAGGAAGTTTTCCGGATTCGTTGCGAAATCTTTTCCTTTTTCTTCGACGAATTCTTGTTTAAGCGGCATGAATGAACCGAAGCCCGTCAACGCTTTGAAATATTCAGCAGGTTGTGTCAATTTAACTTCCAGTGTCTTGTCGTCAACAGCCTTGACACCGACGTCAGCTGGTTTTCCTTTACCTGTGTTGTAAGCTTCCGCGCCGTCGATGACATACATGATGTACGCATATTGTGATCCGCTTTTTGGATCAAGGACACGTTTCCACGCATATTCGAAGTCTTTTGCCGTGACGTCACTGCCGTCCGACCATTTAGAATCACGTAATTTGAATGTGTATGTAAGACCATCTTCAGAGACGTCTACACTTTCAGCGACACCAGGTGTTGCTTCTTGTTTCTCGTCAAGACGGAACAGACCTTCTTGGACGTTATTGAGGACTGTGAATGAAACGGAGTCCGTTGCGACCGTCGGGCTGAGTGCCGGGATATCTGAACCGCTTGTCAGGTTAAGGACCTGTTTGTCTGATGCCTTTTTCGTGTCGGTCGAACCTGAAGTATCTTTTGAATCATCTGTAGAGGTACAAGCAGCGAGGCTTGATCCAGCGATTGTTAGAGCACCAACGAGTGCAAGTGTTTTTTTCTTCTTCATAATGATAAGTTCCCTCCCAAGAATGAATATATATGATTGAAAAATGAGTACCGATTAGAATAGCGATCCGGTGTCCTATAAAAAAAATAAGAGGGGTCATCGCCTTTTATTTTGTTGAAGGAAAGCACCGGATCAACTTGTTACCAATAATAAATACAATATTCAGAAAAATCAATAGCTTATTTTCAGATTATTTCAAAATTATTAAAATTTCGTGTGTTATCAACGTTTTTTTTGTAAAAATAAATTTTCTCCAAGGATAATATCCAAGGATAATATTGGGAGGTAAAGATGATTATGAAAATTAAAACACGCTATCAGCAATAGCGTGTTTGAGGTGGGTCAGTTGAGTTGATCGAGGAAGGAAAGTGCTTCTGTGACATGATCTTTGACTTTGACGGACCGCCATTCCTGAATCAATTCACCGGATTCATTGATTAAAAATGTGGAACGGACGATTCCATAATATTCCTTACCGTAGTTTTTCTTGAGCTGCCAGACACCATATTGTTCACAGACGCTGTGGTCGACATCCGATAGAAGTTCGAAAGGAAGTTCGTATTTTGAGATAAAGTTCTGGTGCCTTTTCTGGCTGTCGGCCGAGACACCGAGAATGACCGTATTTTTAGCAGCAAAGGCTTCCGTTGCATCACGGAAATCACAGGCTTCGGTCGTACAGCCCGGTGTAGAATCTTTTGGATAAAAGTAGAGAACGACTTTTTTTCCGCGATAATCGCTCAACGAAATCAGTTCTCCTTGTGCATTCGGAAGGGTAAAATCAAGTGTGCTCATAGTAGTTCCTCCTTAACCAAGTTCCATGTTCAATTGGTCGGCGTATTTTTCAAGCTTCTTTTGCAAGCTTTCCTTTAAGGGATCAAGGGCGATCAAATATTTTTCGAAGTCTGTTCCGGCTTTTGCCGTCTTCAGCAACAAGGCTTGTTCATCACGGTACCAGTCGGCGTAATCTTCATAATAGTCGACCAGCGTCTCTGGATTCCCTTCATTGCCAAGCGCTTGACCGTAAATCATCAGGATATTACTGTTCATCTCAAGCGCCATATAATCCGTCTGGGCATTGACGCGTGTGAAGACTTCATCCTGTTGATCTTCCTTCGTATTACCGACTGCTTCCGCTGCTTTCGCGTTGACACCATATTCATCGGCATTAAAGGAATCGAACATCGAGGCGAGCGTCGTAAAGACGGCAGGCTCAAACGTCGTCGGTACGATGACGACTTTCCATGCATCATCTTGCTTCAGGAACAGCTTTGATGCTCGGTTTGGCAGCGGGGAGCCGTCTTCATCATTAAACTCGTGAATGATGTACGCCACGTCCCCTTTCTGAAAACTTTTGACGACCTTACCCGGTTTGATTTTTAAGTTTTTAGCACCAAGCATGGCAGGGCGGAGTAATTTTTCATCTCCTGTATATTCAACCCGGGCAAGGGCCTTGGCGTCAGCCGTACCGGACTGTCCGACGGTTTGTTGGTACGTCTTGTACACGTCGAGGACGTCTTGACTTGCCTGTTTGGTTTGTTTCGTTTCCGTGGACTTCGGGGATTCAGTATCAGTAGACGGGGCAGAATCGTTTCCGCATCCGACGAGGATGAGACTCGTTGATGCCAGTATCGTCAGCAATCGTTTCATTTCTGGTTCCTCCTAATGAAAAACATCAATACTCTGTGTCTTCACCATACAGGAAATTCGCTTTTTTGAGTAGGGAATAGGTACACTAACATAAAGGAGAGTGGGTTCAAGATGAAAATTCACGTAACAGATGAGGCATTACAGTATTTTAAAGAAGAGATGGAAGCAAAAGAAGGCGATACGATCCGTTTCTTCGCGAAATACGGCGGTTCAACGGATTTAACGCAAGGATTCTCAGTTGGTGTCCACATGGAAGCGGTGGACCGGGCGGCGGTCGAAGAAGTCGTCGACGGGATTCATTTCGTCGTATCGGATCAAGATGACTGGCTCTTCCAAGGACAAGATGTCCAAGTATCCGTTCAAAACGAAGAGATCGTCTTTTCCCAAGCGAAACAATAAGTGGAGAATGAAGGGGACCAAATTGGTCTGCTTCATTTTTTTTGTCTAGAATAATTGTAAGCGACGACATGCTTCTGTACAATGGAGAATGTAAGCGATTAAAAGCAAGTATAAAGGGGGAATAGAGATGATTCCGTACAAACACGAACCATTCACGGACTTCTCACAAGAAGCAAACAAGAAAGCGTTCGAAGAGGCGCTTGAACTTGTATCAAAAGAGCTTGGCAAGGATTATCCACTCGTCATCGGGGGAGAACGTGTGACGACAGAAGATAAGATCGTTTCTGTCAATCCGGCAAACAAAGAAGAAATCGTCGGACGCGTCTCAAAAGCAACACAGGCACACGCTGAAGATGCGATGCAGGCGGCAGTCAAAGCATTTGAGACGTGGAAATTCGTTAATCCGAGTGTTCGTGCGGACGTCTTATTCAAAGCGGCGAACATCATCCGTAAACGAAAACATGAATTCTCAGCCTATCTCGTCAAAGAAGCAGGTAAACCATGGAACGAAGCGGATGCGGATACAGCAGAAGCGATCGACTTCCTTGAGTATTATGCACGTCAGATGCTTATCTTAAAAGAAGGTAAAAAAGTTGAAAGCCGTCCGGGCGAATACAACCGGTACGACTACATTCCACTTGGCGTCGGCGTCATCATCTCACCATGGAACTTCCCACTCGCGATCATGGCAGGAACAGCGGTTGCTGCGATCGTGGCAGGTAACCCGATTCTCTTGAAACCGGCATCGACGACACCGGTCGTCGCTGCAAAATTCGTTGAAGTCATGGAACAGGCGGGCCTTCCGGCTGGCGTCTTGAACTTCATTCCAGGACCAGGCGCGGAAGTCGGAGATTACCTCGTTGATCACCCGAAAACACGTTTCATCAGCTTCACTGGTTCACGTGATGTCGGACTCCGCATCAACGAACGTGCTTCAAAATTGAACGATGGTCAAATCTGGCTCAAACGCGTTATCGCGGAAATGGGCGGAAAAGACACGATGGTCATCGATGAGTCGGCTGATCTCGACTACGCGGCAGACATGATCACAAAAGCGGCATTTGGTTTCTCAGGACAAAAATGTTCAGCTTGTTCACGTGTCGTCGCACTCGATTCTGTTTACGACGAGTTGCTCGCAAAAGTCGTCGAAAACACAAACAAACTCAGTATCGGTAACCCGGTTGACGTGACGAACAACGTTGGACCTGTCATTGATGCAGCAGCTTTCAAGAAAATCACATCGTACTTCGATGTCGCAAAACAAGAAGGACGGATTGCAGCAGGTGGTACGGCGGATGATTCTACAGGATACTTCGTTTCTCCTACAATCGTCGCTGACGTGCAACCGACCGATCGTCTGATGCAAGAAGAAATCTTTGGACCAGTCGTTGCCTTCACGAAAGCAAAAGACTTCAAAGAAGCGATCGACATCGCGAACAACACAGAGTATGGTTTGACGGGTGCCGTCATCACTCAAGACCGTACGAATCAGGAATACGCGCGTGCGAACTTCCATGTCGGTAACCTCTACTTCAATCGTAGCTGTACGGGCGCAATCGTTGGGTACCAACCGTTTGGCGGATTCAACATGTCAGGAACGGATTCCAAAGCAGGCGGACCGGATTACTTGACTTTACATCTTCAAGCAAAAACTACTTCTGAAATGTTCTAAAATGATGTTTAATAGATGAAACGGGTATGCGACCTGCATATCCGTTTTTCTTTAGAAAAGGGGGAGCACGAGATGAACGGAATGTGGTTCGCAATTTTGTTGTATCTAGGTTTGATGGTCACGCTAGGCGTCGTCGCGTATTATCGAACAAAAAACATGAATGATTATATGCTTGGAGGACGGACGATTGGACCTGTCGTCACAGCGCTCTCAGCAGGGGCAAGTGACATGAGTGGGTGGTTGTTGATGGGATTACCCGGCGCGATGTTTGCAACTGGTCTGTCCAGTGGTTGGATCGTCATCGGATTATTACTAGGGGCTTATGCCAACTGGTTGCTCGTTGCACCACGTCTGCGTGCTTATACGGCACATGCCGGGGACGCCATCACGATTCCCGACTACTTTGAAAAACGATTCCACGATAAAAGTGGTGTCCTGCGTACAGTTTCAGCTGGAGTTATCTTAATATTCTTTATAATGTACGCATCAAGCGGTTTTGTCGCCGGCGGTCGTTTGTTTGAATCGGTCTTCGGGCTCGAATATACAACCGGCTTATGGATTTTGGCAGGTGTCGTCATCGCCTATGTCTTCCTCGGCGGATTCCTCGCTGTCAGTTGGACGGACGTCGTCCAAGGAATGATCATGGTCATCGCCTTGTTGATCGTCCCAGCGGTCACGTTGACACTCAGTGGTGGGATCAATGAGACACTCGAGACGATTCGCTCGACGGATGGTTCAAAACTCGAGTTGTTCAAAGGAACGACAGTCATCGGGATCGTCTCCTTGCTGGCCTGGGGACTCGGTTATTTCGGTCAGCCGCACATCATCGTCCGTTTTATGGCGATTCGTAACCTTCACGAGATGAAAACAGCTCGTCGGGTCGGAATGATTTGGATGACGTTTTCAATCGTCGGAGCGATGGTGACGGGCTTGTTCGGATACGCTTACTTTACACAACAAGGTGGCACGCTCAACAATCCGGAGAACGTCTTCATTCAATTGTCGCGCGATCTTTTCCCAGGGTTCGTGACGGGCTTGTTGCTTGCAGCGTTACTTGCTGCCATCATGTCGACAATCTCGACGCAATTGCTCGTCTCGTCGAGTGCCGCAACAAACGATTTCTATCAACGTTTCCTGAAACGAAATGCATCGGATAAAGAGTTGATGGTCATGGGACGCGTCATGGTTCTTGTCGTCGCACTCCTTGCGATTGCTTTATCGTTTGGTGCTCAGAAATCGATTCTGACACTCGTGGGTTATGCCTGGGCTGGATTCGGTGCTGCGTTTGGACCGGTCGTCTTGTTCAGTTTATTATGGCGCCGGATGAATAAAACAGGAGCACTTGCTTCGATGGTGACAGGATCTGTCGTCGTCATTGCCTGGATTTTAGTCAAACTGTATGTCAAAGATTTACCGTTTTATATCTCGGAGATGTATGAGATGATTCCAGCTTTCCTCGCTTCGACGGTTGCACTCGTCGTCGGCAGTCTCGTCACGAAAGCACCGAGTCAAGCGATCTATGATGAATTTGATGAAGTACAAGCCCAGCTCAAAGGGGCGGAGCCACAACGGAAAGTCGTTTAATGACGAGTTCAAAGGAATGTGAGGGGGGGACTTCTCACATTCCTTTTTCAATGGTTAATTTTAGAATATTCAGTTTTTTTGTTTTGCTTGTCGGTAGCTCGGGTAATTCATAACTAGAAGCTTTCTGCCCGGAAGCTTTGCTACCCCCATAAGGACGATGGTGCGGACCTCCCCCCGATGCACCATCGTCTTTTTTGTCTGGACAAAAAGTGCTATGATTAGAAATAGTGTAAAATATATTGAAAAAGTTCCGGAGGTGGAATCAGATGGCAAAGATTAATGAAGAGCAAGTCCGCCATGTGGCGCATTTAGCACGTCTCGCCGTAACAGATGAAGAAGTCCAACAATTTACCGTTCAACTCGAGAAGATTCTTGGGTTCGCTGAACAATTAAATGAGCTCGATACGACAGGGGTCGAACCGACGACACACGTCCTCGATCTTAAAAACGTCTTGCGTAAAGACGAAGTACGCCCATCACTTCCGCGCACGGAAGTAGAACGACTCGCACCTGATTGGGAAGACGGACAAGTCCGTGTCCCGGCAGTGTTCGAATAAGGAGGAGACCACCGATATGTCACTTTTTGAACATGGTGTAAAGAACTTACACACACTCGTCAAAGATGGGGAAGTTAAGGTATCTGAACTTGTCCAAGAATCCTTTGACCGGATTGACCGCGTTGATGGAAAAATCGGAGCCTTTTTGTCTCTGAATGAAGATGCTTTCGAACAAGCAAAACGAATGGATGAAATCGCAAAACACGAAGCAAGCCCGTTATTCGGTTTGCCGATTGGTGTCAAAGATAACATCGTCACAAAAGGAATGACGACGACATGTGGTTCGAAGTTCCTTGAAAACTTCGTCCCGGCTCACGACGCGACGGTCGTCGAACGTCTGCATGAAGCAGGCGCCGTCACAATCGGGAAGTTGAACATGGATGAGTTTGCGATGGGTTCTTCAAACGAAAACTCAGCGTATAAACCGGTTCGCAACCCGTGGAACACAAAACACGTACCGGGCGGTTCGTCAGGCGGTTCAGCAGCAGCAGTCGCAGCAGGAGAAGTGTTGTTCAGCTTAGGTTCAGATACAGGCGGTTCGATCCGTCAGCCCGCTGCATACTGTGGCGTCGTCGGTTTAAAACCGACATATGGTCTCGTCTCACGTTTCGGACTCGTTGCCTTCGCCTCGTCACTTGACCAAATCGGACCGGTAACACGGACTGTCGAAGATAATGCCTACTTGCTCAGCGCGATCGCCGGTCATTGTGACATGGATTCGACGTCAGCAAACGTCAATCCGACCGATTATACACAAGCGTTGACAGGAGATATCAAGGGCTTGAAGATTGCCGTTCCGAAAGAGTACTTCGGAGAAGGAATCAGTGAAGGTGTCAAAGAGAACATCCGCACAGCGATCAAGAAACTGGAATCGCTTGGCGCGACGGTCGACGAAGTCTCACTGCCGAACTCGAAATATGCCCTCGCGACGTATTACTTACTCGCTTCTTCGGAAGCCTCATCGAACTTGGCTCGTTTTGACGGAATCCGTTATGGTGTCCGTGCCGAGGCAGACGCACTAGAAGACGTCTTCAAGTATTCGCGCGCACAAGGTTTTGGTGACGAAGTCAAACGCCGGATCATGCTCGGAACGTATGCTCTCAGCTCAGGCTATTACGATGCGTACTATAAAAAAGCACAGCAAGCGCGGACATTGATCAAACAAGATTTCGACAACGTTCTCGCAAACTATGATGTCATCATCGGACCAACCGCACCGACGCCAGCGTTTGAGCTTGGTGCTCAAAATGATGATCCGGTCACGATGTATGCCAACGACATCCTGACGATTCCAATCAACTTGGCTGGTGTGCCAGCGATTTCGGTTCCAGCCGGTTTCGTCGACGGATTACCGGTCGGTCTGCAAATCATCGGAAAACACTTTGACGAGGCGACGATTTACCGTGCTGCGCATGCATTCGAGCTTGCGACCGGCGGATTCGCGCTTCCGAAGCTATAAAGGAGAATGCCTTATGAACTTTGAAACGGTCATCGGTATTGAGGTCCATGCCGAATTAAATACAAATACGAAGATGTTTTGTGGCTGTGCCCGGGAATACGGGGCAGAAACAAATACAAAAACATGCCCGATCTGTCTCGGACACCCAGGTGTCTTGCCGAAAATCAATGAAAAAGCAGTCGAACTCGCCGTTCGTGCAGCAATGGCTTTGAACTGTCAGGTTGCCGATCAAACGAAATTCGACCGGAAAAACTATTTTTATCCGGATACACCAAAGGCCTATCAGATTTCTCAGTTCGATCAGCCGATCGGCTTTGACGGCTATATCGATGCGGAAGTGGACGGCGAAACAAAACGCTTCCGGATTGAACGTGTCCACCTGGAAGAAGATGCCGGGAAGATGAACCACACGGGTGCCAATCATTCGGTCGTCGACTTTAACCGGACAGGCGCACCGTTGATCGAAATCGTCAGTGAAGCGGACATGCGTTCACCAAAAGAAGCAGTCGCCTATCTCGAACGTCTCAAGGAAGTCTTGCAGTATGCAGGCGTCTCGGACGTTAAGATGGAAGAAGGATCGTTACGGTGCGACTGTAACATCTCTGTCCGTCCATACGGCCAAGAGAAGTTCGGAACGAAAACCGAACTGAAGAACTTGAACTCGTTCGGAAACGTCTTGAAAGGTCTTGAGTATGAAGAAGACCGTCACCGTAAGTTGTTGTTATCCGGCGGTGTCATGCGTCAGGAAACGTTACGTTTTGATGAAACGAAAAAACAAACAGTCTTGATGCGTGTTAAAGAAGGGGCGTCCGATTACCGTTACTTCCCGGAACCGGATCTCGTGAAGCTTGTCCTCGATCATGACTGGAAAGAGGCAATTCGCGCCGGGATTCCGGAATTACCGGACGCGCGTCGTGTCCGTTACCAGGAAGCGCTTGGCTTGTCCGCGTATGACGCGAAACAATTGACGGTCACACGTGAGATGGCAGAGTATTTTGAAGCGACGATCGCAGCGGGTGCGGAACCGAAAGCCGCTGCCAACTGGACGGTCGGTGAAGTTCAAGGTCACTTGAACAAATCGACGGAAACGTTTGAAACGATCAAGCTGACACCAGCCCGTCTCGCTGAAATGATCGAATTGATTGCCGGTGGGACGATTTCGTCGAAAATCGCGAAACAAGTCTTCACGGCCGTCATCGAACACGGTGTCGAACCGCGTGCTTACGTCGAAGAACAAGGACTGGCACAAATCTCGGACGAAGGACTCCTTCGCGGACTGGTCGTCGAGATGTTTGAAGCAAATCCGGCGGTTGTCGAAGAACTCGTCAACGGCCGTGACCGGAAAAAAGGTTTCGTCATCGGTCAAATTATGAAAAAGACAAAAGGAATGGCGAACCCGGCCCTCCTCGATCAACTCTTCTATGAGGAATTGGAAAAATTAAAATAAATCATCTAGAAGTGACTGTTTCTCGCCTTGCATCAAGGTGAAGAAGCAGTCGTTTCTTTTTTTTGCCTTTGTAATGTGTCAAAACTTCATGTAAAATAAAACAGTTATGTATCAAATGGATCGGTTGAGTAAAAAAGGAGAAAATCTTATGAGACCTAGAGCGCGAGTGATTTATAACCCGACTTCCGGGAAAGAGATGGTAAAGCGTAATCTGCCGTATATCTTGGACCGGCTGGAAGCAGCGGGTTATGAGACTTCCGTCTATTCGACGAAAGCGGTCGGTGACGCGACATATGAAGCAGCACGGGCCTGTGAAGCCGAATTTGACCTTGTCGTTGCTGCAGGTGGAGACGGTACGTTAAACGAAGTGATCAGCGGGATGGCATCGTATCCGGTTCGTCCGAAGTTAGGTGTCTTGCCAGTCGGAACAACAAATGATTTTGGGCGGGCGATGCGAATTCCGCTGACGATTGAAGGCGCGATGGACGTCATCTGTACGGGTTACACGATGCCGGTTGACATCGGCAAAATCGAAGGGACGACAGGAACGCATTACTTCATCAACATCGCAGGCGGCGGTATCATGACCGAACTATCGTACGAAGTCCCGTCAAAACTCAAGACGGCGCTCGGACAGTTGGCGTATTACGTCAAAGGGATGGAAAAGCTCCCGCAAATCCGTCCGACGTATGTCGAGCTGGAACATGAACGTGGCATCTTTAAAGGCGAAGTCATGCTCTTTTTGACATCGAATACCAATTCCGTAGGTGGGTTCGAGAAACTTTCACCGAATGCTTCCCTCAATGATGGACGTTTTGATTTATTCATTTTGAAAAAATGTAATCTCGTCGAGTTAATCCGCGTGATGCGGTTGGCGTTAAAGGGAGATCATTTCTCTGATCCATGTATTGAACATGTGACGACGTCATTCGTCCGGATGAAAAATACATCCGAGATGAGCTTGAACATCGATGGTGAGTTCGGCGGAATCTGTGAAGGTGAGATGACGAATCTTCGGTCGCATTTTGAAGTGATGACGCCGAAGTTCCGGATCGACGAGATGGAAACGATCAATTTACAGCTACAGGCACAAGAACAGGAAACGAATCTCGCGTAAAGCGCGGGATTTTCTAGGAGGAAAACAATATGATTCCAGTACAAAAAAACGATGAGCACGTCGTCGAGATCGTCGATTTGACGCACGACGGTTCAGGTGTCGCGCGGATTGACGGCTATACGGTCTTTATTCCAGGGGCATTACCAACGGAACAAGTAAAAGTCAAAATCACGAAAACGACGAAATCATATGGTTTCGGCCGGATCATCCGTCAAAAGACAAAGAGTGTCGATCGTGTTGAGCCACCATGCCCGGTCTATAACCAGTGCGGCGGCTGCCAACTGCAACACCTTTCATACGAGGCGGAACTCCAGTTTAAACACAATCGTGTCCGTGACGCATTTGCTCGTCTTGCGGGTCTTGAGATTCCGGTTCACGAAACAATCGGGATGGAAGATCCATGGGGATACCGCAATAAAGCACAGGTACCTGTCGCTTTCCAATCAAACAAGTTGATGGCTGGGTTTTATCAAAAACGGAGTCACCGCATCATCGATATGAATTATTGTTTGATTCAAAACAAAGAAAACGACGAAGCGATCCAAGCTGTTCGCAAAGTCTTGGCAGATCTTAAAGTACCTGCTTACGACGAAAAGAAAAACAGTGGTGTCATCCGCCATATCATGGCACGTCACGGCTACCATACAAACGAATTGATGATTGTCCTCGTGACGAAAGTCAAACAGTTGCGTGGTGTCGATAAAATCGTCGAAGGTATCTTAAAAGCGGTCCCGAATGTCACATCGATCCAGCACAACATCAATCCGGATGAGACGAACGTCATCTTAGGAAAACGTAATATCGTCCTTCATGGACCGTCTGTCATCCGCGACCAAATCGCTGGATTAACATACGAAATCTCACCGCATTCGTTCTTCCAGGTCAATCCGTTACAAACGGAAAAATTATACGGAAAAGCGCTTGAATACGCTCAATTAACTGGCGATGAAATCGTCGTCGATGCATACTGCGGCATCGGTTCGATTTCGTTATCCCTGGCGCAACAAGCAAAACACGTCTACGGCATCGAAATGGTCCCGCAAGCAATCGATGACGCGCGTCGGAACGCAAAAGCCAACGGAATCAATAACGTTTCGTTTGAATATGGAACGGCGGAAACGGTCATGCCGGCGCTCGTCAAAAACGGTATCAAACCGGACGTCATCGTCGTCGACCCACCACGTAAAGGCTGTGACGAAGAATTCTTGCGTGCTGCTGCTGAAGTCGCACCAAAACGCATCGTCTACGTGTCATGTAATGCGTCGACACAAGCACGTGACGCGAAGTTGCTTGCTGAGCTTGGTTACAAGTTGATGGAAGTCACACCAGTTGATATGTTCCCGCACACGACGCACGTCGAGAGTGTTGCGTTGTTTGTACGCGAAGAAAACTAAGCCACTTTAAACTAACAAAAAACGAGAATCACTTACCGGAAGAACGGTAGAGTGACTCTCGTTTTTTTTATGCGTAATTAGAATCAAAAAGCGCATCAACCACACGTTGACTGGCTTTCCCGTCATCCAAGCTGCAAAAGCGTTCCTGGAACGCCGTGTATTTATCCGCATATTGTTTGGAGTTTGCCGTGATGTCTTCGATATAGTCGATGACCTGATTACTTTCTTTTAACAAAGGTCCAGGAACGACCGCTTCAAAATCAAAGTAGAATCCGCGTAAGACAGACGCGTACTTCTCTAAATCATACGTAAAGAACAGCATTGGTCGATTCAAATGCGCAAAATCAAAGAATACGGAGGAGTAATCTGTGATCAGAAGATCGCTGATTAGATAAAGTTCGGCGATGTCGCCGTATGACGAGACGTCATACGCAAAACCGGCATACGCATCGAGATCCAGATGTTCAGCAATCAGATAATGCATCCGGAGCAAGACGATATAGTCCTGACCGAGACGTTTCTGCATCTGTTGTAAATCAAGTTGAAGGTTAAACCGGTATTGGCCTTTCGTCATGAACTCGTCGTCGCGCCAGGTTGGTGCATATAAAATGACTTTTTTGTTCGCCGGCACGTCCAATTTCCGTTTGATCGTCTCTCCCTGTTGATCCCGATCAGGAGCATATAAGAGATCATTTCGCGGATACCCACTTTCCAACAGCGTGCCGCTGAAACCAAAAGCACGTTTGAAGATTTCGCTGGAATAGGCATTTGGTGAGAGCAGATAATCCCATTCCTGTGCTTGTTGATAAAAATTCTTTTTGTATTGTTCTGTCGTCGTCCCTGCCATATGGACTTCTTCCATATCAAGACCTAACCGCTTCAAAGGTGTTCCGTGCCACGTCTGTACATAAGTCGTTGTGCGCCGTTTCTTTAAGCTGAGCGGTTGACGGGTGTTGAAGATCCAGTACCGTGCGCGTGCCATGCAGTAATAATACTTGGGACTATTGCGTAACACCCAGTCCGGACAGGCGGCTTTGACGTCATCGGTTGGTTCCTTCGCAAAAATCCAGATGAGCTTCAGCTCCGGATGTTGTTCGCGGAGCTTTAGATAAAGTGCTTTCGGATTGTCAGAATAACCACGTCCTAAAAAACTTTCGAATACAACAAGATTTTTTTTGATCGGAAGCTTCTGGAAGAGGCGGTACAAAAGCAATCCTTTATGAATTTTCTTTCGACGAATCTTAGTAAGTAGCTGTGTCATGTCATACTCCTTTAAAAAAATAAACTTAAAAATGATGTTGTCTATAGTGGGTCGGTGTCTCACCGGTCGTCTGTTTAAAAGCTTGGCTAAAATGACTTTGACTCGAGAAGTGTAATTTTTTGGAAATCGTTAATAACGAATCATCCGTCGAACGTAACAAGCGTTTCGCTTCCCGAATCCGTTCTCGAATCACGTAACGGGCGAGTGGCAGTCCGGTCTCTTCTTTGAAGAGGACAGATAAGTAATTCGATGAGACATGAATTTCTCGACTGATTGACGACACCGATAACGGATCATACAGATGTTGCTGGATGTAACGGATGGCAGCCAGAACATGCGGCGAATGCCGTAACTCCTGAATCTGTTTGACAGCTTCGGCAAAGCTGACCGTAATCCGGACATGGCGGTTCCGGAGCTCCGAAATACTTTGTGCCGCCTCGATTGATTCGATCATCCGGTCACTGAGCATAAACGCTTCATCCGGTTCAAGACCGCCTGTAATGGCAGCACGGGCGCTTAACAAAACGGTACCGAGCAACAGGTTTTTTTCGGCACGTAAGGGTTGATGACGTGCCAGTGAGCCGAATTCTCCGTAAGCGGGCAGGGAGTAGGTCGTCGCAAGTCGTTCACTTTGTCCGGATGCAATCCATTCGATGATTTGTTGTTCCCGTTCCCATGCCTTGATGTAGGCGGTCGAAGCGGTATGCGAAGGAACATCAGCAATGAGTGGGATTTCTTGATCGGCGACTTCCGATTCGACCCGGATATCCCGTGCGGCTAATTGTTGACCGGTTAACAGCCGGTAAACGAGATGTGCACAATCAATCAGGCGATTTTCCGTCGTTCGCGTCAACGATTTGTAAAACTGATGAAACGTTTCATCTTGAATATGTGCTCGGAATAAGGCAGACTGCAACAAAACCGGACCGATCCGGTATTGGCCTTGATCGAGGACGGGGATGAACAGATAAGCTGTTCCGTCCTTTAAGGTGTATAACAGTGGAGTGATCTCCGGAGGCGGCCAATTCTGCTCGATGGTTAATTGGCTCGGATGGAAGGGCGGAATGGGCTGGATGTCCAATTCTTCTCCTGTCGCAGATCGATAGGAGACAAAAAAACCTGTCGTTCCATAAAGGTGTTCTGCCGTTTGGATTAAGTCGTCTTTTTTAAGGGACATCTTCGATTTCTCCTTTCCATAAACGTGTTGTTTTCAGTTTACGTCGTGTCTAAACGATTGTATAGCAAGAATCAATTAAAAAACAGGACACCCGGTACCGAAGGAAATCGGTAAGGGGTGTCCTGTTCGTCGGTTACTGCTTAGACGGTTCATCAGGATGAGACGCTTCTTCTTGTAACGAGACGTCATCTTCTAAAACAGAGGAATCGTCCGAAACAGTTTCAGCGATGAGTTCGACCTCATCGAGGGAAGAAGCGGCTATTTCCTGTTGCGCAAGAGGAGAGGGCTCATTCGTTTCCTCGAAAAGAGTGTCTTTTTTATCGGTCGTTTCCTCATCGACTTGGAAATCGATCGTCAAGGCATGGAGTTCCGTCGCGATTTGAGCCAGGTGGACGGCAGCCGTCGTGACCGCTTCAATCGTCGCATTCGTTTCCTGAATGCTCGCAGCACTTGTTTCGATCCCGGCAGCATTTTCTTCCGCCAAGGCGAGGATTGTTCCCATCGCGTCCGACACGTCTTCCGTCGCTGTCGTCAAGGCACCGATATCGCCCGTCAAAGATTCCGTCCGTTTCGAGACATGTTGGACGGAACCGGCAATCTGTTCAAAATCCACGCCCGTCGTCTTGACGGATTCAAGGGATTGTTTTAAGTCATCCATGACACCGTTCATCGCACCCATTGCCGTTTGGGTCTCGTGCTGGATGTTACCCAGTAACTGCTTGATTTGTTTTGCCGATTGATCACTTTCTTCTGCGAGCTTCCGGACTTCGCTCGCGACGACGGCGAAGCCGCGGCCTTGTTCACCGACCCGGGCCGCTTCAATTGCTGCATTTAATGCGAGCAGGTTCGTCTGGCTCGAGATGGCCTGTAAGGTGCCAAGAATTTTCCCGATTTCATCCGAACGTTTTCCAAGAAAATCAGAGGTGTTCTGGATTTCCTGTTCAAGTGAATCGGAGTGTTGTAATAAATCCGTGATTGTTTGTTTGGTTAGGGCACTGCCCCGTGTTGCAGCTTCGGCGACGGAAGCGACTTCTGTCAAGGTTTGTGTCGCAGCCGTTTGCATTGCGACGGAGCGTTCCTTCACACCATAGACAGCGTGGGAAGACCGTTCGGCCTGTTTGGTTTGTGTCTCGCCGGCAGCAGCGATTTCTTCCATCGTCTGTCCGATTTGGACGGAGGCATTTTGAACGTGTGTTGCATTCGATGATAAGTCTTGTGACGCATCACGGACGGTTCCGGCAGAGTAGGTCATCGCCGTAATCGTTTGACGGAGTTTATGGCGCATCGCGTCAAAATTTTCACCAAGGTCAGATAACTCATCACGGATCCATCGTTTGTCACGATGCGTCGTTCGTAAGTCGCCGCTTGCGATGGCTAAGGCTTCATTGCGGAGACCGGACAACGGACGGTTAATCGACCGGCCGATCAGCCAAGCAATTAACGTCGCGAGCGCAATCGCAATGACGAAGTTGATCAAGGACTGCTTGAGCATCGCGTCTTTTGGTGCATATAACGAGGCGTAGTCGAGAACGACCGCTAGTTTAAAACCGGTTTTGGAAGATAGTTGCCAAATGACAACCGATTTTTTACCGGCGACATCCATGATGGCAGAACCGGATTCTTGATTGATCATTTGTGTTGGAGCCGCAAAATACGGTTTCCCGTTTTCGCGCAGCTGATCGACTTTTTTGAAGAAATGATTTTTATTCGGATGGGTGACGATTTTGCCATCCTTCGTATAACTGAAAACGAAGCCGTCTTGACCGATCTCGATTCGTTTCATGTCTTCCGACAGTCGATCGACACTTTTATAGACGGATAAAACGCCTTTGATGTTGGCCTGATCGTCAAGCGTCGCTTTTGAAAAGCCGATGACGGATAACTTGGTTGCTTCATCATAATACGGTTCGCTCATCGCGACGGTACTGGAATTTTCAAGTGCTTGCTTGTACCAGATTTCTTTGCGGGGATCATAACCTGCCGCCGCGTCTTGTTTCGGCCAATTCAAATAGCCACCTTTTACATCCGCATATTGAATGAATGAATTTTCGATTTTCGAAGAGCCGTACTTTTCAAGGACACTGTAGATATCCTTTGCTTTTTGGGAAGGTAGTTCGGTCGATGTGGATGCTTTATTGGTGTCTATGTAATTCGGTAGTTGACCATCCGCACGATTGAAGGGCAGACCGGCCAGTAAGGTCGTATCTTTTTTTGTGTCGTCGATGATGCGCGAAAACGATTGTTCGAGTTGTTTCAAGGCTGTCTGAGAAGTTGAGTCGACGAGACGTTCGACCGTCTGACTCGTCTGGTCGTAAGAAAACCAGGTCGAGACGCCTAATGTGAGGGCAGGTAATAAAATAAGTCCAATAAAAAGCCGACGTGTGATCGGAAGACGCATGTGTAATTCTCCTATCTTTTTGAAATAGTCTTTAAAATCTGTCTATTCTGATTATCGGAAGGGTAGTACTAAATATGAAGGAATTGTGGGGAGATTTTCATGATTTTGGAACTGAATACAACGTAAGTTCATGATAAAATAGGAGAGGTTTCACAGAGTGGCTAGGGAGGAACAAGAAATGAACATTGCGTTTTTCTTATTACCAAAAGACGAAGTCAAATACTTAGATCCGGAGTCAACGGTCAGACAAGCACTGGAAAAGATGAAACATCATCGTTTCACATCGGTCCCACTCGTTGACGATAAAGGAAAATATGCAGGAACCCTGACGGAAGGGGATGTCTTGTGGGCACTGGAAAAAAATCTCGAACATGCGGACTATGACCATGTCTTACAGACGCGTTTGACAGACATCAAACAACGTGTCCGCTATAAGCCGGTCTCGATTACTGCACAGATGGAAGAGATGATTGAAGTCATCACCGATCAAAATTTCGTGCCTGTCATCGATGATGGAAAACACTTCATCGGTATCATTCGTCGGCGTGATATCATTGATTATTTTGCTAAAAAAGTCGCACGGGAAAACGTTCAATACTAAAATCTAGTATTAAAAGCACTTATTTTCACGAAAAGTGAGGATAAGTGCTTTTCATTGACCCATTTTCACTTCACGAATCTGCCGAGTCGGACGATATAGAAACATAATGACAAGTTAAGGAGGACGATGTGTTGCGACGTTTATCACCAGTCTCCATCGTAGAAGCATTCCGAAAACGCTCTTACTATAAAACGTTCTCACGGATGATTTTAATCATTGGTTTATTAGCGTTATTAATCGCGACGCAACAACTACTTAAAAATCTAGAAGATGGGAATCAGTTTAAGCGTTCAAGTGAGATGATGAACATCTTTGATCGATTGAATCAAGTCGAGCGGAATTTGACGGACGAATACTATCTCACCTTAAGTGAAAAAACGGAAAAAACAACTTCGCTACGTAGCGACGTGTGGCAACAAACGAAGACGGAACTGACGGCACTCGAACAACAGATTGAGAAGACAGAGACAGACGGTCCGACGAAAAAGGGGCTCTTGTCCGAAATCAATCAACTGCAAGCCGGCGGGTATGCATCGGACCATCAGTTTTTTCGAGCTGTCACTTCGTATAAAAGTGAGATTTTGTTCAATCAACTGTACTTAAGCGGAGAGAAGGGGACGTATTATTCGCTTTTCTCGAATTTATTTTTGATGGAGGAAGAGTTCGGACGTGCTGGTCAGTTTCTGTTAAGCGCTAATCGAGATCACCAGTTGGATTCGATCGAGCTCTTACGGATTCGACAAATACGTCAGGATGTCAACTTACGGAATGATACGCTGCTTCAGTCCCTGTATGCGACGATGCGACCGGAAGAGACAGAACGCAGACGAGACATTTCAGTGATGAGCAATCAGATGTATGCGTATTTACGGATAATTGACGCGACGCTGAGTCAACCGAACAATCCACAATACGGAACGATCGATAAAGTATCAGGACGGTATCAAACGAGTATGTACCGTTTGTTCGATGAAGGAATTCGAAAGGTACAGTCAGAACTGACGGAGAAAGGAAACACCCTCATTCGAAATGCCTGGTTGATGTTCATCGTGACGTGTCTCGTCATCTTGTCGTTACTTGGGTTGACGCTCTCCTTATTGCGGGCGTTCCGAAAAGATTTACATATCCTTCAGGAAGAAGCGAATTTCTTTGCGGAAGGTCCTCGTCAATCACATCATCATGTGCCGGAACAAAACGACTTCCACCCGGTCGTTGAGGCATTCCGGACGATGACGACGATCATTTCCGGCTTACTGGATTACAATGATAAAAAAACGATTGAAATCAAACAGAAAAAAGCAGAAATCGAATCACTGTTTTCACAAAATACGAACCCGATCGTTGCGTTATCATCAGATTTTCAGTTGCTGAGCGGCAATGATCGGTTTAAGCAATTGGCCCAATCGTCGGGCTTAATGACGATTGAGGAACTGATTCACCCGGCGGACTTGAATCGTGTCCGGCGGGCATTGAATCGGGCGATCGAAGGATATAGCCAGACGATTCGTTGCCAAATGATTTTTAAGCAAGATATCCGTAATATGTTCGTCAACATCATTCATGTTCCGTCGAAAAATGACGGGGGAACCGCTCTCTACTTGACGTGTCACGACGAGACGGATCAATTCAAACGAGAAGAACGGATTACGCAACTTGCGCTGTATGATGTTTTGACGGGCTTGCTGAACCGAAACGGTTTTGAACAAAAGATGAGTGAAGCACTGGCGGCGCCACAGCCGGGGGAACTCGTCACGATTGGTGTACGTCAGTTCAGACGCATCAACGATATTTACGGACACAGCGCCGGCGATCAGATTTTAAAAGAAGTCTCGAACCGGTTGCGCCATCATTTCATCGGGACGGGATCAGCCGCCCGAATTGGTGGAGACGAATTCGCCGTCTTGATTTTCCAACAAGAAATCGTCGATTACCGGGATCTTAAAACCATCATTGAGCGTCCCTATCAAGTGGATGGGGAGACGATTGACGTCAATATCAGTATGAGTATGGTTCGATATCCAGACGACGCGGTAGCAGTGACCTCATTGTTGTCATCCGTCGATATTGCGATGCAACACGCAAAACGAGAACAAGCCGGTGAACCGATTTGGTTTGAATCGTGGATGAGTGAGGAATACCGTGAATCGGTCGTACTCGAATCGGAGTTGCGGGAAGCGATTGCGCGTAACGAACTTCAACTGTTTTATCAGCCGCAGGTGAATCTGAAGACGCAGGAAGTTGATGGATGTGAAGCATTGTTACGGTGGTTCCACCCGGAGCGGGGAATGATCAGTCCTGCTGTCTTCATTCCGATTGCGGAACGATCGATGCTCATTGAAGAGATTGGCATGTGGGTCGTGCAGGAATCGGTCAATCAAGTTCGCCGCTGGGAAGGGACGCCGCTTGAATCGATGCGTGTTTCCGCTAACCTATCCGTTAAAGAACTCGTCTCGGGTCGGATCGTCGAGTTTCTGACGGACGTCAGAGATCGGTATCCAGGGATTGAACAACGGATGGAGCTTGAAATTACAGAATCCTTTGGAGTCTTCTCGGATACACGGGTGTTTGATGCCTTACAGACATTACATCGTCTCGGGTACCGGTTGGCGATTGATGACTTCGGTACCGGTTATTCTTCGTTATCCTATTTAAGCCGTTTGCCGATTCAGCGTTTGAAAATTGACCGTTCCTTTATCAGTGGAGATGATGCGTGTTCGAACGCACCGTTGATCGAAACGATCATTCGTTTGGCGCATACGTTAAAATATGACGTGGTTGCTGAAGGAATCGAACAAGCGGAACAAGGGGAGAATTTACGGAAACTGGACTGTGAATATGGTCAAGGATTCTATTATTCACGTCCGATTCCGCCGGATGAATTTGAAATTTGGTATGAGCGGTATCAAAAAGAAATTAGCCAATCCGGATGACCAACCGATTGTTGAATGAACTTTAGTATGAAATGATGACCGTTTCCCGTTTGATTGAGGGAAGCGGTCTTTTAATGTCGGTGAGAAGAGTCTCTACATTCATGTAAGAGTCGGGAATCTGACGAATTAATTGGAAGCAACGTCCTTTTTCTTCCCTTGCTTTCCTCGGACGAGACGCAAGCCGCGCCGTCTTATTCTGTCGGATGCGAAGTCGGGTCTTGCCTGTCTCTGTCAGCGTGCAAAAGCATGCTTTTTCCCGTAGGAGTCAAGGGAAGACAGGACGTCGATAGTACCTCCGTATTTCGAAGAAACGCATGAATGGCGACAAAAAAACCGAAACGATTAGTCCTTTATCATGAACTGAGCCCTAGAGTTT
>NZ_MOLV01000029.1 GCF_001870785.1 Exiguobacterium sp. KRL4
CTTCCGCTCCAATGAGTGGCGCCATAGCCAAGTGGTAAGGCAGAGGACTGCAACTCCTCTATCGTCAGTTCGATTCTGACTGGCGCCTCCAATTCCTAATTTAATGTTTATGCAAGAGATTGTGCCGGTGTGGCGGAACTGGTAGACGCGCACGACTCAAAATCGTGTTCCTTTGGAGTGTCGGTTCGATTCCGACCACCGGTATCTTGCGGGTGTAGTTTAGTGGTAAAACCTCAGCCTTCCAAGCTGATGATGAGGGTTCGATTCCCTTCACCCGCTTTTACCTTTGTACGATCTCAATCAAGATTCACCTGATTATGCGGGTGTAGTTTAGTGGTAAAACCTCAGCCTTCCAAGCTGATGATGAGGGTTCGATTCCCTTCACCCGCTTACCTGAAAAGAGCAACGTGTCGTTTTTAATTGACACATTGCTCTTTTTGTTTAGACATGAAAATAAATCGATGAGGAAAGGAGAGATATGATGGATGGATCGTCATTAAAAGCTCAGTTGCAGGCATATGCAACGGAAATTGGGATTGATGAATTCCGTGTCACGACGGCAGATCCTTTTTTAGTGATGAAGCAACGACTCATTCAACAACAAGAAAAGGGATATGCGTCTGGTTTTGAAGAACCTGATTTGGATCGACGAACAACCCCGACGCTGTTATTGGATGATGCAGTATCGATCATTGCGATTGCCGTCGCTTATCCAAGTAAACTAAAGGATGCTCCACGTGGCAAAGAAGGGGAACGACGTGGGATTTTCGGTCGTTCTTCATGGGGGCTGGACTACCATCAAGCATTAAAAAACCGTCTGATGCTTCTCGAGGAAAAAATAGGCACACTCTCTCCAGGGAGTCAGACACGTTCGATGGTCGACACGGGAGAGTTAGTCGACCGCGCAGTTGCAGAGCGGGCTGGGATCGGGTTTAGCGGAAAGAATTGTTCGATCATCAGTGAGACCCACGGCTCCTATCTCTATCTAGGTGAGTTGATCACAGATTGTTATCTGCCGCCAGATGAGCCAGTAGAAGAGTTGTGTGGATCCTGTACGAAATGTATGGATGCTTGTCCGACAGATGCACTGGTTGAGCCCGGTGTGATCGATGCAAAACGCTGTATCTCGTTTATTACACAAACCAAAACGTTGATTCCGGAAGACTTCCGTTATGCGCTTGGAAATCGGTTATATGGCTGTGATACGTGTCAACAAGTCTGTCCCTACAATCGAAAAAAACACGCAACGCAACATGCAGAACTGCAACCGGATCCAGAACAAGTCAAACCGTTACTGATTCCATTACTGTCACTCAGTAACCGGGAATTCAAGACACGGTTTGGTTCGTTGTCCGGTGCATGGCGTGGGAAAAAACCGATACAACGAAATGCGGTTTGCGCCTTAGTTCATTATCAGGACCGGACAGCACTTGATGCCTTACGCACAATGGCAGAAACGGACCAGCGGGAAGATATGCGTGCTTTAGCAATTTGGGCAATTGGAAGAATCTCCGGTCAAGAAGCCGAGGGATATGTTCAAGAACGTTTGTCGGTAGATGCGGCAAACGATGTTCAAGTAGAAGGAACACGTTTACTCGATGAATGGAGGGCGGAACGTGCCGTATCATCAACTGACGTGTAGTTTTGGTGAACTGCTTGTCGCCTGGAGTGATGATGGACAAGTGGTCTATCTGGATTTTGGGCTCGACAAGACCCGTCTTGGACGCTATCTTGGGAAAGACAGTTACGAACAAGCACCGTTACCGGAAACACTTGCTGTGGCATTCGAAGCTTACGAAAACGGATGTCCGGAGGCATTTGACACCGTTTCTTGCCGCTTAGACGTGACGGAATTTCAACGACGTGTCTTGACGGCACTGCGGACGATTCCGTTCGGACAAACAGCAAGTTATGGACAACTCGCACAGATGATTGGTTCTGATAAGGCAGCTCGTGCTGTTGGCGGAGCACTCAATCGAAATCCAATTGCTTTGATTTATCCGTGCCACCGAATCATCGGGGCCTCCGGTAAGATGACAGGATTTGCTAGTGGGATTGAACACAAAGAAGCGCTACTTGCGCACGAGTTAGGAGAGAATATTTAATGGCTATTCATGTAGTAATGTATCAACCAGAAATCCCGCAAAACACAGGAAACATCTCACGGACATGTGCGGCGACACACTCGGTCTTACATTTAATTCGTCCGCTCGGTTTTTCGACGGACGACAAACAACTCAAACGGGCAGGCCTTGATTATTGGGAGTTCGTAGATGTCCGTTACCATGATTCGTTAGAAGAGTTATGGAGTAAACACCCGGACGGGACGTTTTATTACATCACGAAGTATGGCGAAAAATATCCTAGCCAAGTGGATTTATCCAATGTCGAAGAAGACTATTTTTTTGTGTTCGGACGTGAAACGAAAGGACTCCCTTTAAACGTCATCGATGAAAATCTCGACCGTTGCATTCGTCTACCGCAGTCGAATCTCGTTCGTTCGCTCAATGTCTCGAACACAGCGGCCATCATTGTGTATGAAGCTTTACGCCAGCAAGGTTATGCAAACTTACTATGATGAATAAACAAATCCCCCTGTCCCGAACTAACGGGCAGGGGGATTTGTTTATTCGTTACCTTCAGGTTTTTTGTTGTAGCCTGCTGTGAAAATCGCTGTCAAGAAAGCGAGACTAACGCCTACCATTAAAATAAATGCCATTTTTGCTTCCCCCTTTAGTCTCAATAACCGATATAATCTATTATAGTATACTTGTTAGTGTAATTGTGTGCTACATATGAATTTTCTATGAATGGAGACCGAACATGCGGACGAACGTCTACTTATTGAGTTATGCCCCTTTGATCAGTATCTTGCTATTTAGCACGTCACTTGCGATTGCTACGTCCGAGCTGGCGCTTACTTGGTTAAACGATGTCGGGGTATATGACGAGCTGCTGCAAATCCTCAGTGCACGGAATACGAAGCTGCTCGTCTGGCTTGGTTTTTTGATCGTCTATTTCATGATTTTCAGTTCCCTGAAACTGATTTCCGATACGATCAATCAGCTTGGATTTGCTTTTTTCATCAAAGAGCAAGTCGGAACGACTTTGAGCCTGTTACGTCCGGGCAGCATTTTATTATTGATTGGCGGATGTATCAGCTTTGCCTTCATGACATCGTTTCCACTCGTCTGTCTGGTATTAGCGAGCTCTTTTTTGCTTTACTTTTTCTTTTACGTGTTTCAAATCAGTAAGATGACGACTTCAGCAGGAGCGATCGGATTAGTTGTATTTCTTTTTCTCGCCTGGGGCATGCTATTGGCTGGACTTGTATGGGTCGGCTTAAGTTTATTCAATTCACTTGGAGAAGCGGTCCTGTTCCCGAAGTGAATCATCGTAAGATTTCTGCCCATGTCTTGACTTGAAGCGTGCTGTTGGCTTCAACAGGAAAAGCTCGAGGAAGATCCGCGCCGAGCCAAATGCCGCCAACGTGTTGATCCTTCATGCCAACGAACCACATGTCCTTGTTATCGTTTGTCGTGCCTGTCTTTCCACCGATATAGGCAGGCCGTGTATCATAGCCGAGACGTCCGGTGCCGTATGTCATGACGTTATGGAGTCCTTTTCGTAGTAACTGGTTCGTTCGACTGGACCAAATCCGGTCCGTCTGTAGCGAATGGCGGTAAAGAGTCCCTTGATCCGTCGTGATGGTCCGAATCATCGAGGAAGGACTGTAGAGGCCATCGTTGACGAACGTCGTATAGGCATTAGTGAGTTCAAGCGGACTGACGCCATATTTCAGGCCGCCCAGAGCACTGTTGTATGAATTGTCTTCATCGGTCCATTGACTGAACCGAAACGGTCGAATCGTCTTTAACCCTTCGTTAAACGAAACCGCAAAGGCACGTAAGGCCGGCGTATTATAGGAATAGGCGATTGCATCCGCAATCGTCACGCGCCCGAGTATCCGGTTACTGCTATTTTGTGGACAATATCCATCAAAACAGACGGGGCTTCCGTCCAAGCGACTCGTTAACGTTTTTTTCGTTTTTTCGAGATAGGGTCCATAGACGAGTAATGGTTTTAACGTTGAGCCGGGTTGGCGGTAAGACTGGACCGCTCGATTCAGTTGTCCCGGTAAAGTCGATTTGTTCCCGACGAGGGCCGTGACTCCACGGGACCTTCCGTCAATTCCGACGTAAGCGCCTTCAATCGGACTGGGAAGTTTTTGGATCGCTTGTTTCGCCCGTGTTTGTTCCGCAGGGTCTAGATAAGTCTCGATGACGGCACCATGCTGGTGCAGATATTGTTTCGCCTCTGAAGAACTGATGTTTTGGACGGAAGCCGTGTGACGAATGGCTTCCGATACACTAGCATCGATGTAGTCCGAATAACGAATCAGAGGTTTACGGAACGTGACTTGAACCGGTTGCTTACGTGATTTGCTTGAGATATCACGTGTCTGTTCTAACGCCTTTAAGATCCGTTGTTGCCGTTTACTCGTATTTTTCGGGAAACGTAACGGATCATAAAGGGACGGATTGTTCGGAATCGCAGCTAAATAACTGACTTCCGCCCAGTTCAAATCCTTGGCATGTTTGCCGAGATATGACGTCGCGGCCAGCTCGATCCCGTAGATGTTATTGGCAAAGTAGGCTTGATTGACATAGGCTGTCAAAAGTTCTTTTTTTGAATATTTTTGTTCGAGTGAAATCGAAATCAAGATCTCTTTTATTTTTCTAGTATATGTTTTTTCAGTGGAGAGATACGTCATTCGGGCTAACTGTTGGGTGATCGTACTCCCACCCTGGCCTTTACTATCACCTGTTTGGTTTTCTGTGAAGGCACGTAAAATGCCCGTGATATCGTACCCGTCATGTTGGTAAAATCGCCGGTCTTCGATCGCGATGAAAGTCTGTTCGATTTTTGGTGGTAACGCACTTGGCGTTAAATCGTTCCGTCGTAACCCATCGTATAATTCAAGGCGCTCTTTTTGATACGTGACGGTAATTGGCTGGTAAGAAGACAGAGGTCGATCGGTCGTCTGTTGATCCGCCCAAGTGAATAAATCAGCGGCGACGTCCAACTGATCACGAACCGAAAACAATGTCATGACTAAACCAAGTGCTAAAGCAACTACTAAAACATATCCTGTCGTAATTCTCATGTAAACTCCTTTCAAAAGGCATTCCATCCCTATTATCGGTCTTTTTTAGGGAAAACAGTAGAATTTTTTAGAAATTTGTATTTTAATAAATCTATTTTGCAGGAATGTTATATTAAAAAGAGAAAAGGTGGGTATATAAGAGTATCTGTATAAATTAAATCATACGACTATTGTAAAAAAAGAGCATAAACTGGAGGGGACGAAATGGCTAAAAAAAATGTCGTCGCGATGTTGCTTGCGGGCGGAGAAGGAAAACGTCTAGGAGCACTTACGAAACATACTGCAAAACCGGCGGTCGCGTTTGGAGGGAAATATCGGATCATTGATTTCCCATTATCGAACTGTACGAACTCAGGAATCGATACAGTAGGGGTTTTAACACAATATGAACCACTCGAGCTCAACCGTTACCTCGGAATCGGAAGTGCGTGGGATCTCGACCGACGAAATGGCGGATTAACGATTCTTCCTCCGTATCAGGCCCAAAACGGAAAGAACTGGTACGAAGGGACGGCTAACGCCATCTACCGGAATATGAGTTACATCAACCAATACCATCCGGACTATGTGCTCGTGTTGTCAGGGGATCATATTTATAAAATGGACTACGAAAAAATGATTGAAGAACATCGTCAAGGTGGAGCAGACGTTACCATCTCTGTCCGTGAAGTCCCATGGGAAGAAGCACCGCGCTTCGGGATTCTAAATACAGATGACGATCTTCGAATCAATGAATTCGAAGAGAAACCAGAAAATCCAAAATCGAACTTAGCGTCGATGGGGATTTACGTCTTTAACTGGGATATCTTGAAACGTCACTTGATTCAAGATGCGGGCGACGCGGAATCAAGCTTTGACTTTGGAAAAAACATCATTCCGAACATGTTATTTGAGAACTTGAACATTCGTGCCTATAAATTCAAAGGGTACTGGAAAGACGTAGGAACAATTCAATCACTTTGGGAAGCAAACATGGACTTGCTCGCAGCGGACCCTGAGTTTGATCTGTACGAGCCGTCATGGAAGGTACATTCGGTCAACCCGAATCAACAACCACAATACATTGGAAATAACGCCGAGATTGAGACTTCGATCATCAATGAAGGATGCCATATCGAAGGTGAAATCAACCATTCGGTTCTGTTTTATGGAGTCGATGTCGCAGAAGGATCACTTGTCAAGGATTCAGTCATCTTCCCGAACGTCAAGATTGGGAAAGACGTCACGATTCACCGGGCGATTCTCGCGGATGGTGTAGTGGTAGAAGATGGTGCGACGATCGGAACACCAAATGGTGAAGTGTTCGTCATCGAAGCCAACAGCGTCATCAAGAAAAATGAAGTCATCAAAGAAGCGATCCAATAAGGGGGAAGTACCGATGAAAACAGATTTACTAGGGGTTATCAATCTGAGCGGAGAAGAAGGGTTCTTTAAAGAATTGACAGAACACCGAAATCTAGCCGCTGTACCGTTTGCGGGCCGTTATCGGTTAATCGATTTCACGTTAACGAATATGGTTCAAAATGAGATTGCGAATATCGGTGTCTTTACACTTGAAAAATACCGGGCAATGATGGATCATCTCGGATCCGGTAAGGAGTGGGATTTGGACCGTTCGAACGGTGGACTCTACATCTTCCCACCAGCCTTATCGCAAGATGCGCATGAATTCCGCGGCGATCTGTCGAACTTCCATTTACACCGTGACTTCTTCTTACGGAGTAAAGAAAACTATGTCGTCATTTCCGGATCAAATATCTTGTCGGCAGTCGATTATCGCGATGTCCTCCGGGAACATAAAACATCGAATGCAGATATCACGGTCGTTTATACGAAACGTGATCTACCGTGCAACTATTGCCGTCCGATTCGTTTCAGCGAACAAAACCGAGTGACCGCAATCGGTTCACGTGGATATGAACCGTCAGATGAGACGTTCTACATGGAGACGATCGTGCTTTCGAAAAACCTGTTTGTCCGTCTCGTTGACGAAGCGATTGGTCGCGGAGAATATGATTTACTGCAAAGCATCATCCGTTCGCAGTTAAACCGGCTTCATGTTCATGGTTACGAATACACAGGGACATCACAAGTCATTCATTCACTTCGCTCGTACTACCGCGAAAGCATGCTGTTACTCGAACAGTGGGGCGCAATCAATGATTTCCAACACGTCTATACGAAAATCAAGCACGAGCCACCGACACGTTATTTACCGGGATCAACAATCAAGAATTCACTTGTTGCAAACGGCTGTAAGTTAGAAGGGACCGCGACGGACAGCATTCTCTTCCGTGGCGTCAAGGTCGGAAAACATGCCCGTGTCAAAAACTCGATCATCATGCAGAAATCAGTCATCGAAGAAGGCGCTGTCGTCGAATACGCGATCCTTGACAAAGAGGTAACGGTGAAACGTGGACAAGTCATCCGCGGAACAGCTGAAGAACCGATTGTCATCAAAAAACAAACAATCGTTTAAAAGGAGATGTCATCATGAAGATATGGTTTGCTGCCACAGAAGCGACACCATTCATCAAGACAGGGGGGCTAGCTGACGTCGTCGGCTCGCTCCCTTTAGCGCTTGCTGAAGAAGGTGCGGAAGTTTCGGTCATCTTGCCGAACTATGGTCAAATAAAAGAGCAATACAAGTTAGAGATGGAGTTTTTGTTTGATTTCATCGTTCCAGTCGGATGGCGTCAACAATTTGGCGCAGTCTTACGCTTGAAACAAGATGGCGTGACATTTTATTTCATCGACAATGAGTATTACTTCAAACGGGATGGCGTGATTTACGGTCATTATGATGATGCCGAGCGGTTCGCTTATTTTTCGAGAGCGGTTCTCGAAATGGTTCAACGTGTCGAAGAATCGGAAGTACCGGATATCATTCATTGTCATGACTGGCAGACGGGTGTCCTTCCTGCCTTTTTACGAATTCATTATCAACACCTGAACCGCTATCATGACATCAAGACAGTCTTTACGATTCATAATCTGCAATACCAAGGTGTTTTCCCGGAAGAAGTTCTGGGCGACCTGCTTGGTCTTAGCCACGAACACTTCACGGCAGACGGTATCGCACACAATGGTCTTGTCAACTACATGAAAGCGGGACTTGTGCACGCCAATCAGATTACGACGGTCAGTCCGTCCTATCGTGATGAAATCATGGATCCATACTACGGTGAGACGTTAGAGCCCGTTTTACAGCATCGTGCAGTAGATGTACGGGGTATTCTTAACGGAATCGATTACCGGCAGTTTAGTCCTGAGACGGATGAACATTTAGTGGAAAACTATGATGTCAAAACTGCAGAAGCCGGAAAAGCCGTGAACAAAGCTGCGTTGCAAGAAGAACTGGGATTACCGATCAATCCCGATGTGCCACTCTTCGGATTTGTGTCGCGTCTCGTCGACCAAAAAGGAATCGATTTACTCGCGCATATCTTACCCGACCTATTTGAACTGGATGCCCAGTTCATCATCCTTGGTTCAGGAGAAGCGGAGTATGAAGGGTTATTCCAGCATGCTTCAACGATTCGCCCGGATAAAGTAGCCTCGTATATCGGATTTGATGTTGGGCTCGCCCAACGGATTTATGCCGGAAGTGATGCGTTCTTGATGCCGTCTCGTTTCGAACCTTGTGGGCTCAGTCAATTGATTTCGATGAAATATGGGTCATTGCCTGTTGTCCGTGAAACGGGAGGGTTACGGGATACGGTTCAACCGTTTAATCAGTTCACATTAGAGGGGAATGGTTTCTCGTTCTCGAATTATAATGCACAAGAGTTTCTAGATGCGATTAAACGAACGATTGATACGTATCATGATAAGCCGGTCTTCCAGCATTTGATTGAAACAGCGATGGAAGAAGATTTCAGTTGGATTCGTTCAGCTGATGAGTATTTGGCGCTCTATCGTTTGATCGCACCGTCTGTCGACTGATTGGGATTACGGGAAATGGGGTTTTTTGATGTTCAAAGACAAAGAGAAGTTCAAGAAGAGGTTTAATGAACGATTTATTTCAATGCATGGTAAGGCGATGGAAGATGCGACAGAAAACGATGTCTATCAGACGTTAGCTTACATGGTGCGGGAATACGTTACATCGGACTGGATGCGGACAAAGGAAACGTATATTCATAAAAAAAGTAAACAAGTTTATTATTTTTCACTTGAATTTTTACTTGGTCGGTTCCTGTACAACAACTTGCTGAGCCTAGATGTGTTAGAAGATGTCCGGAGTGGTCTCGCAGAACTCGGGTATGATTTGGCAGACTTGACGGAAGAAGAGCCGGAACCGGGTCTTGGAAACGGGGGGCTAGGACGGTTAGCGGCCTGTTTCCTTGATTCACTCGCAGCACTCGGATTACCTGGTCACGGGAACGGGATTCGCTACCAATATGGTCTCTTCAAACAAAAGATCATCGACGGATATCAGGTCGAGTTACCGGATAACTGGCTGAAAAACGGTAACATGTGGGAAATCAGACGGTCGGACAAAGCTGTTGATATCCCATTCGGTGGTCACGTCTGGTTAGAAGAAGTCGAAGGTGGTGGTTATCGTGTCCATCACGAGCCAGCTGAAATCGTCCGGGCTGTCCCGTATGATATGCCGATCGTCGGGTATCAAAATGGAATCGTCAATAATCTTCGTCTATGGAGTGCAGAGTCTCCGTACGACGACGATGAGCTGTTGAATCAACACCGAGGAAACTATAAAGATTTGCTCGTCCACAAACAATCGATTCAGACGATTTCTGAATTCTTGTACCCAGACGATACGACGTATGAAGGAAAAGTTTTACGTCTGAAACAGCAATACTTCTTTGTCTCAGCCGGATTACGAAGTATTTTATTGTCACATAAAAAACGCAACACATCGTTTAAGCATCTTGGAAACCAAATTGCAATCCATATCAATGATACGCATCCTGTCGTGGCGATTCCGGAACTGATGCGGATTTTGATTGATGAAGAGGGATATGCCTGGGAAGAAGCATGGCGGATCACGAAAAGTGTCATGTCGTTTACGAACCATACGTTACTTTCGGAAGCACTGGAACGTTGGCCGGTCGATTTGTTCCGCAATCTGTTGCCGCGTATCTATCTGATCATCGAAGAAATCAATCGTCGGTTCTGTAAGGATGTGCTTGATAACTATCCACACCTGGAATCGAACATGCGAGAAATTGCCATCATAGCAGACGGTATGATCAATATGGCGAACTTAGCGGTCGTTGGGACACATTCGACGAATGGTGTCGCACAGATTCATACGGAAATCTTGAAACAACGGGAAATGCGTTTGTTCTATGAGATGTTCCCGCTTCGTTTCAACAACAAGACGAATGGCATCACGCACCGTCGTTGGTTCTTGCTGTCGAATCCGGAACTTGCGAATCGTGTCACTGAGGCGATTGGGGACAGTTGGATCAATCATCCGTCAGATTTACAAAAATTGACGAAATTTGCTGAGGATCCGACACTTCAACAAGATATTCAAGCGATTAAACTAGCGAGCAAAAAACAGCTGGCCGAGTTGATTGAAACGGAAACGGGAATCGTTGTTGATCCACATTCGATTTTTGATGTCCAAGTCAAGCGGCTCCATGCGTATAAACGACAGTTACTTAATGCTCTGCACATTCATTCTTTGTATTACCGATTAAAAGAAGACAAATCGTTTAAGATGACACCCCGAACATTTATTTTTGGGGCAAAGGCGGCACCTGGTTACCACTATGCGAAAGAAGTCATTCGGTACATCAATGCGCTCGCTAAACTCATCAATACGGATCCGGAAGTCAGTCCGTACATGAAAGTCGTATTCCTTGAGAACTACCGCGTCTCATTAGCCGAAAAGATTTTCCCAGCGAGTGACGTCAGCGAACAAATTTCAACGGCAAGTTATGAAGCATCTGGTACAGGGAACATGAAATTCATGATGAACGGGGCCTTGACGGTCGGGACGCTTGATGGAGCGAACATCGAGATCCGCGACGAGGTCGAGGATGCGAACATCTTCATCTTCGGACTGACGCCGCAAGAAGTGATGAATTATAAGAAGTACGGAGGATACAGTGCGTACGATCAATACAGTGCGCAACCGGAACTTCGCCGCATCATCGATAGTCTTGTCGACGGCTCTATCTTCCCGACAGGTGAGTTTCAGGCGATTTATGATTCCTTGTTGACCTACAATGATGAGTATTTGATTCTAAAAGATTTCCTATCGTATCAACAAGCACAAGAACGGATTGGTCGCGCGTACCAAGATCCGGAAAAATGGTACAAGATGGTCATCATGAACATCGGAAAATCAGGTGTCTTCTCGAGCGACCGGACGATCAAGGAATATGCAAACGCGATCTGGAATATCAAGCCGGTCCAAATATAAAGAAAGTCCGATCGGAATCGGACTTTCTCATAAGGATCAGGTTCACTTAGTGATTTCATCTGTCTGACTGATCCAGTCGCTATAGGATCCAGCATATAACCTGACATCGGTTTTCCCTAACGCATGAAGGGCTAGGACGTTGACGCAAGCCGTGACACCACTACCACAATACAGAATCGGTGAATCGGCATTAAGAAGGTCGGCGTATAGTTCTTTCAGGTCTTCTGCATCCTTTAGCCGTCCGTCCGGTGAAATCGCGTCTTCAAAAAAACAATTTACAGCACCGGGAATGTGACCGGCAATCGGATCAATCGTTTCGTTCTGACCACGGAATCGATCCGGTGAACGTGAATCAACGAGTAGTGTCTCTTTCGAACGGTGTTTTACTTGTCCGTAATCTACGAGCATCTCGTCTTGGAAAACTGCTTGATAGCTTGAACGTTCAAAAGTGATTACGTCATTGCTCATCGGAAAATCAAAGGCCAGATAAGACGATAGTCCACCTTCAAGGACAACGACACGTTCATGACCAGCCCATTTTAATAACCACCAGGCGCGGGCGGCAAAAGGGAATCCATCATCGTAGAGGACGATAAAATCGTCTCGATGTACCCCATGTGATTCTAACGTCTGAATCCATTGTTCCTTAGAAGGCAGCGGGTGTCGTCCTCCCGTTGCGGAGCGGGGACCGGATAAGTCGGTTACTAAATCCAGATATTGTGCGTCCTGGATGTGACTCGCCTGAAAGGCTTCACGGCCGTAATCTGGATGTTGCAGATCATAACGACAATCAAACCAACGAATCTGATCGGTATGAACAAGTTGCTGCAAGTCTGTCATTTGAATGGTTGGAAACATATACATCACCTTGACCCTTTCTAAAGTAATCATATGAAAGGTGACGCTTTACCGCAAGTCGTAACTAAAAGTCTCACATAAACGAAATCAAAGGAGTGGACAGCATATGTCATGGAAGGAAACCTATCAAAAATGGAATCAGTTTTCTGGACTTGAAGCAGAACTTAAACAGGAACTGACAGCTCTTGCAGCCGATGATAAAGCGGCAGAAGATGCCTTTTATAAAGAATTAGAATTTGGAACAGGTGGTATGCGTGGAGAAATCGGCGTCGGAACGAACCGGATGAATGTCTATACAGTTCGTAAAGCGTCACAAGGATTTGCGGATTTCATCAAAGCGGAAGGGGCAGAAGCGGTCGCACAAGGAATCGTCATTGCCCACGATTCCCGTCACTATTCTCCAGAGTTTGCTTTAGAAGCAGCGAAAACACTTGCAAGCAACGGAATCAAAGCCTATTTGTTTGACGGTCTCCGTCCGACACCCGAATTATCGTTTGCGGTACGTGAACTTCGTGCAGCAGGCGGGATCGTCATTACAGCAAGCCATAATCCGCCGGAATATAACGGGTATAAAGTGTACGGTAATGATGGTGGACAGTTGCCGCCAAAAGAAGCCGATGACCTTGTCTCGTACGTCGATCAAGTCGCGGACGAGTTGGCGATTGAACTCGAAGCAGAAGAAGTCTTGCGGGCAAACGGATTGATTGTCCGAGTTGGTGAACAGTTGGATGATGCGTATCAAGAACAACTAAAAACGATTCGCGTGTTACCGACGATTCAAGAAGAATTGACAGCACCTTTGAAAATCGTCTTCACACCCCTTCATGGAACAGGGCTTGTACCGGTGACGGTTGGTCTGAAAAATTACGGTTTTGAGCACGTGACGGTCGTTGAAGAACAAGCGAAGCCGGATGGGGCATTCCCGACGGTATCTTCTCCGAATCCGGAAGAGCATGCTGCCTTTACATTGGCCATCGAATATGGAAATCGTGTCGATGCAGACGTCTTACTTGCAACGGATCCAGATGCCGATCGTGTTGGCGTCGCAACACGTGATGCGAATGGCGAGTGGGTGGTGCTCACTGGGAATCAAACAGGTGCTTTGTTACTGGACTACATCCTGTCTCAAAAAGCGGCACAGGGAACATTGCCGAAAAATGGTTTCGTCGCAAAAACAATTGTCACGTCCGAGCTTGGTGCCTTGATTGCCCGCCATTACGACTTGCACGTTGAGAATACGTTGACTGGATTTAAGTTCATCGGAGAAAAAATCAAACAATACAATGCTTCTGGTGAATATGAGTATTTATTTGGCTATGAAGAAAGTTACGGATATCTAATCGGCGACTTCTGCCGGGACAAAGATGCCGTCCAGGCGTGCCTCCTTGCAGCAGAGATGGTAGCGTACCATAAGAAGGAAGGGCGGACGCTCTATGAAGCGTTACAAGCCATCTATGAGCAATTCGGGTATTTCGAAGAGTCGCTTCGTTCGTTGACGTTAAAAGGAAAAGATGGAGTAGAACAAATCGGACGCATCATGGATACGTTCCGGGAGCATCCGCCAAAACAAGTTGCTGGTGAAAAAGTTGTCTTGTTTGAAGATTACGATGCGAGTATTTCGCATGATTTGATTCAGCATAAACCGTCACCGATCAATCTACCCAAATCAAACGTCTTGAAATTCACGTTAGAAGACGGATCATGGTTCTGCCTGCGTCCTTCCGGTACAGAACCAAAAATCAAGTTTTACTTCAGCGTGACATCTCCTGATGCAGCCGAGACATCGCGGAAACGTCAAATGATTGAAGATGAAGTCATGCAGGAAGTCGAACAAATTCAATAAGTGAGTTCTAGATGGAAAGCCGACAAAAATAGCAATATCTTTGTCGGCTTTTCGTATGGTTTCTCCAAAAAAAAAGCGTAAGCCGTGCAACCGTTATCAATATCATGTAGAGTGAACGGTGAAGCAAGAGATCGAGATAGAGGAGATGACATATGATGGAACGAATCCACTTAACAGACGAACTTTCATTTTCAAGAATTGTTCATGGTTTATGGCGGTTAAACGAATGGAATATGACAGCAGAAGAACGACTTATGCTAATCGAACAATGTCTAGAGCTTGGGATTACAACCTTTGATCACGCAGATATTTACGGGGACTATACGAATGAACGGTTGTTTGGTGAAGCGTTGGCACTTAAACCAGAACTCCGTGATCGCATGGAAATCGTCACAAAAACAGGAATCAAGATGAAAGGGAATCACTTTTCACAGCAAAAACTCTCTTTTTATGACACGACAAAAGCACATATCATTGATCATGCGACACGTTCGTTAAAAGAACTGGGTGTTGAGTACATCGATACGTTATTGATTCACCGTCCGGACCCATTGATGGATCCAAACGAAATTGCCGAAGCATTCGTCGAATTGAAGGAATCCGGAAAAGTACGGACCTTTGGATTGTCGAACCATACACCTGCTCAACAAAGTTTGATTCAATCACGACTGCCGTTTATGCTCGTGACGAACCAGCTTGAGCTGTCTGTCGCAGAACTCAAACATTTTGAAGATGGATCAGTTGATCTATGCCACGAAAACGAAATGCCGGTCATGGCATGGAGTCCACTCGCAGGCGGGCGTTTGTTCAAGGAAGAACAGTTTGCACCGTTACGTGAAAAATTAGAAGAAATCGGGCGTGACCTTGGGGCGAAAGATATTGATGAAGTCGCCTATGCGTGGTTGCTGAAACATCCAGCACGCATCATGCCAATCGTCGGTTCAGGTAAAATCGAGCGCATCGAATCAGCGGTTCGAGCGACGCGTCTCGACTTGTCTCGTGAGCAGTGGTTTGAAATCTTAAAAGCATCCCGTGGACGGGACGTCGATTGAAAAATAGCCTTCGGGCTATTTTTTTGCAAAAAAAGTCCCATCTCAAGGGGGAGTTGAGATGGGAGTATCTATAGGGTTATGCTTCGAGGCGAAGCATTTCCTGACGATATTTATCTAGACGTTCTTTACTAGCGACAACGGCTGCTTGATCACTGACTTGGATAGCATCGAAGAGCGTACTGAGCTCATAATCGATTTCGAGGCGTAGCACTGGAATCCGCTGCTCTGCATCTTGTCTACGGAAAGCTTCAATTACTTGTTTCATCTCGGCCACGCTCCTTTTAAAATTATCAGATAATTCTGATTTTTTTTAGTATACTTGATTATTCCCGACTTGCCTAGTATTAAACCCTAAAAAGATTAAAAAAATACACTTGGAATGTGTAATCATTCCAAGTGTATAGAATTATTCTGGAATACTGAATCGTGCTTCGAGTCGATGCTGAACACCTTGAATCAAGGTAGACATGATCCAATAAAGCGCTGCCGAGAACAGTAGTAAGGGCATGACGAGATACGTCGTCGCCGAGATTTGATCGGAGACATACGTCAGTTCTTCAACAGCAACAATCGTCCCGAGTGACGTCGATTTAATGATATCGATGACCGAGTTCGAAAGTGGCGGAATGGCACGAGACAAGGCTTGCGGAAGAATGACGTCCTTGAACGTCTTACGGCGTGGAATACCGAGTGAATCCGCCGCTTCCCATTGTCCACGGTCGACAGATGAGATGGCTGCCCGGAATGATTCCGAGATGTAAGCCGAGAAGTGAAGCGATAGACCGAAGGCCAACGCTTGAAAACCAGTCAGTTGCAGTACGACGAGACCATTATATAAGATCAGAATTTGAAGTAACAACGGGGTTCCTCGGAAAAACGAGACATACAATCGTGCGAAACCGCTTAAGACGGCGAAGCGGCTATCCCGCATGACAGCAAGAATCAGACCAAGAAAAAGCGCAAAGACGATGGCAAATCCACTTGCAAGAAGTGTAGTGCCAATCGCCTTTCCGTAGACGTCCGCGTTATCACGGACGATTGTAAACAATTCCATCACTTACTGATGTCCTCGTTAAAGTATTTTTTCCCAAGATCTGCGAGCGTGCCGTCTTCTTGCATCTCTGCGAGTGCTTTGTTGAAGTCTTCCGTATACTTGCTGTTTTTAGCCATCATCAGACCAGATTCGTTTTTATCAAACGTCTCACCGACTGCTTTCACTTTGTAACCCGCTTTTTTGAGTTCCGTTAAGACGAACAGACGGTCGTTCATCGCAGCATCAACTCGACCTGCTTCAAGGTCTTTTAAGACTTGGTTCGCACCTTTGTAGTACTTCACTTTTGCGCCAGCTTCTTCAGCCGTTTTGGCGTAAAGTGAACCTTGTGTCGAACCAACCGTTTTGCCTTTCAGATCATCAAGCGTTTTGATATCGTTTGTTTTGTTGTTGACGATAATTGTTGAACCAGAAACCGTATAGGCATCAGAGAAGACATATTTTTCTTTCCGCTCATCCGTGATTCCCATTTGGTTCGCGATGACATCGATCCGTTTTGAATCAAGTGCTGGGATTAATCCTTTGAAGTCCATCGCTTTGTACTCGACTTTATAGCCGGCACGTTTTGCGACTTCATTCATGACATCGATATCATACCCTGTCAGTTTGCCTTTTTCTTTATACGTAAATGGCGGGTATGTTGCTTCTGTTCCGACCGTTACGATTTTTTCGTCTTTGTTTGCTTCTTCGTTAGAAGCGCCGCACGCCGCTAACACCCCCGCTGTTGATAGTGCTGCTACTGCTAGCTTTAGTCCGTGTTTCATAGCGCTCTCTCCTTTAATAAATAAATGATTTCAATTCCTAGTTTTCGAATAGGATTAATTTAAGACTACAAGCAGTATCATACAAAGTTACAGGAACGTCTGTCAATAAAAAAGACTGCCCACAAATGGACAGCCTGACTACAGTCACTGAATCTAAAAGATTAACGGATTGTTGCTTCTGTTGCAGCGTCGAAGAAATGTGCTTTCGTCATATCGAAGAAAAGATCCAAATCTGAACCCATCTCAACGTGCGAACGCGAATCGACACGTGCCGTGAATGCCTGGTTTCCGACTTTTGAATAGAGGTAAGACTCGGCTCCCATCAATTCAGAGACTTCGATGTGAGCTTGGAAGCGGTGTGCTGTTTGCGTATCTTGATAAATCAATTCAGCGTGAATGTCTTCCGGGCGGATGCCGAGAACAAGATCTTTACTTGTATAGCCACGTTCGCGGAGAACTTTCATTTTGCCTTCTGGGACTTCGAATTTCTCTTCTGTGCCTGTGACATGGAAGAGGCCGTCTTCCGCAAGTTTACCTGTCAGGAAGTTCATCGAAGGAGAACCGATGAAACCTGCGACGAACATGTTATCCGGGTGATCGTATACTTCTTTTGGTGTACCGACTTGTTGGATCAGACCGGCTTTCATGATGACGATCCGTGTCGCAAGTGTCATCGCTTCCGTTTGATCGTGTGTCACGTAAATCGTTGTCGTTTCAAGACGTTTGTGCAACTGGATGATTTCCTTACGCATTTGCACACGAAGTTTTGCATCTAAGTTCGAGAGGGGCTCATCCATCAAGAAGACTTTCGCATCACGGACGATGGCACGACCGATCGCGACACGTTGGCGTTGTCCACCCGAGAGGGCTTTAGGTTTACGCTCCAAGTATTCTTCAAGTCCAAGAATTCGAGCTGCGTTGTCAACACGTTGTTTGATTTCGTCTTTTGGGAACTTGCGCAACTTCAGTCCGAATGCCATGTTGTCATACACGTTCATATGCGGATAGAGGGCATAGTTTTGGAAAACCATTGCGATATCACGATCTTTTGGTGCCACGTCGTTCATCCGTTTGCCATCAATCGTAAAATCTCCACCTGAAATTTCTTCAAGACCAGCAATCATTCGAAGTGTCGTCGATTTCCCGCAACCTGATGGTCCAACAAACACGATGAATTCTTTATCTTTAATATGAAGGTTAAAATCATCAACCGCTTTTGCTGTTCCAGAATAAACTTTATCAATATGATCAAGACGAATATCTGCCATGTGTACATCCTCCTGTAAATTAAGTAATCGATTAATATAACGCTTACAAGGATTAGTATAGGAGAAAAGGACAAAAAAGCATATGGACAACATGACTGAATGTAACCGTTATCATTTGGTCACTATGCTACAAGTAACAATGTGTACAAAAACGTAGCTCCTTCGAAGGAACGGATATCGATTTCCGTTTGTTCGGTCAACCGGTCGAGCCGGTACTGCAGGCTATTACGATGTAAAAAGAGATGTTTTGCTGTCAGTGACACATTGAGATTCGCACGACAAAAAGCATGGATGGTTTCTCGCGATTCATATTCCAGTGGCGTGATGAAACGTTGTGTCAACTCATCGCGGATCTCCGCAGATAAGAGGACCAATCGTGTCAGCGCTGGAAGGAACCGTTCGATATGCAAAAGTGGAATTTCTCGTAAGGCGGCCTGTTCTAGACGAAACTGAGTAGCGATATCACCGGACTTACGTTGTTGTCCGATCAACACTTTCCCATCGATCAGAAAATCAGATTGGAGTGCTGTGAAAAAGTCGTGAAGATCATCTTCAGGAACAGTTTCTTCACGTTCGATGACGACAAGACGATTTGCGGTCAGTGGAATGATCAAGCTGGATGAATGAAAAAAGGAATACAGCAACTGCTGTAAATCTTCACTAGTCCGTTCATCCAGTTGTTCAAACAAAAAATGAATCATCCGAAAGGGAGAGGGTTCTTCTGCTTGATTTCGTTCCAGTCTATGGCGCCAGGAGGTGACTTGATCAGAACTCGAGGTGACGACGCGTTCTGCAAGCAAGTCGAGCAAGTCGGCTTCTCGAGTCGTTAAGATGGTATTTTCGACACCGAACCGAAGTCCATCTGCTAACTGATATACGGTATACTTATCGGTACAGTAAACAGTGGGATCGGTCGAAAGGTGATCTTTGAATAAGACGGTTAATTGTTGTAACACACGAGGCGCCTCCTTAAAAAAAATCCTACTTTGACTTTACCACAATACTAAAATTGGAAGGAACGAGAACCTATGCAAGTGGAAGTAGATTTTATCCTGAAAGCCATTGGAATGATCTTGATTGGAGCATTGATCGGGGCGGTCACCAATCATCTTGCGATTCGGATGTTGTTTCGGCCGCTCGAAGCGAAGTATATTGGAAAGTACCGGATTCCATTTACACCCGGGTTAATTCCAAAACGACGTGACGAATTAGCAGCAAATCTCGGACGAACGGTCGTGAAACATTTGTTGACGCCGGAAGGAATCAGCAAGCGGCTTCAGCAGCCGGTCGTATATGAAGCGATTACCCGAATGATTCAGCAGGAGTTACAGAAGTTTACGCGGTCGACGAAAACGATTCGTGAGATCGCTGAACGATTCGTCACGAATCCGGAAGAAAGATTACACCATCAAATGGAACAGCGGATTGATCTGGAATTGGCAACAATGGTAGCCGCGATTAAAACGGCACGATTATCAGAAGTCATCGGGGATGGCGGGACAAGAAAAATCAAGGCAGCGATTCCTGGAGTTGTCGAGACGTTACTTCATCAAACCGAACAGTATTTTGAGAGTCCTGCCGGGAAAATGAAACTGGAAGAAACCGTCGCTCAGTTCATTCAAGGCAAATTAGGTGGAGGAATGTTCGGGATGTTGCTTGCCAATGTCAATATCGTCGAAATGATTCAACCGGAACTTAAACGGGTAATACAAGGAAAGTCGACACACCAATTCATCAGTGAAATGGTCGAACAAGAAGTCGGTACATTGTTAGAACAGCCGATTGAATCACTTCTCGAGGTGGAGACGGAACGACAAATCACCGAGCGGATGAAATCAGAGATTTTAACGCGTATTCCGTTGACGAAATTATGGGATACGCAACTGCACGAACTACTGGAACCGTTCGAAGCCCGGATCAGTCAAGAAATGGTGCCGGTGCTTTCTAAACAGGTGGTGGTCCGCCTGGTCGAACAAGTCGAGCGAATCCTGGCGACACTCGATCTCGAAACGATTGTCCGGGAAGAAGTTGATTTACTTGATACGGCGTATCTGGAAGAAATCGTCTTGTCGATTTCAAGAAGGGAATTCCGGGCTATCACTTGGCTTGGAGGACTGTTAGGTGGTTTAATTGGAGTGATACAAGCGATACTTCTTATCGTTTAACTAAATTGGAGGGTTCAAACATGTCTGAAACAAACTTATACGATCATGCTTACACACTAGAGCGTGCACTTCGCGAAACATCAGAATACACGACATTAAAAGATCTTTATGCTCAAGTCAATGCAGATCCGATGTCAAACGAACTATTCGCTTCATTCCGGAATGTTCAACTGGAATTACAACAAAAACAAATGCAAGGTGAAGAAATTACACCTGAAGATATGGCATCGGCACAAGCGAAGATGCTGGAAGTCCAAAACAATCCGTTGATTGGTCAACTGATGCAGGAAGAACAACGCATGCACACGATGTTGACGGAAGTGACACAAATCATCATGAAACCGCTCGAAGAACTCTATGCGCCGATGATGGAACAAAATCAAGACGACGTTCAGTGAAATCATAAAAAAGCCTCGGCTCCATTCAATTGGACCGAGGTTTTTGTTATGACGTTTTTCCTGTTGGAACGAGACGAGGAAGGTAGGCCCGTTCAAAATGAATCAACTGTCCAGCACGGGTCACGCGTGCCCCGCGATGTTCCAAGTCTGCTTCTTTCAGACGACGGATGCCTTCCTGACGTGCCTCTGCATCTGAAGGGGCGTCAAACGTATCATCCAGTAATGTGTCTCCTCGATCTGAAAATGCGGTAATCGTATAAAGCATGGCTGCTGCCTCCTTGTCGGAAATGACTAACTTAAGTGTAATGAATAGCGGTTCATTTTACAAGTAGGAATCAATATCTTGCCACGTCAACTGTTTAGAAGGAGAGGGAGACTCAAGATGACTGACACTCATCCCGATTAAACGAATCGGACCTGTAAATTCAATTTCATTAAACAACTTGGTCGTGACGCGGAGTAATGTTTCCTCATCAGCCGTTTCTTCTAAAAACGTATACCGTCTAGAACGTGACTGAAAATCTTCCGTTTTCCATTTAATCGTGACGGTTCGGCAGACCAGTTCCTTTTGGTTCAGCGTTTTGACAACGGACAGAGCTTCACGTTTCAACGTCTCAAAAATGGTATCGATATCTTCTGTATCTTCTTCGAATGTACTTTCGGAGCCGATTGATTTCCGTTCACGGTGCGGCCGGACCATTCGTTCATCTTCTCCATGCGCCATCGTATACAGTTCGGTTCCCCGATCCCGACCGAGGAGGCCCCGCAGTTCGGCAATCGACGATTGTTGGAGATCTGCGACCGTGTTAAAACCATGTTTCCGAAGCGTTTGCTCCGTTACTTTTCCGACCCCGTGTAAATCCCCGATCTTTAATCCTGATAAAAATGGTAAAACAGCATCTGGAGGCAAAACGGTTAATCCATTCGGCTTTTGATGACCGGAGGCAATTTTGGCGACCAGCTTTGAGTTCGATACGCCGGCAGAAGCGGTCAAACCTGTCCGTCGTTTGATTTCCGTCAGGATGTACTGGGCGATATGCGTCGCGCTCGTCATCTGCAGGTTATTTTCTGTGACATCAAGATATGCTTCATCGAGTGACAGCGGTTCGACGAGTGGTGTGACTTCTAGGAAAAGTTCCATGATTTGGGCACTGACAGCACGGTACACTTCAAAACGAGGGCGCAGGAAAACTGCCCGTGGACACAGTTGGAACGCTCGTCGAGATGGCATGGCGCTGTGAATCCCATATTTTCGTGCTTCATACGAACACGTTGCGACGACACCCCGCGCATGAGGAGGACCACCGACGATGACGGGAACACCTTTTAGATGCGGACGGTCGCGTTGCTCCACGGATGCATAAAAAGCATCCATGTCGACATGAATGATTTTTCTTCCCATCATCGTCTCCTCCTTTCTTTCAATCGGTTAATTCGTTACACTAAGTATAACGAACTTATGTTCTGTTATCTATTTTTTACTCTCGACTTTTTATTTGGCATGCGGACGAGCGCTCCTAACCAACCACGACGTTTCATCCAATAAAAGATTCCGCCGGTCGTGAGGAAAATCAAAAAGAGGGAACTTGCATATCCATATTTCCAGTCGAGCTCGGGCATGTTTTTAAAATTCATTCCCCAAATTGCACCGAGGGCCATCATTGGAGTGGCGACGGCCGTGAAAATCGTTAAGGCTTTCATGATTTCATTTCCCCTGAAGTTCGACACGGTCGTTGAAAGATCGAGCAATACTTCGATGTCTTTTTGATAATGCTCAATCAACATCAAGAGCCGTTCGACACGTTTTTCTGCCAGTCGAAAGGCAAAGGCATCCGAATACGTGGTTTGTCGGATGAAGGCTTCAGGACCGGCCAAAATAAGCTCACGGAACGGAACGATCAAATCGGACCAATTTTCAATCGTGTCACGTAATCCGAAGATGCTGTCGAGCGAATTTTCGTCAATGCTTCCCCGTAGTTCATCTTGTCGTAAAAAGAGTTCAGTCTCAAATGCATCGATGCCGTTAAAATACGTATTCATTTGAAGGGCGAGAATCGCATAAAAGGCTTCAAACGGTGTTGTCGCCTGATAGGGTTCGACCAAGGAGACGGTATGGTCCGATAAACCAATCGTGATCAATTCCGTAGGCGAGACGTAATAACAGATGAAACGACGATCACTTTTATCATCAGGATTTTGCCAAGTCACGATTGATCCATATAACACATCGAGTTCGACGCGTGTAAAGTTCATGTCTTTCGTTCGAAGTTCGGTCAACCAATCCAGTTTATATGAAGTCGTGTGTTCGGGTTGGCTGAGGTGTTTTTCGTATGCAGAAAGTGTCGGATAACGATGCCAGTTGAATTGTAAGTTGGATTCCATGTTTTGAGCTCCTATATAGTAGAATGGTAAAGTGATAGATGACGGTCAGATGGATGTGTGAATAGATCCACCAAAATGAATTCAGATAAAAGGAAGTGTTGTGAAATGAAAGGTATCGGTCAGTTAGCAATTGGAGAAATGCTCGATCAGCGAGTCATGATCAAGCAGGCATTAAAAGGAATCGCGGCAAACGGAAAACCGTATCTGACATTAATCTTAGCAGATAAGACTGGCGAAATTGAGACAAAGATGTGGGATACGAGCGATCTTGATAAATATGCGCCAAAGTTTATCGTCCATGCTGCGGGGGAAGTGATGGATTACCGCGGACGGACACAATTGAAACTGAAACAGATTACGGTTCTTGATGAGACGAACGTTGAAGAGTACATTCAGTCCGCACCGTTCCCGCGTGAACAAATCGAAACCGAGGTCCTGAGCTTCATTGAGTCGATTCACCATGCCGACATGAAAAAGCTAGTCAAACATTTAGTCATCAAAGAATTTGATGCATATTTCACGCATCCCGCAGCAGTCAAAAATCATCATGCCTTCTACTCGGGGTTATCGTATCATGTCCTGTCGATGTTGAAGTTAGCAGATCAAATCGCACGTCTTTATCCGACGTTGAATCGAGATTTATTGATTGCTGGTGTCGTCTTACATGACTACGCGAAAATCAAAGAATTATCCGATCCTGTGGCACCAGAGTATACGCTCCCAGGAAAATTGGTGGGTCACATCTCGTTGATGGTGGCCGAATTAGAAAAAGTCGGTGCCGAGTTACAAATCGATGCCGAGGTCTTGACGGTCTTGCAACATTTAGTCCTGAGTCATCATGGTCGTCCGGAGTGGGGATCGGCTGTCGCACCACAAATGCGTGAAGCAGAAGTCCTGTTTTTGATTGACAACTTAGATGCTCGGATGACGATGATGGATCGCCTGCTCGAGTACGTAGAACCCGGACAATTTTCGGAGCGGTCGTTTGCGCTAGATAATCGGTCATTTTATCGTCCGAAACTCTAATCAGTGAACATCATACGATGAGCAGAGAAATGATTTTAAATTGATCAGAGGAGTGAAAGCATGAAAACCAAGTTATTTGAAGCTGTCCAAATCGGACGAGTTCTGTTCCGAAACCGTGTCATCATGGCACCGATGTGTATGTATAGTGCAAAAGAAGATGGGTTAGTAACGGATTGGCATGTCACCCATTACGCGTCACGTGCCGTTGGTGGTGTCGGTGGTGTCATCTTGGAAGCAACGGCAGTCACACCAGACGGACGGATTTCAGCGGGTGATCTAGGCGTCTGGTCAGATGATCATATCGCAGGATTACGCCGAATTGCCGATCAAGTGAAGGCAGCCGGTGCAAAGGCGGGTGTCCAATTGGCACATGCCGGACGAAAAAGTACGACGGCAAAACCACCTGTTGCCCCGTCTGCCATTGGGTTTGATGATTCGTATGAGGAGCCGCGTGAATTGACGCTTGAAGACATCGGAATCGTCAAACAACAATTCGTCGACGCTGCACTTCGAGTGGAGGAGGCAGGCTACGATTTCATTGAATTACACGGTGCGCACGGTTATTTGATTAATACCTTTTTATCTCCGCTGTCGAACAAACGACAGGATCAATATGGTGGATCAATGGAGAATCGGATGCGCTTCTTATTAGAAATCATCGATGCGATTCAAGAAAAGTCGAACATCTCGTTATGGGTTCGGATATCCGCTGCCGATCATGCAGAAGGTGGCATGACGGCTACAGACTATATCCCACTTGCCAATGAATTACTGAAACGCAACATCGATTTGCTTGATTGCAGTTCAGGTGCAGTTGTGGCCAATGCCGTACCTGATGTGTATCCGGGGTATCAAGTCCCGTATGCGGCTGAAATCAAACACGCAACAGGCATGAAGACGGGAGCAGTTGGTTTGATCACAACAGCGACACTTGCGGAAGAAATCGTTCGGAGTGAACGCGCCGACGTCATCTTGCTCGCGCGTGAGTTATTACGTCAACCGTACTGGGTCTATCACGCAGCAGCAGAGCTCAAGGACGAAGTGAGTTTGCCAAAACAATATGAGCGTGCACCGATTCGGTAAAAATGAGTCAGTACTAAAAAATCAGTACTAAAAAAGAGAAAACTCAAAAAAATCACTTGCTTCTCATGGCTTCTACAGGACAGCCGATGAAGCGAGTGATTTTTTTTGAGATAAGAACAGGGGACGGACTTTGATATCCATCCCCTGATTCGTGTAAAGACTAACTTTTGAGTCCATCTTGTTTTTGATTATTGTTGTTGCTGTTGTTGCATTTGTTGTTGCATTTGCTGTTGTTCCTGCTTGTCGAGATCAAACGCATCTTTGAAGTCTTTGTTTTCGATTTTAACATCGTATTTTTTGATCAATGAACGATAGATATCGTTTGGATTGACTTGAGCAGCTTTTTCTTCTGCTAATGCTTTTTTGATACGATCTGATTCTTTTTCGAGCGTAAAGTCTTTTTTCTCTTTACGATCCGTTACTTTAATGATGTGGTATCCGAATTGCGTTTTGATTGGGTCAGAAACTTTACCTTCAACGCCATCTTTGAAGGCATAGTTTTCGAACTCCTCGACCATTTTACCTTTTGTAAAGTATCCGAGGTCGCCGCCCTTCGTAGCACTACCTGTATCTGTTGATTTTGCTTTTGCGATTTTTGCGAAATCGCCACCGTCATCCAATTGTTTTTTGATTGCTTTTGCGTCTGCTTCTTTTTCAACAAGGATATGGCTTGCTTTAACTTCGACTTTTTCTTGATTAAAACGGTCTTCGATTTCTTTATCCGTTACTTTTGATTTCGCAGATTTTGCTTCAGTCAACAGAAGTTGTGTGCGAAGGACTTTTTCAAATTCTTTTTCGTTTTTGATTCCAGCGGTTTGCAGTGTCGTATTGAACTGTTCCTTATCCGGGAACTGATCTTTCGTCTTTTTGACTTCTGCATCGACTTCTTTGTCAGTTACTTTTTTGCCGTATTCTTTTTCGAGCAACTCGTTCATTGTTTGTTGGAAAGCAATTTGTGCGCCTGCTTTTTGATAGGCTTCTTCTTGGACGTCCGCTTTATTGACTTCGCCACCTTTGTAGTTGATGACGGCTTCGTCGTTTGAACCACATGCTGCTAATGTGAAAACACTTGCTACTGCTGCTACGCTTAAAAGTTTCTTTTTCATACATACACCCCTAATTTACCATTTATTTCAACCGTTCTATCATATCATATCTTCGTTATCTTGACAGCTTTCCTCAAAATCGAAAGTGATTTGTTCTTACCCCATGCTATCATAATCATTACATCGTGAGACGACTATTTTTGTGGGAAATTGTGAAGGACCTGAGCGTTTTGAGACAAAACGGTAAAAGGAACGTCACTTTAAAAAAACAAAAAACGTCCTAGGCCCTGGAGGCTTAGAACGTCGGTGCTAACATCTCAGGCTTTCTTGATGGATTCGACGACTGGATCTTGTGGGCGACGATCGGCTTCTTCTGTAATCATTTTGGATGTTTCGGCAAAGATGTCCATAAAACTATCGCCGTACAGACGACGGACAATCGCAGATATGTCGGTCAGCTCGGGGAATTTCCCGTAAAGCTCTTGAAGCGGTAACGAAGCACGGAACACACCATTTTCCTCTGGACGGAACGCTTGAATCGTTTCTAGTAACAAACTTTCGCCTTCCGGTGTCAGTTGGACGTAGGTATTTCGTTTATCGGTCTCTTTTTTCGAAAACGTTAAAAGACCGCGGTCTTCTAATTTTTTCGAAAAGTTAAAGGCTGTCGAAACGTGCATCACACCGTATTTTGCAATTTCAGAAATCGACGCGCCACCTAAGGCATGAGAAATCCATAAAATATGATGTTCGTTAATGTTTAAATCAAATGGCTTGATCCAATTTTGCCAATCTTTTTCTACCGTTTTCCATAGTGCTTTGCTCAGTTGGACAATTTTATGACTGTATAACAGTGCTTCTTGTCCAGGATATAATTTTTCGTGTTCCATATCTGACTCATCCTTTCGAAAGGTGACAATGGCTCAAACGCGCAAAATGCAAACTATACAAAAACAAATCGAAGCAGTGGATCTTTACTGTTGGGGAGTGAGATGATTGACGTCTTGTTTAGCCTCATCGGCAAGTTTCTGAAGACGTGTCAGCGATTCTTGAACCTCTGATTGATACTGAGAGACATCTTTTGTTACTTCTTCTTTAAACGTCATGCCAGAAAGTTTGGCTGTCTCTATTAGATTCTTTCCCTCCTGCGTCAAATCCTGCACGTTCGTTACGATTGTAGAATAAGAATTTCGACGTTGTTTACCATTCGAAGAGTCACTTTTAGTACCTTGGCGAAGCGCCTTCAAACCGTAAAAAGTTACAAGCGACAGCGTAGCACCAAAAGCGACCCAGTTACGATGGGGACGCTTCGACATAGTTTACCTCCTTTTTGATATTAAAATATTTGTTTCATATTATTTTACCGAAAATCCGATATTGGAAACCTATTTTGGCAATATTTCTAAAATGAGTCAGTAAATGATCTGTTTTTCAGTCATTATAGACGGCTTTTGATCGATTCAGCGATTGTAGCTAACTCTTCAGCCGTATAGTCGTCGTTATGAACTTCCCACTTGGCGCCAAATCCATCATGTTTATCGTGGCGTGGAATGAGGTGGAGATGGAAGTGGGAAACAGACTGTCCGGCTACCTTTCCCGTATTCGAGAGGATGTTCATTCCGGCTGCTCCTGTTTCTTGTTGCAGGGCGCGGCTAATTTCTGGAACGGCTGCAAAAACGGCTTGAGCATCTGCTTGAGATAAATCATAGATATTGTCTGCATGTTGTTTCGGGATGACGAGCGTGTGACCTTTCGTGACTTGAGATAAATCAAGAAACGCTAGAACATGTTCATTTTCAAATAATGTGTAGCTTGGAACCTGATGATTTGCAATCTTACAGAAAATACAGTTTTCTTTTTGCAATGAACTCACTCCTTTAACATAGATGTAGTATCAGTATACTCGAGGAAATCCGTCTTGCGGGCAATTGACAAGGATATGAAGGGTTTCTAAACTAAAGGAAATCGCCGGAATCAGAAAGTAGGGGGAATTGAGATGCCATCTCGCATCACCGCATACGAAAAAAAGAGAAAAAGAAATCAACGGATAGGTCTCATTGGCAGCATCGTACTTCTGATATTTGTAATGGCTTGGTTTGGTTGGAGCCAGGTCCGACCAGCAGCAGAACGTCAACAGACAGATGAAGTATTTAAAAAGGCGCTACAGGAGCGGGATCGGAAAACGTTTCAGGAACTGGTCTACCTCAATAACAAACCGTTACAGATGGCGGATAGTAATCGACTCATGGACTGGTTCTTGGCAGATCCGCAACGACTCGACCAAGCTGTCGCTGAAATCACGTCCGACCAAAAAAATTATCCACACAAAACGAAAAAAACAGCGAAACAAGATTTATTTGCACTGAAAAAACAAGCCGGACGTTTCTGGTATGATACCTATATCCTTCATTTGAATAAGCAGACATTAGAAGTGACAAGTGATACTGAAGGAACAGAAATTTCAATCGAAGATACACCGGCAGGAAATCTGAATCAGGAAAAACCATTAACGATTGAACGATTTCCAGGAGAGTATGAAGTTTCAGCCCGTGTTGAAGCAAACGGTAAAACCGGACGTGCGAGTAAAACCGTACAGCTGGGTGACCAAAAAACGACGACGATTGCTTTTCAGCTGGCCGAACAAGTTGCACCGGATCAAAAAGAGCAATATGGTATCGATATTGAGAAATTGTTAGAGGCGGAAGTCAAGGCAAGAACAGGTAAAACGGTCGAACAAATGACGGATTATCTCGGTCGAAGTCAAAAAGAAATGGAGCAGACGTTTGGTCCACCATCCACACGTGTCGCGAATAAGACGACCTATGACGGATTTGAAGTGACCTATGACAAACAAGAAGTACAAAGTCTGTTGATTGATTTAAATAAAACACCATCCGAACTCGAAGCGGTAGCGGGAAAACCGGAATCAAAAGCAAAAGAATCGGTTGGGACGGTCTGGAAGTACCCGGCAAACTTTTTTGAAGAGTTGTTAGGATGGTTAAACATTAAGTCAGAGAAACGTGTCATTGAGCGATCGGGTAAGATGTGGCTTGAATTACGGTGAACTTCTTAAGTGGAAGGCTAATCAAGAAACAAACGAAAACCACTAAAGACAGTACATCTTTAGTGGTTTGTTGTAGTAAATTAGATTATCGTTTGTTGACCGCACGAAGGATGAACGAAACGATTAAGATTAAGATGATTGCACCTAAGATAGCAGGTACGATGGCGAAACCAGCGATATCTGGTCCCCAGCTGCCGAACAATGCTTGTCCGATCATTGAACCAACAAAACCTGCGATGATGTTACCGATAATTCCACCTGGTACATCTTTACCGAGAATAAGACTTGCTAACCAACCAATAATACCACCAACGATTAAAGCCCATAAGAATCCCATTTAAAACACTCCTTTTAAATTTAGTAGTCTAATTATTTACGACGAACTGAACGAAGAACCAGCGATACGATGAAGATTAAGATGATTGCACCTAAGATTGCTGGAATGATGGCGAAACCAGCGATATCTGGTCCCATTGTACCGAAGATTGCTTGACCGATCATTGCACCGACGAAACCTGCGACGATGTTACCGATGATACCACCTGGTACATCTTTCCC
>NZ_MOLV01000003.1 GCF_001870785.1 Exiguobacterium sp. KRL4
TAAGCGTTCAAACGCATCAGCAAGATGTTTGACGCTGATCTGAACAGATGTACTATCCACTTCCTTCAACCAGTCGAACTCCTGCTTCAACAAAGGAATTTCTTTAGAACAAGAACCGTAGGACAGTCCTTTTCCAGTGGTCTTGTACATTTCATCCCACTTCGCCAAGAAGTGGTTGAAGACGAAACGCGAACATCGAATCGTCTTCGCGATCAGGATTTCCTGCTCTTTTGTGGGGTAGATTCTGAATTTGTAGGCCTTGTGCTTCAACACCATTTTTCACCTCCTTCAAAGGGAATATACCCGAAAGGCAGGCTGGCGATTCATCTCCCACTTTCACTTCGTTTAGAAGTGGGAGGTGAATCGCCTAATTTTGATAAATAATAGTCGATCATTCAGACTGTTCTTTCCATAGGAACAGTCAGGATGGTCGTTTTTGTATTCATTAGTGAATACGTGTGAAAAGTATGTTCGATAACGAACTATGAAATCAGGTCAATTCACTTAAAGCGTTCTCAGAAGTTGCCGATAAGAAGAGTGATGAGATTTGAAACAGGAAAGGGAGTTTCGAAGATGAGTAGATTACGGAAAAATTTAAAAATGCGGTTATTTGTCTGGGTACTGGCGATTTCAGTCATTACGGGTGGGATTTCAGCACAGCTGACATTATTCCTTGCGCGTGGAGTTGATGTCGCAGAAAATCAAGCGATTTTATTTGGTGCAGGAATTGGATTAATACTTTCGATTCTCGGCTCGTTGTTGATTCAATTGATTCTTCGTCAGCCAATCAGAGCAATCGAAAAAGCGACGGAAACGGCACGTGAAGTCGCAAACGGTAACTTCAATGTTGATTTCGAAGAAGCCAAACGTGGCGACGAAGTCGATCAATTGATGCATGAACTCGAAGTCATGGTCTTACATATTCGCAAACAAGCAACACAGATGGGCAATTCAAGTGATAAATTGACAGCGTCAGCGCAAGAAATCGCGGCGGCCGTGCAAGAAGGCAATGCATCGGGCGAAAGCATTCAGTCAGCGATGGCAGAACTGTCAATGAAGATGAATGAAAACGTCGATCAAGCTTACCTGTCGATGGACGCACTTGGTGCCGTCAAACGGACGATGGATGAAGTGGCAAAAGAAATGAATGAAGCATTGAAATCGGCGACCGTCATGCAGACGGAAGCGGAGAACGGGAAGACGCTGGCGACAGACTCGGTCGAAGCGATGCACATGATTTCAAGCAAGATGGAACAGTCAGCAACACTGAACGGTCGCTTGACCGACATGACGGGTGAAATCTCACGGATTACCGATGTCATCAGTGATATCTCAGCGCAGACGAATTTACTTAGCCTCAATGCCTCGATTGAAGCGGCACGTGCTGGGGATGCCGGGCGTGGGTTTGCCGTTGTTGCAGCAGAAGTTAAGAAGCTTGCTGAACAGACAGCAACATCAGCAAAAGAAATCACCGATTTGATTTCCGGTGTCAAACGTCTCGTCAACGATACAGCGAATGCCATGACAGACGTCCAAAAAGAAGTGGCGACCGGTGTCGGACTCGTCGAACAAGCAGGTTCGTCGTTTGAAGAGATTCATCAGTCGACGGAAAGCGTTTATTCCCGTGTTCAATCGGTCGATCAACTCGTTATCAAGTCGGATAAGGAAATCGATCAAGTTGGTTTAACGACGGCGAATATCCTCGCAATGGTCGAAGAAGCATCGAAACACGCTGAGCAAGTCTTGCAAGCCTCAAGCCATCAAGCGGCATCACTTGGTGAAGTCAATGGCGCGATGGAAGAGTTGGTTGCGGTTGCGGAACAATTGCAGGAAGAGACAGGCGCGACGCGTCTCTAACTTAGGAATCGCAGACGGAAACAACGTCTGCGATTTTTCTTTGAAGTTTTTTATTTTTTTTGAGAGAAACTGTTAAACATTTCGATACGGCGACGATATATAGAGTGGAAGCAGTCATCGACTACAACCACCGCGCTACTCTTGGGCCGGCCAGGGGGCGCATCTCGGAGAAGAAGGATCTTCAAAGAGACAAAAAATTTATTCCTATGGAGGGAAACTTAAAATGATTATCAATCACAACATTACAGCACTTAACACACACAACAAACTTTCGAGCGCTTCTGCAGCTCAAAGTAAATCAATGGAGAAACTGGCTTCAGGTCTTCGCATCAACAAAGCAGGCGACGATGCTGCTGGTCTTGCAATCTCTGAAAAAATGCGTGGCCAAGTTCGTGGACTTGATCAAGCTTCACGTAACGCACAAGATGGCATCTCAATGATTCAAACAGCTGAGGGTGCACTTAACGAAACGCATGATATCCTTCAACGGATGCGTGAACTTTCTGTCCAATCTGCTACAGATACAAATACTGATGCAGATCGTACAAACATCCAAGATGAAGTTAACCAATTAGGAAAAGAAGTTGATCGTATTCGCGATACAACTCAATTCAATACAAAAAATCTTTTAAACGGTTCAATGGATAAAGGTCAAGCGGCTGCGGTAGCAAACGTTAATCAGAATACAGAAGTTAAAACTGCTTCAGCAAGTGTTTTAACAGATGCTCTGACAACTTTAACTGATAAAAACGGAAACAACTTAGGTATCACAGCAACTGACGTAATCAGTGTGTCATATGTAAAAGATGGTGCAACTGTTACTAATACATTTACTGCTGGTGCTCTTACAACTGCTGCATTAGGAACAACTGATGGAACAGCTGACGATGCTAGCACAGCTCTTGCTGCTGATGCAAGTGGAAACCTTTCATTGACTGCAAGTACAGCAGGTGTTGGTGGAGCAATCAATGGTCTTACAGTAACTGTTAAAGATGCATCTGGAAACGTGAGAAGCGCGGCTACAAATGCACTTTCTAGCTTCACTGAAAAAACAGCTGCTGCTAACATCAACACAGATGGACAAGCAACTTTCCATATCGGTTCTAACACTGGACAAAACATTCAATTAGCATTTAAAGATATGGGAACTGCAGCTTTAGGTGTTAAAGATTTAAAAGTTGGTAACCAAGGTCAAGCAAACGTTGCTGTTAAAGTACTTGATACTGCTATTCAAAAAGTATCTGCAGAACGTTCTAAACTCGGAGCAACACAAAACCGCCTCGAGCACACAATCAACAACCTTAAAACATCTTCTGAAAACCTAACAGCGGCTGAATCACGCGTTCGTGACGTTGATATGGCCAAAGAAATGATGAACCAAACAAAGAACTCGATTCTTGCGCAAGCTGCACAAGCAATGTTGGCTCAATCGAATCAAACACCTCAAGGCGTTCTTCAACTCCTACGGTAAATTGATTCCACCGGGCGTCTGATCGGGTAACTGATCAGAGCATGACTGGGTGAATTGCTGGAACTCCTTTAGAGCCTTGATGTACGACAACGTGGCTGGAAACGGCGAGCGTGACCGTTCTGAAAAACGTCAAGGATTGGACAATCAGCAGCCAAGCACCTGTAGGGAAACCTTGGTGAAGGTTCAACGACTAGGATAGACGACCTAATGGAGATTTCCTATGGTTATGAAATCCGTACTCCGTAAACGGCGGGGGAAGCGCCCAGCTCCTAGTAAAACTAGGATGAAGATATAGTCTTATCATTAGCGAAAGCTAATGCGCGTAGCAAGCGAACCAACAGCCGCAAGGCGTTCTCCAATTACTCCGTTAATCGTAATTGGTTATACAGCTTACTTAAAGGTCATGGACTTGTTCCATGGCCTTTTTCTATTGATTTTTAAATCAGGTATTACAACTTACTCGAATATGCCGATATACTACATAGAGAAGAAAAAGGAGTGTTTGTCCATGAATTCCATCAACACGGAAATTCGGCTTCACCTGCCTGAAAATGTTTTACCTTACGAAGCGACACGGAATGTCTTCGTCGAAGCGAATCAAGAAGATTTGGCACAGGATGGAGTCGTTATTCTACCGACACCACAGCATATCGCAAAGCTTGAAACAGCCATTGAAAAGGCAAATGTCCAGCTCGAAGCACAACGAACAGGCTTAAAGTTCATCAAACATGAAAAACTCAATGAATTTTATATTCAAGTCGTCGATACAAATAACCATGTCGTTCAAGAAATTCCGAGTAAAAAGGAACTCGATTTTTTTGCCGCTTTCATGGAATTTAATCAACTGATTGATAAACGGATTTAAGGGAAAGGACTGATTGGATGGCAGGGATACGTCTTAGTGGTCTCGCAAGTGGGATTGATACAGAAACGATGATTAAACAATTGATGCAGGCAGAACGGGCACCAGTGGATCGTCTTTCACAAAAGAAACAAACGTTAACATGGCAACGTGATGCCTATCGCGAAATGAACCGAGGTTTACTCGATTTACGAACAGCTGCGAGTGATATGCTGTTATCGAAAAATTATACAGCGAAGACTGCGACAAGTTCGGATTCATCGAAAGTATCCGTGACAGCAAGTCCGGCAGCGACAGCAGGCAGTGTGACGATTGATAAGATTGGTCAATTAGCGTCAGCAGCATCCGTAACGATGATGACAACGGCAGGAAAATCATCAGATACAACGCTTGCTGACAGTGGGATGTTTACTGTGACAGGTGGAAAAATCAATGTTCAAATCAACAGCTTTTCTGCTGACGGAAAAGCAATCAGTGAAACGATTTCGCTTGATGCGACGCAAAAATTGTCAGATTTAACATCAGCTATCAATGCTAAATCAAGTCTCGGCATGAGTGCTGTCTATAACGACATTACAGGTAAGTTGGTTTTAACGAAGACAAGTACCGGGAAATTGAATCCAAGTGGGGCAGATATAACGATTCGTGATGCGAATGCCAATTCCGAGATTGTGAACTCCCAGTCACTGACGATGGGGCAGGACGGTAAAAATGCAAAGTACACGATTGGCGGTCAGGAACTCGAACAACGGACCAACACCTTTACGCAAAACGGTCTGACGATCACATTAAACGGAACAGCAACGACAGCTACGACCCTCAACACGAAACTCGACACGCAAGCGAACTTTGATTCGATTAAGAAGTTTGTCGATAAGTATAACGAGATGATTGATAAGATGAATAAAAAAGTTCGGGAAGAAAAGTATCGTGATTTCCAACCGTTGACGGATGCGCAACGAAAGGAATTAAGTGAAGACGAAGTCAAGAAATGGGAAGAGAAAGCTATCAGTGGTGTCTTGAAAAATGATAGTTTCTTACGCGACGGAATGAACTCGTTCCGGAGTGCGATTTCTGCAAAAATCGACACAGGTTACTCATACACAGCTGACTCAAAAGCGATTGAACTGAATTATATGTCGCAAATCGGTATCACCTCAACAAGTGATTTCCGCGATGGAGGAAAGTTAAAGCTGGATGAAACAAAACTGAAGAAAATGCTTGAGGAACAACCGGAAGGCGTTTATAAACTATTTACGACCGATGCACCGGAACCGGCGAAAGATGCTCAAGGAAATCCAATTCCGGGTACAGCTGGACTTGACGGATTTGTTCGCCAAATCCAAGGATTCGCGACGACGATGCGAGATAAAATTTCGAAGGTCGCAGGACTTGATGGTTCTGTCTCGACGACATATCGACTCGGAAAATCCCTCGCCGATCTTGATAAGAGTATGATGACGTGGGCAGATAAATTAACTAGCAAAGAGAATGCTTACTATCGTCGCTTTGCAGCGATGGAACAGGCGATGAGCCAAGCGAACAGCCAGTCGGCGACACTTTCTTCATACTTAGGACAATAAGGAGGACTTCAGATGGCGAACCCATACGCAACGTACCAAACGAACTCGGTTACAACCGCTTTACCACAAGACTTAACGTTGATGTTGTATGAAGGACTAATCAAGTTCTCCATGCTGGCCAAGCGTGCAATCGAACAAGGATTGATTGAACAAAAAAACACGAACATTCAAAAAGCGCAGGCAATTATCCTCGAACTCCAGCTGACTCTTAACCAGTCGATTTCCTTGTCAAAAGACTTAAATAACTTGTATGACTATATGCAAAGTCGTCTGATTGATGCTAACGTCAAAAATGATATTGTCGCAATCGACGAAGTGATCGGTTTTTCGGAAGAGTTTCGTGAGACGTGGAAAGAAGCGATGAAGCTCGCGCGTCAACGATGAGTCCGCTTGACCCGCTCCGTCTGAAGACAAAACATCTGATGGAGTTGCTTGAGCAAACGCCGGAAGAAGACGTGTATGACGAGTGGTTGCTGAAGATTCAGAACTTGTTGAACGAACGGGAAGCGTTTATCGCGGCTCATTCGAACTTACTGGCTGGTGCGAATCAGGCCGTCATTCAGGAGCTTGTTGCCGACAGTCAAAAAATCGACTTGAAATTATCGTCAGAAACCGCTAAATTAGGGGTACAAATCAATCAACTCCGTCAGACGAAAACAAGTCGGAAATCGTATATCGATCCGTACGAAGAAGTCGAAGGCAGTTTTTCACCGTATTTTGATTCTCGTCAGTAACTTTCTATGCCTAGGGAGGGATCTCGCGTGACAAAACGTGAAGAAAAAAAACGAAAAGTCGTCAAACCATTTTATCGATCTGACGGCTCGTACGATCAGTTCATCGAACCGGATGTCGAGTCGGAATCCTGGGAAGAAGCCGAACGTCCGATTTCCGATTTACCGGATGCGTATGAAGAAGAAAAATATCGACGCGAGTCGTTGTAATGAAAAGGACCTTCCACCGCGGAAGGTCCTTTTCATTTAAACCGATACGCATTTTTTTCGTGTTGTTTGACGCTGTACATCGCTTCGTCCGCTCGAATCAGGAGCAGGCTTGTCGTCGCCCCATCATCCGGATAGCGGGCAATGCCAATCGATGGTGTGACGGACATCGCGCTGTCATTGAACAAAAACGGTTGATTCAGCTGAGCGATCAGTTCCTCGGTGTAAAGAATCGTGTCCGCTTTCGAGCGCGGCAGGAAGACGATAAACTCGTCACCGCCAAGCCGGGCTGCGACCTCGTCGTTCCGCAGATGGAGCCGGAGGCGATTCGCTGTTTCTTGCAGAACATAGTCACCGGCGTCGTGCCCATAGGAGTCGTTGATTTGTTTGAAACCATCAAGATCAATGAACAGTAACGAACCGGCTGTAATCTGCGTCAGTCGTTCTTGCAGGAAATTTTCGAAATAACGACGATTCGGCAACCGGGTCAAGACGTCATGATACCCCAGCCCTTCGAGCCATTGTTGTTGTTCGAGTGTCTCTGTGATATCGGCTAACAGAACGTAGACGTAATCCTGATCCGGTACCGGAATCAACGTCGTGTCATACGTGAGGGAATCATCTTGTAACAGCAACTTGCGACTCGTCTCTAAACGCACGACTTCTTGCCGGAGTTGGTGTGACAGCCGTTCTGATAGTTGTCGACCGAATCGCCGGATCGCTGCCGGATTCATCGTCTGGAGGGTGCCTGTTCGATTGACCTGCAGAATCGGTTCCGGATGATCAAGAAACAGGCGCCGGTATTCTTCTTTTCTTAGTTCCAGGAGTGCGGTCTTTTCCTTGACGCGTTTTGCGAGATCAAGCTGGACGACTTCATGTTCCTCGAGCAACTGCTGATTGAGGCGTTCTGAAAAATATTGTCGGATCAAAAATAACGAAAAGAGCAGTGTGATCGCCAAGACATAGACGATGTTCGGCACTTTGAAAAACGAGATCCAGACGAGTAAAAGCACCAGACTGACATACGGTAAATACGGCCGTGACAAGGTGTATATGTATGTGATCGATGGTGGGACTTGCCGAAAATAGCGAATCAGCCCAAACAAGCTAAGCGGATAGAGTGGTAAAAAAAACGCTGCGATGTCGAGTTGATCACGGATCAGAAACGTATAATAGCCGAAGTTCGTGAAACAAAATAAAGCAACGGCCTGAATCAGAATCCGATGTTGCGGTGCACCGCGTAAGCCGGTCGTATAGAGAATCATGAAAAATAAAATCAGTGCCATGAAACAAAGTGCGTAGATCGTCATCGCAATCAATTCGACGGTAGTCCGGGCAAAGTCAGGGACGTACTGTAAAATCATCACATACCCAAAGACGAGCGACATGCCGAATAAAATAAAGCCATCGAGATAAAGCAACCGCTTTTGGCGGAATGACGACCAGACGATCAAGCGGGCCAATGTCAAAGCAGTCAAGAGTAAGAACAGCGTCAGCGTCACGTTTGCCAGTGCATCCGACCAGACAGGATGGAAACGGCTTGGTAACAGTGCCAAGACAACGTTGAGGACAATGCCGAGCCAAAACAAAAGAATCGCGTGACCGATCAATCGATACGGATGGTGCGGACGGGGTTTGAGAAAATGACCATAAGCGGACCAAGCGCAGTAGCTTAAGCCAATCAACGTACTGACCCCAGCGATGATTGGCGTCACAGACGGATTAAATGTCAAAAACAAGACGGGATAGAGCACCAGCAAATACAGACTGATAGCATATGTCCGTGTCATGCGTTCGCCTCCTTTCTCGATGTTTTATATGTATGAATTTCGTCAACCAGAGAGAAAACCCCTGTTCCGTCCAATACATGGCAGACAAACAGGGGAGGAAATTAAATGGTATGTTGTTCGCGGTACAATTCCCAGTGCTCGCGGGCTTCCTTTTTAATTCGATCGGAAACAGTTTTACTTTGGAAAATGAGACTGTACCATTGTTTGGCGTTATCTGTATCGGCTAGCGTTGCATACAAATCACTGATCCGTAAAAGTAAGACATCGTGAGGAATACCCGTTCGGACTGCGTCCGTATACTCTAAGTAGATGGTTTCGTATTTTTGGACAGATCGCATCGTCCAAGAAATTTCTTGTTCTAAATCTTCCAGCAACCGATACATCCAGGAAATTCGAATACCAAGCATAGCTTGGATGCTGTCTTTTTGTAACGTGACTTGTGCCATATACAAACATAGTTTGTATAGATACAGTACTTGTTTCACAGAACGCTCTGTTGCAGAGAAAGGTAAGACCGGAAGCATCGATAAGATGTCCGTTTCTAGTAGAATTCGTACATCAGGCCGTAGTTTTTCAAACGCTTCATGGAAAATAAAGCGACAGTGACTACATTGGATAGGTTCGTAAAAATAGACGTTTGGCCCCTGATAATGAATGAAGCCATCCATATCGGTATGTTCCACACGAATATGTCGGCTCAAGACACGTTTCGTCTCCGTTTCTTTGAGACAGTAGGGGCAACGGCATTTTTTCATATACAGGTCAGGCATCGGACTGGCTCCTCAAGATGAATTTAGACAAAAACGTTGACGAGCATTCCTTTGATCTCACCGATTTGATCCAAAATCTCGAGTCGGCGTGATTCACCGGAAATGACGTTGTCGGTTAGTTGCAGCAACTTCGCATCCACCTGTTCGACGACCTTGTAGATTTTCGTTCGTCCACGGCGGTTGAAGCCACGTTTTTCCTCAAGTTGTTGCGACTGATCGAGCGCATCTTTTAGGAAGTCCTTGATTTTTTCTTTGTAGGCTTCGAGATGTTCAATCGTTTGGCTTTCTGCCAGCAACTGACCGTGCTCTTCGACGAGCATCAATTTCTGTTGGAGACGTTCGTATCCTTTATGTTCACGCTTATCTTGCATCAAGGCCGAAAACGTCGTCGACGCTTCGACTTCACGCGGTCCGGTCTTCGGTGTCTGCAGGCGGCTTGTTTCTTGGATGCGCCGGATGTCCATCGGTGATTCCTCCTTTGATTAGTTGAGTAGTTGTAAGACGCCTTGCGGTAAGGCGTTTGCTTGGGCGATCATCGCCATGCCCGATTGATTAAGGATATTGTACTTCGCATACTCCATCATCTCACGCGCCATATCAGTATCGCGAATGCGTGACTCGGACGCCGTCAGGTTTTCTTTACTGACACTGAGGACGGACGATGTTGCTTCGAACCGGTTTTGGATCGCTCCGAGTTTTGCCCGTTGCTGGGAAATCGTATCGATCGCTTGTGTGTAACGGCTGATGGCTTGATCGGCGTCGCTGCTCGTCATGACGCTGAGCGCGTATTCCGGTGTTGCATTCACGCTTGGATAATCAAGTGCCTTGGCATCGGTATTCGGTTTGATGGTCGTACTGATTCCGATATTCAGCGCCCGCATATCATCAATCGTCAAAGTAATCCCTTCGTTCGCGCCGGCATTCGTCTGGATGAAGACAGCATTATCCTCTGTGCTGAAGTCACCTGTTAACAGTTTTTTGCCGTTGAACTGCGTCGTTTCGGCAATCCGCGAGACTTCATTCGTCAGCTGATTGATTTCTTCCTGAATCGAGGTCCGGTCTTCTGTCGCAAGCGTCCCGTTACCGGCCTGGACAGCCAGTTCGCGCATCCGTTGTAACAGGTTATGCGTTTCACTGAGTCCACCTTCGACCGTCTGGACCATCGAGATCCCGTCAAGAACGTTTTGTTCCGCTTTATCGAGTGCTTTGAGACGGTTTCGCATCTTTTCAGAGATGGCAAGACCCGCCGCGTCATCAGCTCCGCGGTTGATTTTTTGACCACTCGACAGTTTATCCATCGTCGTCTTGACGTTCATCTGATTGGCACTTAAGTTTCGGTAGGCTTTCAGGGCCTGTACATTATTTGAAATCCGCATTTAATAGTCCATCCCTTCGTAACGCTCATGGTGTGCCGCCCGGACGAGCGGACGTTCTTTCTTGACACTGGCGGCTTGCCAGGTGATCAACAATTCTTCCGTCAGTTGTAACAATTCTTCCAAGCACGTTGGCTCGATGTATGCCTGTAACGTCTGTTCGGCTAAGTAATAATAGAGTTGATCGAGTTGTGCCGTGATGATGCCGCCGTCGTCGTGTAAGCCCGCTTGTAGTTTTTCAAGCAGTTGGTAGGCTTTTTGCAGACGCGCGTTGACGGTGTCAAACTGTCGTTCATCACGGGCGAATATCGTTTGTTCGTATTGGAAGACAAGACCTTTTAACATCGTCTCCGTCAATTGCTGGGGTGTCATCTGATACAGTTCTTGTTCTGTCATAGGTCCCGTCCTTTCGCGTGATCCAGTTCTTCAATCAACAGTAAGAGTTCAGCCATCACGTCGTACAGTTGAGGTGGAATCGCCGTGCCGAGATCGAGATCGAGCAGGTGACCGAGCAGCGATGTATCCTGTTCGATCGCGACGCCGCTTGCGCGGGCTTCCTGTAAGATCCGGTCCGCTGCGGCACCGGTTGCCCGGGCGACGACGATCGGCGCATTGCCGGACGCCTCATCGTACCGGAGGACGGCCGCTGATTTACGGTGTTTTAAATCAATTTTCTGATACATGGCTCCTCCTTAAATCCGGTAATCGTAACCGGTCGGGGTCTCGTCCGGTTTGACGGTTTCTGGTGTCGTCTGATCTTTCGTAAAAGCATCGAAGCGAATTCTGACGTCTTGATAACCGGTCGATTGTAAGGCTTCCGTCGTCCGTTCGAGAAACGGCGTCGCTAATCGTTCCAGTAACGGGAAATCATTTTCAATCGTAATCTGCATCTTCCGGTTGACCGTCTCGACGCGGACGCCGATATCACCAAGACGTGGTGTCTCAAGCTGGACGTACAACGTGTTGTTTTCCCAGTCGATCACTTCATCCGGTCGTTTGTTTTGTAAGTGGACGTGCAGTCCGGCCGTTCCTTCGACGAGTTGGACCGGGAGCGCGAGCAAGATTTGTTGGAGTTGCTGATTGGTGTCCGGTTTATTGACCTGTTGTTGCGTCGTCAGGAATGTCTGGAGTTTCGCCGCTTCCGGGTTTGCGGCAGGCGTCGCAAGTTTTAGTTCCGCCGTCTGCAATTGAAGCGTCTTTTGGACCGTCTCCTGTAAGACACGGGGACTGTTTTGTCCCGCTTCATACGGGATCGGGCGTTGCGGTGGTGCTACTTGATTTGGTGTCTGCGACGTATTGACGACGGGACGCGGCATCGTGTTCAGTTCCGGCAAGTACGCCGTCCGGACGTTTGCCGGAGCAAAGCGGAAGGCTTCAAGGGCTACCTGGACGTCCTGGACGACGGCTTTTGCTTCCGTTCCGCGTCCGAGCAAAGCCAGTTCCGTGCCTCGTTCGAGTTTTGATAACAATTGAATCAGTTGTTTTTCATCACGCATGCTCGTATGTAACATCGCGTCCGTCTGTTGGAACGTCTGGCGCAGGCGGTTGGCTGTACTTTCGATGACTTGTGCCATCTGCAACGGTCGTTCCTCGACGAGTGGTTCAATTTGCCGGAGTTGCGAGACGATTGTCCGTTGCTGGCTCCGGAAATCATTGGTCACTTCCGCGAGCCGTGGTGTCACCTCGGCGATGACAGTCAAGTTCGACCGCACGGGTGTGGCGAGCGGAGCGACTTTCTCGGTGCTCGGTTGTTGGGCCTGGGTGATGACAGCGGTCAATTGATCGAGTTTGCTCGGTGCCGGTCGTTCCGCGAGAACGGGGCGTTCACTCGGGAAATACGGACGCAACTGTTCCCGGACCTGCGTCAGTTCACCCCGATCAATCCGGGCGATGATGTCCGGTTGTAGATCTGCCGGTACATGATTTGCGATTTGTCTTAAGGCAACGGGGGTTGCCTGATCAATCTCAGTACGTGTCGGTAACGTCACACGGGCGACGTCAAGGGCGATGACGTTGCTGAGCGTCGGTTTATCGAGGACCGCTTGGCGCTCCGGTAAGACGTCGACCAAGGAATCGGTCGTCGCGAGTAGTTGCGCGATCAAGACGTCTGCCTCTGCCGGTAAGGCACTGTCAGACGGCCGCGTCACGAGCTGGAGGACCAAGTCCTTATACGTCCCTTGCAGGGCAGCAACGAGCTTAGCAACCGTTTCCGGTGTCTGCGGCAGTTGACCGGTCGCGAGCAGCCGGGCGACGGCTTGTTTCAGTTCTGGTGGGAGTTCGTCGAGTAAGGTCGCATCGACACCAGACGAATCGGTTTTGGCCGGTCCGCTTGCCGGGACTTCCGGTTGATCCGTGATTTGTTCGATCAGATAGCCTTCCGTCGTCTGTCCTTTGACCTTGAATTGAAAGGTGCCTTCCGGGACTTCACCCGTGAAGGTCATCTCGACCTTTTCACGACCGACTTGGACAAGGGCCGTGTTCGGACCGGTCTTTTCAAGGACGGTTCCGCTATAGGTTTTTGTTTCAGACAAGGGACTCGGTGTGGTCGAACGGGTCGGACTTGTTGGATTCATCTGGATATTCATCGATGAACCTCCTTTCTTGAAAAATTCTTCATCTTATTATATATCGGCACAAACAAAAAAGGATTGAGCGAATTCATCGCCCAACCCATTTTTTTTACGATTTGATTGCATTAAAGCGGTCCTCTAATGTCATCGCGTTCAATTGCTGGTAACGAGCCATCAGCTCGCCGGTTGCTTTCATTTGGTTGCGGACGATGTAAGGAGAGGCGTTTACGGGAAGGATCATGCCGTTACGAGTTTTGAGTTTAGTCTGTCCGTCTTCCTCGATGACTTCGGACATGTGACTCCAGGCATACCACTCGCAATCATCACGTTTTGGTGATTTGGTAGGGAAAAAGACAAGACCAAGTGTCGGTTCGATGACGACCGGAACTTTTCCTTTCACGGAAGCGACACGTTTAGCGGTGACGATCCGTTCCTCGATGGAACTGTTGTACTGCCTGCAAGATAATTGCAGAAGTTGATACGGACGAAGCGGTGTCATGATCGTTGACCCGTCTTCTAAGACGATGATGGATTGTTTCATCATGTCATAGCACGGTAAAATCGCAACGGTCCGTTTCGTGATTCGATACTTTTCGTCATTATGGAATGGTCGCATTCGACTGCATCCTCCTTAAATAGGACAATGGATAAAATAGGTAATTACTAACGATATAATACAATACTACACCTGTAATGACAATGTAATTTTTGAAAAATAGAGCAATAGATGGCGGTATGGCGTTTTAATTAATATTAAATTCAAATTAATCAGAATTTTTAATTGTCAATAATTGTTTCTTTTGTTAGTATAGACGATAGAGAGCTTGCTCTCGCAATCCTAGTTTGCGAAGGGAACGTGAATTCGAATGGAACAAGGTAAAGTCAAATGGTTTAATGCTGAAAAGGGTTACGGTTTCATTGAGACATCAGACGCAAAAGACGTTTTTGTCCACTTCTCAGCGATTCAAGCAGAAGGTTATAAATCACTAGAAGAAGGCGAAGAAGTCGAGTTCGAAATCGTCGAAGGCGATCGTGGTCCTCAAGCGTCGAACGTTTCGAAACTGTAATCCCGCTAGCAGCCACCACCGTTTTTAGGAATCCCCTAAAAGCGGTTTTTTTGTTTCATCTCAATTTGTTAAGGGTATATACGCTAATATCAACATGCAACAACTATTATAGTACGCTAAGTTTCAAGGGGAATATTCGACAGAATGGTATCGTTTTCATTTCCTTGTCTAGCTTATCGTGGTATAATAATTACGAACCAAAAGAATTTGGAACCTTCAGAAGGAAACGATTGGAGGGATGACGAATTCATAGGTTCAACCGGTTACTTAAGGAGGAGTTTACATGATCTACAACATTCGCGGTGAAAACTTGGACGTCACAGATGCTCTCAAGGATTACGTCGAGAAAAAGCTTGAAAAGTTAACTCGTTATTTTACAACTCCTACGGAAGCGCAGACGGCTTATGTCAATCTCAAGGTCAACAATGAGAAACAAAAAGTCGAAGTGACGATTCCAATGCCAAATCTTTTGCTTCGTGCAGAGGATGTCAATGGCGACATGTACGCAGCGATCGACCTCGTCGTCGATAAGCTCGAACGCCAAATCCGGAAACACAAAACGAAGATCAACCGGAGAGGCCGCGCCAAAGAAGGCGGTATTGGGGAGTACTTCAAAACGCTCGAGGGACCGGAGGCAGATGCACCTGTCTACGAAGAGGATGAAGCGGAACTCGAACTTGTTCGAACAAAACGTTTCACACTCAAACCGATGGATACAGAAGAAGCGATTCTTCAGATGGACATGCTCGGTCACACGTTCTTCGTCTTCTCAGACGCAGAAACGGGTAATACGAACGTCGTCTACCGTCGAAAAGATGGCCGTTATGGCTTGATTGAACCAGAATAATGAATCTACAGGGGACTTACTCTACGGAGTGAGTCCCCTTTTGGTATGCTAAAAAACTGTTTGTTCGTAGAACGTGTCTCAGACTAAAGTTGGATTTCAAGTGAGGCAGTCGGTCCGCTTGTTGAAATTTGACGGCGTATTCGGTACACTTGATAAAGGAAAAATCTCGGAATTCTGTTCGTTTAAAGAATCGCTCGAAGTAAGGGGACTGTAAGGCATGGCTAATTTTCTAAAAGAGTTATTCGCACCGACAAAACGTGTGCTGAAAAAAGCAGAAAAAGCGGCAGATGCCGTTGAATCATTTGAGGCACAAGTCGCTGCCTTATCGGATCAGGAATTAGAAGGAAAAGCGGTCGAATTCCGGACACGTCTTGAGAATGGAGAAGAGCTCGATGATATCTTACCGGAAGCGTTCGCTGTTTGTCGTGAAGTGTCGACACGTGTCTTAGGCATGCGTCATTATCGTGTGCAATTAATCGGTGGATACGTCTTGCATAACGGTGATATCGCTGAAATGAAAACAGGGGAAGGGAAAACGCTTGTTGCGACACTTCCCGTCTATTTGAATGCCCTCGCAGGCAACGGTGTTCACGTCATCACGGTCAACGAATACTTGGCCAAACGTGACCGTGACATCATGGAGCCGCTTTATGCGGCACTCGGACTGTCGGTCGGCTTGAACCTATCAAGTATGTCACGTCAGGAAAAACAAGCGGCGTACAGCTGCGACATCACGTACGGAACGAACAATGAGTTTGGTTTCGATTACTTGCGTGACAACATGGTCCTGTATAAAGAAGACCGTGTGCAACGTCCGCTTTATTTTGCTGTCGTCGATGAAGTCGACTCGATCCTCGTCGATGAAGCGCGGACGCCACTGATCATTTCGGGGTCCGCTGAAAAATCAACGGCACTCTATTCGCAGGCGGATATGTTTGCGAAGATGATGAAGGCAGATGAAGACTATACGGTCGACATCAAAACGAAAAGTGTTTTGTTGACGGAACAAGGAATTGACCGGGCAGAAAAATACTTTGGCATCGATAACTTGTTTGCGCTTGAACATATCGCCTTGAACCACCACTTGAGCCTTGCGCTTCGGGCGAACTCGGTCATGCACCGTGACGTCGATTACATGATTCGCGAAGACGAAGTCATGATCATCGACCAATTCACCGGTCGTGTCATGGAAGGGCGCCGCTACTCAGAAGGGCTTCACCAAGCCATCGAAGCAAAAGAAGGCGTTGAAATTCAGCGTGAGTCGATGACACTTGCGACGATCACGTACCAAAACTTCTTCCGGATGTACACGAAGCTGGCCGGTATGACCGGGACAGCGAAAACCGAGGAAGAAGAGTTCCGCAACATCTACAACATGCACGTCGTACCGGTACCGACAAACAAACCAATCGTCCGGGACGATCAGCCGGACTTGATCTTCAAGACGATGAACGGGAAGTTTGCGGCGGTCGCGGACGAAATCGAACGCGCGCACCGCGAAGGTCAACCGGTTCTCGTCGGGACCGTTGCCGTCGAGACGTCAGAATTACTCAGCAGCATTCTCAAGAAACGCGGCATCCGTCACGAAGTCTTGAACGCGAAGAACCACGCGCGGGAAGCAGAAATCATTGAGAACGCAGGACAGCCGAATGCGGTGACGATCGCAACGAACATGGCCGGTCGTGGTACCGACATCAAGCTCGGACAAGGCGTCATCGAAAAGGGTGGTCTCTACATCCTCGGAACGGAGCGCCACGAATCACGCCGGATCGATAATCAGTTGCGTGGTCGGGCAGGACGTCAAGGCGATCCGGGTGCGTCACAATTCTATCTGTCGCTCGAAGATGAATTGATGCGCCGTTTCGGATCGGATTCGTTGCAGTCGATGATGGATCGTCTCGGAATGGATGATTCGCAACCGATTGAAAGCCGGATGGTCTCACGTGCCGTCGAATCCGCTCAAAAACGCGTCGAAGGCAATAACTTCGACGCCCGGAAACAAGTTCTCGGATACGACAACGTCATGGCCGATCAACGGAAAGTCATGTACGCCGACCGGGCAGCAATTCTTGATGCACAGTCGGTCTCAGACATCGTCCGTCCGATGATGATCCAGACGATTGAAGCGGGTGTCCATCTGTACACACCAGTCGAGTTCGTTCCGGAAGAGTGGAGCATCGGCGCGCTAGCAGAATGGGCCAACCAGACGCTTGCAATCGAAGAAAAAGTATCCGAGCAGGATCTGTTCGGAAAGGAACGCGAAGAAATCATCGAACTCTTACAAGAACGTGCCTTCGCCCACTACGAGCACAAACGCTCGGAAGTACCGGCTGAAGCGTTTGACGAGTTCGAAAAAGTCATCGTCCTCCGTGCCGTCGATCAACACTGGATGAACCATATCGATCAGATGGACCAGTTGCGTGAGGGAATTCATTTACGCGCCTACGGTCAGAACGATCCGCTCCGTGAGTATCAGTCGGAAGGTTCGATGATGTTTGATACGATGAATGCAGCAATCGCGGAAGAAGTGACACAGTTTGTCCTGCGGGCGGATCTTGATCCGAACTTGAAACGTGAAAAAGTCGTCAAAGACGAAGTCGCGGTTTCCGGGAAAGAGGACAAGGTCGTCAAAAAAGCACCGGTCCGCAAAAACCCAAATGAACAAATCGGACGTAACGACCCATGTTGGTGCGGATCCGGCAAAAAATATAAGAACTGTCACGGCCGTCAGGCATAAGTGACGAAACGGCTGAAAGAGGCGGGAGATTCCTGCCTCTTTTGACGGAAAGAGAAGGTGGAACACAATGGAATTAGCAGAAATACGCAATACCGCCGAGTGGATGGAAAAGAAACTCGATGAATACAAGGCATCACTTGACCTTGAGAACAAAATCTCGCGAATCGAAGAACTCGAAAACGAGATGACGTACCCGGACTTCTGGAATAATCAGGAGTCAGCACAAAAAGTCATCGATGAATCAAACGGACTGAAAGCGATGGTCGATAAATACCAACACCTCGCAGATGGTCACGAAAACATCGTCTTGACGTATGAATTGATCAAAGAAGAGCCGGATGTCGAGCTGCAAGAAGACCTTGAATCCGAACTGGGTGACATCAAACGGAAGTTTGACGAGTTTGAGTTACAAATCTTGTTGAACGGCGAATATGACGCAAACAACGCGATTCTTGAATTACACCCGGGAGCAGGCGGAACCGAGTCACAAGACTGGGCATCGATGTTACTCCGGATGTACCAACGTTTTTGCGACAAACAAGGCTGGAAAGTCGAAACGATGGACTATCAGCCCGGTGACGAGGCCGGTGTCAAATCGGTCACACTCCGTATCCAAGGGCACAATGCCTATGGGTACTTAAAAGCGGAAAAAGGGATTCATCGTCTTGTTCGGATTTCGCCGTTTGACTCGTCAGGCCGCCGCCATACATCATTCGTATCGTGTGACGTCATGCCGGAATTCAACGATGACATCGATATCGATATCCGGACGGAAGACTTACGCGTCGATACGTACCGGGCGTCTGGTGCCGGTGGACAGCACATCAATACGACGGACTCTGCCGTTCGGATTACCCATATCCCGACGAATGTCGTCGTGTCGTGTCAACAGGAACGGTCACAGATCAAGAACCGTGAAGCGGCAATGAAGATGTTGAAAGCGAAACTCTACCAACGTGAAATCGAAGAGAAACAAAAGAAACTCGACGAAATCCGCGGCGAAAAATCAGACATCGCGTGGGGAAGCCAGATTCGTTCGTACGTCTTCCACCCATACAGCATGGTCAAGGATCACCGGACGAACTACGAAGTCGGGAACACGCAAGGGGCGATGGATGGAGACATCATGGGCTTCATCGATGCCTACCTGCGCTTAATGAATATGTAAGTCAACAGACCGTCGACCTTCGTGTCGGCGGTTTTTTCAACGAATTGGAGGAGGAGACAGGTATGCAAATCCGTACAGAAAAATTCAAGGATGCTGCCGCAATTCGCATCGTCCATCAAGCCGCATTCGGACAAGCGGCGGAAGCAAATCTCGTCGAGGCATTACGCGAAGACGAGGAATCATTCCCCCATTACAGCCGCGTTGCCGTGACGGATAGAGGAGAAATCGTCGGACATGTCTTACTGAGTCGGATTTATATCGAGGACATCCCGTCACTTGCCTTAGCGCCAGTCGGGGTCAAACCCGTCTGGCAACGTAAAGGAATCGGTTCCGAACTGATCCGCCAAGTGATTGAAGAGGCACGGGAAGCCGGGGAGTCGCACATCGTCGTCCTCGGTCACGACAGCTATTATCCGCAATTTGGTTTTGAGCGTGCTGTTGATTACGGAATCGAAGCCCCGTTCCCGGTTCCAGCTGATTTTTTCCTGATCATGCCGCTTGAGCGACAAGCCTTAAAAGGAATTCAAGGCATCGTTCGTTATTCCAAACCCTTTAGCACGGTATAAGAGGACCACTGCGAGTTGGTCAGCCCTTCTAGTCGTTACCCGTCTTTTCCGCTAAAATGAAACACGGGTTGTAGAACTTATGTAAGGGGAAATGTAACGTTATGACATCAACACGTCAGGAAGTCGTTCGCGACTATATCTATTTATTACTCGGTTCTTTATTCGTCGCCAGTGCCTTCAGTTTATTTTTGGCGCCGAATCAATTAGCGTCCGGAGGCGTCAGTGGTCTGTCGATCGTCTTGAACGATTTGTTCGGAATTTCACCGGGCTTGTTTCAATTGATCGCCAACATCGTCCTCCTTGCGATCGGCTGGATGATTCTCGGGATGGGGTTTGGCGTCAAATCGCTTGTCGGCTCAATCTTTTTACCGGTCGTCATCCTGGTCTATGAACGGTTTGATGTTCCGGCCGCGACGATGAACCCGATGCTCGCTGCTATCTTCGGTGGAGCGGGGGTTGGGATCGGACTCGGCTTGATCTTTAAAGCACGGGCATCGACCGGCGGCATGGATTTGATTGCTCAGATTCTCCACCGTTTCACGAAATTACCGCTCCATCTGTGTATCGCTCTGCTCGACGGAACGATCGTCATCAGTGCCGCCATCATCTTTTCACTTGAAATCGGCTTGTATGCACTCGTCGCCCTGTTCATCACGATCAAAATGATTGATATTGTCCAGCTGGGTATTACGAACGACAAACTGGCTTATATCATTTCGGACCACCGGGAAGCGCTCGTAAAAGAGATTTTCCAGACGCTTGACCGGGGAGCGACGGAAATCGAAGCAGCCGGTGCCTTCACCCGGACGCGGAAACCGATGCTGATGGTCGTCGTTCGCCAAGGTGAGATCACGACACTCAAAGAAATCGTCAAACACATCGATCCGCACGCCTTCCTTGTTGTCAGTGAGGCCCATGAAGTACTGGGGCTTGGTTTTTCCGACGATAAACGGTATCGAAATGTGCCGTAATTGTTCGAAAAGAGTGAAATTTTTGTGAAATCACGCTTAAGAAAGACCAATAACGGTTATACTCTAATAGATAACGATGTGATTTGGTACTTCTTAAGGGGGACATACGGATGAAACTTAAAAATCTTTTACTCGCAGCCGGACTCGGCGCGACGCTTGTACTTGGTGCATGTGGCAGTGATGACTCCAGTTCATCAGATACATCGAAGGATGAATCGACGATGAGTGATGATTCGTCGAAGACAGAAACAGCGGTCGACGCGGAAAAAATCTTCGCCAACAACTGTGCTTCTTGTCACGGGAATAACTTAGAAGGAAATGTAGGACCGAACTTAACGAAAGTCGGTTCAAAATACTCGTCAGAAGAGATTCAAAAAATCATCAAAAACGGTAAAGGGCAGATGCCTGCGGGTATCCTGAAAGACGATAAAGAAATCGTTGCCGTCGCTGACTGGTTAGCTGAAAAAAAATAATTATGTGATAATATGGGGCTAGAGATGACGAACATGACACGTGTTCATCAGATCTGGTCCCTTTTTTCCTGTAAAACGGTCGGAAATGACATTTGATTGTAATGTGCTTAAATTTTTTTGCCTGTTATAATTGGAATCGGTAGGTTTTAAGACCTATCTGATCACCATCAGTAATCAAGTAAGGATGTGAAGCAAGTGATCAAGATGCAACAAGTCAGTAAAATTTATCCGAACGGTGTCACGGCACTTCGTGAAGTCAATCTGACGATCAACCAAGGTGAATTCGTCTATATCGTCGGGCCGTCCGGTGCCGGGAAATCGACATTCATGAAAATGATGTACCGCGAAGAACGACCAACAAGCGGTTCATTTTTATTTAAAGGAATTGAAGTCGGTAAGCTCAAAAACCGCCAAATCCCCGAACTCCGTCGCCAAATCGGCGTCATCTTCCAAGACTTTAAACTACTCCCGTCACTGACGGTTTATGAAAATGTTGCGTTTGCCCTTGAAGTCGTCGGGGAAGATCGATCGCAAATCCGCAAAAAAGTGCTTGAGGTCCTCGATCTCGTTAAGTTAAAGCACAAGGAACGGAACTATCCTGATGAATTATCCGGTGGAGAACAACAACGGATCTCGATCGCGAGAGCCATCGTCAACCGCCCGGCACTCGTCATCGCCGACGAGCCGACCGGAAACCTTGACCCGGATACCGCATGGGAGATCATGGAAGTATTCGAAGAGATTTATCGCCGTGGGACAACGGTCGTGATGGCGACCCACAACCGGGATATCGTCAATAAGATGCGTCATCGTGTGTTAGCGATTGACGCTGGAAAAATCGTCCGAGACGAAGAGAAAGGAATGTACGGCTATGAAGTTTAATGGATTCCGTCATTTACGGGAAGGGGCAAAAGGTCTCGTCCGAAACGGCTGGATGACATTTGCTTCCGTCAGTGCTGTTACCGTGACCTTATTACTAGTAGGAATTTTTGCAATGGTCATGTTTAACGTTAACAAGATTTCCGATAACGTCGAAAAAGACGTCGAAATCCAAGTGTTCGTCGAACGTGAATCCGATCAAGCAAAAATCGATGCAGTTGGGAAAAAATTAGAGCAGATGCCGGGCGTTGAATCTGTCCGTTATAGCTCAAAAGAAGATGAACTGGACCGCTTCAAGGAACAGCTTGGCGAAGGGTCACAGGCGTATCAGTCAGTCGAGAAGGATAATCCGCTCCACGACCGCTATATCGTCAAAGCGACTTCACCAAATGAGACAGAAACTATTGCAACTACCGTCAAAAAAATGGAAAATATAGATAGTGTCGAATATGGGGAAGATTATGTTGAAAAGATGTTCAATTTCCTTGAAGGGGTTCGGATCGGTGGAATCATCCTGATTGTCGGTTTGACATTCATGGCGATGTTCCTGATTTCGAATACGATCAAGGTGACGATTTTCTCACGTCGTCGCGAAATTGAGATCATGCGACTCGTTGGTGCGAAAAACGGCTTCATCCGTGCACCGTTCTTCATCGAAGGATTATTGATGGGTGTTCTCGGGGCATTGATTCCGATTGCCGTCGTCTACTTCGGGTACGAAGTGACGTATAACGCCCTGCAACCACAACTCGTTTCGCTGAACGCGTCCATTTTCACACTGATCCCACCAGGCGAACTGTCTGTCCAAGTCTCCGTCATTTTACTGGCGTTAGGCGCCTTTATTGGTGTTTGGGGATCAACGACGTCACTCGGCCGATTCTTGAAGATTTAATGACAACAATCAAATAAAAGATAGAGGAGAGATGCTTCTCATGAAGGTCCGATTCTGTTCTGCCGTCCTAAGCTTGGCATTAATTGGTTCAAGTGTATCCGTTCACGCAACGTCCAAGGGAGATTTGTTGAAGGAACAACAGGAGGTCGAGTCCCGTCTGCAAGAGACGGAACGATCACAGAATCAGACATCGGAGAAGTTAGTCTTGACGAAACGGGAGCGCAAGGAAGCACAAGCGCTCCTCGATGAAGTCAACAGCCGTTTGGATGATTTAGCGAGTAAGATTGCGGATCAACAAGCGGCTGTTTCTGTCGCTAAACAAGAACTGGATATCGTCACACGCGCTGTCAGTCAGACCGAGTCCAAGCTCCGGACACAGGAACGGTTGATTGGGGATCGTCTGCGATCCGTGCAACGGGACGGTGATGTCAAATACATCGAAGTGTTGCTCGATGCCAAAGATTTCGGGGATTTGATCTCGCGGTTCAGTACTGTCAGTGAAATCATTAAACAGGATGACGGCATCTTACAGACGTATCAAACGAACGTCAAACAATTGACGGAACAACGGTCGGAGCAAGAACTCGTGCTCGGTCAATTAAAAAAAGAACAACGAAAGTTATTGATCTTGCAGACACGCATCATCGCCGAGTCGGACATCAAACGGACGTTAGTCGTCCAACTGAATCGTCAGGTTAAACAGTTGCAACAGGAGCAGTTCTCAAAAGCAGAAGAAGCAGCGATTTTAGCGGATCAGCAACGGCTGATCAGTCAAGAGTTAGAGGCATTGCGTCAAGCGGAATTACGGGCACAGCAAGAAGCGAAGGAACGTGCCGAAGCCGCTCGACAAGCAGCGGAAGAAGCAGCCCGTGCAGCTGCGGAAGAGCAACGCCGAGCGGAGCAGAAACAACAAACGACGGATTCGCGTCCGGCACCAGCGGCGAAACCTGTGACCGAGCAACCGGCAAAGGATCGCGCACCAACCGATACGGCGGAAACGGTCGCGAAACCCTTTTTATTGCCTGTGACCGGGTATGTCTCGTCTCCGTTTGGTCCCCGAAACAATCCGTTGACCGGGAAGTCAGAACGGCATACCGGCCTCGATCTCGTCAATGCGAAAGGGACGCCGATCAAAGCAGCAGCGGGTGGGATCGTCCTCCGGGCCGGCAGTGCGACCGGGTACGGTAATGTCGTCATGATTACGCACCTGATGGAGGGGGAAGTCTGGACGACCGTCTACGGCCATCTGGACGCCGTCTCCGTGAAGGCGGGTCAAACGGTCATGCCGGGAGAAATCGTCGGAAAACTTGGTTCGACCGGTTGGTCCACAGGTCCCCACCTTCATTTTGAGATCCATCGGGGAGAATGGGCAGTCGGACAACCGAATGCCGTCGATCCGGCACCGTATATCTTATAAGGTAAAGAGAGCGACCAACGAAAAGATAGGGGAACCTATCTTTTTTTGCTATACTGAAAAAAATAGCAGGTTTACACCAGAAACGAGGAATCACGCGTGAAAAAATCGACAACGGCCGTCATAGCGGTCAGTACGTTTGGCTTGGGGCTTGGCGCAGGTGCTGTCGGGATGTTAGCGACAGGTGGAACGGATACAGTGGCGACAAGTTCTTCATCACAATCTACAGGCGATTGGAAAAAGATTGATCAAGTCCGGCAGATGATTTCACAAAATTATCTGGAGGACGTGACGGATCAGGAATTGCTCGAAGGTGCACTGACAGGAATGACAGAAGTGCTCGAGGATCCCTATTCGGTGTACATGGATGAGTCGGAAACGGCGTCATTTAATACGAATCTGTCATCTTCGTTCGAAGGAATCGGAGCGACGCTTGAACAAAAGGGAGAAGCGATCGTCATCGTCTCACCGATCAAGGGCTCACCGGCTGAAAAGGCGGGCATCAAACCGGGGGACATCATCTTAGAAATCGACGGGAAAACGACCAAAGGACAAAAAACGGATCAAGCGGTCAAGAAGATCCGGGGCGAAAAAGGAACAAAAGTCGTCTTGACGATTCAACGGGGTGGACAAGATCCGATGAAGATCACGATCGTCCGCGATACGATCCCGATTGAGACGGTGTATTCCGAGACGGAACAAGTCGATGGGAAAACGATTGGTGTCCTGCAAGTCACCCAGTTTTCTGATCCGACAGCAGATGAATTCGAGAAACAACTGGCAGCACTCGAGGAAAAAAACATCGATGGTCTGGTGATTGATGTCCGCGGTAATCCAGGTGGCTTGCTGACGGCAGTCTCGCAAATGATCGCACCGTTCATTCCGAAAGAGACACCGATCTTCCAAGTGGAAGACAACAAAGGCGAACGGACGCAGGAATTCGGGAAAGCGGAAGAGAAGAAACCGTATAAGATCGTTGTCCTCGAAGATAGTGGTTCGGCCTCTGCGTCTGAAATTCTCGCAGCCGGTCTGAAAGAGGGCGCCGGTGCAGAAGTCGTTGGGACGAAATCGTTCGGAAAAGGGATCGTCCAGAGTGCCTATGACTTAAAAGACGGCAGCGACCTAAAATTGACGACGAACAAATGGCTGACGCCGGACGGGAACTGGATTCATAAAAAAGGTGTCAAACCGACCGTTGAAGTCAAACAACCGGATTACTTCAACGTGACGAAGATTTTGACGGATGACAAGACGTTAGCGAGCGGTGATTATGGAAAACCTGTTGAAAATGCCCATCTGGTCCTCGAAGCAATCGGCTTTGATCCAAAAGGACAGAAAGGATATTTCGGCGATACGATGAAGCAGGCCGTCGAGCGCTTGCAGAAGGATGCGAAGCTAGACGCGACAGGAAACATCGACCCAGTGACGGCAGCTGAGATGGAAACACGTCTGCTGAAGAAACTCGAAGATCAAAAAAATGATGTACAACGGATCAAGGCGCTTGAAGTCGCTGCGCAATAACTCACAGAAAGAGGTCTGAATGGGCGTGGAATTACTCGATGGAATCGGTTGGACAGCGATTAGTTTCTTCGTTAGTCCGATCTTATGGTTAGCAATTCTGGTCAGTTTTTTACTCAGTATGCGGCGTGTCAAACGCGAACGGAATCTGTTTCGGTCACGTACCCGGAGCAAGCGGACCGATGTATTCGAAACGCTTGTCCCGGGACTCGTGGTCGGTCTCGTCTTATCCGTCATCAGTCTCAGTCTCAAGCTGACGGTTTCGTCAGAATTTCTGATGGCATTTACCGTTCTGACATTCCTGATCTTACTAACAGGAGTCGTCCGGTTTAATTTACCGCTTTGGCCGCTCGTAGTCATGGCGGGTCTTACCTGGTTCGTGGCCGACGACCGAATCGATGGTCTGAGTGAGGTCAGCGTGACGCATTGGTTGCTGCTTGCTGTTTTGTCACTGGCGGCCGAACTGATGTTGCTCGTCTGGCGCGGGAAGAAAAACTTATCACCGTCACTTGTCCTGTCGAAACGGGGCCGTTATATCGGCGGGCTGGCGTCCAATAAATTGTGGCTGATTCCGCTTGTCGTCCTCGTTCCGGGCAGTAGCCTCGAACAGTGGATTCCGCAGTGGACGTTTCCGGAGTTCGTTCCAGTGGTCGTCTTCCTGCCGATCGGATTCAGTTTCCTCTTTACGGGTCAATTGCCGGCACAATTGATGCGCCCGCTTGTTCAAGGGCGTCTGATCAGCTTCTTGTCAGCGGTCGTTCTTGCATTAGGTGCCTTTCTGACCGAACAAGCCGCTTGGCTGTACGGCTTACCTGCCTTGCTCCTCGTCCATATCGTGCTCCATCAGCGGACGAAACGCTGGAACCGTTCGCAGACGCCAGTGTTCCTCAACGGAAAACGGGGTGTCGTCATCCTCGGAACACTTCCGGAAAAACCGGCGTCCGAGATGGGTCTTGTCCCGGGGGAAGCGATTTATAAAGTCAATGGGGAGTTCGTCGAATCAGAGAAGGCATTTTATGAAGCGATTCAACGACATAAACCGTATCTCCGTCTTGAAGTGATGAATCATAACGGAGACGTCCGTTTTGCCCAGCGTGCCTTTTACGAACAGGATCATCACGATCTCGGAATCGTATTCGTCAGTGAGCCGGGGAACAAACGGACGAAAATCCGGATGCTTCAATGATCGAGATCAGAATCTGCAGAAGAAAACAGTTCAGCTAACCAGCTGGACTTTTTCTTTTGGCGAAAAACGGGTAACTTCTAAAAAGAGTACTTCATAATCGAATGTTTGTTCGTAAAGTGATACAATAAAAATAGATTTTTTACTGGATGAGGGGGAAGAATACGATGGATTTTGAGTTAGTATCACCGTTTGAACCCGGTGGCGACCAACCGACGGCAATCGAAAAACTAATTGCAGGTGTCAAAAATGGTGAACGCCATCAGACGTTACTTGGAGCGACGGGAACAGGGAAAACGTTCACCGTCTCGAATGTCATCAACGAGATCAAAAAACCAACATTGGTCCTGGCGCACAATAAGACGCTGGCCGGTCAGCTTTATTCGGAGTTCAAAGAGTTCTTCCCAAATAACGCCGTCGAATATTTCGTCAGTTTTTATGATTATTACCAGCCGGAAGCATACGTCCCATCGACGGATACGTTCATTGAAAAGGATTCCTCGATCAACGATGAGATCGATAAACTCCGTCACTCGGCGACGTCCTCACTATTTGAGCGGGAAGACGTATTAATCGTCGCGTCGGTGTCTTGTATCTATGGTCTTGGTAATCCGGAAGAGTACAACAACCATGTCTTGTCGCTTCGTGTCGGCAACGAGATGGGGCGTAATGAAATGTTACGCCGCTTGATCGACATTCAATATGAACGGAACGATATCGATTTCCAACGGGGGCGGTTTCGTGTCCGCGGGGACGTCGTTGAGATTTTCCCGGCATCGCGTGACGAACAGTGTGTCCGGGTTGAATTTTTTGGCGATGAGATCGAACGGATTCGGGACATGGATCCCTTGACGGGCGAAATCATTGCTGACCGGGAACATATCTCGATTTTCCCGGCATCCCACTTCGTGACGGGGGATACCCGTCTCCAAAAAGCAATCACGAATATTGAGGCGGAACTCGAGACGCAACTCGCGAAGATGCGCGAAGACGGGATGTTGCTTGAAGCCCAGCGGCTCGAACAACGGACGAACTACGATCTTGAGATGATGCGCGAGATGGGCTACTGTTCCGGGATTGAAAACTATTCCCGTCATTTGAACTTGATGCCACCGGGATCGACACCATACACGTTAATTGATTATTTCCCGAAGGATTTTTTACTGATTGCTGATGAATCACACGTCACCTTGCCGCAAATCCGTGGTATGTACAATGGGGATCAGGCACGGAAGCAAGTGCTCGTCGAACATGGTTTCCGTCTGCCCTCAGCAAAAGACAACCGTCCGCTACGTTTTGAAGAGTTTGAAGAGAAGGTCAGTCAAGCGATCTATATTTCGGCGACACCGGGACCTTACGAAATCGAACATACAAAAGAGATGGTCGAACAGATCATCCGTCCGACGGGACTTGTCGATCCGACGATTGAAATTCATCCGATCACGGGTCAAATCGACTACTTGATGGATAATATTCGGGAACGGGTCGCAAAAAATGAACGGGTCCTCGTGACGACATTGACGAAAAAGATGTCAGAGGACTTAACGGATTATCTGAAAGAACATGGTGTCAAGGTCAACTATATGCACTCTGAAATCAAGACACTCGAACGGATCGAAATCATTCGGGACTTGCGGCTTGGGAAATACGATGTCCTCGTCGGCATCAACTTGTTGCGAGAAGGACTCGACATTCCGGAAGTCTCGCTCGTGACGATCCTCGATGCCGATAAAGAAGGGTTCCTGCGGTCGGAACGGTCACTGATTCAGACGATTGGACGAGCAGCACGGAACTCGGAAGGGCATGTCATCCTATTTGCCGATAAGATCACCGACTCGATGCAACGGGCGATGGGTGAAACGGAACGGCGGCGAAACATTCAGCTCGCCTTTAATAAAGAACATGGCATCACCCCGAAGACGATTCAAAAAGACGTCCGAGGTGTCATCAGTACGACGATTGAAAGTGATGACACGATGGAAAAACTGGAGAAATTCAATAAGCTGAAAAAACCAGAACGCGAGACGTTGCTCGAACAACTGGACCAAGAGATGCGTCAAGCTGCAAAAGACATGCAGTTTGAACGAGCAGCAGAATTGCGTGATCTGATCTTAGAATTGAAAGCAGGTGCCTAAGGTGGCAGAAAAAAAGAACAAAATCATTATCAAGGGCGCTCGCGTCAATAACTTACAAAATATCGATGTCGAAATCCCGCGTGATCAGCTCGTCGTCCTGACGGGTTTATCCGGTTCCGGAAAATCGTCACTCGCGTTTGATACGATTTATGCAGAAGGGCAGCGGCGATATGTCGAAAGTCTCTCCGCTTACGCCCGGCAATTTCTTGGACAGATGGATAAACCGGATGTCGATGCAATCGAAGGGTTAAGCCCGGCGATTTCGATCGACCAAAAGACGACGAGTAAGAATCCACGCTCGACGGTCGGAACGGTGACGGAGATTTACGATTATCTGCGTCTGCTATATGCCCGGATCGGCAAACCGATCTGTCCGAATCACGGCATCGAGATTTCGAGCCAGACGATCAGTCAAATGGTCGACCAAGTGATGGAACTGCCGGAACGGAGCCGTCTCCAAATTCTTGCACCAATCATTTCGGGTCGGAAGGGTGCCCACGTCAAAGTGTTCGAAGACTTAAAAAAAGAAGGGTTCGTTCGTGTCCGGGTCGATGGAGAAACTATCGATTTGACGGACGAGATTGAACTCGAAAAAAATAAAAAACACTCGATCGAAGTTGTCGTCGACCGGGTCGTCGTTCGACCGGACGTCGAAGCGCGTCTTGCCGATTCACTCGAAACGGCGTTACGTCTCGCCGATGGACGGGTCATCGTCGATACGATGGATGGCAAAGAATTGTTATTCAGTGAGCATCACGCCTGCCCGATTTGCGGGTTCTCGATCGGGGAACTCGAACCACGGATGTTCTCGTTCAACTCACCTTTTGGTGCCTGTACGTCATGTGACGGACTCGGAACGAAACTGGAAGTCGATGTCGATCTCGTCGTGCCACATCCAGATAAATCGCTCAACGAAGGGGCAATCATTGCCTGGGAACCGACTAGTTCACAATATTATCCCCAGTTGCTTGCAGCTGTCTGCAGTCACTTCAAGATCGATATGGATACACCGTTCGAACAGTTGTCGGAAGAACACCGTGATATCCTATTGAACGGAAGCAGCAAGGAAGAAATTCAATTCCGTTATGAAAATGACTTCGGGATGGTCCGCAATACGTCGTTGTTCTTTGAAGGGGTCTTAAACAATCTACAACGCCGGTTCAAAGAGACGTCATCGGACTATATCCGGGAACAGATGGAAGGTTACATGGCGAAAGCGGCATGTCCGACCTGTAAAGGGCACCGTTTGAAACGCGAGTCACTTGCCGTCAAGGTGTCCGGTATTCATATCGGAGACGTGACGAAGATGTCCGTCAAACAAGCGGTCGTCTGGTTCGAAGAGTTGCCGGACAAATTGTCCGAGAAGGATCAGACGATTTCGAAGATGATTGTGCGGGAGATTCATGAACGGTCTTCGTTCCTTGAAAACGTCGGGTTGGATTACTTGACGATTTCACGTGCTGCCGGGACGTTGTCTGGCGGCGAAGCGCAACGGATTCGTCTGGCGACACAAATCGGTTCCCGTCTGACGGGGGTCCTGTACGTCTTGGATGAGCCCTCGATTGGTTTGCATCAACGCGACAATAACCGTCTGATCAATACGCTGAAGACGATGCGTGACCTCGGAAACACGTTGATTGTCGTCGAACACGATGAGGATACGATGATGGCGGCCGATTACCTGATCGATATCGGACCAGGGGCAGGGGACCACGGTGGGTTCGTCACGGCAGCAGGACGTCCGGAAGAACTGATGCAAGATCCCAACTCCTTGACAGGCCAATACTTGTCGGGGAAAAAATTCATTCCTGTCCCGACAGAACGAAAACAACCGGATGGTCGGGCACTACAGATTCACAAAGCGTCGGAAAACAACCTGAAAAATGTCGATGTCGACATTCCGCTTGGTTTGTTCGTCGCTGTCACAGGTGTATCAGGATCTGGGAAATCGACGTTGATCAATGAGATTCTTTATAAAACGATCGCTCATGAAATGAACCGGGCGAAAGAAAAACCAGGTGCCCATAAAGGGATTTCCGGGCTGGATCAAATCGATAAAGTCATCGACATCGATCAGTCGCCGATCGGTCGGACACCACGCTCGAATCCAGCGACGTATACCGGCGTCTTCGACGATATCCGTGATGTCTTTGCTTCGACGAACGAAGCGAAGCTCCGCGGTTACAAAAAAGGGCGCTTCAGCTTCAACATCAAAGGTGGACGCTGTGAAGCGTGCCGTGGTGACGGAATCATCAAAATCGAGATGCATTTCTTACCCGATGTTTACGTTCCGTGTGAAATTTGCCACGGGAAACGGTACAACCGTGAGACACTCGAAGTGAAATATAAAGGCAAGACGATTGCCGACGTCCTTGAGATGACGGTCGAAGATGCCTTGGAATTTTTTGATAAGATTCCGAAAATCAGCCGCAAACTCCAAACGATCGCCGATGTCGGACTGACGTATATGCGCCTTGGACAACCGGCGACGGAATTATCCGGCGGGGAAGCACAACGGGTCAAACTGGCGTCTGAGCTTCACAAACGGTCGACCGGGAAAACGATTTATATTCTTGATGAACCGACAACAGGTTTACACGTCCACGATATCGCCCGTTTACTGAAAGTCTTACAGCGTCTAGTTGATAACGGTGACACTGTCCTCGTCATCGAACACAACCTCGATGTCATCAAGACGGCCGACTACCTGATTGATCTTGGTCCGGAAGGCGGCGACGGTGGCGGGAAGATCGTTGCGACCGGAACACCGGAAGAAATCGCGGCCGTCAAGGAATCGTATACGGGTCACTACCTGGCTCCAGTCTTGGAACGGGATGCGGCACGAATCGAATCGTGAAACTTTTTTGATTCAAGAATCGTAAAAAGGGAAGTAAGGGAAGTAGAACGAAAGTAGTAAGTATGCAGGACCGATTACCGCGTGTCAGATCAGAGGAGGGAATATTGATGAAGCAAGATATGCGCCAACTGATACTTGAACAAGTGAAAGAAGGAAAGCTGACGATTGATGAAGCACTTGACAAGCTGGAACGACTCGAAGCGATTAACGAGCATCAGTCGACAGCGAGTGAACACAAGTACGTGGACGAACCGGAACACTACGACCGGGTCGATCATTATACGGTCGATTCACTGACGTCGAAAGTCATGTCGGCATTTGACGGACTCGTCAACCGGATCAAGGAAAGTGATTTGTCACTTAATCAAACATCTGGACCAAACGTCACCTACGTCAAACAATTCCCATTCAGCGGTGAGACGATTCATCTGGACCTCTTTAATGCCAATGCCATCATTGAGCCGGGGGATCTCGAAGAATGTGAACTGACTGTGACCGGTCGTCCGCTTCGCCAAGTCAATGAAGAGCAGGCGCTCGAGCAACTTCAAGCTTCTCTTCAACATTCTGTCTCTGCCAACACGCTATCGATTCGTCTCAAGGACAAACGTGTCCGGGCGACGATTCATCTGAAGATTCCACGCCGTCATTATGAGTCATTGGTTCTCCAAACGCTAAACGGGGAAATCACGTTGTCATCACTGGATGCGACGTCGGTCCAGTTAATGACAGCAAACGGACGGATTCTTGTCCGCGATCTGTTCAGTGACGAAGTCAAGACGTCGACAGCGAACGGTTCGATTGAAATCGAAGAATCAGAAATCAAGTCACTGAAAGCAAAAACGGCCAACGGTCAAGTCATCGCCACGGGTGTTTTCGAACGGTCTGACTTAAAGACGGCGAACGGAAATGTCCGCTGTGAATTGAAAACCGTTCAAGATGCGAAGATTCAAGCATCGTCCCTAGCCGGAAGCATCGCCTTGATGTTGCCGCACGGTGCTGAGATTTATGGGGAGCTGGAAACGAACTTTGGTGGATTGAACTGTAACCTCGATGAGATGGAATTGATTCGCGATCAAAAAGAAGTCGTGAACCGTAAGTTGCACTTCTTGTCAGGTCGTGGTCGGACGCCGAAAATCGAAGTCGCTGCCGAGACGAAAACGGGCACGATTTCTGTCACACACGGCGTTCATTTAAGCCCACAAGCTCTTTAAGTTAAACCAATCCCTGTCCCTTTGATGAAAAGGAGGCAGGGATTTTTTTTGATGGCTTCGACAAAAAAACGACAACTCTCTATCACTTAGGATAGGGAGTCATCGTTGATATGGTGAAACTTAATAATCGTAATCCTGATCCATCATCGGATCATCGAAATTCATGTTTTCGAAGTTGTTCATGTCATAACCGAATTGGATGAACACGATGATCCCGATGATTGTCAGGACGATCGATGCGATGATCAAACCGATGCCCATCCAACTTTTCCGACGTGCGCGGTTCCAATAAAAGACGATGGCAAGAATAAGTGAGATGAGCGAACCGCTGATGAAGATCCCGATGATCGAAATGATGAAGAACAATAAAGCGGTTTGATCTTGGTTGCGTGAGTAGGCTTTCCACATATCGATCAGTGCCATGATCAGATACACAAAACCAACGATGGCGAGAATTCCGAATAAAATAAAGATGATAATGAGACCAATACCGCTACCTGATGATTCCATCATAAATATCCCTCCTTTTTAGACTATCTATAATCCATTCCCAAGATTGCCCACTTCTAATCGAATTCCTTGATTTTCGTAAAAATATGGTACAATACTTCAAGTGAAAGGGGCTGATTGAGCGTGCAATCAAAAGTGCGAACAGCTGAAATCGTAAAACAATTCAATTTAAAAATCGTCACCGGAGAAGAGGGGTTACATCGCCCGATTCTGACGGCTGATCTTTGTCGACCAGGTCTCGTTCTTGCCGGCTATTATGCGTATTATCCAGCGGAACGACTCCAGATTCTCGGAAAAACGGAATTGACGTTTTTCAATAACTTGACGTATGAGGAACAGCTCGAACGAGCGAATGTCCTTTGTACGGATGAGACACCGGGGATCTTGATCACACGTGGATTCGAGGTGCCGGAAGCAATCGTCAAAGCAGCAGACGAAACGAACGTCCCGCTGTTGACGACGAAGGGACATACGACATCGGTCGAATCTCAAATCACCAACTTCCTCGAGGCGGAACTCGCACCGACGACGGCGATGCATGGTGTACTCGTCGACATTTATGGGGTCGGCGTCTTCATCAAGGGAGCGAGTGGTGTCGGTAAATCCGAAACAGCACTGGAACTCGTCAAGCGCGGCCATCGCCTCGTCGCCGATGACTCGGTTGAAATCCGTCAAACGGGTGATGGCATCCTCGTCGGGACAGCACCGAAATTGATTCAGCATCTGCTTGAGATCCGTGGAATCGGGATCATCGATGTGATGACGTTATTTGGAGCCGGTGCGGTTCGTTCACATAAAAAAATCAGCCTCGTCTGTAATTTAGAAATTTGGGATCAAACCAAAGTGTATGACCGGATTGGTCTTGACCAAGAGACCTTACAAATCATCGATACGGAAATTCCGTTTTTGACGATTCCAGTCCGTCCAGGGCGAAACTTAGCTGTCATCATTGAGGTGGCTGCGATGAACTATCGTCTGAAAAACATGGGCATCAATACAGCAGAAGAGTTTGCGGGTCGTCTGGCGCAAGCGATTGAAGAGGGGAACGGTGGTCTTTGATGGGAACGTTAGCGAGTGTCCAACCAACGTTTGACCGGGTAGCGATTGAACTGGGACCGATCCCGATCTATTGGTACGGGATTGTCATTGCCTTAGGAGCAGTCGTCGGTCTGATGATCGCCATCTTCGAATCGAAACGGATCGGTTTTAATGAAGAGTATGCGGTTGATGTCGTCATCTGGGCAATTCCGATCAGCATCATTTGTGCACGTATCTATTACGTGGCGTTCGAATGGGACTATTACGGTCAAAACATCGATCAGATCATCAATATTCGCCAAGGTGGGATCGCGATTCATGGAGCGATCATCGGGGCGATCTTGACGGTATTGATTTATACCCGGAAGAAAAACATCTCCTTCTGGCAAATCGCGGATATCTTGGCGCCGTCGCTCTTGTTCGGCCAAGCCGTCGGACGTTGGGGCAACTTCTTTAATCAGGAAGCCCACGGTGGGGAAACGACATGGACGTTCCTGCAAGATACGTTGCACTTACCGGACTGGATCGTCAATCAGATGTACATCGACGGCGTCTATTATATCCCGACGTTCCTCTATGAAAGTATCTGGAATATCATCGGTGTCATTTTATTGATCGTCTGGCGAATGAAATGGAATCCACGTCGGGGTTATATCTTCCTCGGTTATCTCGTCTGGTATTCGATGGGTCGATTCTATATCGAAGGCTTACGAACGGACAGCCTGATGATGGGAGACGGACTGCGGACCGCTCAAATCGTGTCGATTGCCTTGATCGTCTTTGGGGTCGTCATGATGGTGCTTCGGAAAAATGCCGTCCGTTACTTGGACGGAACAAAACGGGAGGCGAAATGAGCCGATGATTCAAACGATTTTATTTGATCTCGACGGGACGTTGATTGATACGAACCCCCTCATCCTAAAAAGTTTTGAACATACACTCGACTATTACTACCCGGACCGGACGTTTACGGAAGCAGAGTTGCTTCCGTTCATCGGACCGACCCTCGAGAAGTCGTTTTCTGAGATGAATGCGGACCAGTGGAAAGAGATGGTCGCCTTTTACCGGAGCTACAACATCGCGATGCACGACACGCTTGTCCTTGAGTATCCGGGTGTGCTGGACGGATTACGTCGGTTGAAACAAGAGGGCTACAACATGGCGATCGTGACGTCGAAAAGCCGGCGTGTCGCCTTAAAAGGAATCGAACTGTTTGGTTTGACGCATTTGTTTGACGCAATCATCGCAGCGGATGACGTGACGGAAGAGAAGCCTGCCGTCGAACCGTTCGAAAAAGCGATGGCACTCCTTGGCGCAACACCAGACGAAACGATCATGGTCGGGGACAACGATACGGACATCCACGGCGGGAAAAATGCCGGTCTGAAAACCGTTGCCGTCGGGTGGGCCATCAAAGGACGAGCATACCTCGAAGCGTTGCAACCGGATGTGATCATCGAGTCGATGGAACACTTAAGCGACTGGATCGAGGCCGAGAATGCCAAGACGAACTGACCGCTATCACGTCGGGACGACGAATCCATTGTGGCACATGTACCGGACGGTGTCGTTTTTTAAAGTCATGTGGTGTTTCCTCATCATCACGATCGGTCGTTTTTCCCCGTCGCTTCGTTTTAAGAATAGTCTCTACCGGACGTTCTTGCGGATGAAGATTGGGGAGCGGACGGCACTCGCGTTGATGGTCATGCCGGACACGATGTTCCCGGAACGGATCACGATCGGCTCGAATACGATCATCGGGTTTAATACGACGATTCTCTGCCATGAATATTTAACGACGGAATACCGGATCGGGAACGTCACGATTGGAAACGATGTGTTGATCGGAGCCAACGTCACGATTTTACCGGGGGTGACGATTGGAGATGGCGCGATGGTCGGAGCCGGATCGGTCGTCCATCGGGATATCCTGCCAGGCGAACGGGTATCGAGTCAGCCGCTCCGCCGTCATGAAATGTGACGAAACTGTGAGAAGAGGAGGAAACGAGATGAGTTATATCCGCTTTACGTATAAAACAGGAAAGTATTTCGGAAGATTATTTGCAGAACGTCCGCAAGGGTTGGTCGTGGAAGTGTTGGCGGTTGAGAAACACCCGGTCCAAGGTGACTTGCACAATCCGAACCAGGTCGATGTTCCGCTCTTCCATGTTCGTCCAGCCCTACACCCGCACGAAAAAGTGACAGTCGCACCAAGTGTCGTTTATGCGTACGACGGTGAGATTCCGGCCTATGCCGAGAGCTTACGTCAAGCTTACGACAAAGATGTCGCGCGTCTGAACGGACAAAATCCAGAAGCGGATGCTTTCGTACAAAAATGCTTGGAGAATTACAAGGAACTGGAATCGATTTATGCGAAACGCTGGGCGTAAACCCCGGCGTTTTTTTCTGTTGCAACGGTTTCCGAGATAGGTTATTCTTGTCTCTGCAACTACGAAACCAGATTTAGATCTATGGGGGCTTGAATCATGATGGAATTAACTGAATACAAAGCAGACCCCTTTGCGATTACTATGCGCCAAGCGGAACTTTTTTATTTCCGTGGACGGAAAGCGCACCGGGAAGGGAGACTTGAAGAGGCGGTATATCATCTCGATGAAGCCACGACGCTTCGGCCCGACGATATCCGTTATCTTTTACGTTACGCACGTGTCCTGTTTGAGACAGGCGAGATCAATCATGCCAATGATGTCTTGAAACAAGTGCGGACGCTCGACAAGTCAAATACCGAATCATTATTTTATTTAGCGAATAACTACGCGCACGTCTCCTTATACGAAGAGGCAAAAAACTACGCGCTTGAATATTTATCTAGTGCACCGAACGGAAAACACGCAGAGGCATCGGCCGCGCTCGTGGAACTGATCGATCTCGAACAAGAGATGGAAGATGACGATGAGGATGAATTGATTCGTTTGCATGCTCAAGCACAACGTCAAATCGACAAAGGGATGTTATTTGCGGCGCAAGAGACACTGGAAGCTTTGATCATCCAATATCCGACGTTTTGGCCAGCCTACAACAACCTCGCCATCGTCGAGTTTTATCTGGGTGAAAATGACCGGGCGTTTGCTTCACTCGAACAGGTCCTTGATGGAAATCCGGGAAACTTACATGCCCTCTGTAATACGCTCGTCTTGTTACATGAGATGGGACAGGACGAAGAAGCCCACCGTCTATCGCAGAAGCTCGAACACGTCCGGTCGGTCAATCTCGAGACCCGCTACAAGGTCGCTTCGACGCTCGCAATCATCGGTCGTCATGATTTAGCGTATGAAGAATTGAAGTTACTCGAACGTCGTGGTTACCGGGGAGACCCGTTATTCGGTCACTGGTTGTCGATCTCAGCGTTCAAGACAGGACATGTCGAAGAAGCTGCTGCCTTCCTACAATCAGAAGAAGCCCAAGGCATGCGAGAAGAACAAGAAGCGTATGATATCCGACATAACCTTCAGTTCCGTTCCGCGTTGATTCAAGCGTTGAAAACGGAAGATGACATCTCACGGATTTTCACGGCACTTTTGCTTGGTAAACTGAACGATGAGGAAGCGAAACTGGCATTATCGATGATGCCGGAAGTGACGGATCATCCGGATGTTTTATTGCTGACAGAACAGATTTTACATGAGATGAACGGGGAGAAACTGATTGTTGATGCCCGAATTCATCGTGCGTTATTGACGATTCGTCTAGCGGAACGGTACGTTTCGGACGAAGAACGGATGAGTTTAGAAGGGGACTTTTATGAACGATTCGCGCGACTCGTCCTCAGCGGAGAGACGTTTGACGCCATTGAGGCGTCAGCTGCTGCGTTGATTTACCTGTTTCATGACGTCCGTGAAGGGACTTTGATTGAGGACTGTGCGGCTTTAGTCGATGTCTCGTTTGACGAAGTGGCGGCTGTGATTCGTTCCTATCAACGACTTTTGAACCCGGCGCGGGCAAAGTGTTAGACGTTTGTCCGTTTCTCCCCTATACTCAAATTACAACGAAAATACAGATGGGGTGGAATCATGACAGGAACTGATCAAAAAATTTATGACGTCATTATCATTGGTGCCGGTCCTGCTGGTATGACAGCAGCACTTTACGCATCACGGGCAAACCTTTCAACATTGATGATCGAGCGCGGTATTCCGGGCGGCCAGATGGCGAACACGGAAGACATCGAGAACTATCCAGGATACGACAGCATTCTTGGACCGGATCTTTCACAAAAGATGTTCGACCACTCAAAAGCATTCGGAGCGGAGTACGCGTATGGTGACGTACGCAGTATCGAAGACGGTCCGGCGTACAAAACGATTCATGCCCACAATAAGGATTATTACGCACGCGCCATCATCATCGCTTCAGGTGCGCAGTATAAGAAAATTGGCGTCCCGGGTGAAGAAGAACTCGGCGGACGTGGTGTCTCGTACTGTGCGGTCTGTGACGGCGCGTTCTTTAAAGAAAAAGAACTGTTCGTCATCGGTGGCGGCGACTCAGCGGTCGAAGAAGGGGTCTACTTGACACGTTTCGCGAAAAAAGTGACGATCGTTCACCGTCGTGAAGAATTACGTGCACAAAAAATTCTTCAAAAACGGGCATTTGACAACCCGAAAATTGATTTCATCTGGAACCATACGGTCAAACAGATTAACGAAGATAACGGCAAAGTCGGTGGCATCGAATTAATCAATACAAAAACGGCAGCGACGACAACGTATCCGATTGACGGCGTATTCATCTACATCGGGATGAACCCGATCACAGGATATGTCCAAGATCTTGGAATCTTGAATGATCAGGGATATGTCGTGACGAACGAAGCGATGGAAACCAACATCAAAGGCATTTTTGCTGCTGGTGATGTCCGTGAGAAAACATTACGTCAAGTCGTGACAGCGACGAATGATGGTTCGATTGCGGCTCAAAACGCGCAACATTATATCGAAGCCTTGCTTGAGGAATTACAGGAATCATCACAAGTCTAATTCAAGAACCAGCTTGGTTGGAGGGCACTTCAATCAAGCTGGCTCTTTTTTTGTGTTATACTGAAATCAGAGTAAAAAATACACACGGAACTGTTGTCTGGAGGGCGAAGAGATGGAAGAGAATCAACCGCAACTGGTCATCATTACAGGAATGAGTGGCGCCGGGAAAATGGTCGCGATGAATAGTTTTGAAGACTTAGGCTACTTTTGTGTCGACAATTTACCGCCGACGTTACTACCACAATTGATCGAAGTGATTGGACAGGTGCGTCCGAAAATCGCCGTCGCCATCGATACACGGGCTCGTGATTTCATCGATAGTTTCTTTGTCGTTTATGAAGATTTGAAGAAAACGAACCTGCAAATCCGAATGCTTTATTTGGACGCCCGCAATGAGGTATTGGTTCGTCGGTATAAAGAATCCCGCCGGTCGCATCCGCTGGCCCCGACCGCGTCACCGCTGATCGGAATCGAACGGGAGCGGACCCTGCTCGAAGGGTTCCGCGATAAAGCACAATTGCTGATGGATACAAGTGACATTAAACCGCTTGCCTTAAAAGAACGGATTTTAAAAGAGTTTACGGAAGGGGAACGGATCCCGTTTACGGTCAACGTGATGTCATTTGGCTTTAAGCATGGTTTACCACTCGATGCCGATCTTGTGTTTGACTTACGTTTCTTGCCGAACCCGTTTTACATTCCGGAACTCCGACCGAAGACGGGTCTTGATCTTGAGGTCTCGTCCTACGTCATGCAATGGCCGGAAGCGAAGCTGTTTTATAAAAAGCTCGTCGACATGCTCGAATTCCTGATTCCCCAGTATGAGCGGGAAGGGAAATCGCAGCTCGTCGTGGCGCTCGGTTGTACCGGCGGAAAACACCGGTCGATCACGTTTGCCGAAGCGATTAGTAAAGAATTTAAGAACCAATACCATATCGTGACGAATCACCGGGATTATGTGCATGCAAAGGAGGAAAAATAATGAAATGGGAACGAAAAGTCGTCGCCATCGGCGGAGGAACGGGCCTATCAACTCTTTTGCGCGGACTAAAACATTACCCGCTTGATATCACGGCCATCGTCACCGTCGCGGACGACGGCGGAAGCTCGGGCCGTTTGCGGACGGAATTCAACATGTTGCCGCCGGGCGATATCCGAAACGTCATCGTCTCACTGTCGAAGTCCGAGACATTGATGGACCGGATCATGCAATACCGCTTTGAGACAGGAGAAGGTCTGCACGGGCACTCGCTCGGGAACTTGATGCTGACAGCAGCTACGCAGCTCTGTAACGGTTCGTTTGTCGAGGCGATTGGTGTCATGGGACAACTGCTGAATGCGGAAGGGAAAGTTTATCCGGCAACGGAACGGACGATTACATTATGTGCCGAGTTTGAAGACGGAACAATCGTCAAGGGGGAATCGCTGATTCCAAAAGTCGGGAAGGTCATCGATCGGATTTTCCTCGAAGAAGAAGACGTCCGCCCCGTCCCGGAAGCGATTCAGGCCATTCTTGACGCCGATGTCATCGTCCTTGGTCCCGGTAGCCTCTACACGAGTGTCATTCCGAACGTCTTGATCGAAGAGATTCGTGATGCGATCAAGCAGGCGCTTGCCCCGGTCGTCTATATCTGCAACGTCATGACACAACCTGGGGAGACGACGGCCTTTACGGCTAACGATCACCTGAATGTCTTGGAACGGTTCCTCGGCAAAGGGGTGATTGATACGATCATCGTCAACAACGAATCGATTGATGTCAGTTATTTACGAAAATACCAGAAGGATCACGCGGATATGGTGACCTACGATGAAACAAGTTTTGAAGAAGCCGGCATTGAAGTGCTCGCGGACGATATCGTGGACTACAACCATCACTTCATCCGCCATGATTCGGACGCCGTCGCAAGCCTTGTCATGCGGAAAGTCTTATCGATCCGACGGGTCCGTCAATTCGAAGGGAAGGAGGAACTGACGTGAGTTTTGCTTCAGAAGTCAAAAAAGAATTAACACAAATCACGATGACCGATCACGAGATGAAGGCGGAGCTTGCTGCACTCGCCCGGATGAACGGCGCAATTTCGTTTGGTCTCGGACGTGGACTGACGCTTGATATCTCGACGGAAAATGCGTCGATCGCCCGCCGGATCTATTCGTTGCTCAAACGTGCTTACGCGGTCCATCTCGATTTATTGGTCCGGAAAAAAATGCGTCTAAAGAAAAATAACGTCTACATCGTGCGCGTCAAACAACAAGCGGACAAGATTCTACAAGACCTCGGTATTCTCGGAGAAGGGTTTACGATGATCCGCTCGATCAGTGATTCGATTCTCCACGATGAACGTCGTGCCCGGGCTTATCTCCGGGGCGCCTTTTTAGCGGGCGGGTCACTAAACAATCCGGCGACGTCTTCGTACCACTTGGAAATCTTCAGTCTGTATGAAGAACACAATGCCGCCTTACGCAGCTTGACGAATCAGTTTGACTTGAATGCAAAAGCGATCGAACGGAAAAAAGGGCATATCCTCTACATCAAGGAAAGTGAAAAGATCTCTGATTTCCTGAAGCTGATTGGTGCAACCTATTCGATGTTACGTTTTGAAGATGTCCGGATTTTGAAGGATATGCGTAATTCGGTCAACCGACTCGTCAACTGTGAGACAGCAAATTTAAACAAGACGGTGGGTGCGGCGTTACGCCAGGTCGAGAACATCAAGTTCTTAGAACGGACGGTCGGGCTTGATGTCTTACCGGACAAACTCAGAGAAATTGCGATCTTACGTGTGACCCATCAAGACGTGACGTTACAGGAGTTAGGCGAGATGGTCGAAAGTGGTGCCATCTCGAAGTCCGGGATCAATCATCGATTGCGCAAGATTGATCAAATTGCGGATAAACTCCGAAACGGCGAATCCATGACCGGGGCTCTTTAGGGAGTAACTTGCGAGATGAACCATAGTCTACTATAATATATAGTCGGTGCAACTAAATGTTCGAATTAAGGAGTTTTTGAAATGGCTAATGACAAAAAACGTATTTCGCTGACGGTAGATGCGAAGTTTGATGAACTGCTTACGAAAAAAGCAAAAACGATCGGTGTTCCGAAAAGTACACTCGTGACGTTTGCGACTTCCCTGTTCCTGAAGCAATTACAGGCAGAAGAAGAACTTTCACCACATGCGAACGGAATCTACACACTGATTCGTGAAAACCACGATATCGTATCTGATATCACAGACATGATCGATTAATGAATAAGGACCTCTGTCCCCGTACTTCCTTCTTGAGGGAAGAAAAAGGGATTGAGGTCCTTTTGTTTAGTGTGTGGCAAAATCAGTTCAGTCCGGTATTTGAACACTGACTAAAAAAAACCGCCTCCACATGAAGTGAAGACGGTTCGGTGAAAGCTTATGCACGTTCCATGACACGGTCGATTAAACCGTAGTCAGCTGCTGATTGAGCAGACATGAAGTTATCACGTTCTGTATCACGTTCGATGACTTCAAGTGGTTGTCCTGTATTTGTAGCCATGATTTTGTTTAAGTGTTCACGCATCTTGATGATCCGTTCCGCGTGGATTTTGATATCCGATGCTTGACCTTGTGTGCCACCGAGTGGTTGGTGAATCATGATTTCAGCGTTTGGAAGCGCAAAACGTTTTCCTTTAGCGCCTGCTTGAAGCAAGAAAGCACCCATTGATGCAGCCATTCCGATGCAGATTGTTGAAACTTGTGGTTTGATGAAGTTCATTGTATCGTAAATCGCCATACCGGCTGTGATTGAACCACCTGGGCTGTTGATGTAAAGCGAGATTTCTTTATCTGGATCTTCTGCTGCTAAGAACAGTAACTGGGCAACGACTGAGTTGGCGACGTTGTCGTCAATCGCGCTCCCGAGAAGGATGATCCGGTCTTTGAGCAAACGTGAGTAGATGTCGTACGCACGTTCCCCGCGGTTGGTTTGTTCGATGACTGTTGGAATTAACATAGTCTTTGCCTCCTTATAGTAGGTATGTAGCTCATATTCGACTTGTTCTTATCATAATCCTTTGGTCAGGATTGGTCAAAAGATACGACGCGACTTCTAGGTATTTTTCCTGAAACCGTTTCGTGTAAACATACCGATATAGAAAAAAGGCAACACCGAGAACGGCATTGCCTGTAGATTCAAGTATGGTACACCCGGAGAGATTTGAACTCCCGACACCTGGTACCGGAAACCAGTGCTCTATCCCCTGAGCTACGGGTGCATGTTTTTACTGAACAATTAATAGTATACCGACATTTTTTCAGGAAAGCAATACTAGAAACTGAAGTTTCTTGTTTTTTTGTAAAAGGCTGAAGGACGATTGATTCAATCCCCATACATTATAATAGAAACAGAACCACATCCAGTCGGAGAAAGGGAAGATGAACAGATGGAACAGAGACAAGAACAAGCGCAGCGTCTTGTGATGTCAGCAGCACAGTTGTTTCAATTATCGGTTTTAGAAGAGACGCGCGCGGAACTAGAGCAACATCTTTACCGGATCATCCGTCGTGCCAGGCACACGAAACATAATGGAAGAAAAACAATCCATCCGGATTTAGAGCAAGTTGCGGATCGGATCGACTCGTTTGAGAATGAACTTCTGAAGCAAATACGTTTAGAATCGGTCAGACAGGAAATAGGATATATGGCGGAACAACTCATCATGTACTTAGATACGGATGGACTACTCAGAACGACAGACGCACAATTGGCGGTTCTTCTTGCGAGCGAAGAGTCGATCATCAGACAGGCGCGGCAACTGCTCCAACACTGTGAACCAACCGGTATCGCGGCACGTTCAGAGACGGAGTGCCGATTGTTGCACGCCATCGAGTCAGAAGAAGACCAACTGATTGATCTGGTCACCGAGTTACAAGAAGGGATGTCGCTGAAGCAAGCCTTGGAGGGAATCAGGGATCTAACGGAGCGACAGCAAATGAAGCAACGAATCAATCGGTTGCCGAAAAGACCGGTCTTGCCGACAGCAACGGTCGTGACGATACCGGAAGCTGAAGTACAGCTGATTGATGGTCAAATCCAAATTGTCTGGTATGACATACCGGTCGATGCGTCCTGGACGGATCTTGAAGAAGCGAAATCCTTTTTAAGTGCGTACGAACGGCGACGGAAGACGCTAGAGGCGATTTTAGATGTCGTCACGAAACGACAAGTCCGCTGGTTTGAAGGTGAGCTTCACCTGGAACCACTGACAAAAAAGGAAGTTGCCGAACAAACGGGATATCATCCTTCGACGATCGGTCGAGCGATTGCCAACAAAACGGTGCGGACTGCCCACGGGACATTGGCGTTAGAAAATTTTTTTGTATCGAAGACGCAGGACGGGACATCCAGCTTTTTGATCAAGGTACGGATGGCGAAGCTGATTCAGGAAACAACCATGCCGTTGTCGGATCAACAGATCGCTGATCGTCTTCAAGTGGAAGGCATCCAAGTCGCGCGACGGACGATTGCCAAATACCGGTCGAATCTTGAATTGACCCGGTCCGACATCACGAAGAGACGAGAGGCGAATGACTGATGCAAACAAAAGAACACATGACCTTAATATTGTATTCACGTCCGGGATGTACGCTATGTGAGGAAGCCGCCGTCTTACTTGATTTCGTACTCGACGAATTTCCCGGTTGGACGTACCAAGAAATCAACATCGATGAAGATGCAGCGCTCAGCTTACGGTTTTTATATGAAATTCCGGTTGTAATGTATCAGTCTGAAATTTGGAGTTATGGAAAATTTGAGACAGAGCCCATAAGAAACCGCTTACTTGAAAAAAGTTGAAGGGTGAGGCTTGAATCCTCGTGCGATGGCTGTTATGATGAGGATGTACCAAGTGGGACAAGATACGACACGCGGGACGTAAAGTGTCCAGCAGTTTGAGAGGAGCGGGAAATACATGATTCGGCAGTTAGTGCAGATCCAAAAGCGAATCGTGCCTGATCTGATTGAAGAAATGCAGACACGTTACGACATACTTCATTATGTCCGGCTGATGCAACCGATTGGTCGACGTACACTCGCGACAAGCCTTGGCTTGACGGAGCGGGTATTACGGCGCGAAGTAGACTTCCTGAAAGAGCAAGGATTGCTCGAAGTGGCAACACAAGGAATGTCTTTAACGGACGAAGGACGGACCGTCTTACGGAGTATGCACAGTGTGATGGCAGAACTAGCTGGGATTTCCGATATGGCGAAAGCTTTAAAAGAAAAACTGGGCGTACGGGATGTCGTCATCGTACCGGGTGACTCGGATCAGACATTTTGGGTACAACGCGATATGGGACGTGCGACAGTCGCACGTTTGAAACGAGAACTTTCTTCATCTGTACACAACACGATTGCCGTCACAGGAGGAACAACGATGGCTTCCGTCGCGGCGATGATGTCGCCCGACAAGGAAAACCGTCCGATGACATTTGTGCCAGCACGTGGTGGACTAGGCGAAACCCTTGAATTACAAGCGAATACGGTCTGCTCACGAATGGCGTCCCGTGCACAAAGTGATTATCACTTATTGCACATCCCGGACATGGTCAGCACGGAAACGTTTGTCAAGATGGTGGAAGAGCCAAGCATAAAAAATGTGTTACAAATGATTAGAGATGCTTCAATCGTGGTACATGGAATTGGTGAGGCAAAAACGATGGCGAAACGTCGTCGCGCTTCAACCGAGTTACTGGAACAGCTTGAAACCGAACACGCAGTGGCAGAAGCATTTGGTTATTATTTCGATCGGGACGGGAAAATCGTGCACCGGGTGAAGACGGTTGGTCTGCAACTCGACGACTTGAAACAAGTCGAACACGTCATCGTCGTCGCGGGTGGACATTCCAAGGCAGAAGCCATCAACGCGTATGTCAAACAGTCCCCGAACATCATCCTGATTACGGATGAAGGGGCAGCAACAACGATTTTGAAAGGGTAGCCCCCTTTTGAATAATAGATAACTCGCTTTACATTAAAAGGAGGAAAATTATCATGGCAGTAAAAGTTGGTATTAATGGATTTGGACGTATCGGACGTTTGGCACTTCGTCAAATTCTTCAGTTTGACGGAATCGAAGTAGTCGCAATCAACGACCTTACAGACACTAAAATGCTTGCACACCTCTTAAAATATGATACGACTCAAGGTCGTTTCGACGGCGAAGTCGAAGTACACGATGGTTACTTCCTCGTCAACGGTAAAGAAATCAAAACACTTGCTAACCGCAACCCAGAAGAACTCCCATGGGGCGAGCTCGGTGTTGACATCGTTCTCGAATGTACTGGTTTCTTCACAGACAAAGAAAAAGCTGAGCTTCACTTGAAAGCTGGAGCTAAAAAAGTCGTTATCTCAGCACCTGCTACTGGCGACATGAAAACAGTTGTCTTCAACACGAACCACGAAATTCTTGACGGAACTGAAACAGTTATCTCTGGTGCTTCATGTACTACGAACTGTCTCGCGCCAATGGCAAAAGTTCTTCAAGATAACTACGGAATCGTTCAAGGTCTCATGACAACGATCCACGCTTACACAGGCGACCAAAACACACTCGACGCTCCACACCCTAAAGGTGACTTCCGTCGTGCACGTGCAGCGGCAGCTAACATCGTTCCAAACTCAACTGGTGCTGCTAAAGCAATCGGTCTTGTTCTTCCAGAACTTCAAGGTAAACTTGACGGATCTGCACAACGTGTACCAGTTGCTACAGGTTCACTCACTGAGCTCACAACAGTTCTTGAGAAGAAAGTAACAGTTGAAGAAGTTAACGCAGCAATGAAAGCAGCAGCTAACGAATCTTACGGTTACACGGAAGACGAAATCGTTTCTTCTGACATCGTTGGTATCTCTTACGGATCACTCTTCGATGCAACACAAACGAAAGTCGTTACAATCGGCGACAAACAACTCGTTAAAACAGTTGCTTGGTACGACAACGAAATGTCTTACACTAGCCAGCTCATTCGCACACTCAAACACTTCGCAGAAATCGCTAAGTAATTCGAGCAATTAAATAGCAATTGAATAAGAGCGGAAACGATACCAGTCTCCGCTCTTATTGCGGAAAAAAGTCTGGAGGGGCGCATTAGCCCCTCACTATACGTATGAGACGGAGGACGAATGTATGAATAAGAAATCAATTCGCGATATCGATGTAAAAGGAAAACGCGTGTTTACACGTGTGGACTTCAACGTACCGTTAGAAGACGGCAAGATCACAGATGACACACGGATCCGTGCTGCCCTTCCGACAATCAAACACTTGGTTGACGGTGGAGCGAAAGTCATCCTCGCAAGCCACATGGGACGTCCAAAAGGCGAGAAGAACCCTGAATTCTCACTTGCACCAGTCGTAGCACGCCTCAGCGAATTACTTGGTAAAGACATCAAGCTCGTTGAAGAAGCATACGGACCGGTCGCTGAAGAAGCGGTCAGCAAGCTTGAAGAAGGCGAAGTCATCGTTCTTGAAAATGTTCGTTTCTACCCAGGCGAAACGAAAAACGATCCTGAACTCGCAGAAGGTTTTGCGAAACTTGCAGATATTTTCGTCAACGACGCATTTGGTGCAGCGCACCGTGCGCATGCTTCTACAGAAGGAATCGCCCATCATGTCGAGACTGCTGTAGCTGGATTGTTGATCGAAAAAGAACTTCAAGTTCTCGGTAAAGCACTCTCGAATCCGGAACGTCCGTTTACAGCGATCATCGGTGGTTCGAAAGTCGCGGATAAAATCGGCGTCATCGATCACTTGCTTGATATCGTCGACACGTTGATCATCGGTGGAGGATTATCTTATACATTCCTCAAAGCTCAAGGTTATGAAGTCGGTACGTCACTTCTTGAAGTTGACAAAATCGAACAGGCGAAGGAATTCATGAAGAAAGCAGAAGATAAAGGCGTGAAGTTCTTAATGCCTGTCGACTGCATCATCACGAAGGAATTCGGCGAAGAAACATACGTCGGACCATGCGATATCGACAGTATCCCAGCGGATCACATGTCACTGGATATCGGTCCGAAAACCGTTGAAATTTATGCAGAAGCAATCAAGAACTCGAAACTCGTCGTCTGGAACGGACCGATGGGCGTCTTCGAACTTGATAAATATGCAAACGGAACAAAAGGTGTCGCTCAAGCGTTAGCAGACAGCGATGCATACTCGATCATCGGTGGGGGAGACTCTGCAGCAGCAGCTGAGAAGTTTGGCCTTGCTGAAAAAATGAGCCATATTTCAACAGGTGGTGGCGCAAGCCTCGAGTTCATGGAAGGAAAAGCTCTTCCAGGTGTCGAAGCGCTTAACGACAAGTAATCTAAAGTTCACAAGGGAGTGTTTTTAATGCGTAAACCAATTATCGCAGGTAACTGGAAGATGAATCTTAGCCTCAAGGATGCTGTCGCATTCGCTGAGGAAGTCAAAGGAACTGTACCCGCTTCTTCGAAAGTCGACGCGGCTGTCTGTGCACCGTCTGTATTCCTTGCACATTTGACAGAAGCAGCAGCTGGAACAGACTTGAAAATCGGCGCTCAAAACATGTATGACCAAGAAAGCGGCGCATACACAGGCGAAATCAGCCCGGTCATGCTGAAAGATCTTGGCGTGACATACGTCATCCTCGGTCACTCAGAACGCCGTGAATACTTTGGTGAAATAGATGCGTTCATCAACAGCAAAGCGAAAAAAGCATTCGAACACGGTCTCGTGCCAATCGTTTGTGTCGGTGAAACACTCGAACAACGCGAAGGCGGTCAATTCGAGTCAGTTATCCGTGAACAAACGGCAAACAGCCTTAAAGGATTAACAGTCGATCAAGTGAAAAATCTTGTTGTCGCATACGAACCTGTCTGGGCAATCGGAACAGGCAAATCAGCGACAGAACAAGATGCACAAGATTCTTGTAAATTCGTTCGTGACGTCGTCGCAGCTGAATTCGGTACAGAAGCAGCTGAAGCGGTCCGTATCCAGTACGGTGGTAGCGTCAAACCGGAAAACATCAAAGAATATATGGCTCAACCTGACATCGACGGGGCTCTAGTTGGTGGCGCAAGTCTTGAGACAGGATCGTTCCTCAAACTGTTGGAGGCGATTTAAATGAAAAAACGTCCAGTCGCACTAATCATCCTTGATGGTTTCGGTATGCGTGACGAGGAGTTCGGAAACGCCGTTACGGCGGCAAACAAACCAAACTTCGATCGTTTCTGGAATCAATACCCGCATACGTTGTTGAATGCGCAAGGTGCATACGTTGGTTTGCCAGATGGTCAGATGGGTAACTCAGAAGTGGGTCACCTGAACATCGGGGCAGGTCGCGTCGTCTATCAATCGCTATCCCGAATCAACAATGCCATTAAGGATCGCTCGTTCTTCTCGCGTCAAGCAATGAACGATGCGGCAGGTCACGTGAAGAAATACGGTTCAGCTTTGCATATCTTCGGTTTGGTCTCTGACGGTGGAATCCACAGTCATATCAATCACTTGTATGCAGTGCTTGAGTTCGCGAAACTTCACGAAATCAAAAAAGTCTACTTGCATGCGTTCACGGACGGCCGTGACTGTGATCCACAGTCGGGTGCTGGTTTCCTCCGTGACGTACAAGCGAAGATGGACGAATTGAACGTTGGACAATTCGCGAGTATCTCCGGTCGTTATTATGCGATGGACCGTGATAACCGTTGGGAACGCGTCAAGAAAGTCTATGACGTCATTACGTTCGCAGAGGGTCCAACAACAACCGATCCAATCGGAATGGTCGAAGCTTCGTACAAAACAGACGTAACAGATGAGTTCATTGAACCAACGGTAGTCGTGCAGGAAGACGGTACTCCAGTAGCACCGATCCACGACAATGATGCGATCATGTTCTTCAACTATCGTCCGGACCGTGCGATTCAGCTCGCCAAGGCGTACAAAGAAAAAACAGGTTTCACTGGTTTTGCATTACCGGACAACGCACCGAAGAACCTGCTGCTCGTCTCGATGACGAAATATTCGGATGCGATTGATACGGATATCGTCTTCCCACCGGAAGACATCAAAAACACGCTTGGTGAAACATTGTCGAAACAAGGGTTACACCAGTTACGGATTGCGGAAACCGAAAAGTATCCGCACGTCACGTTCTTCTTTAACGGACAACGTGAAGAGCCGTACGAAGGGGAGGATCGCATCTTGATCCCATCTCCAAAGGTCGCGACGTACGATTTGAAACCAGAAATGAGTGTCTACGAAGTAACGGACGCACTGATTGATGCGATCAACTCGGACAAACACGATGCCATCATGCTGAACTTTGCGAACCCTGATATGGTCGGTCACTCGGGTATGCTCGAGCCGACAATCAAGGCAATCGAAGCCGTCGATGAGTGTCTTGGTAAAGTCGTTGACTTGATCATCAGTAAAGGTGGCGCAGCCATCATCACAGCGGACCATGGGAATGCAGACAAAGTGCTGAATGCCGATGGTAGTAAGATGACGGCGCACACGACAGAACCTGTTCCATGTATCGTCACAGTCGAGGACGTCGAACTCCTTGAGCCATTGACCGGTGCATTGGCGGATCTGGCACCAACGATGCTTTATCTGTTGGATGCGGACCAACCGGCAGAAATGACAGGTCAATCCATCGTATTAAAGAAATAATCCCGTCGATGGAACGTCCTGTTCTCTGCCTCACACGTAAAAACTAATTTTTCCACACACAAAGGAGCGAATTTAAATGTCAATGATTACAGAGATTTATGCACGCGAGATTCTTGACTCACGCGGTAACCCAACGGTAGAAGTAGAAGTATATACAGAAGACGGCGGCTTTGGTCGCGCACTCGTCCCATCAGGCGCATCTACTGGTGAGCACGAAGCAGTTGAACTTCGCGATGGCGACAAATCACGTTACCTCGGTAAAGGTGTCTTAAAAGCAGTTGACAACGTCAATGAAAAATTAGCACCTGAAATCATCGGTTACGATGTCTTCGACCAAGCAGGAATCGACAAAAAGATGATCGACCTCGACGGTACAAAAAACAAAGGAAACTTCGGCGCTAACGCGATCCTTGGTATCTCAATGGCTGCTGCACGTGCTGCTGCAGATGAGCTTGGTCTTCCACTTTACACATACCTCGGTGGATTCAACGCGAAAACATTGCCAACTCCAATGATGAACATCATCAACGGTGGATCACACGCAGACAACAACGTTGATTTCCAAGAGTTCATGATCATGCCTGTTGGAGCTCCAACATTCAAAGAAGCACTTCGTATGGGTGCTGAAATCTTCCACGCGTTGAAATCAGTTCTTAGCGGAATGGGTCTTAACACAGCAGTTGGTGACGAGGGTGGATTCGCTCCAAACTTGAAATCAAACGAAGAAGCAATCACAGTTATCCTTGAAGCAATCGAAAAAGCTGGCTACAAAGCAGGCGAAGATGTTTACCTTGCAATGGACGTTGCTTCTTCTGAGTTCTACGACAAAGCAGCTGGAAAATACAACCTCGCTGGCGAAGGCAAAATCCTTTCAACAGAAGAGCTTGTTGAATTCTACGCACAACTCGTTGACAAATACCCAATCATCTCAATCGAAGATGGCTGTGACGAAAACGACTGGGATGGCCACAAACTTCTTACAGATCGTATTGGACACAAAGTCCAACTCGTTGGGGATGACTTGTTCGTAACGAACACAGAGAAACTTGCTGAAGGTATCGAAAAAGGCATCGCGAACTCGATCCTCATCAAAGTTAACCAAATCGGTACGTTGACTGAAACATTCGACGCAATCGAAATGGCGAAAAAAGCTGGTTACACAGCAGTCGTTTCTCACCGTTCTGGTGAAACAGAAGATTCAACGATCGCGGACATCGCTGTTGCGACAAACGCTGGTCAAATCAAAACAGGTTCACTTTCACGTACAGACCGTATCGCGAAATACAACCAACTTCTCCGCATCGAAGACATGCTTTCAGATGTTGCTGTCTACGACGGAATCAAATCATTCTACAACCTCAAGAAGTAATTTTGAGTTGATTGTTTAAACAATGTACAGTGAAAACCTCCTACTCGTGTGTACTTATCACACGAGTAGGAGGTTTTCTGTGTTTTCTATTAGATGTTAAGATTAATTATAATTCGTATGTTAAAAAAGATGAAATATTTGGCTATTATTTTTTTAAAATAATAGCCAAATAAATTCTTTTAAAGTAAGATTATATTTGTATTTACTAAATATAGGGGGGATTTAATTGAACGATTTAACAGATGTAAAGTTTTCAAGTATAGAAAACTTTAAAAAAAGAAATGATTTGAAAGTTTACAAATCAGAAGCTTGGCCATTATTTGCTTTAGAATTGTACTTTAGAATAGAGAACATTCAGTATATCGCAAGCACATCGATTACAGATGGAAAAAATGACCGCAAATGTGACTTAATATATATTGATAAAGAAAACAAAAGAGGAGTTATAATTCAAAGTTATTTCGCAGAAAAAATTTCGAAAATTGCAAAAACAAATAAAGCATCTGATTTGAATACAGCAGTAGGTTGGGTATTATCTTCGCATGAAGAGCAAATACCCAAATTGTTATTACCAAGAATCTTAGAGTTACGTAATGCAATTTTAGATGATGAGATTGAACAGTTAGACGTTTGGTATATTCATAATTGTCACGAACATAGTAGAGTCCAAAGTGAAATGGAGATTGTAGGGGAATCTGCAAAGGCATTACTCGAAAGACACTTTAGCGGAAGTACAATAAAAGTTTCTAGTAAAGAAATAGGCATTGAGACCATTGAAGAATGGTACGACTCTTCAAGTGCAAAAATTTTAGTAACTGATGAATTTGAGATTGAGACTGCTGGTGGATATTTTACTCAAAAAGATACTTGGGAAGTATTTAGTACTGCTATTAGTGGAAAATGGATCCATAAAATGTTTAAACAGTATGACGAAAAACTTTTTTCTGCAAATATTAGAAATTATTTAGGTAGCATAAATACTAAATATAATATTAATAATGGTATAAAAACTACGTTGTTAACAGAACCTAGTAATTTTTTAGTATTTAATAATGGAATTACAGCTTTAGTTAACGACATAGAGATTTCAAAAAAGACTAGATCACAAAGTCCATTAAATCAGAAAATTATTATTAGTGGTATTTCCATAGTTAATGGCGCGCAGACTACTGGTGCAATTGGAGCATTAGAAGAAGTAGATGAAACTACTCTTATTCCCGTACGCTTTATTAAATCAAAAGATGGAGAGGTTATTGATAGTATAATTAGATTTAATAATAGCCAAAATGCTGTCACTGTATCCGATTTTAGAAGTACAGATTTCATACAAGATAGAGTTAAGAAAGAATTTAAAGCTGAATTTCCAACAATGAATTACCTTGGTGGAAGAAGAGGTGGAACTGACGATGTAATAAAAAGAATAAAGAATCTTGTTGTTTCGGATCAAGTAGCGCAGTCTCTGACAGCTTTTCATGGAAATCCAACAGATGCAACACACTCAAAATCAAAAATTTGGGCAAATGATGATTTATATTCAAATGTATTTAATGAGAATACAAAAGCTAGCCATATTGTATTTGTTTATTCTTTGTTTAAATCGTTAGTTGAATATAAACAAGTTTTAAAAGATAAGTCTAAAGAAAATGGTCTGACTTCAAGCGAAGAAGATATTTTAAATTTTTTCAGCTATGCTGGATCAATATATTTGATTATTAATGCAGTATCTGAAACTTTAGAAGAAATAATCGAAAGAAAAGTTAGTTCTAAATTTTCTATATCATTCAAAGAATCTTTAACGCTAGAAGAATATGTAGAGAATTGGAAAGAAATAATACCTTTATTCATTTCATTTTCTGCACATATGAAAGAAGCTTTAGATTCTAAAGTAAAAGTTCATGAAGATATAAAAAAATCAATTGAACAATTTAGAAGTTTAGTTGTAGCTACAAGAGGGTCAAATAAAGAGAAGTATGATAACTTCAAAAAATTAGTTAAATATAATTAACTCTACCCATCTATTCAAGTCGAGAATTAATATTTAAGAATTTTTGTGAGTATAAGCCGTCTATATAACATATAGACGGCTTACTCTAAACAAAAAGAGTACAACTATAATATTTTTCTAATATTTTATTTTCATGTATAAATACAAAAATGATTGCATTGGACATTTAATTATATCAACTATTTGAATGGGAGTTAGATGATATGTATACTTTTAAGGAACTAGGAGAAAAATACGCTAACAATTTAAAAAGCAATCCTAGTATAAACAACGCAAACAATATTGCTAATAAAATTAATAATCTTGTTTATGAAAATACAGATAGAAAACTAGTTCTTAATGATAAAATGAAAATTGTTAAAGAAATTGAACTTGCAATAAACTATTCTGCTGTAAACGATCGATTGTTAAAAGAAGCAGATAATAAAGAGCATTTATCTCTCATAAATTATGTCAATGAGATTATAAGACAGGGGAACTAAGTAATGAATTACGAGCTAATTACTTTAGGAACTTCAATTTTTGCTGTATTACTGTCAATCTATACATTTTATAAAACAAGTAGTACAGCGAATCAAGCAAATGAAACTGCTAATAATGCAAATATAATTTCAAGCGGTGCACTTGAAACTGCGATAAATGAACGAATTAGCAATGCTAAAAAAAATACACGTGAAAGTTCATATAATTTAATAAATTATATTCAAGAGCTCAAAGAAAGAAATATAAATTCTGAACCAAATGAAAAATTGGAATATCTAAAAAGATTTTATAATGCTTGTATAGAAGAAGAGTTAAATGCATACGAAGATGCGTGTGGAAAATATATTGATAAAAAGGTTGACGTACATAGGTTTAAAAAAACATTTCATGTAGAAATCAGACAATTAGTAGAAAATGATCAATATAAAGAAAAGTTTGATTCTACTACCTCTAGATACAAAGCAATTTTAAAAGTTTATAGCGAGTGGGAAAATTTGGAGAGGTAATTTTTTCATTGTTGAATAACTTTTGTATCCTTTTATATTTTTAGTTAGTTATATGATTTTTTGAATTAGAATACAACCAACTTCTCCGCATCGAAGACGTGCTTTCAGACGTTGCTGTCTACGACGGAATCAAATCATTCTACAACCTCAAGAAGTAATTACAGGTTGATGATGATCTGAAGTGTGTTGTACAGCACAGGTTCAGTGATTCTGAGTCATGCAAGACAGAAACCTGAACTTCGTTGTACAGCCAAAACCTCCTATTTGTGTGTGAAATCCACACACGAATAGGAGGTTTTTTTATGTTCATGATTGATTTGTTAAAGGAATTTGAGTTCGATCAAAAAATGAGAAATGACTCGAAACAGGCGGTCTCAATCAATCATACTAGGGTCATTCAATTCTAACCGTTAAAAAAACGAATTTACGAGAATTTGTTTTTTACTACCTGGTCATTAAAATGTTATAGTTATAAATAAGTTGAAGTACAATCATTATAAGGCTTAAATACATTTGAATGGGTTAAGGTTCAAAAAACATCTAAAGGAGAAATGATCATGTTAAATTCAGATTTAGATATACGCTTAGAACCACGCATTAAAGAACTGTATCGATTACATAAGGAGCGCTCTGCCAATATTGACTGGAGCTATCACGAATTCATTCCCTGGGACAAGGCGATGTCGTTTAAACGGGTTCCTTGGGAGGAGAGTCAAGTCACGCTTCCGGAAGGTGTCATCGTTGCAGTAGAAACCGCATTACTGACAGAAGTGAATTTACCTTGGTATACGTCACATTTGGATTACACATTTAAAAATTCGATGGAAGTCATCAATGATTTCGTCCGCACGTGGACGGCGGAAGAAGACCAGCACTCGAGCTTACTGGAAACGTATTTACTCGTGACACGAAACGTCAATCCGACACGATTGCATCAATTAAGAAGACGCGTCGTTGAAAGTGGTTGGTTCCCGGACTTCACGAATCCTTTAGCGACCATGGCCTATACGTCGTTGCAAGAACTGGCGACACTCGTTTTCTATAATAACGTAGCGAAGGTAGCAGGGGCTCACGATAAAGATTTAGCGACACTGCTTCGCCGTTTAGCGAAAGACGAAGCCCTTCATTATGCGTTCTACCGCGATACAGTGAAAGCGCACCTTGAACTCGATCCGAACTTCATCGTGTTCTTTGAAGATGTCATCATCAATTTCTCGATGCCGGGTGCGATCATGCCGGACTTTACCGAGCGCATGAAAACCATTGCGATCGATACGAATTACGGACCACTCCAATACTTTGACCAAGTATTAGATGTCGTCGTGAAATACTGGGACATTGCCAACTTGCAACCTACGGGCGAAGAGGCCAAACAATCACAAGCGAACATCATGAAATATCACGGGCGTTTGAAACGCATCAAGGATCGCCAATTAGCAAAAACTAAGATCGATGCATGACGAAGGGGAGAATAATGAAAATGACGTGCGAAATATGCGGAAAAGAAACGAATAACCAAGTCAGTTATTTGGAACTGAATACGTGGGAATTTAATTCTTTGAAGACAGAGGAAAAAGACTTTTATTCGATTTGTTACAGTTGTTTTGACAACCATACGAACAATTTCATTGATCAAGAAATGGATCTTGAATTGAGAAAAAAACGTTCGCAGATGGTGAATAAAGAAGTCGAAGCAGAAATCGAGGCTATTCTTGAGGTTGAAAATTAATTACCCGATCTATGGATTGAGTCGACAGTCTTCCGCTTGGCGGAGGGCTGTTTTTTTGCGTTGCGTGTTGATTGACAAAACTAGCCGTTCGCCCGCTTTTCTGAGGCGGCATAGTAAATCGTATAGGTTTTTTAGAAATCACGCTTTTTTTCACGCGCTTTCCTCAGGCGAGACACAAGCCAGTTTCCCTACCTCAGTGAGGCAGGGAATCGGGTCTTGTTTGTCTCTGACAGCGCAAGCAGGCTTGCGCTTTTTCCTGTAGGAGTCGCGTGAAACGCGTGATAACAGTTGTATAGAAAAGCAAAAAAATCATTCGTAGCTCGACTTCTAAGGGAGAAGGAAGCAACGCTTCCGTTAGGGACAGGCGAGATCCGGAGATCTGAAAAAAATCCGTGGCTCGCGTTCCGCCCTAGAAAAGCGAGCGAATGAATGATTTTTGACAAACGTAAAAAAACGAGACCCGACTAAACGTCGAATCCCGTAGTATCAAAATGGAATTACACTCCTTGAGATCAATCCTCGATAAACGTAACGAGGTAATGATGGGCAGAATAGAGCGGAGCACGCGTGACGAAGAACTCGGGTAAGTCGACATCGATATCGAGTTCACGTAATGTCTGCGGATCGAGACATTCCTGAACGAGACGTTTGATATCGCTGAGTAATTCATCGTGCAGGTTCGCTTCCGCTGCGAAGGAACGTTTGGCTTCGTCCTTCAACAATAGGACGACGGGAGGAAGGCCACGCAAGATATCGACCTGGAGTGGTTCTTCGTTTCGTTGAAAAAAGTCGTTGAGACAACTGACGACTTTCATCGAGTGATCTTCTTTCATCCAAACCCCAACTTTCTATAAGTACTAGTACGGTAAGCTATTCCCTAAAGTCAGATGGGATATGCAGACAAACTGGAATCTCTGCATTAAGAGAGCGGATATCCGGGTAGAGAATGAAGTAAGGGGGGAGTGACATGCTGTTTCGTTATTTATTTCTGGGTATGGACCCCACGATCGATGAGATTCAATTACGGATCATTTACTTTACAGAACTGATCTTTTTTATCGGTCTCTATCAGATTACGAGTCGCTTTTCGTATCAAAGCATGATTCTTGGAACGGTTCTCGGAGTCGCAGGTCTGACGGCGCTGCTGCCTGGAGCGATCTATATTCTGCGTTATGACCCGGAAGATGCCGTCATCGATATTACGTTCCTATTGATTTACTTACTGGAACCGCTCGCCATCATAGCTTTTCTTGTTGCGTTATGTCGACGGGTGTACCAAAAAAGCCATCCGAAGAGCTGAAGAAGTCCGGGAAAACGTTGTCATACCACGTTTGATCGGACTTTTTTGTCGATCTCACAAAAAAAATAAAATATATTTTAACAAAAAGGATTGATGTGTAACCGGTTACACAATATGATACATATTGTAAGCGTTATCAAAAGAAAGAGGTGGCGAATATGTCGACCATCCGGGAAGTAGCGAAAGTGGCCAATGTCTCCGTGGCGACGGTATCACGCGTCATGAATGAAAAAGGATATGTCAGTGAAAAAGCAAGGACGGCGGTCCTTCAAGCGATCAAACAGCTGGATTACCGACCGAACCGGGTTGCCCGGTCCTTGTTTCAAAAACGGTCAGGATTGATCGGGTTGATCGTGCCGGACATCACGAATCCATTTTTCCCACAACTCGCTCGAGCTGTGGAAGATATGGCACATCAACATGGTTTTCAGGTGATTTTATGTAACACGGATGAACAGTTTCAGAAAGAACAGGAATATATTCAATCGCTCGAAGCGATGCATATCGACGGCTTGATCATTACGACGAACTATTCGAACAATCCGAACTATGAAGAGATCGAAGTACCGATCGTCGCTCTTGACCGTGTGTTACAAGGCGCGATCCCGACCGTCACGTCAAACGGCTATGACGGCGGGAAAAAGGCAGCGCAGTTTCTACTGGAGCATGGCGCAACAGAGCTCGTCGTTATCAGTGGTCCGTCAAAGTTACCGACGATCCGAAAACGCCGGGATGGATTTGAAGAAGTCGCCGGGAAACATCTTGTCGCAAGTATCGAGTCACCGTTTCATTTTCAGGGTGCACTCGGAGCCGCCAATTACTTATTTGATCATTACGACTGTAATGGGATCTTTGCGGCAAACGATGTCATCGCTGCAGCGACGATCCAAGTCGCGGCAGAACGAGGCATCGCGATTCCCGAGCAGTTACAGGTCATCGGGTACGACGGCATTGAACTGGGGCAGATGATTTCCCCGCCGTTGACGACGATTGCCCAACCGATCTATCAGATGGGGGAACTCGCGGCGAAGTTATTGATTCAACGGATTGAAGGAAAAGAGATTGCGGCCGTCCATCATGAATTGATGGTCGAAGTCATCGAACGAGAAACGACGAAGCGGAAGGGTGAACAGTCATGAAACAAATTAGTGTAGTCGGCAGTATCTCGATGGACCTGGTCGTCGAAAGCGATCGTCGTCCGTCAGCAGGAGAAACGGTCATCGGATCCGCCTTCCATACCGTACCTGGAGGAAAAGGAGCGAACCAGGCCGTCGCGATCGCGCGGCTTGGCGGAAACGTCGAGATGGTCGGCTGTATCGGCGACGATGCGAACGGTGACGCGATCCGTCAGAACTTCGAGACGGAACAGGTCGGGACGACGCATCTGCAAGCGATTGCGAATGAACGGACCGGAACGGCACACATCACGCTTGCGGAAGGCGACAATTCAATCGTCGTCGTCCAGTCGGCGAACTTGGCGGTCGTCTATGACGAGAGCCAACTCGACAGCTTACTTGGTCAGGCGGACATGATTTTACTGCAGCTCGAAATTCCACTGGCAACAGTCAAGCAGGTGGCGCGTTACGGCAAGACACACGGCATTCCCGTCGTTTTGAATCCGGCGCCAGCCATCGTCCTTGACGACGAGTTGCTGGAAGACGTGACCTACCTGACACCAAACGAACATGAATGTGGCTTGATTTTCGGACAACAGCAGTCACTCGAACATTGGTTAAGCCAGTATCCGAATAAATTGATTGTCACAGAAGGTAGCCGCGGAGCACGTTTTTATGACGGTCAAGACATCGTGACGGTGCCTGCCATCGCAACCACGGTCGTCGATACGACGGGAGCCGGGGATACGTTCAACGGGGCTCTCGCTGTAGCTTTGACGGAAGGAAGACCCTTGACAGAAGCGATTCGCTTTGCGAACAAGGCAGCCGGCATGTCTGTCCGGGCCCTCGGCGCACAAGGCGGCATGCCGACACGGGAACAGATGGAGGTTGAAGTATGAAACGACACGGTATTTTAAACAGTCATATCAGTAAGGTCTTAACGGATCTCGGTCATACGGATACCGTCGTCATTGCCGACTGCGGTCTACCGATTCCGGACGGCGTCAAGCGGATTGATTTAGCGCTCGAACTCGGAACACCATCATTTGCCGATGTCGTCCGGATCGTCGCGAGTGACATGGCAATCGAACAGGTGACCTTGGCAACGGAAATCAAAGACACGAACGTCAACGCGCTTGAGGTCATCAACCAACTTGACGTCCCGCAAGACTACGTCTCGCATGAAGCATTCAAGGAACTGACGAAACAGGCAAAAGTCATCATCCGGACGGGGGAAGCGACACCGTATGCCAACGTCATCCTACACGCCGGCGTCATTTTTTAAGGGGGAAGCACGATGCAAATTGAGATGACAGGTATCACAAAAGCGTTTGGTCCCGTGCCCGTCTTGAAGGGTGTCGACTTTACGCTTATGACAGGTGAGATTCATGCCTTGATGGGTGAAAACGGAGCGGGGAAATCGACGCTGATGAAAATCCTGACCGGTGTTCATAAAGCCGATGAAGGAACGATTCAAGTCGATGGCGTCGAGCAACATTATAAAAATCCGAAACTCGCGGAAGAAGCGGGGATTGCCTTCATTCACCAGGAACTGAACATTCTGCCCGACTTAACGGTCACGGAAAACCTGTTTCTCGGACGGGAACTGAAATCACGGTTTGGTGTCTTGAAGCAGGCAGAGATGAAGCGGCTTGCGGAACGCGAGCTGGCGGAGCTGAACGTCTTCATGGATGTCAATCAGCTGGCCCGGACGTTATCGGTCGGACAACAACAGATGATCGAGATCGCGAAAGCGTTGATGACGGATGCGAAGGTCATCATCATGGATGAGCCGACGGCCGCTTTGACAGAGCGTGAAATCCGCGCCTTGTTCAGTGTCGCGACGGCACTGCGGGCGCAAGGCGTCTCGATCGTCTATATCTCACACCGAATGGAAGAAATCTTTGAACTGTGTGACCGGATCACGGTTTTACGCGACGGTGTCTCCGTTTCGACACACCGGATCGCTGAGACGTCGTTCGAACAGATCGTCCGTGAGATGGTCGGACGCGAGATGGGCGAACGGTATCCGGAACGCCAAGTCACGCTCGGTCAGACGGTTCTTGAAGTGACAGGCGCGACCGGCAAACGGTTCGAAGACGTGTCGTTTTCAGTCCGGGCCGGTGAAATCGTCGGCTTTTCCGGCTTGATGGGTGCCGGACGAACGGAAGTCATGCGCGGCTTGTTTGGGGTCGATCGGCTGAAGGCAGGAACAATCGCCTTAAACGGCAACGTCATCAAAATCAAATCGCCGCATGATGCGATCAAACAAGGACTTGGATTTTTGACCGAAGACCGAAAAGGCGAAGGATTGTTCCTCGACTTTTCACTCCGGGAAAACATCTCCTTGCCGACGATCCGGTCGTTATCGAAGTCGGGTGTCATCTCCGATCAATCGGAGCGCCAGTTCGCGGAAGGCTATCTCAAGTCGCTGTCCGTCCGGCACAGTTCGATGGATCAACCGGCGAAGTCTTTGTCGGGTGGGAACCAGCAAAAGGTTGTTCTCGCGAAATGGCTTGGGACGAAACCGGATGTGTTGATTCTCGACGAACCGACACGAGGTGTCGACGTCGGGGCGAAAAAAGAAATTTACCTGATTATGAACGAACTCGCTGCATCTGGTGTTGCCATCATCATGATCAGTTCGGACTTACCGGAAATTCTTGGCATGAGTGACCGTGTCTACGTGATGCGGGAAGGGCAAGTGAGCGGGATGCTTGATCAACAAGAGGCGACGCAAGAGAGTATCATGACCCTTGCGACAGGAGGACAATGACATGGAATTGATGCAAGGAAAACTGACGGAAAAGAAACCAAGACGGCTTGGGATTGGTCAAAAGCTAGGTCCGCTCGCCGGACTGTTCGCGATCATTCTCGTCGTATCGATCATGGAACCGGACTTTTTAACACTTAATAACTTATTTAACATCTTACGCCAAGTTTCGATCAATGCCTTGATTGCCTTCGGAATGACATTCGTCATCCTGACGGGGGGGATTGACTTATCGGTCGGCTCGATCCTCGCCTTATCGTCGGCATTCGTTGCCGGATTGATGACGGACGGGACGTCGGCGATTCTCGCCGTCCTCGCCGGCTTGATCGTCGGTGCAATCATGGGTGCTTTAAACGGGATGGTCATCTCACTCGGGAAAGTCGCACCGTTCATCGCGACACTCGCGACGATGACGATCTTCCGTGGTTTGACGCTCGTCTACACGGACGGAAAACCGATTACGGGACTCAGCCAGGGTGGCTGGTTCGAATTATTCGGTCGCGGCTACATCTGGATCTTCCCGGTCCCGGTCGTGACGATGTTGATCGCCTTCGCCGTGCTGTACTTCATCTTGAAGAAAACGACGTTCGGCCGTTATACGTACGCGATTGGCGGTAATGAAGAAGCGGCAAAACTGATGGGGATTCAAGTCAACAAAGTAAAAATCATGATTTATTCGTTGTCTGGTCTAATGGCAGCACTCGCCGGCATCATCTTGACGTCACGCCTCAACTCGGCGCAACCGACAGCCGGTACGTCGTATGAGCTTGACGCGATCGCCGCGGTCGTCCTCGGTGGGACCAGCTTATCCGGTGGACGTGGTTGGATCGTCGGGACGTTGATCGGTGCCTTGATCATCGGGACACTCAATAACGGACTGAATTTACTTGGCGTCTCCTCGTTCTTCCAGCTTGTCGTCAAAGGGCTCGTCATCCTGTTCGCGGTACTCGCGGACCGGAAACAAACTACGTGATTTACCATCCAAAAGGAGGATATTGATATGAAAAAACTACTTGCACTTGTCATGATGGCGTTAATGGTCTTCGCAGCCGCCTGTTCGACGGAACAACCGGGCAGCGACACGGAAAAAGAGAAGAAAACAAAAGATTTCAAGATTGGTCTGTCGATCTCGACACTCAACAACCCGTTCTTCGTCTCACTCAAAGAAGGTGCAGAAAAAGAAGCAAAAGCACAAGGTGCAACACTGCAAGTCGCGGATGCACAAGATGATGCCGCGAAACAAGCAAGCGACATCGAAGACATGATTCAAAAGAACGTCGATTTAATCCTGATCAACCCAACCGATTCAGCAGCAGTTGGTGCAGCCGTTCAAACAGCAAACGATGCTGACATCCCGGTCATCACAGTTGACCGTAATGCAGAAGCTGGTGACGTCATCGCGCACATCGCGTCGGATAACGTCGCAGGTGGGAAACAAGCAGGTGAATACATGATCGAACTCGTTGGCGATAAAGCGAAAGTCGTTGAACTCGAAGGTATTCCAGGTGCTTCAGCAACACGCGACCGCGGCGAAGGTTTCCACGCGGCAGTCGACAGCAAGCTTGACGTCGTCGCCAAACAATCAGCAAACTTTGACCGGGCGAAAGGTCTTTCGGTCATGGAAAACATCCTCCAAAACAACAAAGACATCAAAGCGGTCTTCGCGCACAACGATGAAATGGCACTTGGTGCCGTCGAAGCGTTGAAAGCAGCGGGCATGGAAGACGTGAAAGTCATCGGCTTTGATGCAACAGACGACGCCGTCAAAGCGGTCGAAGACGGTAAGATGGCAGGAACAGTTGCCCAGAAACCGGCTGAAATCGGAAAAACAGGTATCGATACTGCAATCAAACACCTCAAAGGTGAGACAGTCGAGAAGAACATTCCGGTCGAACTCGACCTGATTAAACAATAATCGTCATCGCCAGCCGAGCTGATTTTGTCAGCCGGCTGGTTTTTTTGGGAGGTAAGATGAACTTCCTGAATCTATACCTTGTTCCCGTAGTTGTTTTTCTCTATAATGAAAGAAGCGTATATTACTGAAGGAGGATCATCGATGATCATTCATAACGTGGCTCTTGTCGGCCTCATCGTCGTTTCCGTTCTTCTCATCATCGTCGTTCTCTTGATGTCAGGCCGTACGGCTGGACTCGGAGCATTGACAGGTGGGGCAGAACAATTATTTGGTCGCCAAAAAGCCCGTGGCTTGGATGCGGTCCTAAATCGTGTAGCGTCTATCTTAGGGGCATTATTCTTTATTTTGGCGTTACTCGTCGCTTTTTATAAGTGAGTATTGAAACGACAGCCGTCCGTTTGCGCTGTCGTTTTTTCTTATTTTCTCGATTTCTATTTTTTCATTTTGGGGTATAGGGTTAGAGGGGGAATCATTTTATGAAAATCACATTACCAAAACCATTCTTTTTTGAAGGTGGTAACCGGGCCGTGCTGTTATTACACGGCTTCACCGGTTCGAGTGCCGATGTCCGGATGCTCGGGCGTTACTTGCAAAAAAACGGTTATACATCACTGGCACCACAATATAAAGGGCACGCTGCCCCACCCGAAGAGCTGACGAAGACTGGGCCAGCCGACTGGTGGCAGGACGTCCTTGACGGCTACGAAGAGTTAAAAGACAAAGGATACGATGAGATTGCGGTCTGCGGTCTGTCGCTCGGCGGTGTCATGTCACTGCGGCTTTCGATGCATCGTCCGGTCAAGGCTGTCATTCCGATGTGTGCGCCGGCCTACATCAAAAGTGAAGACGTCATGTATGCAGGAGTCACGGAGTATGCCAGAGAATTTAAGAAGCGAGAAGGAAAATCCGTCGAAGAAATCGAACAGGAGATGGCAGTCTTCGAACCGATGCCGACCTTAAAAGATCTGCAAGCTTTGCTGAAAGAGACACGCGATTCACTCGACGACGTCTACGCACCGACACTCGTCGTCCAGGCACGCAACGATCATATGATCAACACGGATTCGGCGAACATCATTCACGATGGTGTCAGTGCCTTACAAAAAGAGCTGATCTGGTATGAGAACTCAGGTCATGTCATTACGCTCGACAAAGAAAAAGAAACGCTCCACCAAGACATCCATGAATTTTTGGACGGCTTGAACTGGAGTCATTAACTGGAGGTGTCACGTTGGAATTACGTGAACGAATACTAGAGGTCATCACGACGGAAGAACGTCCGTTGTCGATTGATCAATTAACGAAAAAATTAGAACTGTCGGATACAACCGAATTTAAAGAGTTGATCCGGACGTTGAACACACTCGAAGAAGAAGCACTCGTGGCCCGGACCCGGTCGAACAAATACGGGACACTGGCACAAATCGGGCAAGTCGCCGGAAAAATTTCCGTCCACCAGCGTGGATTCGGATTCGTCTCACCAGAGGATGGTTCAGCAGGTGATATCTTCTTACCGGCACCGGAACTCGGCAACGTCTACAACGGTGACCGTGTCCTCGTCAAAGTCTTTGCTGAATCAAACGGTGGGGACCGCCGTGAAGGAAAGTTGCTCAAGATTCTCTCACGCGGACCAGCCGATTTCGTCGGCACGTTCGTCAGTCCTAAAGGACGGATTGAATCGATCGCCTATATCGAACCGGATGACTCGAAGCTGACGTTCTTACCGGTCGTCGCAGATGAGGATACGCTTGGTGCGGTCGACGGACACAAAGTCCTCGCCCGGATCACGAAGTACCCGGACGGTCGTTACGCCGGTACGGCAAAAGTCTTACAGATCATCGGTCATAAAAATGATCCGGGTGTCGATATCCTGTCGATCGTCCACAAGCACGGCATCAATGTCGACTTCTCGGATGCAGCGATTGCGGAAGCCAACAACATTCCGGATCAAATCGATGAGAAAGATCTCGTCGGTCGCGTCGACTTACGCAAGGAACTGACGGTCACGATTGACGGCGCTGACGCGAAGGACTTGGACGACGCCGTCCACGTCAAGAAACTCAGCAACGGCAATTACGAGCTAGGTGTCCATATCGCCGACGTCTCGCATTACGTCAAGGAAGATTCACCGCTCGACGAAGAAGCCCGCGAACGTGGGACAAGTGTCTATCTCGTCGACCGGGTCATTCCGATGATTCCGCACCGCTTGTCAAACGGAATTTGTTCACTGAACCCACACGTCGACCGTTTGACGCTCAGCTGTATCATGGAGATTGATCAGAACGGTGCCGTCATCAACCAGGAAATCTTACAAAGTGTCATCAAGACGACGGAACGGATGACGTATACCGATGTCCGGAAAATCATCGAACGGGAAGACGAAGAAGTCATCGCGAAGTATCAGGACCTCGTCGCGAACTTCGATCAGATGGCAGAACTTGCTGCGATCCTCCGGGAACGCCGCTCACGTCGCGGGGCAATCAACTTTGATTTCCCGGAAGCAAAAGTTCTGGTCAACGAAGAAGGCAAGACGAGCGACATCATCTTACGCGAACGTTCGGTCGCAGAGAAACTGATCGAGGAATTTATGCTTGCAGCGAACGAAACAGTGGCTGAATACGTCCAACATCAGAAGTTGCCGTTCATGTACCGGATTCACGATGAGCCGAAAGCGGAACGTCTCGACACGTTCTTTAAATTCATCGCCAACTTCGGCATCAACGTTGAACGCAAAGGCGAGTCGGTCACGCCAAAAACGTTACAGACAATCCTGAACGCCGTTGAAGGCGAACCGGAAGAAGCCGTCGTCAGTACGGTCATGTTACGGTCGCTCCAACAAGCGAAATATGACGTCGAGCCGATTGGTCACTTTGGTCTGTCGACCGATTTCTACACACACTTCACGTCACCAATCCGCCGGTATCCGGACTTGATGGTCCACCGTCTTCTGCGTGAGTACATCATCTTTAATGATAAATCGCAAAAGACACAGGACCGTTATTCTGCGATCTTGCCGGAAATCGCCGATCACGCCTCAAAACGAGAACGCCGTGCCGTCGACGCCGAGCGGGAAACGAATGCTCTGAAGAAAGCCGAGTATATGGAACAACACATCGGCGAGACGTTTGAAGGTGTCGTCAGTGGGGTGACAAACTTCGGAATGTTCGTTGAGTTACCGAACACGATCGAAGGACTCGTTCACATCCAGGCGATGACGGATGACTTCTACCGCTACGACGAAGCGAACTATCAATTAATGGGCGAACGGACGAAACAACAGTTCCGGATCGGCGACGTCGTTGAGATCAAAGTCACCGGTGTCAACATCGATGAGAAGACGATCGACTTTGCTGTCGTCGGGATGCCGGAGCGCCAACAGAAAAAACGCTTTGAGTCGAAGACAATCCGTTCAACAGGCGGACGTCCGGGACCAAAACGGGACGAGAAGAAAGACGACCGCCGCGGCGGGAAGTCGAAACGTCCAGGGAAACCGAACGAGCAATCAAAAGGTAAAGGATTCGCCGGGAAAGACAAGAAGGACAAACCGCCGTTCCATAAAGCGGTCTCGAATAAAAAACGGAAGCGCCCATAAGCGCTTCTGTTTAGAAATGTGGTGGAAGAGAGATGCCAAAAGGTACAAGTTCAAAAGTATTAGCGAACAACAAACGGGCGTCGTTTGATTATGCGATTGAAGATACGATCGAAGCGGGTCTCGTCCTGACGGGAACCGAAATCAAATCGGTCCGTAAAGGCAAGATCAGTATCGCTGACGCGTTCGTCCGGTTCGATGGCGGGGAAGCGATTCTCTGGAACTCGAACATCGCCCACTTCGAACAGGGGAACCGGTACAACCACGAACTGCTCCGTCCGCGGAAACTGTTGCTACACAAAAAACAGATTGCCAACTTGATGGGACTCGTCTCGCGCGACGGCTACACGATCGTGCCGCTGAAGGTCTACATCAAAAACGGCTACGCGAAATGTCTGATCGGACTCGGCCGCGGGAAGAAGAAATTCGACAAGCGCGACGATCTGAAGAAGAAGGACGCGAAGCGGGATATCGACCGTGCGTTACGCGACAAGCAAAAGTATTGAACCCGTAACACTTTTCTGCTATTATAATAGTATTCGGAAAGCCCCAATTTTATATCTTGGGGACGTTACGGATTCGACGGGGGTAGTTCGGTCTTCTGTGGCGTGTCGAGGGGTCGGCCTCGTTAAAACGCATCAGCCATAACTGGCAAAACTAACACACAACTCGCAGCAGCTTAATAGCTACTACGGATCCTAGCAGCCGTCGCCTGGTCGGCTGATTTCTAGGGTCTCACTTTAAACAGGCTACGCTTGGACCCTTCCGTCTGGAGGGAAAGAGAAGAGATGGAATCAGACTGGTCGGACGGACGCCTGTCAATTGGCAGCCTGACGACGAGATCCCAATAAATTGACTACACACGTAGAAGCTTAAGTATACGATGCCTTCGGACGTGGGTTCGACTCCCACCGTCTCCATACCCTGAAATCGTAAGGATTTCAAAAACCTTGTTGCCTAACCGGTAACAAGGTTTTTTTTTACGACGAATTGTAATATTAAGTGCAACACCTAGCTGAAAACAACAAAAAAACCCATAACGGCCTCGTGTAGAATAGAGATAACACAAAAAAAAAAACACAGAAAATA
>NZ_MOLV01000030.1:0-2500 GCF_001870785.1 Exiguobacterium sp. KRL4
GCTCGCGCCCTCAAAACTGAAGTCATCAACAAGATCATCTGCTAGAACAAGGCCTCGACCGATTAGTATCACTCAGCTCCGCATGTCGCCATGCTTCCACCCGTGACCTATCTACCTCATCGTCTCTGAGGGGTCTTTCTTGATTACTCAAAGGGAAATCTCATCTTGGAGGGGGCTTCATGCTTAGATGCTTTCAGCATTTATCCCGTCCGCACGTAGCTACCCAGCGATGCTCCTGGCGGAACAACTGGTACACCAGCGGTGCGTCCATCCCGGTCCTCTCGTACTAAGGACAGCTCTCCTCAAATTTCCTGCGCCCACGACGGATAGGGACCGAACTGTCTCACGACGTTCTGAACCCAGCTCGCGTACCGCTTTAATGGGCGAACAGCCCAACCCTTGGGACCTACTCCAGCCCCAGGATGCGATGAGCCGACATCGAGGTGCCAAACCTCCCCGTCGATGTGGACTCTTGGGGGAGATCAGCCTGTTATCCCCAGGGTAGCTTTTATCCGTTGAGCGATGGCCCTTCCATGCGGAACCACCGGATCACTAAGCCCGACTTTCGTCCCTGCTCGACTTGTAGGTCTCGCAGTCAAGCTCCCTTCTGCCTTTGCGCTCTACGAATGATTTCCAACCATTCTGAGGGAACCTTTGGGCGCCTCCGTTACTGTTTAGGAGGCGACCGCCCCAGTCAAACTACCCGCCTGACACGGTCCTCCAGCCGGATGACGGCTGCGAGTTAGAGACTCTATGCATGAAGGGCGGTATCCCAAGGGTGACTCCTCCGAAGCTGGCGCTCCGGTCTCGACGTCTCCCGCCTATCCTGTACATCATGCACAAAGCCTCAATATCAGGCTGTAGTAAAGCTCCATGGGGTCTTTCCGTCCTGTCGCGGGTAACCTGCATCTTCACAGGTACTATGATTTCACCGGGTCTCTCGTTGAGACAGTGCCCAAATCGTTACGCCTTTCGTGCGGGTCGGAACTTACCCGACAAGGAATTTCGCTACCTTAGGACCGTTATAGTTACGGCCGCCGTTTACTGGGGCTTCGGTTCAAAGCTTCGCTTGCGCTAACCCATCCCCTTAACCTTCCAGCACCGGGCAGGCGTCAGCCCCTATACGTCATCTTGCGATTTAGCAGAGACCTGTGTTTTTGCTAAACAGTCGTTTGGGCCTATTCACTGCGGCTCTACTCAATGTAGAGCGTCCCTTCTCCCGAAGTTACGGGACCATTTTGCCGAGTTCCTTAACGAGAGTTATCCCGCGCGTCTTAGAATTCTCATCCCGCCTACCTGTGTCGGTTTACGGTACTGGCACCTTCCACCTCACTAGAGGCTTTTCTTGGCAGTGTGAAATCGTGACCTTCGTCCCTACGGGACTCCGCATCGTTCCTCGACTTTGATGCCTGACGGATTTGCCAATCAGACGGTCTCGAAACTTACACATGCACTTCCATCCGCATGCGTCACTATCCTCCTGCGTCCCCCCATTGTTCAAACGGTGGATCGGTGGTACAGGAATATCAACCTGTTATCCATCGCCTACGCCTTTCGGCCTCGGCTTAGGTCCAGACTAACCCTGAGCGGACGAGCCTTCCTCAGGAAACCTTGGGCTTTCGACGGAGGGGATTCTCACCCCTCTTTTCGCTACTCACACCGGCATTCTCACTTCCAAACGCTCCACTGCTCCTTACGGTACAGCTTCACAGCGGTTTGGAACGCTCCCCTACCATTCCTTACGGAATCCGCAGCTTCGGTGGTATGTTTAGCCCCGTTACATTTTCGGCGCGGCGCCACTCGACTAGTGAGCTATTACGCACTCTTTGAATGGTGGCTGCTTCTAAGCCAACATCCTAGCTGTCTAGGCAGCGCCACATCCTTTTCCACTTAACATACACTTTGGGACCTTAGCTGGCGGTCTGGGCTGTTTCCCTCTTGACTACGGATCTTATCACTCGCAGTCTGACTCCCGAGTATAAGTTGCCGGCATTCGGAGTTTAACTGAATTCGGTAACCCTGTGGGGGCCCCTAGTCCAATCAGTGCTCTACCTCCGGAACTCTCAACCTCGAGGCTAGCCCTAAAGCTATTTCGGGGAGAACCAGCTATCTCCAGGTTCGATTGGCATTTCACCGCTACCCACACCTCATCCCCGCACTTTTCAACGTGCGTGGGTTCGGACCTCCAGTCAGTGTTACCTGACCTTCATCCTGGACATGGGTAGATCACCTGGTTTCGGGTCTACGACAACGCACTATGGCGCCCTATTCAGACTCGCTTTCGCTACGGCTCCGCCTCATCAGCTTAACCTCGCGCGCTATCGTAACTCGCCGGTTCATTCTACAAAAGGCACGCCATCACCCATTAACGGGCTCTGACTACTTGTAGGCATACGGTTTCAGGATCTATTTCACTCCCCTTCCGGGGTGCTTTTCACCTTTCCCTCACGGTACTGGTTCACTATCGGTCACTAGGGAGTATTTAGCCTTGGGAGATGGT
>NZ_MOLV01000031.1 GCF_001870785.1 Exiguobacterium sp. KRL4
GTGGTTGATCTAGTGTTGTTTTTTCTGTTCCGGCTGTTACCATGTTCTTACCCGTGTGCGTTGCCGGCTGCGTCGGGTTGGTATGTGGGATAGCGATGTTCTTGTTCAAGGCTGGGGCGGTGACGGCGGGAGAGATTGCGCGGTGCTCGCGTCAGTTTCTTCTCAAGCGAACGGAAGTAACGGTCTTTCTTGTAGACCGTGCCGTCCGACAGGATGGCGAAGTTCTTGAGTCCAACGTCGACGCCGACGGATGAACCGGTCTTCGGCAGCTCGTTGATCTCCTGCTCGACGAGCAGGGAGACGAAATATTTTCCTGAAGCGTTACGTCGAATCGTGGCGTTCAAGATACGGCCTGTGACCTGTTTCGAATGGGCGAAACGAACCCATTTCAGCTTCGGAAGTTTGAGCTTGTTGCATCCAATCGAGACTTCAGGAAGCTGGTTTTTGCCTTGGATGTTGGTTTTGTACGACTGGACGGGATTGCGCTTCGACTTGAAACGAGGGCGTTCGTTCTGCTTCTTGAAGAAGCGGTCAAACGCATCAGCAAGATGTTTGACGCTGATCTGAACAGATGTGCTATCGACTTCCTTCAACCAGTCAAACTCCTGCTTCAACAAAGGAATTTCTTTAGAACAAGAACCGTAGGACAGTCCTTTTCCAGTGGTCTTGTACGTTTCCTCCCACTTCGCCAAGAAGTGATTGAAGACGAAACGCGAACACCCAATCGTCTTCGCAATCAGAATTTCCTGCTCTTTTGTCGGATAGATTCTGAATTTGTAGGCCTTGTGTTTCAACACCATTTTTCACCTCCTTCAAAGGGAATATACCCGAAAAGCAGGCTGGCGATTCATCTCTCACTTTCACTTCGTTTAGAAGTGGGAGTATTCTCGCCTAATTTTGATAAAAAAGACCAAAAGTGTTCCATTTTGAAACTTATGGTGCTAGACTGTGGATATTGAAAACACGCATTCATTTTTCATAACTTGATTTATGACATATGAAAATTATTGAAACACAATTAAAAGAAAGGTGGAAAAAAATTTGTTAACATCAATTAAAGAACACTGGTTTTCTAACATCCGAGGCGATATCATGGCAGGTATCGTCGTCGCACTGGCATTAATTCCAGAGGCAATCGCCTTCTCGATCATTGCAGGTGTCGACCCGATGGTCGGTCTGTACGCGTCATTTTGTATCGCCGTCATCATTGCCTTCGTCGGAGGACGACCTGGAATGATTTCAGCGGCGACCGGGGCGATGGCGCTCTTGATGGTCCCGCTCGTACGGGATCACGGAGTAAATTATTTGCTTGCGGCAACGATTCTGACGGGTGTGCTTCAAATCATCTTCGGAATCTTTAAAGTTGCGAAAATCATGAAATTTATTCCACGTGCAGTCATGATTGGCTTTGTCAACGCGCTTGCCATCCTAATTTTTATGGCACAGGTACCTCACTTCGTTGGGATTTCGACAATGACCTATATCTTTGTCGCAGTGACACTCGCTATCGTCTATATCATTCCGCGATTTTTCAAAGCAATCCCAGCTCCACTAATTGCGCTTGTCGTCCTGACAGCAACAGCAATATTTAGTGGATTTGACTTACGAACGGTGGGAGACCTCGGAGCGATTCAACGAACATTACCATCCTTCTTCCTTCCGGATGTACCGTTCACGTTCGAAACGCTTCAAATCATCTTCCCATATGCATTGGCTCTAACCATTGTTGGTCTGCTTGAATCCCTTCTGACAGCATCGATCGTTGATGATATGACGGGGACAGAAGGAGATAAAAACAAGGAAGCGCGAGGACAAGGAATTGCAAACTTCATTACCGGATTCTTCGGTGGGATGGCCAGTTGTGCCATGATTGGTCAATCGGTCATCAATGTCAAATCCGGAGGTCGTGGTCGATTATCAAGTCTTGTCGCAGGTGTCTTCTTGATGTTCCTGATCATCGTTCTCGGGAATGTTGTCGTTCAGATTCCGATGGCAGTACTCGTTGGTATCATGATCATGGTGTCGATCGGAACGTTTGACTGGTCGTCCTTCAAGTATATGAAAAATGCACCGAAAACAGATGTTGTCGTCATGCTTGCGACGGTCATCATCGTCGTTGCAACACATGATTTATCAAAAGGTGTATTCGCTGGTGTCGTCTTAAGTGCCCTGTTCTTTGTCGCTAAAGTATCGACGATTAAAATTGAGACAAAAGTCGAAAACAATTTGACACGTTTCCATGTCAAAGGACCTCTGTTCTTCGCGTCTGTCGATGGTTTTGTGAAACACTTTGATTTTTCAAGACAGAACGAAAAAATCATTATTGACTTCACAGACACCCAGATTTGGGATGATTCAGCGGTCGGAGCGATTGATAAAGTGATGATCAAGTTAGCTGAGAATCAAAATGACGTGACGATTCATGGGTTGAATCCGGCAAGTCAACGTTTGATTGATAAGCTAGCGATTCACAATGATCCAAATGCGAAATTATCGGCACACTGATCAAGGAATGAATAATTAGGATAGTACTAAAACTAGAGGAGTGGGCATATGTATCAACATATTATTTTAGCAGCAGATGGATCGGATCATTCAATTCGTGCAACAGAAGAAGCGATTAAATTGGTGAAGGGAACAAAAACGGTCGTCGAAATCGTTTATGTGTCTGACTTCTCCAAATCAAAAGATGAAGTCCTTCATGCAGAAGGGCAAGAAGCGTTGGATGTTAAACGTCGTAAAAAATTGTTGCCAATCGAAGAAGCATTGGATGCCCAAGGGATTGACTACAGATTGAAACTACTTCGGGGGGAGCCGGGTCCAGCAATCGTCGAGTATGCCAATGACAGTCAAGCGGATCTAGTCATCGTAGGCAGCCGTGGTTTGAACTCACTTCAGGAAATGATGTTAGGTAGTGTCAGTCATAAAATCGTAAAACGAGTCGACTGTCCGGTTTTACTTGTAAAATAAGTCATTTAATATTCGGTGTATGTGGGGTCAATCATAACTGTTAAAGTATAATACGAGTAAAAATCAATAGTATGTCAGGGTGCGGAGCTCCTCTTAAAAGAGGGTGTCCGCACTTTTTAGAATCGGGAAAGGGTGAGGGTGATGAGTATCTATATCGTTTGTCCAAAGTGTCAGGGGGAGGGAAAGATTCGGAAATATCTGATCCTACGAACACGTTGCTCGGAATGTCGTGGGAATGGAAAAATTCAACTCGACCGAGAGATTGATCAATACATTCTAAATCTTCCAAAATCAACTCGAGAGTGTGAGTCGGATGAAAGAGAAACAAGAACATGAATAAAAAGAAGACGCGCCCTCCTTTATTTTATGGCTGGTACATGGTCATGGTGGCTGGCCTGAGTGTATTTTTTTCAGGACCTGGCCAAACGTACTTTATTTCTGTTTTTATTGATCGATATATCACGGAGTTCGACTGGACGCGTTCAGAAGTTTCTATCATCTATTCTGCGGCGACTTTGACTTCAGCTTTTTGCTTATTTTTCATCGGACGTCTTGTCGATCGATTAGGACAGCGTACCATGTTGACAAGTGCTTCGATTTTGTTAGCTTGTGCCTGTTTTTATAATGGATTCGTTATGAACTTAACCATGCTCTTTTTTGGTATCTTCGTCTTACGATTGTTTGGTCAAGGTTCGATGACGTTAATTCCGAATACACTTGTTCCTCAGTGGTTTTTAGTGAAGCGAGGACAAGCTTTGAGTTATATGGCAATTGGCGGATTTTTAAGTGCAGCTGCTTTTCCTCCGATAAATGTTTGGCTCGTTCATCAAATCGATTGGGAACGAACATGGTGGTTATGGGGTGGAATGATTCTAGTAGTGTTTACACCGATTGCTTATCGATGTGTCCGAAACCGTCCGGAAGATATCGGTATGTTACCTGATGGACATAAAGAATTGCACGATACGGATTCTTCTTCTAAAATCGTACAACTTAAACAGGACTTTACATTAAAAGAAACGTTACGAACACAGGCTTTTTGGTTGATTTTATCGTGTATTGGCATTCCTGCACTCGTTAATACGGCAATTACGTTTCATTTGATTTCGATTTTTGATCAACAAGGTCTGAGCCCCTCGGTTGCGGCACTTGTGTTGAGTCTGATGGCAATCATTGGTTTTCCAATCACCTTCATTGCAGGTCGAATCATCGATACTGTCAAAATCAATTATGTATTAGCAGGGATTTTTGTTACTGAACTTATTTTCATGATGGTGTTGCAAATAACGACGACACCGCTCCTTGCCGTCTTGTTTGGAGTGATTTGGGGGATAAGTAACGGATTTGAACGAATTGCTTTGAACTATGTCTGGCCTTTTTATTTTGGAAGAATTGCTCTCGGAAGTATCAGTGGGATTGCAACATCCGTCATGGTACTTGGATCAGCGGTAGGGCCATTACCATTCGGGTTGGCTTTTGACACTTTCGGCAATTATACACAAGTCATCTGGTGGTCGATGGTGTTCCCGATGATTGGAATTATCGCTTCTTTGTTAGCCCGCAAACCATCCATCAAGACGAATGAAGCAGGATAATTTAATTTTTAGGGGGGAACTTGAGATGAATTTAGCCACATGTCCATATTGTGGATCGACACTTTTGAAAACAGAAAGTACATTTTTTTGCGCGTTTTGTCAAATGAAGGTTTCTAAACACATCGCTCAAACGGATGGGAAACGATTAGTCATTCGGAAGCGTGATTTTACACAACCAGCACAGCTTGAACAATCGACCCGTCGCCTAAAAAAATTATCGACGTATGAATTGCTTGAACTATATCATTTCATTCGTACGGAAGAACAAGCTGCAGAAGTAGTGTTAACATACGTGACTGATTTAGAGCAAGAAGAAACAGAATCTTACGAATCAGTGTTAGAGACGACGACTTTGACATGGAAAAAGAAAAAACGGTATATCTTAGAAAACTTACTACGGGAGCGTTTCGGATACATTCCGACGGTGACCGTACGTCATCTCGAAGAATATCGTGAAAAAATTCGTCAAGACGAACGGATATTGATGACTGAGGATAAAGAATAAAGAATAAAGAAACAAAAACCTTTACACTCCAATGATTGAAAATGTGGGATTCTGAAGTATTTGTACGAACGCGATCCATTTCTGTTTTGTTCGAGCCATCAGATAAGGGTGTACCATCACCCCTCCTGAGATAGACTCTCTAGGTTCTCAGGCTGGTGGAATAGCCATCTAGGTGAGAATGGAGTCAAGAATCTTAGACAAAGTCTAAAAAATTAAATCAAAAATATCTCATCAAAAACACCTCGAAATTAAAACAATCTCCGACTCAGCTACATGATGTACTTCCCCCAGTCTTTCATGAGCACAGGGAAATCATGTAGTCAAAGCGAGCTTGAATTTTTCGAGGTGTTTTAAAGTCACGTTTTGATTCCAATCATCATTAATTTTCAAGATATCGGTACAACGTACTTTTACTAATCCCGGTTTGCTCGCGGATTTCTGACAAGCTGTACTGTTTGCTTTGGTACATCTCAATTGCACGCCTTACATTTTCATCTGCTTTGCGTGGCCGCCCCGTATGTTTTCCTTGTTCCTTTGCTTTCGTTAATCCTTTTCGGGTCGTCATGCTGACGACATCACTTTGAAGTTGAACCAAATGTTGGACGATTTCTAAAAAAGAATGTGCTAATGAAAAACGCGTATCGATTTCTTCGCGTACAGAAATCAAAAAGGCTCCTCTTGACGATAGCTGTTCCAGTAGTTCGATTAAGTGTCGAGTGGAATCAGCTAGTACATATAAATGTGAAACAATTAAAGTATCGCCGGAGTGTAAAGTTGAAAGAGCATGTTGTAAGCCAGTTCGGTTTCTAGAGGAAGGATGTTCTTCTATAACAGTTTGATTGACGTCATAAGACTGTAATAAACTTTTTTGAATGGCACAAGTAGGGTCTTCGAAATATGGTCTCAGATAAGCAATATTCATCAAATTCTCCTATCTACGTTAAGATACGGATTAAGAAAATAAAAAATAGAATCAATAACGTTCCTTTTAGGGAACAGAGATGCTAAAATAAACTGTTGTCAATTGACAGTATCCGTTTAAGGTCATCTCCAGTATAAAGGAAATGTGCTTTTGATTAAAGGAAAGGTGGAAGATTTAAGTGAATATGAGCTTACGAGAACAGTGGTTCTCAAATGTCAGAGGAGATATCTTAGCTGGAATTGTCGTTGCGCTTGCGTTGATTCCGGAAGCGATTGCCTTCTCGATCATCGCCGGTGTTGATCCGATGGTCGGATTGTACGCCTCGTTCTGTATCGCCGTCATCATCGCCTTTGTTGGTGGACGTCCAGGAATGATTTCAGCAGCGACCGGTGCGATGGCGCTCTTGATGGTACCGCTCGTCAAGGAACATGGGCTCGATTATCTGCTCGCAGCAACGATTTTAACCGGAATCATTCAAATTTTATTTGGTGTCTTTAAGGTCGCTAAAGTCATGAAATTCATTCCACGCGCCGTCATGATTGGATTCGTCAATGCGCTTGCAATTTTGATTTTCATGGCACAAGTCCCTCACTTCATTGGAATTTCAACGATGACATACGTGTTCGTCGCGATTACGCTCGCCATCGTGTATGTGTTACCTCGCTTTTTCAAGGCGATTCCGGCACCCCTGATTGCGATCGTCGTCCTGACGATTGCGGCGATTTACCTGAACTTTGATTTACGGACGGTCGGGGATTTGGGGGCCATTCAACGTTCGTTACCGTCTTTCTTCTTACCAAATGTCCCACTTAATTTTGAGACGCTCCAGATCATCTTCCCGTACTCATTAGCGCTCGCGATTGTCGGACTGCTCGAATCGTTGTTGACGGCAACAATCGTCGACGATATGACAGGAACGGAAAGTGAAAAGAACCGGGAAGCTCGCGGACAAGGGATTGCCAACTTCATCACCGGATTTTTCGGTGGCATGGCGGGCTGTGCGATGATCGGTCAATCCGTCATCAATGTCAAATCGGGTGGTCGCGGTCGGTTGTCGACGCTCGTCGCCGGATTGTTCTTGATGTTCTTGATCATCGTCCTCGGAAACTTAGTCGTCCAGATTCCGATGCCGGTCTTGGTCGGAATCATGATCATGGTCTCCATCGGGACGTTTGATTGGTCCTCATTTACGTATATCCGAAAAGCACCGAAAGCTGATGCGTTTGTCATGCTCGCGACGGTCATCATCGTCGTCGCGACACACGATCTCTCGATCGGCGTCATCGCGGGTGTCATCTTGAGCGCGTTGTTCTTTGTCGCAAAAGTCTCAAAAATCAATGTCAAACAACGGATTGAAGATGGAAAAACGGTTTATACAGTCAAAGGTCCGTTATTTTTTGCATCGGTCGATCATTTCATTGCTTCGTTTGATTACGAGATGAATGAAAAAAATATTTTAATTGATTTCGGATCGACCCAAATTTGGGATGATTCCGGAGTTGGTGCGATTGACAAGGTCATGATCCGTTTGATGGCGAATCAGAATAGAGTCGAGATCATCGGATTGAATCCGGAAAGTAAAAAGCTAGTCGATCGTTTGGCGATTCACAATGATCCGGCTGCAAAGATGCCTACACATTAAAGTAAGGGAGTGACTGGTATGTATCCACACATCTTATTAGCCGTCGACGGTTCGGAACACTCGGTCCGCGCGACAGAAGAAGCAATCAAGGTTTCTCGGCTCAGTGCACAAAGTAAGATTGAAGTTGTTTTCGTTGCTGATTTTTCGAAAGCTAAAGATGATGTCCTTCATTCAGAAGGAAAAGAAGCACTCGAAGTCGCACGACGAAAAAAAATATCAGCGGTGGAAGAAAAGTTAGAAGCGGCTGACGTGTCGTATTACGTGACGATTTTACGGGGCGAACCAGGTCCGGCGATTGTCGATCATGCAAATAAAAAACAGGTTGATTTGACGATCATCGGTAGTCGGGGGCTGAACGCCCTGCAAGAGATGGTCCTTGGCAGTGTCAGTCATAAGATTGCCAAGCGGGTTCAAAGCCCGGTTATGATTGTGAAGTAATGAATGGAAACACATTGGTCTGATTAATCCAGTTCTGAAGTGGGGATACTAAAAAAAGGGGGGGGGGCATTAAATGAAGAAAACATATTTAGTACCGCTTCTTGGTCTTGCCTTGTTTGCGGCAGGATGTGGCAATTCCGATAAGCAGGAAACAGAAAAGGTCGAGGAAACGACAACGACGGATGATAATTCCATGAATGATGACAGCTCGATGAATGACGATTCGTCGAATAAACAAGATCAGGATACGGTGACGGATAATGCAGATAAAGACTACGGATTCGTCAGTTTGTCGATTGAGGCAGATGATGCGGATACGAAGGACCTTGTCGACATCGGCTATGACCGGGACAACGACGGAACGGAAGCCGATTATCAAATGGACGGTGAACGGTCTCAAGGCAATGAAGCGATGAAAATCCTTGATCCAAAACTCGATGAACTCAACATTGATGCCAACACGTCAAACGAAGACGCAATTGCTCAAGTTGAGAAAGTCTTTGGAATCAAAGGCGCGACCCGACTCGAAGTGGAAATCGAATTTGCTGATGGAACAGAAAAAGAATTTAAAAAGTAACAAATAGAGGTGCCCACTTCAGGTCGGCGCCTCTATTTTTTTGGTCAAAGCATACAACTCAAGTCGACATGGTATCATAGTGAATGGATGTAAAATATTTCAAAAGGAGTTTTGGAGAATGGAAATCACCATTGGTACAACGGAAGACGGGCAATGGATTAGGGAACAGCTGATTGCCTACAACCGCCAACACGTCCCGGCAGCGCTCTATACAGAATCGGAACAATACTGCTTTTTAGCATGGGACGAAGAGGAACAGCTCCTTGGTGGGATTACGGCGAGCTATCTGTGGAATCATCTGCAGGTGCATTTCCTGTGGATCGACCCGGAAAACCGAACAGGCGGTGTCGGAAAAAAGCTGATGGCACATATCGAGTCCATTGCCGAAGAGAAATCATGCAGCAAGATTCTACTCGATACGTTCAATTTTCAGGCACCGGGATTTTATGAAAAGCTGGGTTATCAGGAATACGGTTGCCTGTCCGATCATCCGACTGAAGGTCAGACCCAATACTTCTTTGTAAAGTACATACATACCATTTCTTAACGTTGATAATGATACACCCAGGCCGTCATATAGGAAAACGTTCCTGCTGTTAAGACGAGTGCAATGGCATAAAACGCAAAGTTTGGAAATATCGACATCAACGGAACATCAAATAAAAAGCCGATCATTAATATCGGTAAGGTTATTAAAAAAGTCACATATGAGGCACGCGTTGCTTTTCCTGTAATCACTTCTTCCCGTTCATCTTGATCAGAAAACTCCGTCGTTGACGACGACCACTTGGAAAAAGAACTTTTCTTATCTGTCCGCATCCAGTAGCCGGTGATTGAAAGACCGATTGCGACCAATAGAACGGGAAGAATAATTGAAAGGTCCAGCGTCAGGTTGAAACCGGCGCCGTTGACCGGATCATTCTGAAAAACATTTAGTTGATCATGAATCGAACTAATGAAAACAGCACCCAAAAAATACATACAAATGTTCAGACAGGATTGAATGATGACACGTTTCATTCTGATTCCTCCTCCAAGTAAAAAATCGATTCGATCGGACGTTCGAACACATGGGCAATTTGCATGGCGAGCAAAAGCGAGGGAGTATAACTTCCTTTTTCGAGGGAGATGATCGTTTGACGCGTGACACCAATCATCTGAGCAAACTGCTCCTGTGTCCATCCGTTGCTGCTGCGTAACGATTTAACCCGGTTAGTCAGCTTCATCGCAGTTCTCCTTTAATAATTGATATTTAAATTGTATAGTCTGTTTTACATTTTGTAAAGTTGATTTTACATTTTGACGTAATGAGGCTGTTACTTTTTTGAGACTATTTATCAAAAATCATCGAAACTCTTGAATTATCGGAATATTCAACCGATAATCGGGTAACTAACACAAAACGAGGATGGTTGGCTTAGAGAGAGAAAGGAGGCGCCGACATGATGCCGGAATTGTTACCTGATGAGCGTGAACTGGAGCGAAGGATTCGAATCGTCCATACGTTGCGTAAACTCGGGAAATCCGACGATGCCATCGCCCGATCATTATTTGTGTCCATCGAATGGGTCCAGTCGGTCTTTGATGAAGACGACTGGCAGCATGCGCAATCATCTTAAGAAGCATGAGGCAGAGTGTCGGATGACGCTCTGTTTTTTTGTCTACCGGAATTAAGGAGTAGGCGGTCGGAATGATTTTCGGTACACTAAGAGGAAATCACTGGAAAGAAGGGCTGAACTATGCGACGAATCGCCATCATCGGTGCCGGCATCACCGGACTTTATGCAGCTTGGCGTCTGCAGCAAGCGGGATACAACGTCATGGTCTTCGAGGCACGGGACCGGATCGGTGGCCGAGTGCTTACCAAAACCTTGACCGATGCAGGACAGGACTATGCCTTTGATGTTGGTCCGACCTGGTATTGGCCGGACTCCGAACGGCTGATGACGCTGCTGGTCGATCTGCTGCAACTGCCGACGCTCGTTCAAGCAACGCGTGGAACGATGGTGCTCGAACGGTCATCGGGACAAGTTGAACAACACCAGTTACCGGACGGACAAACGGTGTTGTCACATCGACTAGTAAAAGGAATGCAAAGCATGACGGATGCACTGGCTGAAAAGATTGTCCCAGCTACAATTCGTCTGTCGCGCCGTGTCACTTCTATTCAAGTAACCGATCACGTCGAACTGACGATTGAGCATCAAGGGAGACAGACGCAACAATCGTTTGATCATGTCCTGTTGACCGTTCCGCCCCGAATTGCTTCTCGATTCACATGGTTCCCGGAATTGCCGGAATCCGTCCATCGTCAACTGGATGAAACCCCCACTTGGATGGCCGGACAAGCTAAAGTCGTTGTCGTCTACGAAACACCGTTTTGGCGGAAAGCGGATCGGTCCGGTTTTGCCATCAGCTGGTCAGGTATCTTACAGGAAATTCATGACGCATCCCCTCTGACCGGACCCGGTGCGTTATCCGGATTCTTCCGCTTGACCGCAACGGAACGTGCTGCTTTTGGAGAAGCAGAATTAAAGCGGCAAGTCATCGAGCAGTTGGTCACGTTGTTCGGGGAAGAGGCGCGTCATCCGATTGCTGTGTTGTATCAGGACTGGGCCGCTGAACCGGAGACGGCGACCGTTGCGGACGCGGTACCGTTGACAGACTTTCCGGCGTATCGCCCGATACAGTTGGAAGAACCATGGCGCGACGGGGTGACGCTGCTCGGAACGGAAAGTGATCCGGCGTTCGGCGGGCATTTAGAAGGGGCGTTACAATCGGTGGAACGCTGGTTGACTGCATTTAATTTGGAAACAACGTGAAGAGGTGAGTGAATGAAAAAAGTAAAGGTCTTGCATTACGATGTTTTTACGATGACGCCCGGAAAAGGCAATCCTGCTGGTGTTGTTTTGGACGGGGATGCGTTATCGGCAGCACAAATGCAAAGCATTGCGGCACAAACTGGTTTTACCGAGACGACGTTTGTGTGTCAGTTGAATCATCCTGTTCCTCGGTTACGCTATTTTTCACCAGAAGCGGAGATGAATCTCTGCGGACATGGCACAATCGCGGCATGGACAGCGCTTCAAGAACGTGAACCTTATGTCGAACTTGGGCAGGTGATCAAGACAAAAGTCGGTCCCTTAACAATCGAGACGGTGCGAACGATGAAAGGAACTCAAGTCCGGATGCGACAAGGGAAAGCACGATTCCTACCATTCGATGGCGACCTCGCACCTGTTCTTGAGAGCATCGGCTTGCAGCATCAACATCTGGATGAACGCTTTCCGGTCATGTACGGGAGTACGGGAAACTGGACGTTGATTATCCCGATCAAACGGTTAGAAAATTTCCTTGGCATGCAACCTCACAATAAACGATTTGCCTCTGTCTTAACGCAAATCCCGGAAGCATCCATTCATCCGGTTTGTCTTGAAACCTATATGCCGGAAGCAGATATGCACGGCAGGCATTTTTCTGCCACACAATCCGGAACGCAAGAAGATCCGGTGACCGGGACGGCGAGTGGTGTCATGGGAGCGTATCATGCTATGTACATCGATCCGCTTCCTTACGGGAAACGAATCCTTTACGTGGAGCAGGGACAGGAAATCGGGTATGACGGGTTAGTTGAAGTCACGGTGAATCGACGAAATCAAGACTGGGAAGTCATGATTGCCGGAACGTGTGTCAAAACCGGATCCCTGATACTTAATATTTAAAAATAGACAGGAGTGATTGATTATCAGCCAGCAACAAACCTTTCACCGCGCATTCGGTACATACGGATTATATGTCAATGAAGGAAAACTACTCGTCATCCATAAAAAAGGGGGACCGTACACGAATCGGTTTGATCTTCCGGGCGGCAGCTTGGAGGATTTTGAGACCGTACCGGAAGCGCTGGACCGTGAGTTTCAGGAAGAGACTGGTCTGACAGTTCTTCAGAAACGTGTGCTCGGTACATTCGAGTTCGTCGTACATTCCGATTGGCACCGTGCGTCGCATCTCCATCACATCTGTGTTTTTTATAAAATCATCAAAACTTCCGGTGAACGCGCGGTACCTGACAAATTTGACGGACAGGATTCAATCGGCTCGTCCTGGGTCAGTCAAGAACAGGTCAATCAAGATAATGCCTCGCCGTTGGTCTTAAAAGCCTTTGACTATCTGATGAATCCTGAAATCGAGAAAACGATGCGAATCGAAGACTGGATCGTGAAACAAGAGGTCATGTCATAACATTGATGAAGACAAAAAAACTCTACCATCTTTTGTGATGGAATTTGACAAAATGGAACAAGCCCGAACGACTTGCGTATTCCTACTCGGATACACAAGTCGTTCGGGCTTATTTCATTAAGATGATTTTTGTTCAACCGTCTGTTCAGTCGGTTGCTGTTCCCGCCAGACAAACGTCAAGGCGATCCCAATCGCGAGCATGACCGTCGCAAAATAAAACGGATAGTTGAGATCGACATCAAACAGAATCCCGCCGATGATCGGCCCCAGAATGTTCCCGATGCTCGTAAACATCGAGTTCATCCCACCGACGAAACCTTGTTCGTTCCCGGCAATCTTCGACAAATAGGTCGTGACGGCAGGACGCATTAAGTCAAAACCAACGAAGACGACCGTCGTCACGAGGATGATGGCGAGATAACTCGTCACATACGTCATGACAAGCACCAGTAGTGTCGAGCCAATCAGACTGTAACGAATCAGTCGAATCTCACCGAACCACCGGGTGAGACGTTCGAACAGACCGACCTGGACGATGACACCGACGATTGCACCGAGAGAAATCGCCAGGGCGATGTCTTTTGCCGTAAAACCGAATTTCCGGTCGACGAACAGGGCGAACAAGGACTCAAACGAAGCGAGCCCGAACGACGAAATCAGTAAAACTAAGAAGGCGATGAAATACAGCGGTGAGAAGACTTTCTGAAAACCAGTTTTCTGTTTCGGGATTGCCGCATTTTCGTAATGCCGTTCCGGTTCCCGTAACGTGAAGACGGATAAAATCATCGCGACGAGACCGAATGCAGCGGCAAAGAAAAACGGGACACGGGTGCCGATATCCGCCAAAAAACCACCGATGCCGGGTCCGATGATGAAACCGGTCGAAATCGCAGCTGACATGTAGCCGAGTGCCTTTGGTCGGGTGTCGTTCGTCGTGATGTCGGCGATGAACGCGGTGACGGCTGGCATGATGAAGGCAGCGCTGACACCACCTAAAATCCGTGACGCAAACAACACTTCAACGGACTGTCCGAGTCCAAACAACAGTTCCGACATGCTGAAGATGAACAGACCGATGATGATCATCGGTTTCCGACCGTATTTATCGACGGCTCGACCGGCAAGCGGCGAGAGAATCAGCTGGGCAAAGGCAAACGCCGAGACCATGTAGCCGACGGTCGAACCGGAAATAGCCAGTTCGTTCATGATCGTCGGGGTGACGGGGATGACGAGCCCGATGCCTAAAAAGGCAATGAAAAGATTGAGTAATAAGGTACCTAGGATCAATTTGTTATTTTGCATGTTACCATCCTCTGTTTCTAGTTTGACTTGTTACCGGACGAGTCCCCGCCAAAAAATTGGCCAGACGGCGGTGAAACGTCGTTGATAGGCTTCGACACCGTTGTAGACGAACTCCGTCATCGTGCCTTCCGTCACCGTCAAATAGGCAAGGGCGGCGCTAGCATAATCATCTGAAAAAAGAAGCTGTTCCGTCCGGTCCCGTTCTCGTAGTAACCGAGTCAGGTGGCGGTGCAGCGAATCAAAAAACGGATTGATCAAGTCGGTCACTTCCCGTTCGAGTTTGACGGGTGGGAAGTAGGCGATTCGTAAAATGAATTTCAACTGATCGTTTTGGGTGCTTTCTTCAAGAAACCAATCAAAAAAACCTTTCAGACTTTGTTCGAGTGAAAGATGCCGGGTTGAGATGAAGTAGGTGGCAAGATGTATTTTTTGCGTGTCAAGCGCATACGTCATCGCCGAGAGAAATAATTCGTCTTTCCCGCGGTAGTGGGCATAAATTGAAGGTTTCTTAATCCCGACGTCTTGCGCAATCTCCTGTAAAGAGGCTCCTTCATAACCATGTTGGGCAAAATGACGCAGCGCGGTGTGGAGTAATAATGTAGCTTTCATGTGTTCACCTTCCTAACGGTCGTTAGTTAACAGTCTAACGGATTAAAAACGATTGTCAAACAAAAAAAGCCAAAGGCCACGAGAGGACCTCCGCCTACACATTTCATTACTATTTTAACCAGATTATTCAGAATAATCATGTCATTGCCAAAGGCAAAACAGTTGATATTCAGAAAACCGTCCGCTATGATTGTAACTATAACGTTCTACTGTACGGTTTTAGATTGTGGAATCATTTTTGCGATTCAAATTATATTACTCGGAGGTGACCCCCTGTTTCAGGGGAATGAATTGGACATATTGTTGGTATTGAACTTGTCGTTGCTTGTATTGTTGATCGTGTTGACGGCGTTTTTCGTCGGATCGGAGTTTGCCGTCGTGAAGGTTCGGATGTCACGGCTCGATCAAATGATTCAGGAAGGCAACAAAGGTGCGGTCCTGGCAAAAAAAGTCGCCAGTGACCTCGATTATTATCTATCGGCCTGTCAGCTCGGAATCACGATCACGGCACTGGGACTTGGGGCGCTTGGAAAACCGACCGTCGAAAAGTTGCTTGGACCGGTCTTTGATGAGTTTGGTGTCGCAGCAGCCCTCTCGACTGTCCTTTCATACACGATTGCCTTCGTTTCCGTGACGTTCTTGCACGTCGTCATCGGAGAACTCGCACCGAAGACGCTTGCCATCCAGTACGCGGAACGGATGACACTACTATTGGCACCAGCGTTATACGTCTTCGGAAAAGTCATGTATCCGTTCATCTGGGTGATGAATGGTTCGGCTCGTGTCTTCCTTCGTCTGTTCGGCGTTCAGCCGGCCGGGCATGAACAAGCCCACTCAGAGGAAGAGTTGAAGATCATCATGTCGCAAAGCTTTCAGAGCGGTGAAATCAATCAGACGGAACTCGCGTTGATGCAAAACGTCTTCGCCTTTGATGAGAGGGTGACGAAGGACATCATGGTTCCCCGGATGAACGTGACGACGCTGTCGCTCAGCATGACATGGGCCGAAGTCTTACAGATCATGACGGACAATCAATACACGCGTTACCCGGTCATTGAGGATTTTGATAAAGATAAAATCATCGGGTATGTCAACGTAAAGGAAGTCTTGACGGATCAAGCAAACGATCAACAACGCGACTTACAGAAGTATATGAAAGAGATACCAGCTGTGTCCGAGATGACACCACTTCAGGAAACGTTGCTGAAGATGAAGGTGACGCGCTCCCATATCGCACTTGTCATCGACGAGTACGGTGGAACTGCCGGCATGATTGCGATGGAAGATTTGCTTGAAGAAATCGTCGGTGAAATCCGTGATGAATTCGACGAAGATGAACAAGCTGACATCGAGACGGTTTCGAAGACAGAATATCACATAGTAGGAACGGTTTTATTGTCAGACCTAGAAGAACGGTTCAATTTACGGTTTTTCGATGCAGACGAAATCGATACGATTGGTGGATTCATCCAGGCGCAAGGGACGGATTATCAAGTTGGTGAAACGCTATCGATGGAAACGTATGATTTGGAACTCTTGCACGTCGAAAATTATCAAATCCAGCAGGTGAAACTGGTATTAAAACAGTTGTCCTAACCAATAAACCGCCCCTCGATTCGAGGGGCGGTTTTGCATCTGAAATATGAACTTGAGTTGCAAATGATGTTGTCAGTGTTGAGAGTGTTGATGATGAGAAAAGGTCTCTTTTCGAGCAAAAAATATTATGTGTATGATGGATAGCTTCTACATGAATAGCTACATGAGAAATGCCTATTTGATCAAGCTTGTACTCTAAATTTTGTAATCATAGTAAAAAAATGATGGAAACGTAAAACTATTTGTGAACTGCTTACGTTATCTCTGTGTAGTCCAAAAAATCAAAGGGGTGTTCACAAGATGAAGATGAAAAAATCGTATCTCGCCGTCCCACTCAGTGCCGCATTATTGATTCCAGCAGCAGGCGTCAGTGCCCATGGTCATGAAGATCACAGTAAGATGTCCCACAGTTCGGGTAAGGTTTCGCTTGATGTCTCGTCGCCGGCGTCGGATCTGCGAGCAACGCTTGATCAGCTTTTATCTGAACACGCGTATTTAGCGGTCGTCACGATGCAAAAAGGAATTGACGGAAAAAAAGACTTCGAACAAGCAGCAGGTGCCTTGAGTCAAAATACAGATGATCTTTCGGCCGCGGTCGGATCCGTTTACGGGGATGAAGCGGGCGAAGCGTTCAAGGAAATCTGGTCGAGCCATATCGGCTACTTCGTCGATTATGTCAAAGCGACGGGTGCCAAAGATGAAGAAGCGAAACAAAAAGCCTTAAAAGAACTCGACGAATACCGCGTCGAACAAGCGGCGTTCCTCGACAAGGCAACAGAAGGTCGTCTGAAAGCGGCTGATCTAGAAGGCGGATTGAAAGTCCATATCACGCAACTGCTGACATCGTTTGACAGTTATGTCGCAGGCGACTATGACGCAGCGTACAGCAATCTGCGTATCGCCATCGAGCATATGTATATGGTGGGTGAAGGGTTGTCCGGCGCGATCGTCGATCAATACCCGGATAAATTCAAAAACACGAAAGTCGATACACCGGCAGCGGATCTCCGTGCCGGACTGAACCGAAACTTCTCAGAACACGCAGCGCTTGCGATTCTGACGATGCAAAAAGGGATTGACGGAGCAAAAGACTTCGACGCAGCAGCAGGAGCACTTGGTGAGAACACAGATGACCTGACAGCATCGATCGGCTCTGTCTACGGCAGCGAAGCGGCACAAGAGTTCAAGAAAATTTGGTCGAGCCACATCGGTTACTTCGTCGATTATGTCAAAGCGACTGGCGCGAAAGACGAAGAAGCTCGTGACATGGCCGTTCAAGAACTGGATGAATACCGCGTCGAACAAGCCGCCTTCCTCGATGCTGCAACGGAAGGTCGCCTGAAGTCGAAAGACTTGGAAGAAGGACTCAAGGTCCACGTCGATCAACTGTTACTAGCGTTCAACAGCTACAATGAAAAAGACTACGATAAAACGTACCCGGCGATCCGTGAAGCCTACGGTCACATGTACGGAGTCGGAGAAGGGACAGCGACAGCGATCGTCGATCAGTTCCCGGATAAATTCCAAGGCAGCCCGGCCGGAATGCCGAACACAGGTCTTGGTGGAGCAGCTGAAGCACAATCTTCAGCGGGCATCCTCTGGTCATTACTCGGAATCGCAGCCGCTTCGATCCTCGGATTCTTCGGACTTCGTGGTCGTCGCTCACAACACTGATATTGAACTGAAAAAGATGGTGTCCTAGGACATCATCTTTTTTTAGTTAGTTCTAGTTGAATAGTGTTTTCATTAAAAAAAGTAGGCATCACCATTTTGGAGAAAAACATATCAAGTTGATTGTAAAAACAAGTGAAAATTTAATTTAAAAATGCACGTTTTTTTCACAAATAGATTTTATGATGAAAAAAAACAATCATAATCTTTTCATTATTACTTTCTATGAATAGGATGACACATTATTCGATGCTTTTATTCAAATCCAAGATACTGAGTTTACATTTTCGTTGCACGAAACAGTAAATAGAGGTGAAAATGTAAGAAACGGTATGATAGATGACTATGTTGATTACCATTCTGGAGAATCGATTAGTTGTTTTTTTAGAGAAGAATATGAGCTATATATACCGATTGAGTGAAGACTATTTTCTCTTTTAAACGTTATCATGCTTCTCCTAGTAATACTAAGAATCACGTAGGTGAGGGTAGTTCAATAAGAACAGAAAGGAATATTATGAACAAACTTTCATTCAAAATTACCATGTTTTACTTTTTCGGAATTCTTGGGATTTTTATTTTATCGTCTGCCATCGTATATAACATTTTGGAAGATCAACAAGTACGAAGCGAATTAGAAAGTCTTCAGGAAAGGGGAAATAGCCATCGAGATGTGTTATCAAACAATTTTGACCATCAAACAATCAATCATGTTGTGTTGATGGAAGAGAAAGCGATGACTGACGTTATTATTTTGGATGAAAAGAATCGAGTGATTGATTCGTCCAATGACGCTTCAAATTTTTTGCGTTCTGAATGGATCCAAAAAAAGGATGGAATTGTTGAAGGAAATTGGCGAAACGGTGATTTTCTTGTGACAGTAAGTAATACCGATAATGGTGGGAAAGTGATTATGTTAGAACCGACAAAATACATTCGTCATATCATGGGTGAATTGAAGCAACAAGTGATATTTTCCTTGTTGTTGCTCGTTTTCTTTTTGTTAGTGAGCGTTTATTTTTTAAGTTACATGATCATCAAACCGCTCCTGTCCATGAAAAAAGCAACGATAAAGTTAAGTCAGGGTGAAATGGTTAAGATTCAGGAAATTGAACGAAGCGATGAAGTAGGAGACTTAGCTCGAGCAATCACGAAACTATCTGTTGACTTGTCTCATATTCAAAACACGAGAAAACAGTTCTTGACTTCCATTACACATGAACTGCGTACGCCCATTACGTATATCAAGGGTTATGCAGGTCTTCTAAAAAAAGAAGATTCTAAGTATGGAGAAATAATCTATGAAGAATCCGAACGGCTACAAGAGTTGATAGATGATTTATTCGACTTAGCACGAATGGAAGACCCTTATTTTCAAATAGAACCTCAGCAAACAGAATTAAATAATTTCTTGAAAAAAATTAGTAGAAGGATTAATTCTAAATTTGAAGACAAACAGGTCAAATTGGTTGTTCAACTAAACCGAGAACCGATTTATAAAAGCATTGATCAAGCTAGATTTAATCAAGTGCTTCTTAATCTTTTAGACAATGCATTGAAATATACTGAGCCTGGAAAAAGAGTGTTCTTGAGACTAGATGAAAATCATATCGAAGTAGTAGATGAAGGAACTGGAGTAGATGAGACGTCCCTTCCGTATTTATTTGATCGGTTCTATCGAGTAGACTCTTCACGAAATCGTGAAACGGGAGGCACAGGTCTTGGATTGGCCATTACGAAAGAAATTGTCGAGGCACATAATGGGAGTATTTCAGCTGTTAATGTGGAAAACGGACTAAAGGTTGTCATCGATTTAAGGAGGATTCCGGCATGAAAACAATCGCGCTGGTGGATGATGAAAAACGAATGCTAGAATTGATCGAACTTTATCTGCAACCAACTTATAATTGCATCAAACTCAACAGTGGAAAAGACGTATTGGATTTGATTGAAACAGACGAACCAGAACTAATCATATTAGATGTCATGATGCCCGTAATGGACGGATTTGAGACATGTCGTAAGATCCGCGAGGTCTCGAATGTACCAATCATCCTGTTGACTGCTCTCCATGGAAAAGAAGAAATCGTAAAAGGATTACGCCTTGGTGCAGACGATTATATTGTTAAACCATTCGATGAGGAAGAGTTACAAGCTAGAATTCAATCCATTTTTAGGCGAACATCTTCAGAAATGGATAACAAAATCGAGTGTTCCGGCTTGGTTTGGGATGAATTTTCTCATGAATTATACTACATTGGTCGTCAAGTGAAAGTCACACCGAAGGAATTTTCTCTACTGGGCAAACTATTAAAAAATTCTGGTAGAGTGTATTCAAGAGAAGAGTTGCTCACAAGTTTATGGTTGGCCAGTGAATGGACGGACGAGCGAACGGTAGATTCTCATGTTCGAAACTTAAGGGAAAAACTTAGAAAAATTGGTTTTCCGATCGAGAAACACCTCCAAACAGTCTGGGGTATCGGCTACAAATGGACTTCAAACTAAAAAAAGCGGAGGCATTAGCCCACGCTTTTTTTAGATTCTAAAAGTGTCATTCAGCTGCTAGTTCGTCTTCGGTGACCCATTTATGATTGGTCACCTGTTTACCCGACGTCGATTCAAAATCAATCATATAAACAGTCGTCTCTTTGGCTGAATCAATCGTTGCAGTAGCCTCTTGCATGCCCTTCATATGATCCGCACTTACTTTGACTTCATCCCCAACATTATAAGGTGTTGACTTCGCTTCTACAATTTCTTCTTGGATGATCCATTTATGGTCTGTCACACGTTTTCCACCGTTTGTTGGATCATAAGAAATACTGTATGCCGTTGTATCGTACGCTCCTACGATAGTTGCTTCGGCGCCTTTCATCCCTTCCATATGGGCCTCTTTAATCATCGCCATGTCTCCAACTTTGAACTTTGGATCTTTAGCATCGTTTAACCCTTTTGGAACTTCTTTAGAACCGGACATATCCATTGTTGAATGGTCCATGCCATCCATATTTTTATCCATGTTACTATTCGACTTAGTATCGTCCCCACTGCTTCCGCATGCTGCGAGTGCTAAAGAGAGAGAAGCCACCATCGTTGTCGTTAAGAGCTTTTTGTTGAATTTCATAAAGTATCGCCTCCAGTAATGCTTTAGTGTTTGGTATACACTGTAACATTAAAATTTGCAGAAACTTTGCAGACGGTCATAAAAAAGCACATTCGAAAAATCTTTTTGTCTCATTTAATAATCATCATCCGCTTAACGCATCATGCCATTCTGTAAAAACCACATTTTTTTCACAATCATCCTTTACAGTGAAGCTAATATCAAACAGGAAGGAATGAGTGTTATGAAAGGAAAATGGATTATCGTAATCGGAAGTGTGCTGGCATTATTGTTGATTGGCAGTATAGGTTCCTTCTTTTTTCTATCACGCATAGGTGTGGGAAATCTGAATCAGGGTGGCATGGGCTCCATGATGAATTCTTCAAATGAATCTTCAAGCGATACCATGATGGGCATGGAAAACGACGGAATGGGGCATGCTACGAATATAAAGTTGAAGAATTCTACTGAAAAGGAGAATCCTTTAGGTTTGCCTAAAGTATTAAAACCCGATCAAGAGGATAAAGAGTCGATGCGCTACACGGTCGTCGCTCGAGAGGGAACAACACGCTTTTTTGCAAACGGTGATCAAACAAATACGTTAGGATACAACGGAAATTATTTAGGTCCTATGATTGAATTGAAAAAAGGAAAAACTGTCAGCATACGCACGATAAATCAACTTGATGAGCCAACTACGTTTCATTGGCATGGGCTCGTCGTACCCTCACAAGTAGAAGGTGGTCCCCATCAAATCGTGAACCCTGGTGAGTCAAAAGACGTAACCTTTAAAGTAGAACAAAATGAATCGACACTTTGGTTTCATCCCCATCCAATGGGAAAAACAGCCAGTCAAGTGTATAAAGGATTGGCAGGATTGTTATATGTAAAAGAGGTCAATCTAAAAACCAATCTTCCTCAAAAATATGGTAAAAATGATATCCCCTTAATTTTACAGGATCGACAGTTTAATAAAGAGAATAGCATGAATTATGATGATATTGAAAAATCGGATGGGGCTTTAGGTGATACGTTGGTCGTGAATGGCACACTCAATCCGTATTTTGACGTAAAGTACTCTCAAATAAGAGTGAGACTGTTAAACGGATCTAATGCGCGTAACTATGTAGTGAAGTTATCAGATGGTGCAAGCTTCGAAAAAATAGCAGGTGATGGCGGTTATCTTTCCAAGCCTGAAAAAGTTCGGTCGGTTGCGCTAAGTCCAGGTGAGAGAACTGAGATTCTACTTGATTTTTCAAAACATTCAATAGGAGAACAGGTATCCTTGATAACAGATGGAGTAACGATTACCAAGTTTAAACTAAAAGAAAAGCAAGGCCGAAATTCGGAGATAACCAATGTCATTCAAAAGATGCCAAAACTGAATGATGCGGATTTAAAACCTGATCGTAGACTAACGCTTTTCGGAATGGGGAAAATGGTTGAGATAAATGGAAAAACATTTGATGAAAATCGAATTGATATTAAGGTAAAACAAAATCGGACGGAGACATGGGAAATATACAACAAAAAAGATATGATGGGTGGAATGATTCACCCATTTCATATACATGGGGTCCAGTTTGTTGTATTAGAACGAAATGGTGTGCAAACCAATAGTCGAGAGAGAGGGCTTAAAGACACTGTAGCTGTTAAACCGGGAGAACGAGTTAAAATTCGAATGACATTCAAGCAAAAAGGAGTGTTCATGTATCATTGTCATATACTTGAACATGAAGAAAATGGAATGATGGGACAATTAAAAGTAGATTAATGGAGTAAAAAATTAAAGATGTCTGAAGGGACACTTGCTAACTTTCATCTTTTTTTCACAGATGGAGGAAATAACTCTTGTGTATCAAAATAAGATGGATAAATGGAGGGAATTGCGATGGCCCATGAAAACAATGAAATCATTAAAGCCTTACAAAAATGTATAATAACATGTAATGAATGCTTTGACGCCTGTTTAAAGGAGTCTCATGTATCTTCGATGACAGACTGTATACGATTGGATCGAGATTGTGCAGATATCTGCAGCTTACTGGTACAAGCTATTTCTCGAAATAGTAATCAACTTAGTGCTCTCGCTAAAAGTTGCGTAGAAATTTGTAGGGAATGTGCGGATGAGTGTTCAAAACATGATCATGAACATTGCCAAAGATGTGCAAAAGCATGTACAGAATGTGCAAGTCAATGTCAAAAAATTCTTGCGTAGACGATTAGAAAGATAGAAAACCTGCCTATACCAATCAAAAGAATATGATTAGTGTAGGCATTTTTTTCTATTCAAAAGGGAAGTTTGACTTAAAGATGAAAAAATTCATAGGCTCGATATACTAACATTACTGAGATTGAACTACCTCCACCTACGCTTCACTTAGAGGTGAAGGATTCCTGAGTTATCCGACCTGACGGTCGAAACCTGATCAGGCTAACCCCGTCGTCCCGACGGTTGAAGAAGCTAAGATACGTTCGGCTTCTTGTTTCAGATTTAGTCCTGCGTTCACATCTCGGTCGTGATGAATCCCGCAACTCGGGCATGTCCATTCACGTAAGCCAAGATGTTTCACGTCTTTGT
>NZ_MOLV01000032.1 GCF_001870785.1 Exiguobacterium sp. KRL4
GAGTGATACTAATCGGTCGAGGCCTTGTTCTAGCAGATGATCTTGTTGATGACTTCAGTTTTGAGGGCGCGAGCCCTGTCGTCTGGTGACGATAGCCAAGTGGTCACACCCGTTCCCATGCCGAACACGGAAGTTAAGCACTTGAACGCCGAAAGTAGTTGGGGGCTTCCCCCTGCGAGGATAGGACGTTGCCAGGCCATTTATTTTATTTATTCCGCAATAGCTCAGTGGTAGAGCAACCGGCTGTTAACCGGTAGGTCGTAGGTTCAAATCCTACTTGCGGAGCCAATGGCCCGTTGGTCAAGCGGTTAAGACACCGCCCTTTCACGGCGGTATCACGGGTTCGATTCCCGTACGGGTCACCATTTCTTTTTTGCCGGTGTAGCTCAGCTGGTAGAGCAACTGACTTGTAATCAGTAGGTCGCGGGTTCGACTCCTGTTGCCGGCACTGTTTTTTTTCAATTGTATAAGTTCCTAGACAAACTGGGGGGGTAGCGAAGTGGCTAAACGCGGCGGACTGTAAATCCGCTCCCTCGGGTTCGGCGGTTCGAATCCGCCCCCCCCCACCATGTCGAGCCATTAGCTCAGTTGGTAGAGCATCTGACTTTTAATCAGAGGGTCGCAGGTTCGAATCCTGCATGGCTCATATTTTGCGGAAGTAGTTCAGTGGTAGAATACGACCTTGCCAAGGTCGGGGTCGCGGGTTCGAATCCCGTCTTCCGCTTTTTTTTGAGGGGCCTTAGCTCAGCTGGGAGAGCGCCTGCCTTGCACGCAGGAGGTCAGCGGTTCGATCCCGCTAGGCTCCACCAATTTTGCTTAAAGATCTTAAGCGAGTTTCGTTCGTCTTAAGTTTTTTTATACTTGAAATGCCTGCACTTAAAGTACGTACGCGAAAGCACTGTGAGTTTACTCACGGTGCTTTTTTGTTGGTGTTCTGTATAATCATGCGTCATCATGTCGAGTTGAACCACTCGCTTGTTACCGCTTACAATTAAGGTAACTTACTGAGTAAAGGGGAATACGTGATGAACATTGCATATATCAGCGTACCGTATCGTTATGGTCAAGGAAAACCGGGGACGGAACAGGGGCCGGCTGCTGTCGAACAAGCGGGGTTACTTGAGACACTTGCATTAAACGGTCAAGAAGCGGTCCGCTACGGGGAAGCGGCTGTCTTGTCAGAAGATGCAGTCCGGGAAGAAAATCCGCAACTAAAACGCCTGGAAGGTGTTGTCCATACGACAAACGATTTACATTTAATCGTTCGTGATACGCTGACGGAGCAACGTTTTCCATTACTTGTCGGCGGCGATCACAGCATGGCGATCGGAACGATTGCCGGGCTCCAACAAGTCGTACCACGTCTTGGAGTCATCTGGTTTGATGCGCATGGTGATTTAAACACACCCGATACGTCACCATCAGGAAACATTCACGGGATGCCGCTTGCCGTCGCATTAGGGGAAGGGCATCAACGTTTAACGGAGATTGGTGGCAGTGACGTCAAACTGCAGCCGGAACACCTTGTGTTCATCGGCTTACGGGATGTCGATGCAGGGGAACAGGAATTGATTGATCGTCTTGGAATCCGTGTCTACGATATGGAAGCGATTCGGACACGGGGAATGGACGCGATCATGGAAGAAGCGATCGCCTATCTGAAAGAGACGACCGATGCATTTTATCTCAGCTTCGACATGGATGGTCTCGATCCGAGTCTGGTCGAAGGGACAGGGACACGTGTCGCAGACGGAATTCTACTGGATGACGCGAAAACGGTCTTACGTCATTGTGCAGAACAAGATGACTTCATCGCAGCCGAATTCGTCGAAGTCAATCCGTTGTTGGAAGAAGGAAACGGGACGGCACTCCTTGCCAACGAATTGATTGGAAACTTACTCCAGTATATGCGTAACTACCGTTTAGTAAAATAATGGATGGAACTTGAACTCTTTTCGTCAGAGTTCAAGTTTTTTTTGTTACAATTTAAATTGAGATGAAACATTATGTGGGTCGACTCCGTATAAGAGATTGACCGCATAGAGCGGGGGGTATTTGAAAGTGGAAGAAACAACACTACGTTTGATTGAACGGGTGAAGCAAGGAGACCGTGACGCATTCGCGGCACTTGTTGATCTATATAAAGAAGGTGCTTTTCTAGTTGCATTCCGTGTCCTACGTGACCGGATGGAAGCAGAAGATGCGACACAGGAAGCCTTTATTCGGGTATTTACGAAAATTGACTCTTACAATGCCCAATGGAAGTTCCGAACGTGGTTGTACCGAATCGTGACGAATGTCTCGATTGATCGACTGCGAAAAAAACGTCCCGACTATTCGCTTGATGCTGAAATGTCAGGAACAGAAGGACTGACTTTGTACTCCCAGTTGGAAAGTAAGGACCAGCTCCCCGAAGATCAAGTGATTGATTCTGAACAACGGCAAAACGTTGGGGAAGCGATTGCCGGTTTACCGGAAAAATACCGGATTCCGCTTGTCTTGAAATACATTGAAGATTTATCGCTCAAAGAAATCAGCGAGCTGATTGATTTACCTGTTGCTACTGTCAAAACTAGAATTCATCGTGGACGGGAAGCATTGAAAAAGCATTTTGGGAAACGATGAGAAGGAGGCACTCACCATGACACGAGAAAAAGTGTACGAACGGATACAGGATTATTTAGATCAGAATCAACCCCCAGAAGACTTCAAACGACTTGAAGCGGAGTTACGGGAAGCGGATGCGATGAACGAGTTCGAAGAGTATCGGCTCCTCGATGCACAGTTACGCACGCTTCCAGCACCCAAGCTTTCGGCGGACTTTACATCCCGCGTGCTGGCACAATTGCCCGAACAGGTGGAACATCCGAATGTAACTCCGCTTCGCTCATCATCTCGCTTTGGCGGGAAGATGAAACAGTATCCGTTACTGGCTGCCGCGTCTGTCTTCATGCTGTTATCCGTCGGCAGTCTCGGTGGATACTTGACGCAGGAAGAAAAGGACTTGTCCTATACGAACGTCCCTGGAATCGTTGCTGAAAATGGCGAAGTCGTCGTACCGGAAGGAGTCACGGTCGACCAAGACCTCTACGTCGAGGGTGGAAACGTCCGCATCGAAGGGAAAGTCAACGGGAACGTGACGACGGTAGACGGAAAAGCCTACACAGCAAGCGCCGGAAACGTCACGGGAGAGATCAAGCAGATCGATCAGCTGTTTGAACGCGTCTGGTACGGAATTAAACGAATCTTTGAATGAGTCAGGTGGGGCGAGTCTAACTCGTCCCTTTGTGCTATAATGAAAGCTGTTTAAATCAGATGAGATAGGGGGCACGGTTGGTGAATTACTTCAACTGGCAACCACTTCAATTTCAATTGTTGAAACTGGGAGAAAACGTACATTGGTACGATTATATTAATGATGTGATCGATATCGCGGTCGTGACATTCGTCATTTACCGTCTGATGATTATTGTCAAAGGCACAAAAGCAGTCCAATTGATCAAAGGGATTTCCGTCATTTTGATCAGCTGGTTCTTAAGCGGATTCTTCGGACTGAAGACGTTACAATTTCTGCTGAACCAAATCATTACGTACGGCCTGCTCGGAATCATCATCATCTTCCAGCCGGAGTTACGCCGGGGACTCGAACACCTCGGACGGACGAGTAAATTTTTCTCGCGCAGCGCCATCAGCGACGAGGACGAACAAGTCCGAATCGTTGATGCATTAGTGTCTTCCGCTCAGTACATGTCAAAACGCCGAATCGGGGCACTGGTCACGATCGAGCGGGAGACGGGGCTCAGTGAATATGTCGAAACGGGCATTCCGCTCGGTTCACAAATCACGAGTCAACTGCTGATCAACCTGTTCATCCCGAACACACCACTCCATGACGGAGCGGTCATCGTCCAACAAGGGAAACTCGCAGCAGCAGCTTGCTACTTACCGCTTTCTGAGAGTGCGCATATCTCTAAGGATCTTGGCACACGCCACCGGGCAGCCATCGGTGTCAGTGAAGTGACGGACAGTGTCACACTGGTCGTATCGGAAGAAACAGGTAGTGTCTCACTTGCCATCAATGGTCGTCTGTACCGAGAACTCGATGAAGAATCGCTCCGGACGAAGCTGCTTGAGACGATCGTCAAAGTCGAACCGACGAATACTTCCTTCTTGAACTGGATGGGGGCGAAAAAATAATGTTCGAAAAATGGTTCAATGAACGTTGGTTCCTGCGGATCGTTGCCGTCTTGCTCGCTATCATGCTGTATTTGATGGTGGCAGGAACCAATTCGACCGTCAAAAGTGATGCCGCAAGTCTGTTGCCGATTGCCGGTCAAGGGTCAGCGAAGTTTGACGTACCGGTGACCGTCAATTATGATGAAACGCAGTGGGTCGCCTATAATATTCCAGAAATGATTGAAACGACGGTCAAAGGACCGTCCAGTAGTTTGACGATGCTCCGGCTCGTCAAAGACTTTGATCTATCGATTGATTTGACGGGACTTGATCCCGGGTATCATCGTGTCCGTTTAGCGGCGAATGGATTTGGCAAGGATGTCGAAGTGACTCCAAAACAGGAAACGATTGAAGTCTTTCTTGATAAAAAAGTCACAAAAGAAGTCCCGGTCCAAGTCGCACTCTTAAATAAAAACAAGATTGCCGAAGGATATGTCGTCGGCGAAGCACAGCCGACGCGGCAAACGGTTTCTGTGACGGGCGGAGCAGAAAAACTTCAAGCCATCACGGCGATTCAAGTTCCAATCGATGTAACGGGCCGGGCGGAGACCTTTACGGAATCGTTTAATGTCAAAGCAACGGATACGAACGGAAATGCGATCAGCGCGACCTATGACCCGGAACAACTGGATGTCACGGTGCCGGTCTATAAAGAAAGCAAAACCGTCCCGATCAATGTCGAGACGACAGATGCCGTCAAAAAGGGGTATAAAGTCGTCAAAATCGTTCCCGTCATCACGGAAGCGCGGTTATACGGAACAAAAGAAGAATTATCCCGGATTGGTTCCGTCAATACGGAAGCGGTCTCCTTAAAAGGCTTAACGAAGACGGTGGATCAGACGGTCAAACTGGTCGAACCGGATAACGTGACAGCCATGGAACCAACATCGATCACGGTCAGCATCGTCGTCGAAAAGGAAAATGCCAAAGCGACGACGGAAACGGTCGAAGATCGAGCTGAAAAAACGATTTCTGGTATTCCGGTCACATTGAACGGATTTGACGAGGCAAAGTATACAATCGACTATGAACAGACGATTGATCTTGTCGTCCGTGGCAATGAAGCCGATCTTGCGTCGATCGATGCAACGGATATCAAAGCGGTCATCGATGTGACCGGCTTAAAAGAAGGAACACACGGATTACCAATTTCGTACCAGACGTCGAAAGCCTTTGACGTCTTGCGTCCGGATCATATGGATATCACACTGAAAGCGATTCCCCGGACATCGGTCCAAACCAATTAAATCAACTTTGTGAAATGAGGAAATAGAACATGGGTAAGTATTTTGGAACTGACGGCGTCCGCGGCGTCGCAAACGTAGAATTGACACCTGAACTGGCATATCGTCTTGGTCGGATAGGTGGGTATGTCTTAACGAAACACGAAAGTACACGTCCGAAAGTTTTAATTGGTCGCGATACACGTGTCTCTGGACAAATGCTCGAGAGTGCGTTGATTGCAGGACTCCTATCGATCGGAGCAGAAGTCATGCGTCTTGGTGTCATCTCGACACCCGGCGTCGCCTATTTGACGAAAACAATGGACGCGACAGCGGGCGTCATGATTTCCGCGTCGCATAACCCGGTTGAAGATAACGGGATCAAGTTCTTCGGATCAGACGGCTTTAAGCTCGATGACGCAACGGAACTTGAAATCGAAGGATTACTGGACGAAGTGGAAGATACATTACCACGTCCGTCAGGCAAAGAACTTGGATTCGTTCATGATTACTATGAAGGGGCACAAAAATACCTCCATATGTTACGTCAGACATCGGATGAAGATTTCTCAGGCATCCATGTCGCAATCGACGGAGCACACGGGGCGACATCAAGTCTCGCACCACGTCTGTTCGGTGACTTGGAAGCGGAAGTCTCGACGATTGGTACAACACCAAACGGTCTCAACATCAACGAAGGTGTCGGTTCAACACATCCGGAACACCTGGCAGCATTCGTCCTTGAAAAAGGTGCACACGTCGGTCTGTCGTTTGACGGCGACGGTGACCGTTTGATTGCGATCGATGAGAACGGTGAAATCGTCGATGGCGATAAAATCATGTTCATCTGTGGAAAATACCTCAACGAAATCGGCCGTTTAAAAGACAATACGATTGTCGCGACGGTCATGAGTAATCTTGGCTTCCACAAAACAGTTGAAGCACACGGCATGACAGCGCTACAGACAGCGGTCGGTGACCGGTATGTCGTCGAAGAAATGCGAAAAAACAACTACACACTCGGCGGCGAACAGTCGGGTCACATCATCTTCATGGATTATTCAACGACAGGGGACGGGATGCTCTCAGGCGTCCAGCTCTTGCAAATCATGAAGGCGACAGGCAAGAAATTGTCGGAACTCGCAGCAGAGATGCCGGTCTTCCCGCAACGCCTCGTCAACATTCGCGTATCGGATAAAAATGGTGCGATGAACGGTCCGGCTGTTCAAGCAATCATTGCTGAAGTAGAAGCGGAAATGGCAGGCAACGGTCGGATCCTCGTCCGCGCGTCAGGGACAGAACCACTCGTCCGTGTCATGGCGGAAGCACCAACACAAGAAGCGTGTGACATGTATGTTGAGCGGATCGCAAACGTTGTTCGTGAAAACTACGCGTTGCAAGAAAACTGAGTGAACGAAAGGAGTAGATGAAAATCTGCTCCTTTTTTGTTGGAAGGATTTTCAGGCTGACTATGACGAAATGCTTTTTTCATGCGCTTTTCTCAGGCGGAACGCAAGCTAGCTGTCGTCTTTGACAACCGGGTCTTGCCTGTTCCTGACGGAAGCGGAGCTTCCTTTTCCTGTAGAAGTCGCATGAAAAAAGCATTTCTGTGTCACATGATAAAAAAGCATCATCAAACAGACAAAAGACAAAAGACAAAAAAGCAGAGCAAAAATAAAAAAAGAGTTTTTTACAAAATCTAGGTATTAGAGGTATCGTTTAGAAAAATATCGGGAATAGTTACAAATACGTTACCTTTCTTGCTTTTTCTAAATAAAGTTCGTATGATTGTAAAGTCGGACAGAAACGGGGTCGGACAGAAATGAAAGCGCCAGGGCTGACTATGTGATAGTGAGCTGACGAGGTGGGGGTTTATCGAATCATTCGGCGGATGCCTCCCGGTACCATGTCAGTACCGTAAATTCATCTGAAATCGTTTAAGTGATTAGACGGACAGGCAGATGCGTGATGACAACTCTCGACAAGAGCCGTTTCCTCTTCAGGGAAATACTTGTAAATGGGAGAGAATGAATTATGTGCGGTATCGTAGGTATGATCGGACAAGTGAACACAAAGGAAATTTTATTAAAAGGACTCGAAAAACTCGAGTACCGTGGTTATGATTCGGCTGGTCTTGCGTTCGTCAACGACGGCGTTCAAGTCCATAAGGAAGTTGGCCGCATCGCCGCGCTACGCGAAGTCGTTCCTGCAGAAGCAGATGGTCTTGTTGGGATCGGTCACACACGTTGGGCAACACATGGTGTCCCAAGTGTACCGAATGCCCATCCACACCAAAGTGCGTCATCACGTTTCACACTTGTGCATAACGGTGTCATCGAAAACGATGAGCAGTTAAAAGCAGAACTCAATGTCGATTTACTCAGCGACACGGACACAGAAGTCATCGTTCAGATGATTGAAAAGAACTTTGAAACGACAGGTGACGTGACAGAAGCATTCCGTCAAACACTTCGTGTGCTTCACGGTTCGTATGCACTCGCTTTAATCGATGCAGAGAACCCGGATGTCTTGTACGTCGCAAAAAATAAATCACCACTTCTTGTTGGTCTCGGTGACGGTACGTTCAACGTTGTTGCATCTGACGCGATGGCAATGCTTCAAGTAACGGATCAGTTCGTTGAGTTGTATGACGGCGAAATGATCATCTTGACGCGTGACAGTGTCACGATTCAGGATTTAGACGGAAACGTCAAAGAGCGTGACGCGTATACAGCAGAAATCGATGCATCTGATATCGAAAAAGGCACGTACGCGCACTACATGCTCAAAGAAATGGATGAGCAGCCAGCTGTCATCCGGAACATCGTTCAAAAATATCAAAACGAGTCAGGTGAAATCACACTCGATCAATCGGTTCGTGATTTAGTTCTTGGACGTGACCGTGTCTACATCATCGGTTGCGGAACAAGCTATCACGCGGGATTGATCGGAAAACAATTGATCGAACAAATCGCAGGTATTCCGACAGAAGTCCACATCGCGTCTGAGTTCGGCTACAACATGCCACTCTTGACTGAGAAACCACTGTTCCTCTTCCTGTCACAATCAGGTGAAACAGCGGACAGCCGTGCGGTTCTCGTCGAAGCGAAAAAACTCGGTCACCCGGCACTGACAATCACGAACGTCGCAGGATCAACGTTGTCACGTGAAGCAAACGCAACGCTCTTGTTGCATGCAGGTCCTGAAATCGCCGTGGCGTCAACAAAAGCATACACAGCACAAATCGCTGTGCTCGCAGTCCTTGCGTTTGACCTCGCTCAAGCAAAAGGTGTCGCCGTTAACTTCGATCTCATGAAAGAACTCGGGAAGATCTCAAGCGCGATGGAGTCGGTCATGTCACAAAAAGAACGGTTCCAAGAGATCGCTACAGAATACTTGTCTGAATCACGCAATGCCTTCTTCATCGGTCGTGGTCAAGATGCGTATGTCGGAATGGAAGGAGCCCTCAAGCTCAAAGAAATTTCGTACATCCAAGCAGAAGGGTACGCAGGCGGCGAGTTGAAACACGGACCAATCGCTTTGATCGAAGACAACACACCGGTCATCGCACTCGTGACACAACCGCACGTTCACCTCAACAACCGAGGCAACGTCAAGGAAGTCGTCGCACGTGGCGCTAACGCGTGTGTCATCGCAGCAGAAGGTCTTGAATTGCCGACGGATGCGTTTGTCATCCCTTCAGTCGAGCCGCTCCTGTCACCACTCTTGTCTGTCTTACCGCTTCAGTTGATCTCTTACTACGCGGCACTCGGTCGTGATTGCGACGTCGACAAGCCACGTAACTTGGCGAAATCGGTAACAGTTGAATAATTGACTCATCCTATACCCTTTCAGATGAAAATATCTGAAAGGGTATTTTTAATATGTCGGAACACGTTGGAAAAGAGGGAGGGAATCTCTCACAATGATCAGTGTCGGATTGGTCTATGATGAAACAAACCAAATCGAGAAGGAATTAAGCCGACTCCTTCACCATCTTGAACAGCAAGGGGCACGAATACTGCACACCCACGTTTCTTTAGACGAAGACGGGGAAAAGTGGGTGGAAAGTCATCAAAAAGAGATGGATTGTGCACTACTCACTCGTTACTACTATGGTGAAGTATCAATCTGTCTAACGGCTTGCCATGAAACGAAAGAAATTCCGATTGGGATCAGTATTCAAAAAGAACAGCAGTTTTTTGGTTTTGTTCTTTCCTTTAATGAAATGCGATTTGAAGAAGTAGGAATCGATCGACTAGAAGACATCGCGATTCAGTTCATACAGCAGCTGACCGATGTGACCTGCTTTCAATATGCCTTTTGTGATTACGATAGCGAAATCGAACTTCATCCAAAACAAAAGAAACAAATAGACAGCGGATACGCCATCGTCTATTGGCATGGAGAAGAAGTGATGAAAAACAGTTGGAAAATTGATGGACTGACAGCGCGAGGAAAGGAGGAATGAGCAGATGAATAGAGAATGGAATTGGACCCAAGCCTTTCCGCAGTCCTGCGCGGTTGATGTGCGGTTCGTGACCCGTCTTTTGCCGCGCCGATTGTTCAGAACCAGGACTTCGGGAACAATTGAAATTGCATGTGGGAAAGAACAGTTGATTCTGCCGTCCCGTCTGTACTTGGAGGAAGTACCGGAGGAAAAAATCCAAGTGTTGACGAAACAACAACGGTGGTTGCTGTATTGTTTGTACACGCGCCATCATGATGGGTATATCCGTGAAAAATACGTGCGATGGCTGGAAGAAGAGCAGGCGGATGCGGACTGGGTGTTGCCCTATCTGATTGAATTGACCGGAGAATACGTCTACGAGATTCTCGAGAGGATTGAACCGATGTTACATAACTGGTCAGAGATGCAACTGTCTTCCTTTGTTCAAACCGATGATGTCTATATGGCACATATCGAGCAGCGGATTATCAGTTACTGGAACTTACATCAGCGGACAGCCTATCCGATTTTGTGGGATTCCTCGTATGTAGGGTTCCGAATCGGAGAATATTATCGGTTACGTCGTCCGGGAGTTCATTCTTGAAGAATATGTTTGATTTTAGGCTAAAGTAAATCACCAGCACAAAAAAACCGTACTTCCGATAGAGGGAGTACGGCATTTTGGGTTAGACCTTGCAACAATTCCATACTTGAACTACCTCCACCTACGCTTCGCTAAGAGGTGGAGGATTCCTGAGTTATCCAATCTAGCGGTCGGAAATTTATCAGGCTAACCCCGTCGTCCCGACGGTTGAACGTTGATCTTGTCCGTTTCTTTTATACGGATGCCTACTCTGCTTGGTTTTCGCTACTTCGGTCATCCGCAAGGTGAACGTTGAAGATTTTACGTGACAGACGAACTTCCTGTCACAACCCTATATCTTCAGTTTTCAAAGAACATGACTCTTTTTTTATTCCTGATTTTAATTATTTTCAAACCAAGAGTATCGGACAATTAACGTGTCGCAAGACACGCCTTGCCCGAAGACGATTCATCTCCCACTTGCACTAGGGTTTCGCCCTGAACGTTTAGAAGTGGGAGTATTCTCGTCTAATTTTGATAAAAAACAGGATTTTCCAGGGGGAAAGGGAAAAGAGTATCAAAGAAACTAAAAGGAGGTACATTCAAATGCGACAAGCGGTACTCGTTATCGATTTTCAACAGGATCTTGTCGAAGGGACACCCGAAGAATCCGTTGTTTATGCGAAGGAATCTGTCACCGGAGTCATCAATCAAGTGGTGCAAGAAGCGCGCAATCATGATCATACGATTGTCTTCATCCGGGATCTTGATGTCGCGAATGGACAAGGAGCCGGCTTTGCGGTGCACTCCTCGATTCAGATTCCGGATCAGGCGGTCACGTTCGACAAAGCCGCAACTAATTCGTTTCACGGCACGCCGTTGCTCAGTCATCTGAAAGAGCAACAGGTCGAACATGTGGTCATCCTCGGCTGTAAGACGGAACACTGCATCGATACGGCTGTCCGCAGTGCAACCGTCAACGGATTTGATGTGACGTTAGTCGCCGACGGACATACGACGAACGGCTCCGATGTTTTATCGGCAGAGCAGATGATTGCCCATCACAACCAGGTCTTGCATGGTCATTACAATGTCGAACATTTTGCGATGGTTCGTCCTTCAACGGAGAAGTTGTTTGAACCGATCCACGATCACTATAGAATGTAAAAGGAGTGAAGTCATGATTGAGCTGCGAAAGATGGACGAAGCGGATTATCCCGCCTATGCGACACTCGTCATGGATGAGCGGGTCATGCGGTACATTACGGAACACGCCTTAACGGAAAGCGAAGCGAAACGACGGTTTGCGTCAATCATTGAACGACAACGGCATGATCGTCTCGGAACGTATGTGGTCTATCAGGACGAAACATGGATCGGCATCGGTCATGTCACACGTAGCGTACGACAACCGTTTGAAGCAGAAATCGGGTATATGTTATTACCGGAACAATGGGGCAATGGGTATGGATCATTGCTCGCCTCACGATTGCTCGAACTGGCAACGGAACATGAATTGACCGTCGTCACGGCAACGATTGATCCAAATCACGTGGCGTCACGAAAGATATTAACGAATCTTGGATTCCACTCGACGTATGTGGGACCAATTGACGGGTTGCCCGGCGAAATTTTCGAAAAACGATTGGGGGATCCGGTATGACCCTGGAAGAATGGATCCAATGGTTTGACCTCGATGTTGCAGACAGTTTTCCCGTCACCGATTCCTACAGTTCAGACGTCGACCGGCTGTTACTGCGCGACGGACGGACCGTGTTTTTAAAGCGTCCGTATACGGCAGACAAATGGTACCGGGAACACGGTTGGTTAACGTATTTAGCCAGTCGTGTTGCTGTGCCGAAGATTTTAATGGAGGCGCGACCAACCAAACAGACGACGGGTGCGTTTGTGCTCGAAGCACTGGCCGGTTCGACGATTGAGACGGTCACACCGGTGCTCGCCTCGCAAATCGGACGGTTGCACGCAACACTCCACAATTGTACACGCGATGCCTACGGCGATTTTAGCGAGGATGGATTTACAGCGTTTCCTTCGCAGGACTGGCATGTTTTTCGGAACGCGAAATTGACCTCGTTCCAACCGGCGATTCAACAGGTCTTGTCACCTGCTCTTTATCAAGCCGCCTTTACAGAATTGAAGCGACGTGAACGTGAGTTACCAACTCCGTCAGACCCCGTTGCTGTTCATCTGGATTTTCGACTCGGCAATCTGCTCGCAGACGGCGAGTCACTGGCCGGACTGATTGATTTCGAGACGTCGCGTTTCGGGGCGACGGAGATCGACTTTACGAAACTCGACCGGGATGTATTCCAAGGGGGAAAAGCCTTGCTTGACGCCTATCAACAATGCTACGGACAAATTCGGACACCGGAACCGATTGAAGTTTATTTGCCGTACTACCGTTTGTTTGAAGCATTGACGGGAATCGGTTGGTGCATCCAGCGTGGACTGGAGCACCATCAACAGTTTTTCAATAACAACTATGCCCGTGTACTGGTCGAGTTGGAACGGACGAGCATATTCGAAGAACGTTAAAAGACGTTGTTTGACCGGCAAACCGTTATACTTGGAAAAATGAAGCAAGTAGAGGGGGAAGTTGGATGGAACAACAAAAACGGATCGGGATTATCGGTGGCGGACTCGCCGGGATTTTTGCGGCACGTCAGCTGGTGACGGAGGGATATGCGGTCGAGGTCATCGAAAAAAGCCAAAGTGTCGGGGGACGGATGGCGACGAGACGTATTGACCAAGGGACAGCAGATCATGGGGCTGTCTTCTTTACGGTCCGGACGAATGAATTGGCGCAAGAAGTCGACGAATGGCTCGAACAGGGACTGATCCGAAAATGGTTCGGAGATGATTTCCCACGCTATATCGCGGTCAACGGGATGAACCAGCTTGTTCAATCGATTGCCCGTGGGATTCCGGTTCACCTGAATGAACAGGTCGAACGGATTGTGTCGGATGTGCCGGGACTTCAGACCATCGCGTCTGAACAAACACGGACGTATGATGCAATCCTGCTGACGGCCCCCGTTCCGCAAGCCTATGATCTACTTAAAGCATCACCGCTGACGCTTGTTGAATCCGATCACGCCCGTCTCAGGAAAGTGACATTTGAGCCGACTTTTGTGGGGCTGTTTGAGCTTCAAGAGGCATTCGACATTGGCGAAGTTGGTCTGCTCGACGAGGGTCTCGTATCCGGAATGTTGAAAATCGTCAACAATGCCCAAAAAGAAGTTTCGACAACTCCGCTCCTGAGTGTCTATATGGCAGGTGACTGGAGCGAAGCCTGGTATGATAAAGGGGAAGACAAGACGCTTACGGAAATCGAGCGGTTGCTGCAGGAGCAACTTGGACCAGTCAAAATAATTTCAAAACAGCTGAAACGTTGGCGGTATGCGCAGGCGCGGGACGTCTTCCATACCCCTTATCTGAAGCTCGATCAGCACCCTGTTTGGCTCGCGGGAGATGCCTTCTTGGACCCGGCGGATACATCTGGACGGACACGGGTCGAGAGTGCCGTCATCTCTGGTCTGCGTGTCGCAGCAGCGCTTGATACCCATTTTAAACAATTGACGAACGTTTAGCCCCAGCGATTATGATAAAGATAAGTTCATCTGAACGTTTCTGATTCAGATGCTTTGGGTAAATATCCCTTACGTACATAAAAACGAGGGGGATTACCATGAATATCAAAAAATACCGTGTGACGCCAGGGGAATCCATTCGATTATCGGATTATCCGACGTCGGATGAAAACCGGATTGCAGAAGACGAGCTACTGGATCAGCATATCCCGAAAAGTGTCGAGGAATTAAAGGAATTGCATTGGCGTCTGCATGCAGAAGAAAAAAACGGAGTCCTCGTGATCTTGCAGGCGATTGATGCCGGCGGAAAAGATGAAGCCATCAGCTATATCTTCTCGAACCTTAATGCTCAAGGATTGCGTACGTTCTCCGTCAAAAAACCGTCCGATACGGAGCAAAAGCATGATTATCTCTGGCGGATCCACGAAGGATTGCCGGAAAAAGGCGAAGTCGGTATCTTGAACCGGTCGTATTACGAAGAAGTCATCGCACCACGGATTCATGATCTGCTCGAAGAAGAGGAAGTGCCGGACGATCAAGATGTCTGGAAGATGCGTTACCGCCAAATCAATGACTTTGAACGCTATTTCGTCGAAAACGGCTTCCGTGTCGTCAAGTTTCTCTTTAACGTCTCAAAAGACGAGCAGAAAAAACGATTGCTCGAACGGATCAAAGACCCGAAGAAAAACTTCGAGTTTTCGTTCAGTGATGTTGAAGAACGGGAACACTGGGATGAGTATCAGGATATCTTTGCCGAACTCGTCTCGCATACGTCAACGGAACATGCACCGTGGCATATCTTGCCGGCAGACGACGAGTGGTTCACGCGGTATATCGTGACGGAAGTCATGAATGACGTCCTGCGTGAGATCGATCCGCAGTATCCGAAGCTGACGGACGAGGATCAGGAAAAACTCGATGAAGCGATTAAAAAGTTAGAAAATGAATAAGTGTGCGAACTGACGCAGCAGTCAGTTTTCAGATGACAACGGGAGACAGACTTTAACATCTGTCTCCTTTGTCGTGCGGAAAAACGGATTTCTTTTGGAGGATCGCTGTTATAATCAAAGGGAAGAATCGATCAAATACTGGAGGAATCAGCATGAATGAATACCCGAACTGTCCGAACTGTGGCTCAGCGTATACATACGAAGACGGCAATGTATTGGTGTGCCCGGAGTGTGCCCATGAATGGACGGCCGCCGATACGGAAGTGGCAGAAGAAACCAACGTCATCCGCGACGCGAACGGAAATGTACTAAACGACGGTGATACGATCACCGTCATCAAGGACTTAAAAGTAAAGGGCACGTCGCTTGTCGTCAAACAAGGGACACGCGTTAAAGGAATCCGTCTCGTCGACGGGGATCATGACATCGATTGTAAGATTGATGGACTCGGTGCGATGAAGTTGAAATCGGAGTTCGTTAAGAAAATCTAAGCCTGTACCGCCCGTCTGACGACGAGGCGGTTTTTCATGGAGAAAGTTATGACTTTTCATTCAGGACAAATGTCCTTTATCATTCAGGAAGGCTTCGTTTAAATAAAGGTATGAAAATCAAGAAGAGGAGGGACAAAGATGCGTGGAATTCTTTTTGCAATTAGCGGTGGTTTTTTTCTGACGCTCCAAAGTGTCGCCAATGCCCGAATCAGTAACAGCATCGGGACGTGGCAAGCGGCGACATTGACCCAGATGACCGGTTTTGTCGTCGCCTTATTGATTACCTTCATCCTGCGTGACCGGACGTTCCGGCAGATGAAAGAGGTCAAGCTGCTTTATTTATCCGGTGGTGCGTTAGCCGCTGCCGTCTTATTCAGTAATATGACAGCCGTTCATTTGATGGGTGTGACGTTGACGATTTCTTTATTTTTGATCGCCCAGCTCGGGCTGGCACTGGTGATCGATTGGAACGGCTGGTTCGGAATGATCAAACGGCGGTTGCAGATGCCGCAAGTGATTGGGATTTTAATGATGATCGGCGGCGTGCTGATCTTGAAATGGTAAGGGGGAAAGAACGTGGAACAAGCACAACTGGATGAGTACTTGGCGCGGTTTCAATTGACGGAAGTGTTTGCCGGCGGGTTGCGGGAGCATTTACAACCGGTTGCTTTTCAAGCCGGAGACTGGCTGTGTCGTCAAGGCGACGCGGCGGACCGGATGTACTTGTTGCTCGAGGGGAAGCTGAAGATTACCCATATGTCAGCGACCGGAAAACGGCTCGTCTTATCGTTTAAGCATCCGTTTGATTTGGTCGGCGACATCGAATATGTTCGCCGGACACCGTTGATGAATACGGTCGAAGCGGTGACACCGGTCACGGCAGTCAGTATTTCCTATGCGGCACTGGAGCAAAACGGAGCCGATAATCCGGCACTGCTCCGCTTTTTACTGGAGACGATTACGATGAAATTTGAGTTGAAGTCGCATTCGATGAGTTTTAACCTGCTGTATCCGGTCGAAGTCCGGCTCGCCAGTTATCTGTTGTCGATGACACCGGAAATACCGACGTTACCGGTCAGTGATCTGGTCGACGCGGCGGATTTGATCGGCACGAGTTACCCTCACCTTAACCGTGTCCTGCGGCAATTCAGTCAGGACGGCTTGATTGAACGGACAAACCGGACGATTACGATCGTGGACCGGGACGGCTTGACGGAACGGGTTGGCGAAAGTATCTATGAGTGAGGAGGAAACAAGATGACGCTTGGAATAGTCCTCGCCCTGTTCGGCGGGATGATGGTCTGTATTCAAAATACGTTTAATGCCAAGGTCAAGGAACGGGTCGGGGCATGGGCGACGACGACGCTTGTTCTGGGACTTGGATTTCTCGCTTCACTGACGATTGGACTGATTGTTAAAGGGGGCGGTCTCTTTTCAATGAACGGGATGCAGCCATGGTTTTGGTTCAGCGGCATCATCGGGGTTGGGGTCGTCTTGTGTGTGACGCAAGGGGTCCAGCAACTCGGACCAAGTTATGCGATTTCGATCGTCATGGTCTCACAAATTCTGTTTGCCTTACTGTGGGACACGCTCGGTTGGTTTGGTCTCGACCAAGTCGCGTTTACGTGGACGAAAGCCGTCGGGGTTGTCCTGATTGGCGGCGGTGTTTTATTGTTCCAACTCGGGGGCAAGTTAACCGAACGACGGATGTTACGAAAAGGAGCCTGACAAATGAATTACACGACATTGTTATTTGATATCGATCATACGTTGCTTGATTTTGATGCGACGGAACGTGCCGCGTTGCGGCAACTGTTTAAAGACGAACAGCTCGAGTGGACGGACGAACGGGAAGCCCGTTACCGGAAGATAAACCGCTCCTTGTGGCAGGCACTTGAACGGGGAGAGGTAACACGGAATGAAGCGATCACGTCACGTTTCGTGACGTTTTTTGCCGAACAAGGACGGACGGTCGACGGCAGTCAAATTGATGCCCGATACCGGACCTACTTAAGCCATGGAACAGAATTAATCGAAGGAGCAATCGAACTCCTCTATGTGCTCAAAGGGAAGTATCAGCTGTATGTCGTGACGAATGGTGTCGCGGCGACGCAACATGCACGACTCAAAGGATCCGGTCTGGCACCTTATTTTGACGGAATTTTTGTCTCGGAAGAAACCGGGTATCAAAAACCGATGCCAGCCTTTTTTGATTACGTCTTTGACCGGATACCGGACGTGACGCGCGATCAGACGTTGATCATCGGCGACTCGTTGACGGCAGACATCCAGGGCGGTATCACGGCAGGGATTGCGACATGCTGGTTTAATCCCGGTCATGCCAAGGCTCCAGTGGAACTGACGCCGACCTATACGATCGAGCGGCTCGACCAGCTCGTGACCGTACTTGAAACAAAGGAGGAAGTCCGATGAGAGTGGCGTTGATTGGTGCCGGGTTCCATGCCCGGGCGAACTTATTTCCGGCAATGAAGGAAGCCGCGTTTGAGATCGTTGCGGTGACGACACGCCGTCTTGAAAGTGCGGAACGGGCGTTACGGGATATCGGCAGTACGGGCCGCGCCTATATAGACTATACGCAGATGCTTGCAGAGGAACAGATGGATGCAGTCATCATTTGTCTTCAACCGGCGGATCAAGTCAAGGTCGTCAAGTCATGCCTCGCAGCGGGCTGTGCCGTCTACGTCGAAAAGCCGCTCGGCTTATCGGTTGAACAGGCGGAAGAGCTGGCCGAACTCGTCACGGATCAGGTGACAAGCGTCGGCTTCATGAAACGCTATGCACCGGTTTATACGAAACTGAAGCAAGTGTTGGTCCAAAACACATACGGCGACCTTCGTTCGTTCGAATTACGGTTTGCGTGTGATGCGTCCGGCTTCTGTCACGACCGAGCCGACTTTTTATCACTCGCCGCGATTCATCAACTCGATTTGATCCGCTTCTTGGCGGGCGAAGTCGCGGAAATCACCGGTGTGTCGCTTGAAGCGGACGGTGAGCTGCACCTTCAGCTGTCACTTCGGATGACAAGTGGGGCAGTCGGACAGGTGACCTTGATTAACTCTCCGCTCTACACAAGAGAAGTCGAGGAGCTGACTCTGCGCTTTGAACGGGCCGTGTGCCAAGTCGAGGAAATGGAACACTTGATCATCGAGGAAAAACAAGCACCGACATCCTGGCAGGAGCTCGAAGAACGGCAGATTCGTTACCGATCCCCGATGTCGACGATGTCCGGTGGGATGAAAGATTTGTATTTGCGCGGATTCGTCGACGAGATGCAACATTTTCAAGCAGCGGTTCAAGGCGATGTCGTATCCCACTCCGATTTTCGAGACAACGTCAAAACGATGCAGTTGATTCAAGATATTCTCGATACCGTCCGATAACGAATAAGAGAAGGATTTAGTGTTATCAATCGTGGCAACCGTTTTGGAAAAGAAATGGCGGTCCGGTACACGTTTTAAGCAGTAAGATCTTAGCCTCGCTAAGGTCTTTTTTAGTGGAATGGATATTTTTTGAAACTTTTTAAACTACCGAGTGCTCTAATCAGTAAAAGGAGGGGATGGAATTGGACTTACGAACGGAGCACACGGAGCTTGTCCGGCGTGCTATCAATCAAGACGAGGCAGCATTTGAACAATTGATTCTCCTACATAGTGAACAGCTCTACCGGACGGCCTACGTCTATGTCAAAAACGAACAGGATGCGCTCGACGTCGTCCAGGAAACGGTCTACAAGGCCTTCATTTCAATCGGACAGGTCAAGGAACCCAAATACTTCGTGACCTGGCTGACGAAAATCCTGATTCGGAACTGTTACCGTGTCCTGAACCAACAGACAGCGGTAGCGGATCTCATTGAGATTCCGGTGAAGGAATCTTCGCGGGAAGAACATCTGGACTTGATTGACGCGTTGTCGCACCTGCGAAAAGAATACCGGGATGTTTTGGTGCTCTTTTATTTTCACGATGTCCCGATGAAGGAGATTGCTTCTTTTATCGGTATCACCTTGAATACGGTCAAGACGTATCTCAAACGGGGACGGGAAGAATTGAAGAAACAGTTGGGAGGACTTGATTATGTCGAAGCACGATCTTCAAAATGACTATAACCAGATTCCTGTGCCGCATGCCGTCTTACAGGAGCGAATTCGTCAAGGAATGGAGCAGGGAAAGCGGGAGCAACAAATCAAACGACCGAAACGCCTGCGACGTCTAGTTGTATCGACGGGACTTGCGGCGTCACTGTTAATCACATCGACATTCGTCATCCCGTCCTTTGCGACGGCAATGGCGAAAGTCCCGTTACTCGGTCAGATGTATCGGCCGTTCCTCGAACAGGAAAACACCGGCACCGCGATTAGTCAGAAGCAACTCGCAACCAAAATCGATCAAATCGTAAGTGACAACGGGATCGACATCCAAGTCATTGATGCCTATTACGACGGGGCAACAATCGGCCTGAATCTGACAGCGACCGGCGTTCCGGATGTGAAGCCGGAACGCCGGTCAGGATTATATGAACTGTTCAAAGGGGATAAACGGTTTGCCGGGACGGAGACCATGGAACTGGTTCATTTCAAGCAGGTGAACGGTATTTGGCAAGGACGAATTGAATATATGCTCGGTGAAACCAAACTGCAAGATGCGATCCGGGTTCCGGTCGTGTTGACGGACGTCTTCGGCGTCAATGGAAACTGGACGTTTAACGTCCCGGTCAAGCGGCTTCCGGCCGTCGAACAAGTTTATGGCACAACGGTCAAAAACCCAGCCTATCAAACGGAAGTCACATTGGATAAGTTGATTCAGGGCAAAGGCAGCACATCGTTCGACTACACGACACGTTCACCGAAAAAAGAACGCGCCCGTGTCGAGATGACGTTGCTCGATCCATCCGGCAAGGAAATCATTCACAACTGGACAAAGTCGACTCCGTCCGTCAAACGGACGAAGACCGAAACGGCAGCCATCGAGCAGTCGCGGTTAATCCTCGGTAACTATGTCATCCCAAAAGGGAGTTATCTGTTGCAGCCTTCTTTACGAATTGATTTAGAGACACAACCGATTCCGTTAACCGAGCCGTTGCCGTACCGTCAACAGTCGGAAACGCATCCGCTCGAAATGGCCATCACGTCAATTGAGACAACACCCGAACAAGTCGTGGTTGAATTTTCGACGAATTCCCGCTCGTCCCAATTTGATACGAAGCTTGATATCCGTAACTCCATGTATTTGCTGAAGGGAACAGAACCATCAAACGGTCAGGATATTAAAGCAAAAGTCACGGTTCTTGATGCCGAAAAACAGACATTCCGGTCGACATTCCGCCTGCCGGAACCATCCGAACATCCGCAGGAAGAGTATTATCTCGAAACCGGCTACAGCAATACCGTCATCAATACACCACTGGCCCTGCAACCGATTCCGTTTACGGTCAAGTAACAGGAAAACCGAACCGGACGTCGAACTCCAAATGGATATCGATTTAACAAGGAGTTGGAGATGATGAATTTACGGGCAATGACCGCAGCCGATTATCCGGAAGTTGGTCGGATTTACAAACAGGGAATCGAGACTCAGAATGCGACGTTCCGAACGGAAGTGCCGTCGTTTGACTACTGGGATGCAAATCACCACAGGCACAGCCGGCTGGTGGCGGAAGAAGACGGGAAGGTGCTCGGATGGGTCGCCATCAGTCCGTTTTCGTCGATTCCCGCCTATCAGGGGGTGGCGGAAGTCAGTCTTTATATTGATGAAGGTGCACGTGGTAAAGGAATCGGCACCGCATTGATGCAGGCCGTCATCGAAGCGAGTGAAGCAGCTGGCATCTGGACGTTGCACTCACAAATCTTTCCGGAAAACACGGCAAGTTTGAAGCTTCATCAACGGTTTGGTTTCCGAGAAGTCGGCCGGCGGGAACGGATCGGACAATTGGCCGGCGTCTGGCGGGATACGATTTTACTGGAACGCAGAAGTCAGATTTAGAAGCGGATCATATGAAAAGGGGAGATGGATGTTAGTGTCCGCCTCCCCTTTGTGTCTTGAAAATTAAAGTCATTCACTTGCTGTTAAAACAAGCACAAAAATCTGTTCGTCCTTTTTCACCGGCTTTTAATTTGATGGAAGATACGGTCAATGTGTCACTTGTTGGTGATGTGCAGCCACTCAATAAGAAGGGAGCCATCAGTAAAAAGACGCTGTATGTTTTCATGATCAGATCCTCATCTCTTGGCAATCCCACGATTGAAACCGTGGGATTCTGAAGTGCTTGTGCGAGCGCAGTCCATTTCTGTGGATGAAAAAAGACCTTCTTTTCAAGGATGATTTCAATGGAGAACGGGAAAAGACCGACAGCAGGTATTTTCAGGAGGGATAAAGATGGATGATTTTTTTGGAGAAGGTCTTGAGACCAATGAGCAGAAACGCAAACGAAAACTCGAAGAAGTGTTTGACCAATCGTTTGAGTCAGAACGCCGCGACTTTAACCAGTCACTTGAACAAGAAGTGACTGTTGCTTTAATCGGGGACGTCAATGCGGGCAAATCCTCGACGCTGAATGCGATCCTTGGTCGGGAAGTTGCGACCGTTGGAGCAAAACCGGGGGAGACGACACGTATTGATCAAATCCGGCAACATCCGGAAGATAAGGTCGTCTTCGTCGATACGCCGGGACTGAACGATGCGAACAGCCTAAACTCGGACACGACATGGAAGTTTTACCAAAGCGCGGATGTCATTCTCTACTTCTTGAACGCCGCCGGGACCGTCTTATCGGAAACGGAAACAAAAAACTTCAAGAAGATTTATGCCCACAATAAAAACATCGTCATCGTCGTCACGAAAATCGATGCGACGAACGATCTCGCGACGATTTTGTCGCATATCGAATCGAAGTTACCGGGACCGAAAGTCGTGCCGGTCTCAGCAATGGACGGGACGAACATTGACCGTCTGCGGCGTGAGGTCCTCGACATCTTAAAAAAGTTCAACAAGGATAATCTGTTTGTTCGCGAGATCGATCCGGCGTTGCGGGGGAAAATTGCGAACAACTGGATCGTCGGAGCAGGGACAGCAGCTGGAGCAATTGGAGCGGTACCGTTTCCGGGAGCCGACATCATTCCGTTAACATCGATTCAAATCGGACTGATGCTGAAGCTGTCGAACTTGTATGAGCGGAATCTTTCGAAGGAAAGTGCGAAAGAACTGTTGGTCGTGACGATTGTCGGCAACTCCGGCAAAACGGCATTCCGGCAACTGGCGAAGATGGTCCCGGGATATGGTGCCGTCATCGGTGCAGGGGTTGCCTCGACGGCGACAATCGCGCTCGGATACGGGACGAAATACGCTTATGAGAACAAACTCGAACTGACACCGGAAAGTCTGATGGGCTTCATTAAGAAATTCCGCAAAAAACCGGACGGAGCAAAATAACGGACAGGTCTGACGCTCCCTGCTATGCTAGGACGAAAGCAGGGAGGGGAAGTCATGTCAACGCTGTTAGAAGAAATCCGCGCGTATCAAGAACAGTTTCGTCAAAAGGCGCCGCAGGAAAAACAACGACTGATGGCACAAGCGACAAACGAGTTAGCCGCATCAGACGGTGCCAAAGGATTGAGCGTCGGAGATGAGGCACCCCGCTTCACGTTGCCGAGTGCATCCGGTCAGTCCGTGTCGTTAGAGGAACTGCTGCAAGATGGTCCGGTCATCGTAACGTTTTATCGGGGAGGCTGGTGCCCGTATTGTAATTTGGAGCTCCGGGCCTACCAACGGGAATTAGAAAAAATTGAGGCAAAAGGAGCGACGCTAGTAGCGATCAGTCCGGAAACACCGGATCACTCGCTCTCGACGCAGGAAAAAAACGATCTGGCATTTCAAGTGTTGAGTGATGTCGATAACGTCGTCGCCCGTCAGTTCGACCTTGTGTTCGATATGCCGGACTATTTAATCGACGTGTACAAGGCATCCAATCTTGACGTTTCCGGTCATAACGGCAATGAGGACTGGCAGTTGCCAAAACCGGCAACGTTCATCATTCAGCCGTCCGGTAAAGTTTCATTTGCTGACGTCCCGGCGGATTATACAAAACGGACAGATCCGCTCACAATCATCGAAACGCTATGAACTGAGAACGAAATCCCGCCTTTCATCGAGGCGGGATTTTTTTCTGTGGCGTACCATTCTGTTGTTGATAAATGTATATAAATGGGTATATAAAGGTAACGAATTGAAGAAATGGAGGTGGGCGTTACTCCTTTTTCAATCAAGGAGTTCGCGGTGTCTATGTATAAAATCGAGCCAGTATTCAAAGAACGGATTTGGGGTGGTCGTCGTCTTGAAGAGTTGTTTCATTTCGATTTACCGGCAGGATCAATCGGAGAATGCTGGACGGTTTCGGCACATCCGAGCGGACGAACTCCTTTAGCGGATGGTCCTTATCAAGGACAGACGTTAGATCAATTATGGCAGAATCACCGGACAAGTTTGTTTGGTCCATACGCATTGGATGCTTTTCCTTTACACGTCAAGCTGCTCGATTCCTCGTCATATTTATCCGTTCAAGTCCATCCGAATGATGCGGACGCCAAACGACTGGAAGGGGAACCGTACGGAAAAAATGAATGTTGGTATATCCTCGAGGCGAAGGAAGGGGCGGAAGTCATCGTCGGTCACCATCTGTCCTGTCGCGAAGAACTCGTGACGTGTGCTGAGCGGAAGGAGTGGGATGCCTGTCTTCGTCATCAGTCTGTCCGCAAAGGAGATTTCATCTACATTCCGAGTGGAACGATTCATGCGCTTGGTCCGGGAATCGTGTTGCTCGAAATTCAACAGATGAGTGACCGGACGTATCGACTGTATGATTATGACCGTCTTGATGCGGATGGAAATCGACGTGAACTACACCTCGAAAAAGCAATCGCTGTCACGACGATTCCGGATGAACCGTTGACGATCCGACCGATTCAGGAGACGACGACTTCTGGGACGAAAACGACGTTACTGGAAGTCCCGTTCTTCACGGTCATCCATCATGACATCAAGGGGGCGGACTACTGCTTATCCAACAGTCCGACGTTTCGGCTGCTCACCGTCGTGTCAGGTCATGGGGAATTGCGTTCGGCAAATCATTCTGAACAACGTCTCTTGCAAAAAGGGGATCAGTATTTCATTCCCTGTTCAGCGGGGGAATACCGCATCTCCGGACAACTGGAGTGCGTGACAAGTGAGGTGTTTCCAAGTTAAAGGCACGTATCGCCTTTGCGATACGTGCCGCCGTTAATTCGAACCGAGTGAGATCGGAAGCGGATAGTTGTCTTCCTCCGTCCAGTCGATGGAGTATTTGATTTCGATCATAATCAAGTCACTCAATGTCTTTAATGTATGCGGCACCTCGCGTGGAATGTGGACGACGGAAGTGGGACCAAGCAATTGATGTTCCCCGTCGATGATCGCTTCGGCTTGTCCTTGAAGAATGCTCCACGTCGAGTCTGTCTGAGCATGGTAATGATGACTGATCTGGTGGTTGGCTTGGATATGCAGACGACGTGTCACGGCATACCGTCCGTCTTCAAGTTGTTGTTGATGAAGAATCGTCGCATACCCCCAGCGTTTCCATTCAAATTGCGGGGGCAGTTCTTGATCGACAAGATAATCTTTAAGATGAGGCGTTTCATCTTTTGATGAAACGAGGACACCGTCGGGGCTGACCGAAACAATTAAATCGGTCAAGCCGATTCCGAGGACAGGCACTTGCATTTCATTGACGATATGCGTATTAGTGGAATGGATCAATCGCGCATTGCCATGAATCGAACTCGGCATTTCTTCCGTCAGAGTATTCCAGGTCCCGAGATCTTTCCAGTATCCGTCATACCGGTGGACAAACAGGTTGGTTGTTTTCTCGACGACGGCATAATCAAACGATGTTTTCTCAAGCGAATCATACGACGTTCGTAAGGCCTGATACGTCACAGGCACCTGTTGCTCGTTCAGTCGTTCCGTTAAGAAGTCAAGCCGGCAGGCGAATACCCCGCAATTCCACAACGCTCCTTGATCAATCAACTCGACTGCAGTCTCCAAGGATGGCTTTTCACGGAATTGTTGAACCGTAGACATCGGACTTGTAGATTCAGGAATAATATAGCCGTATTTCGACGTCGGATGAAGCGGTTCGACCCCCATCAAGTGAAGGGCATCGGGATGAGCCTGAACGGCCTCATCGAGCATAGAAAATCGTTCAAAAAAAGAAGCATCGACATAAGGGTCAACGGGCATGATGATGATTGTTTCTGTTGGATCAATCCGTTCTGCCAAGTAACTTGTTGCGAGCATGATGGCAGGAAACGTATCCCGCCGAGACGGTTCGTGGATGACGGACACCTTTGTGCCAAGCTGATGTTCAATTGCATCGAGCTGGGCTTCGGTCGTCGTGATGACGGTTCGATCCGCTAGACCACTTGTTTCTAACTGTTGAAACACCCGCTCCATCATCGATTGTTTTTGTCCGTCGGCATCTTCAAGAATCCGCAGGAATTGTTTGGAGTTTAAATCGTTCGACAGCGGCCAAAGTCGTTTTCCGGATCCACCTGATAATAAGAGAATATACATCATCCAACACCCTTTCTGAACTGGAGGTTTTAAAGATGGCACTGTACTTATTAGTTGATGCGCATGAGCCGACAAGAAAGATTTTGCAACGAAAGTTACTGGAACGAAATCAGGAAGTACTGGAAGCTGAATCGGCAGAAGAGGCTTTATCGGTACTCGAAGTACAAGATGTTGATGTCATCATGACAGAATTGCGGTTGCCACAACTCGACGGTGTCGAACTGCTGAAAAAGGTCACGCAATTGTACCCGTTAACGAAACAGATTGTTCTGACCGACTACATGCAATTGCATACGTTACTCGCTGCCGTCAATTCCGGAAACATCAGTCGTTTGATGACAAAACCATTGAAAATTGATGAAACGATTCTTCGCATCATGGAAAAGGTCGGAGCCGAAGTCGTTGAGACGAAACATCGAAAGAAAAATATTGGCGTCATGTTTAATGGGATTTTGACCAATGCGAATCGTCCGTATTGTTTATTTTTTGAAGACGGGACGATTGTTGGCCGCCGTGCGTTGGAAATTCCGAATCAAGAAGCGCCGGATGATGAAATGAACGGCTTGCACCGTTTTGAGTTTCCGACGCAATTCGGAACCTATATCTTGTACCAATCAATGAATGGAACGGTCATGAAACACGTTTGAAGACAAGCGACTCGACTCCGATGAAGCTGAGGCGGATGTACATGTAAATCACACCAGCAGCAAGAAGCGGATGGCGAACGTATTTTTTGAGATTTGTTTTGTGATACAAGACCGGTCGGAAAAAGTACCAACGCTGTAATGCCTTTGTTAGTCCGCCGTCTTCGTTTTGAAGCGTCGTCGGCATGACGTCAAAATAATAGCGTTTCTTTTGGAGCAGGTCGGTAAGTTCGACCTGTTTTTCATTGTGCCGGACGAAGGTGAAGGTCGCCCGCCGGATTTGTCCCCCTTGCTCCAAATAGCGGATGGTTGGTTGTGTTTCCTCAAAACTGATTTGCGTTGGATCAATTTCACCTGAAGTCACATAGGCGTCGAGCCGCCAAAAACGAGCGGCTTCAATCGAATTGGCATCGAGCTGATCCGTCGGAATATTAAACAAATTCCGTTCGAACACCTTGACCTGACTGAAAAAATTCGAATGGTCGCTGTATGCCTGTTCCGGGATGACAAGTGCTCCGATATCCGGGTGGGCTTCGAGGTACAACAAACAACTTTTCAGCATGTCATCCGAAAGCACCATGTCCGAATCGATGATGTACAGATACTCGACGTGGAGTGCTTTTAGACGATTGATAGCCATTTTTCGCGCAATCCCGCGTTCACCATGAGGTAAAGCGATGACCTCAAAGCGTTCATCGTGTTGTGTTAATCGTCTGATCGTCTGAACCGTTTGGTCGGTCGATCCATCGTCGGCAATGATACAACGAAAAGGTGAAGCTTGGGCTTGGAGCGAACGAATCGTTTCCTCAATAATGGCTTGATTTTGATACGTCGACATTGCGATTCCAATCATACATACTCCTCCTTCACATCAACTAGTGGAAGTTCGTTCTGGAGCCAATTTCGAAAGTGTTGACCTGTGTTATCCCAGTGCAGTGTCTGGGCGAAGCGATGTGCAGCATAACGAATCGTATCGTATTGTTCGGTGTCTTGAATGCAGGAACGCATTTCAGAAGCGAGTGCACCGGGCGACTGGGCAACTGTCATATAACCCGCCATCCCGTACTGGACGGCATCTCGTAAACCGGGGGCGTCATAGACGATCGTCGGTGTACCGACTGCTGCCGCTTCGCTGACCGTCAATCCCCATCCTTCGCGTTTGGAAGGGAAGAGGAGTGCGGTCGCACGACTCATCCGTTCAAGCTTTTCCTCTGCGCTGACAAAGCCGAAGTACGTAATATCTCCCCGGATTTTTTCCGGGACAAGCGGGTCTAGTTGCTGTTGAACATAGCGCGCATCTTTTTTACCGATGACCCAAAACTTCGCTGTCGGGAATTCTTGTTTCAAGATGACGAAGGCTTGAATGGCATCGTCGATTCCTTTATAGGCAGACATCCGTCCGACGTATAAAAAGGTCGGGACCGATTCTTTTGGTTGCCATTCCTCTTCTTTCCACGGAATGAAATCGAGTCCTTCGGGCAGAATCGTAATCTGTGGTTTAGAAAAACCGATGGAGCGTAAGTCATCTGCCGTCGACTGACTGACCGTCAAGGCACGTCCGTGACGGTACAGCTGAAGCCGGGGCGTCTCGGTCTGTTCGCCGAGCCAGGCATACGGGCGCTTGACGTTGATCTGCCAGATTTCACGCGTGAACTGATGAATGAACAAAGCACGCTTAGCGCGTGGGACATACAACGGCGTGAAGAACTGATGCGTGTTGACCTGATCGACGACGAGATCGATCGAAGAGGCGTGTTTGTAATAGTAAGATGCCGCATACGGAATGACGGTTGCGAGCGTACCGTGGCGGACATACGTGATGCCGTCTAAAAATTCGACGTCACGCCCCCCTTCAAAGGCGGGGGATAGATGCGTGATTGTATAGTCATCCGCGACACGGCGAAGCATTTCGTGTGTAAAGACCTCGGCACCACCGGCCTTCGGGTGTTTGATGTCACGCCACGATAAGAATAAGAGACGGGGTTTCATAAAAGCTCCTCCTTTTTCACAATCAATCGCTGTTTTGGCAAAATGAATCTCAGGACAAAGGCACTTCCTAACAAGACGATCGCTTGCCCGGTTAACCAAATTTCAACCGTTTGGCGGACAAACAAGAGGGAGAGGACCAATAAGACGAGAATCCCCCAAAACCATTTCAGATAGCTTGTCCGGTGTAGCGAAAATTGGACAAGTGCCTCGTACTGGATCAGCGTGATGCCGGCGTAGACGAGCACCATGTATTTGACATACTGTCCGGCTAAATCATAGCCGTCTCCGAATAACCAGGGAATGAGATACGGGACAATCGTGACGTAAAAGATGACGGCACAGGCGAGCCCACTCAATAGAAACAGGTACAACTTACGTTCCCAAATGTGAAAGGACTGTTGGTGATTGAAACTGCTGAGACGCGGCAACAACAGTTGGGATAAGGAGAGTGCGACGAACAACAATAATTGACCGAACCGCAACGCAACGGAATAGTCTCCGGCAAATGTCGGGAAAAATCGTGTTACAAGAAGACTGTCTAGTGTAAAGAAAAGGGTCATGACGACTTGGGTGTGAATCAAATGCGTCAGACCGTTCCAACGGGTTGGACCGGTACTCTCTGGGAATGGTGTCTGAAGAAGGCTGACAAGATAAGCCATTAGCATCCCGATCAAAATAAAGGCTAAGGCAAGGGTTACGTTCGTATACTGAAGCAAAAGCCAGGTGGCGATCACTTTCGTTAACGATTCGACATAATAGGAAAGGTTCAGCGCGTAAAAACGTTCTTGTGCTTGAATGACACCACGCCTGAAAGATAATAAGATATGGAAAAAGACTGTAAGCACAACAAGAAGAAGGTTTATTCTGGTAAAAGGTAGAAGGATAGGTAAGACATACAGTAAGATAAGTAAAATGACTCCGACGACAGCAAGCAACCGGTTTCGTAAAACACGATAATGATTCGTTAAATGTTGACTGAGGTCGCGTGTGACCGTCCACTGCAAGGCGCTTCCGATGATAAGGAGCAGACCAAGTAAAGCGAGATAACCGTTTAAAAATCCATAGTCGACACTCGATAATTGACGGGCTAACAACAAGTGATAGGCATAGTTGACGATGTTCAATAAAATGTCGAGAATTGGAAAAATTAAAATCACTGCATGACGGTTTAGAAAACCAGTCATCAGAACACCTCCCATCAATCGGTTTGAATGATACGGAAAGGATGAATCAGCATGAACCAAGGTCACATCGCTATTTTCACGGATCATGGACGACAAATTTCCTACGAAACTCTGATTCCTTATTATCCAATACTCTTTTACACACAACCGGGTAAATGTCCTGCCTCTTTCGAACAAATCGCTATTACAGAAGTTCAGAGTGCGGAAGAAGAACATGATATCAAGCTGTATATCGTCGACTATCAGATGGGTGCAGACGAGTTGAAAATCTTGAATCAAATCCGTAGTATCCGCTCACGGGCAAAAATTTTGCTGATCAAGGATGTCGTACGGATGAAAGGCGATTTCCCGTATGAAGCGGTAAAAGGGGATGGGGTTCTCCGTACCTTTTCCTATCGAGCGAGCTATCCGAATGAATTGTTTGCTGAAATCCAACATATCATCCATCCTGAATATCCCATTTTAAAAGATACTATAGCCTTTATATTACCAATATTTAACGAAGAGAAACGTTTTATGTATGTAAAACAATTTTTAGAAGCATTAGCGGAACTAATCAGTGAAGATTACATTCATGCTTCGATCAACTTTTTTGATGATGCGTCTTCCGATCAATCGAAAGCGTTGTTGCAGGATTATCGTTCCATCGTCATGGACGCGACGGATACATTGTTCACGGTCGGGTATCTCGAAGTCCACCAGGTGGAACGGAATACCCGGAAAGCCGGGTTGTTCATCGAAGGGATGAAAAACATCTCGAGTGATTATTATGTATTTGTCGATGCCGATAACTCGTTTAAGACGGAAGACATCGCCCGTTTACTGACGATTGCCCAAAATGATTATTATGATATCGTCATTGGGACAAAAGATTTGACGATTGAAGACCGTGGACTTGTCCGGCGTCTGCTCAGTTTCGCCAAACGAAATCTGACACGGACCTTTTTACCGAAAGGGGTCACCGATTCGCAGACCGGTCTAAAAATCATCAATCGTCGTGTCGTCCCGCGGATCCTGCCGTATTTAAACGTCGAGAGTGGACTGGCGATTGATCTTGAATTGATGTATGCCGCGAAAAAAGAACGGTTGCGTGTGTTCCAACAGCCCGTGACCTGTATCGAGCGGGAAGGATCACACGTCAATCTGGTCAAGGACTCGATTGCTTTTTTAAAGACGATGGTTGCCTTGTATCAACGGCATCGTTAAATACCCTGTACCGACCCGTTGCATATCGAGTCGGTACAGGGTATTTGTCATGTCTTGGATTTTTTAGGCCGACGAATCGTTGAGGACAGTTTCTCGCGGAACCGCTGACGAACCGCTCCGAACCGTTGACCTGTCATCCACCAGATCAGCAGCCCGCTCAAGGGGAACGCGAGCAGCAGGACGGTCAGTCCGACATAATAGACGGGACGTAAGACGACAGTGACATCGGCGGTTGCTTGAGTGGACCGGTACAACTGACTGACGCCGTTCAGCGCGATGTTACCCCGCATCGGCGCGACACCGTCACGCAACTCAAAGAGCGGTGTCGGCGAATCGTTGACCGTAAAACGACCAAGGGGCTCCTGACTCGTAATATGTCGATTCATCAACGACGGGGTGACACCAAGTTTCTCGGCTGGTGTTTGAGCGAACAGCGGTTTTCCGGTCTGCTCCGCCATCACAAACTGATCGACGAGGATCAGTTGATCGTAAGGGAGAAACTCCAGATTTTTAAGCTGTAAGCTGCCCGCCTTTTTCTCATTACCGCGTGTCCAGATGTGGAGTTGCATCCGCACCGCCTTTTTCGGAGGAATGATCATCTGTTCGTAATGATTCCAGCGGCTCTTTTTGTCTTCCTCGACTTCATTGATGAAATCGGTCTCGATGACACGGTCTTTTTCATCCAGATAAAAGACTTTCAAGTGACGTTGCCGCACGTTTTTACTGACCGCATCAAACTGCAACAAGTATTCATGGTTCGGACGTGCCTTGATTTTTTGAGAGGCGAAGATATACCAGTCACACGAACAAGTCGCCTCGTACTCCATTCGATACGTATCGTCTTTTTCGCTCCCGCTAAACATGTCGTCCGTGATCGAGACACATGTCGCACAATTGGCGGCCGCTTCCGGTTCCGTAAGCGGCTTGTCAGTCACGATTTCACGCGGATCAAATTGATGCAGATCGTCCATCGTCACGAGTGATGGAACGGCACTCGCATACACCAGTTCAATCTCATAACGGCCGCCCGTCAACGGGATGTCTTCCAGCGTAATCTGATGAAGTGCCGAGTAGACATCCGGCAAGGATTCGAGCTGATACGGAAAATCCCGGTGCAACGGATCAAAGGATACCGTCTGTCGACCGATTTCTTGTTTTCGGATGTCTGCGGTCTTGAAATCCTGCGCCGTCAAGACACGCCGGTAGACGATCTCTTTTCCATCACGCAGTAAGACGGTCAACCGGCCTTTTGTGTTCGTCGGTCGTGTCGCCTTCAGTTGGATGTCGTAAGTGCCGTCTTCACGTACATCAATCATTCGACGCAACGCACCGCTTTGAGCAGCCACACCTTTTCCGAAACTGAAGCCGGGATAGTTGCGTTCGGATTGAAGGTGTCCCTCATAATCAAAGGCGGTTTCTGCTTCGAGCACCATCAACGTTTTGGTGATGGCGAGCTTCTCGTCCAGTCGTTCCTGAACTTTCGTCCACTCCTCTTTCGGAATCAAGACGATATTTTGGACGGCATTAAAGCCGGACGTGTTCGTGATGCGGAGTGTCGAACTGGTGTTTTCTGCGACGAGGTTTCCGAGAGGCACCCAAACGAGTTTTGCACCTGCCGCTTGTTTCGTCTTGACGGAGAATGTTTGGTCGTTAAATTCAAAGTCAAGCTGGCCGCCGTTTTGGTTCAGTAAGACACGTGCGTAACCGGCATAACGGCCGCGGGTAGTCTCTTTTGTCATCTCAATCGTGTTCGGTACCATGTAGTCCTCGAAACTGAAAATCTTGATGTCGTGGACCCACCAATACGTTTTTCGCTCCGGACGCTGAAAACTCAACAAATCAATCCGCATCGTCTTGGCGTCTTTCGGGGTGACATATTCGCCTTGCAGATGGATCGCGTCAAGGTCACCGGAGTCGCGCGGGGCGACGACATACGTCTGATTCAGCTCACGCTCCTGTGCATCATAAAACCGGACTTTGACGTGCAACCGGTCGACACCGCGACCGGACGCCGTGATGTTAAACCGGTACGCATTGTTCGGTAAGGCGTCGAGCTTGCCGGATTTCGCGACTTGCCAAATGTATTTCGGATCGCCTTCTGCGACTTCTGCCTGCAGGACGGGTAAGTTATTCTCCTTCGACAGTGGATTCGGCGATAAGTCGACGATGTCCGGATTATCCGCTTTGAAAAACGTCTCGTCCTCAAGCATCGAGTTGAACGACGCGACTTGTTTCGTCTTCAACTGATCGAGTTTATAGACGGGGGCATCTATCTTTGCCGAGGCGAAAGACAAGCCGATTCCATCCCCGAAGTCGAGATCGAATGATAGATTTGCGATGCCTTGTGTCCGTAAATACCAGCGCCAGTCACTGTTTGCCAAAAACGTTTTGCCCCAGTTCAGGAACGAGTTGGCGGAGTCGATCGCGTCAAACGGTTTCCAGTAATACTGTTCCGGAACTTGGCTCAGCAAGACATCGTTTTCTTCTGCCATTTCGATGATGTCGTCTTTCTTTAACCAGGATAAGCCGTCCTGATGAGCTTGGGTCGCATACAAAATGGATTGGGGACCAAGTTTATAATCATCCGAAGTCGAGAAAGTGACTGACCGTTCGAGACCGTATGGGGTCAGAATCAACTGTGGAACAGTCCGACTGTCAAGTGGCTCGATTAAATCGAATAACGTAAACAGCCCCACTTGTTTCGTCGCCAATAGATCACGTTGGGTGGCGAGAATTTTTTTGTTGAAGGCTTGCCGTTCCTTCATGCCCGTATATTCCGTCCGGTAGGCGAACTGTTGCAGACCAAACGCCTGTGCAATTTGCCCGGCTTGATCGGAGCGGCCCGTATCGAGCAAATATTGCATGAACGTCATCATGTAGCGGACCGTCTGGGTGGTACCTTCGTGGTGAAAGACGGTGTTTGCCTGCGAACCGTAGACTTGGACGTCGCCGGTCGCTTTGGTTTCGCCGTCCGGATGCGGATTTTTATTCCAGGTCGGTGTCGCGACCCCCGTACTCGGTTGTGTCATTTCATCTGCAATCGGAAACTGAAGCCATTTCCCGTCAATCAGTTCTTGAACGACGGTATATTCTTTCGGCATCTTCACCGGATGATAAAAACCTTCCATGTAGACGGCGCGATACGGCCAGAAAAACAACCCGAGGGCGATGACCGTCGTTCCAATCGCAAGCAGGCGGTAAACCGGAAGCGGCAACGTTTTGGAAGGGCGGTTGAACACGGTCGCGAGGCTTGAAGCGAGCAACAAACTATAGCTGACCATCAGCAATCCGACTAACTTGTTGGGGTCACGAAACATGGCGCCGATCAGCGGCGTCTTCGTGACGAACAAGACAAAGAGGTCGGCGACCTGCTCGTGAGTCCCTGTCGCAAAAACAATCAACGGGATGCTGAGACCGGTGAAGAATAACAGGATCGGTTGACGGTAAGAGACGAACGCACCAAGCGAAATCAACAACAGAATAACGCCGCCGCCTAACCAGAAACTGAGCGGTAACGTCGTCAGATCGAACATCGGCCACCAGTAGCTCGTTAAATAAAACACATTCGTCCACGAAGAATGACGGCTGAACAACATCAACGTATCAGAGACATTGATGTTGTGTTGCGAAGCTTGCGATCCGGTCAAGATGGAACCGACATACATGAAAAACCAGTATGAATTAAACAACAGGAACACAAGAGAAAAGGCCATCGTGGAGCGGACATAAAAACCGATTAACGGTTTAATGATCTGCTCTTTCCGACGTGTCCAAAAGGTCTTCGCAAAAATCAGGGCGACCATGATGCCCATGTAGATCAAGGAGAAGAAAAAGTAATGGATGCCGGCCGCCATGAAAGCAAAGACGACGGATAGTCCGGTAATGTCGATCCATGTCCGGCGCGACAGCCGGTCGGATAATGAAAAGTTCGGATTGAATTGTTCACGGAACTTGGGATCAAATATATTAAAAAACAACAACAAGGCGAGTGGGAAGACGGAGTAGCCACATAAGAGATAAATGTGCTGGATCCGCGTGATGACCCATGGATTCAAGGCATAAAACAAAGCGGCGATGCCAAAAGCGACGAGTGATAAAAAAGAAAAGTGAGGTGAGACGTAGACCGAATGCAACCGTTTTGTTAAAGCGAACATCGAAACAGCGGACACGATCAACAATCCAAAAATAAACGACTTGATCAAAATCGGACCGGACGCACCAAACAGTAAACTGAGCAGATAAAAGGGAAAGATGTAAATCAGACGGGCGACATTCAACAAGGTCGTCGTACTCCAGCGGTTGTTCCAAGCGCCAAAAATTTCCTCGAGATAACGATTGGACGAGAGACCAAATGACATATCACTGAAGACGACCATTCCCGGTTTCAGCAGGGGGGCGCCGTACAAAACAATCAAAACGAGAACGCCGGTTAACACGAGAGCATCTTTGTGATAGGTTCGACCAAATCTGCGGGCAGCATCGAGTAGTGATTGTAGTGAGGTCTGCATCAAAGAACTCCTCTCTCAAAAAAAGGTCAATTCTCTTACTATTCGGGATGTACTGGGATGATTCCTAGAACGGCTCCACTTAATTTTAATAAAAATGCAAGCAGGCTCCTCCGTCTGAAGGAGGAGCCTGCATCGTTTAGGTTACCGATCGATATGATTGGTCAATTCATCAACCAATTGTTCCAACGAACTTGTCATCTGACCGAGTGATTGGGTCATCGTTTCAAATTCGTGTTGGACGGTCGTTTGCTGTTCGAGTGAGACGGCAGTCGACTCAATGCCGTACCGGACTTCAAGCGAAGCGGCTCGGGTCGTCTCCATCCGTTGTTCGATATCGAGCATCTGGACACCGACTCCTTGACGCGCTGTTTGAATCGAGTTGATGCTTTGTTCGACCTCCTGTACCAGTTGTGTGATGTCAGAAAATGTCTGCCGGACACGCTTGGTCATCTGTCGGTTTTCCGACAGTGTCGTCGTATAACTGGCTGCCGTTTCCTTGATTTGATCGGTATCCGCAATCAATGCCTGTAAAACTTCCGTCACTTCATTGGCATAACTGCGCGACTGGACGGCAAGGTGACCAACTTCCGTTGCGACGACGGCAAAGCCACGTCCGGCATCACCGGCACGTGCCGCTTCGATGGCTGCATTTAACGCTAGCAAGTTCGTCTGACCGGCAATCGCTTCCAGATTCGCCAGGATTTTTTGGATTTTATCGGACCGACCGGCCATGGCGGTGACGGAAGTATGCAGACCATTCGTCGATTCGACCATCGCTTCGACCCGGCGATCCATCAGATGCATTTCTTCATTTCCGGTCAAAGCGGTTTTCGTCATATTTTCCGTCGTTGTGGCCGTCCGTGCCATTTTCGCCTGAATCGTTGCGATGGCCGCATTGACCTGATGCAATTGATCTGTTCCTTGTTGCATCGATTGGTGTTGTCCGTCGGCAGAGTCAACAATCGGCGCAATCGCAGTCGCAATTTGATTGGTCGCTTCGACCGATTGGACAGCGGCTTGTTGTAAATGCCTCGTATTGGTTTTTAAACTACCGACCAGGGATTCAATCTGCTGACTGACATTCGTGATCAGTTTCGTCGCATCCGCTTCGCGGCGTGATGCCGCCTGACGTTCCTTATTCTGAACAGCGATTTGAATGATGAGCGCAGCACTCGTCAAAATCAGGAAGACAGCATGAATCATCAGGATACTGAACGGATAACCGGCTGTACCGCAAATCAACGCCGGTACAAAAAAGAATCCGGCAAAATGTTGAACGGCGAACAGAACGGTACTGACAAGAATCAAATCAATCCGACGGAAGTAGGCAATCAAGGCCAACACCATAAAAATTGAGAAATGGTATTCGACGAGTCCGTTTCCGCCGGCGACAATCGACATACTGGAGAAAGTTAACGTCACCGTCAACAAAAGCGGTACGTTTTTACTGCGCGGGCGCATTCGGTACAAGACTGTAGCAGCAAGCAAACAAATGACCGGTAACAAAGCAATCCAAGTCAGAGCGATTGGTGAGGCGGCACTGACGTTTCCACGAATGATTTGATAGCCGTCAGCAAAAGTGGTGAATCGGTGTAAAACATGAACGATGAGTGACAAGATGACAACAAATGAACTAATCCCAAGCATAAGCTGATTCCGGCGTTTCATAAAATAAAATTCCTCCAATTTTTAGTTGCAGCTGAAATAAAGCACGAATGCACACGCTGAATGTATCTCACTATCGGTTGGCCATTTCAGATTGTTTAGCTTCAAGATGTTTAAAATAAAATTAAATCTTAAAATAGGAAATCAAGGATAAACAAACACGATGTGGGGTATAGAAATGCATTGAGACTTGTAGGAGGAACGCGTATGAAATGGAAGGGTAGAGAAAGAAGTTCAAACGTCGAAGATCGACGGGGGATGGGTGGAAAAGGAGTCGCTGGGATTGGTGGTGGCCTTGGAATCATTATTCTAATCGTTGTTACTTTGATGGGAGGCAATCCGGCTGATCTGTTAGGGGGACTAACAGAATCGGATAACGGCAGCCAGACAGAGTACCAAGAAACGGCGAAAGAAAAAGAAGCGGCTGATTTTGTCTCTGTTGTCTTAGCCGACACGGAAGAAGTCTGGACAAAGGAATTCAAACAAGACGGGATGACCTATAAAGAACCGACGCTCGTCCTCTATACGGATCAGGTCAGTTCAGCGTGTGGACAAGCCGGGAAGTCTGTCGGGCCTTTTTATTGTCCAGGTGATCAGAAATTATACATTGATTTAAGTTTTTATGACGAGTTGCAAACGAAATACGGCGCACCGGGTGATTTTGCGATGGCGTATGTCATCGCCCATGAAGTCGGTCACCATGTCCAGACTTTGCTCGGAAAGTCGGACGAAATCATGCCGCTCCGTCAAAAGATGAGCGAAGAAAAGTTTAATAAGTATCTCGTTCGCTTTGAACTGCAGGCGGATTATTATGCCGGTGTCTGGGCGCATCACGCGCAAGGACAAAATCTGCTGGAAGAAGGCGATCTGGAAGAGGCACTTGGTGCCGCGAATGCCGTCGGCGACGATACGTTACAGGAGAAAGGACAAGGCTATGTCGTGCCGGAAAGCTTTACGCACGGGACGTCTGCGCAGCGGGAACGTTGGTTCCAAAAAGGATTTGACAACGGAACGATTGAAGGCGGCGACACCTTCAAAGCGAAGAACTTATAAGCATGATCAACAGGCACCACTTCATAACGAAGTGATGCCTGTTTTAGATTAATCGTTGTATTGGTTGAACATCGCTGTATCGTCCGGGACATTAGCGAGGTAGACGATTTTCCCGTCTGCATCCAGACGGGCGATATCGGTTCCGTCTTGCGTGAAGACCGATCCGTCCGCACGCTTGCCGCAAACGGCCCAGCGTGTTTCAAGCGTATCGCCTGTTTCTGAAGGCAGCCATCCCGCATACATGTGCTTGATATCCTGATTGGCCGTAAAGACCATCCGAACAAACTGTTTCCAGGCGTCAATCCCGTGTTGTTCCTGTCCGTTGAGGACGAACGTGATATCGTCTGAGAACAGGGAAACAAGATCGGTGAAGGCTTGTTCGTCGGTCCGGGAAGCGTCAAATAGGTCAAAATAGCGGTCGAGTGTAGTAGTGTTCATCATAATAATCTCCTTTTAGTTGCGAATCATTTTTTCTTCGATTAAGCTTTGCAGTTTTGTCAGATGGTCGGGCGGACAATTTAAATAAATTTCACGGCGGATCGAATCGATCGTTTCGCGTTTGAGCGTCGATTGCCACGACTGTTCGGCTTCTGTCATCAAGTCGGACAATAAGCAGATGTTTTGGTTTTGGATACCCATCAAGTCTTCAAAGACTCCGCTTGACGCATACAAAGATTGTTTGCCTTCAATCGCTTCGTAGACATCAAAAACACTAATTTGTTCCGGCGAAGCTTTCAGGCGGAACCCGCCTTTGGCTCCGGGAACAGACATCAGCAGATCTGCATGAACGAGCTTCCGGAGCAGTTTTTGAAAATAGGTCGGGGAAGCGCCGAGTTGCTGACTGATGAATTCGCCCGGCAGGACCCCTTTATCCGGTAAAAACGTCAATAACAGCATGGCATAGATGGATTGCTCAACACCGGTTTTCATTTGCATGAGATATTCTCCTTTTTGTATAACGTGGATAACTATTGTCCACGTTATAACATGAGACATTACCTAGGCAACTTTTCTGCTCAGGGCAGGAAAATATTTTAAAATAAAAACGGGAGAATATAGCAGTATGATGGTAAAATTTATTAAACGGGAAAATGTTACATATTTTAGGTTTTATTTTAACAAGATGAGGAGCCTTTTATTTGAAACGATTCTTAACTTTTTTAGGGACCGGAAATTATTTAGACACACCATATATAAAAGGTAAATTTTCATATCGTTCTCCGTATGTTCAAGTGGCAACACTTGCTTATCTAAAAGAACGGGGGCAAGAAATGGATGAAGTCGTTGTTTTTGTTACGGAATCGTCTTTAGAAAAACACGGTCAACAAATGATGAGCCAGCTAAAAAGTATATTTACTGGTGAAATTAAATTTGTACACTACACAGAAACGGTAACGGAAGACGGATTATGGAATCTATTTGATTTGATCAATCAACAGTTACGTCCGGATGATTCGTATTGGTTTGATATTACTCATGGGTACCGATCAGTTCCGTTAATCAGTTTGCTAAGTTCGCAATTCGCAACGTTTTTAAATGGATCAAGTATCGAAGGGATATATTATGGCCAATATGATGTAAAGCAACAAACCGGAGAGTTAGTGGATTTATCGATGCTGCTGCAATTAGGCGCATGGACAAGTGCGATTCAGTCGTTTAAGTCGACAGGAAATCCTGCTGAATTGATTAACCTGGAAAAAAAGGAACGGCGGGCAGCGATTCAACATCTGACACCTGAACAGCGTACTATCTTAAAAGCTTTTCAAATCGGTTCGGAAATCCAAAAGGTTACACAAGCCATTGAAATGTGCCGGGCGCATCAGTTACCTGAAAAAATCGTACGTCTGAAAGAAATGATGAATGCGTATACATTACCGGAAACGACGATATTTCGACCGTATCGTTACTTGTTCGAATCGCTGAAATCTACATTTTCTGACATTTTTGATGCGGTAACGCGTGTTGATGTCGTTGAATCGGTCATTCGTTGGTGTTTGCGTTATGGTCTGTATCAGCAGGCTTACACGTTTCTTGTCGAAAGTCTTTATACAGAGACGTGTTATCTCTATCAGCTGGATCCGTTGAATAAAGAAGCACGAAACGCTGTAAAAAATGTATTTACGAAATACGGTGGTAAACACAAGGAATACCGTATGGAGCCGTTCTATGAGATTGTTCAACGAGATCTCGAAAAATGTCTGTTACCCAAACAAAAGATGCTGGAGACAACATTTAATGATTTGACGAAAAAGCGAAATAACTTTCTGCATGCTGATATGAATGGCGACAAGATAAAAGAAACAACTTTAATCGAGTCATTAAATACATTGACACCCGATATCATCGCTTTGCAACGTTATTTAGGAACTGTCATTTCAAAACAGTCCAAGGACTAAGGACGAACAGGAGGATATGTCATGCTAGAGTTTCCAAGAATCCGACAAGAATTAACCTTAGAAAATGAATATATGACACTTACGCCATTATTGCTTCATGGAGCTGAAAAAGCAGAAGGCCGAGCGATGAAAGCGGAATGGCGCATCCCTTCTCTGAAAGGAGAGTTACGTTATTGGTACCGTGCATTACATGCACCGACGTTTAAAAGAACAACGGAATTGGCTGCTGCAGAAGGAAAGTTGCTCGGAACGGCAGGGGGAGGAGATAACGATGCTCAAAAGTCGAGTGTCGTCCTATCAGACGGACTCAAAAAATTACGGCCGGAAGATGGGAAAAAGGGACCCTATATCGAGTTGTACCCGCCGAAACAGCAAGCTTCCTTTGGATTTGAACCTAAAAAAGTGTTCTCAGTTCAATTTGGTTACCAAGATGACGAAACACGTTTCCTGTTCGAACCTCTACTAAGATGGTTTGAATTGGTCGGAGCACTTGGACAACGTTCACGTCGGGGAAATGGTGCTTTTCAAGCAGCGACAGATACTTTTGAAAGTGTAGACGAGTACTTAGGACAGATTGAGACAGTACTTCAAAAAATCGGAATCCGTTATGAGCGGAACGGACAAATGATACAAACTAAGGAACAAGGGCTATTACAACACAGTGTACCGACCTGGAGACAAACGACAGTAGGACGTCTCTTTAAATCGGAAGTTGAGGCACGGAAGTTCATCATTGAAAATGCCTATCAGGGATATATGTACGATGGGAAAAAAGAGGTAAGTGGTGGAATTCGTCCACGCTTTGCGTCACCTTATCACTTTACGGTCCGGCGTATCGGTCAGCAGTTTGCTGTCATTTTAACGGAAGTCTCATATACGCTAAGTAAAGATACACGGACATTTGACGCGGCCAAAAAGGATGTCTATCGCTTTTTAGAAGGAGGAAAATCATGAGTACGACATCGTACATATTCGTGTGTTCGGTCGGACCGGTTCAATCGTTCATTGCATCTGCACGAAAGACACTTGATTTATGGAGTGGGAGTTATATTTTATCGGACTTAATTCGCATTGCACTCGAGGAATCGGAGCAGGCCGGTGCAAAACTGATCCAACCGATGTCGATTCCAAAGCGGACGAAAGTTGCCTCATTACCCAATCGCTTTTTAGTCCAAATCGATGGTCAAGTAAGTGACGTAGTGGCATTTGGTCAGCGGATCGAAGAAACCATTCGTACCTACTGGTCGAGTCAAGTATTAGCAGGCGTTGAATTGGCGTTTGATGAAAAAACAGGTCATGTAAAATCGCAGGCAATCGAACAGGCAGAGGACGCCCTTGAAATTTATTGGGCCTACGAACGGTTAACCGATTACCCGACGACACGTATTCGGTTGGAGCAAATGCTTGCGTCCACTAAGCTATCCAAACAGTTCATGACACAGGTTCAGACGAATCTGACATGTTCCGTTTGTCATGAACGAGATGCACTGTCAGATCGTCCGACACAGCCGGATGACAGTTACGCAGAACTGAAGGAAAATACACATGCGCTCTGGACACGGTTAAAAGGAAACGACGGTCACACGATGGTTCGAGAAAGTGAACATTTATGTTCCATTTGTCTTTTAAAGCGATTGTATCCTCGTCTTCATCGATCCATTGGAATCGAATCTTTTGAATCAACACGCGGATTTACAGAGGGGCAAGATGGTTATTTTGCAATCGTAATGGCCGATGGGGATGATATGGGGAAATGGATTGCCGGTCGTGACACTGCTCTATCCTCTCACGAACCCGGAACGTTGCAATATCATCAAGAGTTAAGCCGCCGGTTAACACAATTCGCTGAAGTCGAGGTACCTGACATCACAGAGCAGTTCAATGACTCGGAGGGGCGCGTGCAATTGATTTATGCGGGGGGCGACGATGTTCTGGCTTTCGTGTCACTAGCAAAAGTATTTCCATTCTTGAGAATGGCACATGACCGATTCGGCAGTGAACATGGCTTACATGAATCAGCTACGATGTCAGCCGGAATCGCCATCGTTCATTCCAGTATGCCGCTTCAACATGCAATTCGTGTCGCACGAGAAATGGAACATCAAGCGAAACAGTTGGATGGAAAAGATGGTGTCGGAATTCAAATCGTCTCTAACAGCGGACAGGGAAGACGTTTTGTTGTCCCGTTTGATCAGCTGGAGCGTCTGGATCGAATCCGTGAATCGTTGATGACTGATGTTTCGACGACATTCATGTATCACTTTTTTGAAGCATTCCGTCGATTCGGACCAACAGATGCTGAAAAACCGTTCTTGAACACACCGGCTCTGATTCGTTCTGAAATTAAGCGCCTTGTCTTGCGTGCGAGTTCCGGCAAAGCATCTGCTGATCGTTTGGAGCAATTAGTAGACGATTTGCACAGTCTGTACCTCTTACCGGATGTTCGGACATTATTAGAATATTTCCACTTGCTTGAAGCTCAGCGCTTCCTGGCCAAACGATTAAACAAGGAGGTCGTCCGATGACTTGGTTGACATGGGAGACGTACGATAGTTTCTTTTTCCGAGGAAACAATAATTTTGATGCTTCTAGTCAGTTTGAAGCGGAAGCTGTTTTTCCGCCGAGACCGGGCACATTTTACGGAGCGATTCGCACCGCGGTCATGGAGCAGGAGGATGCCCTCGAGGCTTTTCTTCAAGAAACGGATGAGTCATTAAAACAACGAATCGGAAGTCCGACGACACACGGGTCTTTCCGAATTCGGGCTGTCCTTCTGGAACATGAAGAGACTTTGTATGTACCGGTTCCGCTCGATGTTCAAGTCATTCGAACGGATGCTGGTTACCGTGGATATCCTTTGACATTGCATACGGTCGAACCGGAAAGTGGTCAATCGGATGGGAGTGCCTATCGTTTACTGGCATCACATGCCGTCAAATCACAAAGTGCTCAAGGAAAATGGATGCCTTTTGAACAATTGATTAAAGGGGACTATTCACAAATCGTTGATTTGACCTTTTTCGTCTCAAAAGAAGAAAAAACAGGGATTGCGATAGATGAAGAGTCCCACACAGTCAGGGAAGGTTTTTTGTACCAGGCGGTTCGCAGCCGCTTACGTCCAACAGTCCGGATTGTCACACTGTGTGATGGATTGGAGACCTATCCGACGACAGTTCGCCTCGGTAACGTAGGGACTGTCTGGTACGGTAAAGAACGACAAATTTCTGCGTTTTCCAAACAAAAAGAACAAATCCGGCAACATCTGAACGGACAGAAGCAGGCCCGGATCTATGCCTTGATGCCGGGTTTAGGTACAACGGATGAGTATTTGATTGAGGCGAGTGGTCGAGGCGAATTGATCGGGGGATGGGACATGGTAAAACGTCGTCCTAAACCACGTGCTCAAATTCGACCGGCCGGAACGACCCGCTGGATCACATTACAGGATACAGAAGCACAACTTGAACAATTTTGGTTTACACATCACTCAGAGACAGATGAAGTTGGCTATGGTTTGACTTGCTTATTACCGATTACCCCAATTGAGAAAGGAAGTTTTGAACAATGAAACGACAATTATATGTAGTTCGTGCCCTCAGCGCATTACACCCAGGAAGTGGATCGGAGATTGGTATCGTAGATTTACCGATTCAGCGTGAAAAACATACAGGGTTCCCTAAAATCGATGCCTCGTCTTTTAAAGGAGCGATGCGTGCTGCTGTCCGCGAGACCGTACAAGATGATGCAGTCGTTCAAAACATCTTCGGGAGTGATGTAACGGGAGTCGATCAGCCGACCCAAGCCGGTGCGATTTCATTAAGTGATTGCCGTTTGCTGGCACTTCCGGTCAAGTCATTGAACAATATCTTTGTTTATGTCACCTGCCCATTCGTGTTAAACCGTCTGCAAGGAGAATTGATGTATACGGCCGGAGATCAATCGTGGATCGGGAGCTATCAGGTGGGAACGGTCTCTTCAGCTGATATGTTGGCAATCAATGACGGGTTAGTCTTGGATGAATATGTGTTGGATGGTTTCGTCCCAGATGAAGCAACACATGTCATCGCAACATCACTGGAGCAGCAGCTTGGTCTGCAATCAGGATTCATGAGCGATCGTTTTGCAATCATCAGTGATGAGCAATTTGGACAACTGTGTCGTTTAGGAATGGAAGTCAATGCGCGGATTCGGATCAATCCGGAATCTGGGACGGTAGCAGAAGGTGCACTTTTCTATGAAGAGAATATCCCGGCGGAAACGCTCTTTTACAGTTTTATTGGCGCGACGAAAACAAAACGGTTTGCGACGAAAGTCGAGAATGGCTACCAGTTTAAAGAATGGACGGCAGAAGAAGTCATGGAACAGTTGGAAGATCCACTTGTCTTGCCGCCGGTCTTCCAAATTGGAGGCGGAGCAACGATCGGTCATGGATTGATTCAGCTTCAACCCGTTCGTGAGGGGGTCACGTCATGAACACACTGCATTCAATTGATCAGTTGAGAGCCGGTTTTTCTTACGATGCGATTCAAATTGCAAAAGAAAGCAGTGCGAAACAATCTGAAGTGAAGAGTTACATCAAAAAAATGCCTTTACTGATTAAGACTAACGGCTTGGCTCAAACATTAGCTTTTTATCGTGCTAAAGGAACCGGTTCAAAAAGTTATCAAATCGTCTATGAGATGTTATCGACCTGGTTCCGGGCTGAGACACCTTTTAAGATGATGACGACAGAGGACGGTTTTTTAGAACAAGTCATTCGTTTGGATACACGCCAGTATATGCTGTTGACGGATGAAACAATTCTTTTGTTAAACTGGCTGCGTCGTTTTGCTGACATCGAGCTGAAGAAAGAAGGGTGATCCCGTGGCGAAGAAAAAGAAAAAAAACGTACAATCGAAGCCAAGCCCACGTTATAAGAAGAACAAGGAACTTCCCGGTATAGTTTCTTCGAAAAAAACGGTGGAATCATCAATAGAACAAACGACACAAGAACTGGCTCCATCCATGTTAGAACAAAAAAAATTAAAAGAGACCGTCATCTTGACGGAACAGAATCCTCCACGTCGTCTTTCTAAGTTGTTATCAGATGAAGGACAAAAGAAAGATGTGCGTCTTCGTTCACTGTTGTCGGATACAACAGCGCTCGGTCAAGGTGAATACCATGAACAGACGTTATTGATGTATCGCGAGACTGTTACGCCGGCGCAAACGCACCATCTTAGTTACCGGATGGATTACTTCCAAGGAGCCAAAATCCGGACAATGGATAAATCCTTGAGAGAACCGGCAGTGACGCTCGGGACATACAAAACGACGGATAAGATGAAAAAACTGATGGATGCACAACATCAACAACGACTCGAACAGTTTGCGGCAGCTTCGATGCAGTTAATTGTGTTCGATGTCAAAATCAGTGGCAATGGTCTGCTGACCCGGGTAGGTCATGTCACTGAGAACGGTTTGAAAATTCATCCGACGTACGGTGTACCGATGATACCTGGCAGTTCCATCAAAGGTGCCATCCGTTCGTGGGCATCGCGGAACCTCGAAGGGGGAACGAGCTTCGTTGAACTGTTGTTCGGAACAGGGAGTGACGGAGAGGAAGCGAACCGGGGAATCGTTGAATTTGATGATCTATTGTTTGCGGACGCAGCGATTCAACCTGATATTTTGACACCACATTATCAGAAATATACGAGCAGTGGTGGAGATGGGGAGCCAACCGATTCCGGTTCTCCGATCCCGGTACCGTTTTATCGTGTCAAAGCAGACCGTCCCGCAAAATTAGTCGTTCGTTTTTCACGCCGCTTTAAGTCACGGCTGGCCAAAGTCGGATACGACCCCGAACTGTTTTTACTGTACTTCCCCGATGTTTTGAAAGGGGCATTGACGCACGGTCTAGGTGCGAAAACAGCTGTCGGATACGGCAGTTTTACGGTGGAAGCCAATCGGACACAGGATTATTACGATATCCGAGAACGGCGGATCGGACAGGCGGAAGAAGTCGCCCGTCAAAAGGAAATCGAACGCCTGACACCGGAAGAACGTTATCTGGTCGAACAACAGGTCGCGCTCGACGAACTCACGACAATTATCCAGGACGGAAAACAACAGGACTTGGACCGGGTCAAAGCGCAAACTTATTTGGATGAGTTGATTGAAAAGCGCTATACACTGGTTGTACAAAAATGGTTAGAAGGATTTGATACGAAGCAGGCAACGAAGAAGTTGAAAGAACGTATCAAATACGCCAAAGAACATCTGGCACAACTTTCATGATCGAACAGGTGCGGTATGAAGCATATACGGCGATAGTGACGGTCGGCATCTCATTTTTTCAAAAACAAAATCAGTTTGGGGAAGTCGACCGGACACCTGAAGCGATTCAACGGGCAGTTCGGCAGAGCAGTCTCGAAGAGGGACGGATCAGTGCAGAAGTTTCAATGATTGAGGGATGGCGTAAACAGCAGCGTTTGGCAAAACAGGCAGATATTTTATTGTTGTATTCGGATACAGCAATCGGCACCTTGGCGGCGGTTGGTGTAAAAGAAAGTTTAGAGCGGTTGTATGGCTATCGTGTCACTCAAAAGAAGGTGGATGGTCTTGATATGTCGACACCTGAACAAGCTGTACGCGGGATGCAACAGTATCTGGTGGATTTGGCCGGGATATTGGAAGTCCATGATCCGGCAACGACCTTATTCGCGCCAATCGGAGGATACAAATCTGTTTTTTCATTAGCGTATCCGATTGCATCGTTGTACGGATTTGAGGCATGGTACCGATTCGAGCAGTCCGGTGCTCCTGTTCCGTTGCCGCTGTTACCGATTCGCTTCGATGAAGAAGCACTACAGCAACCGGAAACAATCCGGATGCTGCGTGCGCTTTACCGGCACGCCGGTTTTCACTTGACAGAACCCTTTGTACTGGACGAGTTATCGCTAAGGTTACGTGAGTGGGTGGAAGCCCACCCCGTCTATTTTTATCAATATGAGGGATTAGTCGGATTTTCGCCGATCTTAATTCTCCAGTTACGCACGATGCCAACTTTATACGCACCACGTGTCTTCATTCCGAAAAAAATGGAGCATGAACAACGCACGATGTCGGGCATCTTGGATGATTTCAAGACGTATCAAGGAAGTCATCGGCAACAGCCAACAGGATTTACGAACCGGCTATTCCATCATGAAATGGACTGGACGGATCGTTCACTCAACGGAAGTATGTTCTCGTTGTACCGGATGAACGGTGCACCACAACATCGTGCCATTTATCGGTGGATGGAGTATGAAGGAGAAGAAGTGCTTGTCTTTAAAAGTGTGTGGTTTAATTACAAGACGTACGAACGAGAAAGAAAGCAGTTGGAACGTCTGATGCAGGAAGATTTGATTGACTGGCATCAACTAGTAGAAGTTCAACTGTGGTGAAAGGAACATGAAACGGTGCGTATTCTCATTACATTAGAAGCAACGACAGCCTGGTTACCTGTGAATTATCAGTCTATGTGTCGAAGTATGATCTATAAGACAATCGGAAACGACTTTCCGGAGTTGCATGACGACTACCGCTCCTATTTTACGTTTAATCGGCTCAACGGACAGTCAGAATATGACGCACGTTCAAAACGATTATTGTTCAAAGGGGAATTGACCTGGACAGTGAGTTTTCTCGAGGATCGTCATGCGGAAGTTTTTGTCAATCGTCTTGTCGAACACGGGGAGTTCCAGATCGGAACAGAACGCTTTTTGTTAAAAGCAATTCACCAAGTAACGGCTGAGGAAATGAAGCAGACACCACGTATCCGGTTACTTGCACCGGCAGTTTCCCAAGTCATGATCGGTAAAAAAACACATTATTTCACTCCGGATGACCCGGCATTTTTGACACAACTTGAGGAAAATGCCAAACATAAATACGCGACGTATTTTGGGAAACCGTATGATGGTGAACTCCGGATTACGTTGCGTCCCGGTCGGACCCGGAAAAATGTGACGCGTGATCAAGGGACACTGGTGACAGGCTGGACCGTTCCTTTATCACTGGAGGCTTCCCGTGAAATGGCTAAGTTTCTCTACCGGATTGGTTTAGGCGCACGTAATGCGAGTGGTCACGGCATGTTTGAATTTCAGTAAAGAAAGAGGGTGTGACAGATGCATTTATGCGTCTGTTCCACCCTCTGTTTTTATATAACGGGCCAGCATCGCACGTGTTGATTCCTCCATATGATCGGCCAGGTGAGAAGGCGAGAGGACCGTAATTCGGTCACCCAGTGTTCGTAAAAAACGACGGAAAGTAGGTTCATAGGCTGTCTCATAATACATTGTCACAAGGAGTCCGGAACGATCTCGTACAATCTTTTTAGGATAAAGGCTTAACTTCATCAAAATCCGTTCTTCATCGGCTGCATCATGAGGATGAAGCTGCAATGTTGCAGTTCGATAATGGAATGAATCGATTGAACGATTTGCGTCAAAGTAACGTTCTATTGTGTCGAACCGAGTCACTGGACCAAGCAGATGAACGGATTGGATTTCAGTCGTCCGGATCAGACGGATGGTCTGTTTGACTGCAGTCAATAAGAAAAGGTGATCAGTCGTCCGGTCGTATCGCCATCCAAACGGTGTCACCTGAAGGCGGGAATCGTCATGGAGGAAAGTGCACTGTAGTTGTCGCATCTGTAAGACAGCTTGACTGATGATCGTAAAAATTGCTGGATTCTGAAAATAGCGGGCGAGTAGTCGTTGTAAATCAGTTTGCCATGTCTCGGGGGAAAGGGCTTGCCGCATGGTCCCGGTCAATGGTGGTACCATCTGAAATTGTCGTAACACATATTCCCAAAGCTCCAGATCATGCAACGGTTCGTCTCGTTTCATCTTTCCACCTCCGTGTATCGAATCTGCATCGTTTGTAACTGTTCCACCATACGTTGTCGAAGGGGCAGGGGCTGAAGAATTTCCACTAAAGAACCGAATGATTTAATCCAAGGAAGTGTAGCGAATGAATCACAAATTGAACAGGAGAATCGCCAACCGGAACCGACATCCTCGATCCGTTTGATTAGATGACTCGTTTCCCGTTCAAGACGTGTGCGAAGCTTGGCACGATGTGAAGGGGAAACCGTCTCAAGATGAAACTGAAGGATCAGGACCTCCGGACGGGCCGTCGTCGGAATTCGGAAAGCTTGCGCGAAAGGATGAAGTTCACGTTCGGTATCTGTTTGTTCGATTGCAGACAGACGGTCGATTCGAAAAGACCATAACCGTTCACCTGTAAAACCGATTACGTTTTTCCGACCATCTTCAAAATCGTGAAAGACATAGGCCGGTGAAAATAGAACGGCTGGTTGATGTCCGATTTGAACGTGAATCATCCGGTTATTTTCAATGGCGTCGTGAATTTCGAAAATTAGCTCTTCATATAAGAGACCATGCGGTGTGGTGACTTGTTCAAAATGGACCGGCTCGATTGTTTCAAGGGTTTCAAGCGCAGAAAGTGCGAGATAGGCCGGTACCGTTTCAGTGGTCGTTGCCGTAATCAGATGCAGGAAAAAAGACAGTTCATACATTTTCTGATCAGATAAGTCTTCAAAAAATGGCGAAATAAGTCGGAAAAACGTTCCTTGCCGTTCAACGACACCATACTCGATCAAAAAGGCAAGTGCCCGTTCGATTACTCCGCGTGTCAGCAGTTGCTCACCGTCCCCATACACAGCTTCGTAGTCGTCGAGCAGGCGGTGAACAGGATAAGCTTCATCCGGTAAGGACTTCAGTACAAGAAAAAGTTGACCCGCCTGTTGCACTCGTTTTCCGAAACCGCCGTCCTGACTTGTCCGTTGCAGTGATTTAGCATGCTGAAAATAAGACAAGGCATCGGGCAAACCGTGTCGGCGTGGAAAAAGCGACCGATATATCTTGCGTCCGTCCTGCCACTCTTGCAGATGCAAAGAGCGTGAAGCGTATCGTTTTTGAATCATCCGGTTCCAGAGATGTTCGAATTGTTTGCGGCTCAAGGACAGCTTTTCCTCAGCCAACCGTGCATTCAAGCCACCCTGAATAAATAAATGTGCCAGTAAGTCACGTTCTGAAAAAGAATTTTTCATATGTAATCCCTCCTCTACCCTTTCTTTTTTTCCAGTATACCCCCTAACTTTTGTGAATGGCATCCGGTTCTACGATTGTATAGTAATCCTATCACGAGGAACCATCAGAAAGGATGACCTGTATGTTTCGATTTAAAACAGAACCTGTCACATCACCAGAGCCCCAAACACCAATGCCTTCAGTAGAATCAGTAGAGCGACGCAAATATTTGGTGAATGCCGAAGAAATGGAAATCATATTTAACGATGCTGCCGTCATGAAAGAAGCCGAGCAAGATAAATTGATTGACGGTCCGGTGTTGGATGAAATCGCCCGTAAAGTACAGCATATCTTCAAGCAGCATGCGACAAGTTATCATCCACTGCCCCGTCAAATTGAAGTCTCTTATATCCCAAATGAAGGGGACTTGCCAGAAGCGGATCGTTTTCCGACGACTTACGGCAAAATTACGCTCGACCAAGTGCAATTGAAAATGGAAGCCCGACAGACGTTGGAACATGCGTTACGCATCCACCGCGAATGGGAACAACGTCTGACGGATTGGGGGGTGACAGAAGCATTTTCTGAAAAACGAGCGACGATTCTTAATTTTTATGGACCGCCGGGAACAGGGAAATCAATGATTGCGGAAGGAATTGCGACATACATTGGGCGTCCACTGATCCGTGTCGATTATGCAGAAATTGAATCGAAATTTGTCGGAGATACACCCAAGAATATCCGTCAGTTGTTTGCACAGGCCGCTTTACGGGATGCAATTCTGATCTTTGATGAAGCAGACTCCTTACTAGGAAAACGGTTGACCAGTGTCCAGCAATCATCGGATCACGGTGTCAATTTGACACGAAGTGTTTTGCTGACCGAACTTGAACATCATCCTGGATTAGTGATTTTTACGACGAATTTGATGTCTAATTATGACGAAGCATTCCGACGACGGATTTTAGCGAGTATCGAGATGCCGCTTCCAGATGAGGCGATACGCGTCCAGATTTGGAAAAGCTTATTGTCGGAACGACTGCCGCTTGCAGCAGATGTCACTGTAGAATGGCTGGCAGAGCGTGAAGGAATGACGGGAGCGGATATGCGTGATGTTTTGTTGTTTGCGGCGGCTGCTGTTTTAAACGATCAGGAGCCACAACTGACACGGTCTGGATTCTCACGGGCCATGGAGCAAATTCAGCAACGAAAAGGTGCCGGTTCAGAAACAATCATTCGGGCAGAAAGAAAGGAGCGTGACCGTTCATGTTGATGTGGTGGATACTGGCTGGAATTGCAGGAGCGCTGATCAGCTCGACCTTGTTGTATTTTTGGGATGACATCCGAAAGTGGTTGAACACGTATGCCGCAGATCTGGTCGGACGGTACCTGGGGTATGATGCCCGAAACGGGATGCTGCGAGCAGTCGTCAAAATTGACCGGTTCATGAATCAAATCCGAAAACGGACGACGTTTGTCACGGAATCTGATCAATATATTGATGAAGTCGAGATTGAGACGATGCTTGCACCGTATGAAATTAGTCCCAGTGTTTTAGAAGAACTCGCACAGTCGAGTGTCATCAAACAAGAATATGATTACCGGGAGGGATGAACGGTGCTGACCTTACTCATCTTAGGAGGGCTATTCTATACATTTTTTAATCTGACAGGTGGCGGGAGCACGTCCTCCCCTCCCCGTCGTCAACCTGAAACAAAAATCATTTCGCATACGCGCCTGAAGAAAGGAGACGACCAATGATTCTTTTGACGTGTTTCTTGATTTTCTTGGCGGTCATCGTTGTGGCAATGGTTGGTTCTGCGGAAACTTCAACGAAACGTTTGTCCTCCCCGCCTTCCGCGAAAGTCCAAATTAAAAGGGCGACGAAAGACAGTGCGGAAGGACTGGCAAGGCAGGCGGAAATGGCTTTACGGCGGAGCGAATTGGACAGAGGACTGGCTTTGCTACGAGAAGCGGCAGAGTGTGCGGAAACTAAACACGAACGTGTGCATTATCTTTATCAATATTACTGTGTCCTGAGTGTCGTACAGCCTGAACGGGCGCGGATTTGTTGGGAGGAGCATGGAGAATCCTTTCAGCAAATGTTAGGAAAACGAGGGAGTGATACATGAAATGGACAAAACGTAAGCGGAAATCTGAAATACAACGGTATTTGGAGACATATGAAGGACCGACCATCTTGACGGAACGTGGGCGTGAACGGGCACGTGTACGCCATGAAGCTCTTTTCTACAGCACTGCAAGTGTAGTCAGTGGATCGGTTCATTTACTGGATGCCGTTTTGGGGTCTGGTAATCAACAGGCTGTCCTTGAAACGCTAAGTGCACGTTTTCCGAAAGAATTCACGAACATGGATGCAGAGCATTGGGGAGAAAAGTTAGTCGCGATGGAGCAACATCCTGAAGTGTTGTCAGGTTACGTCAACGGCATATCCGGTTATCAGGCCGAATTGTTCGCCAAACAGTTCTTGGAAGACTCCGGGTATGAAGTGGCGATGGCTCCGACCGTCAATTATCCGAACAGTGATCTCTTCATCACGACGGAAGACGGTATGCTGCCTGTTCAGGTCAAAACGCTGGCGGACCCGGCACAGCTACATCAGGCAATTACAGATAATCAAGGAATCGTCGAACATTATGTCATCAATGATGAACTGTATCAGCAATTAGAAGCAAGTGGTCGCTTGGAGACATATGAAAACCAGGGGTTAACGATTTGGAACGGCGGCTACGAAAACGAGGTGTTACGTGCGGACGCTGTTGAAGCGTTAGTCGCGCCGAATACGCTAGCGGATCAGGCAGACCAATTTGAATCAGGTGCCCTGGAAACAGTACCAATCATCAGTCTGGCACTGGCTCTTTATCGAAGCAGTCAAGCACTGGGACAATTTCGCCGGGCGGATTTAAACGGATATGAAGTGACGGGACAGATCGGAGGGGAACTGTCCGGAATCGGAATTCGGGGGTTAACGGCAGGGACAGCAGGATTTGTCGGCATGACATTGCTGGGTCCGGTTGGACTGATTGGTGGTGTCTATCTTGGCGGGCGGACCGGTGCGAAGTGGACGGGGAATTGGAAACGGCGGCTTTCTTTCGGTGAGATCATGTTTGTGCAGGAACGGTCGGGTCAGGAAATCGGGAGCGACTGGTTTTTAGATTGGGTAATGGACGTACTTTTTGAGAAACGGCGTATTCACAAGCAGGGGGCTCTGCTCAAGCATCAAGCCGTCAACGGTGACATGGGAAAACATCTGAAACAATATATGTTGGCAGAATACGAACGGTATGAGCAAAGAGACAACTCCATGCGTCGCCGGTTTCAAGCCTTGCTTACCGAGACCTTGACCGTGCAGGAAAGTCAATCGCCGATTCGTCTGGCCGGAGAACTGTTGCTTCAGTTGTACCCGCTTACCCGGGCATATGCACCTGAATCCTGGTCGGGTTATTATCGCCAGCATGTTGCACTGCGCGTAAAAACACCACATTATCCGGATCAGCTTCCGATTCCCGCCTTTGCATTCGTCGAACAACTGGCAGATGTCGTACTGGGAGAAGAGGGATTTGCATGAACGAAATCTATTATTTGATGGAGCATGGTACGTTGCGGAAAAAGGACGGCACGATCCAATTTGATGATGGACGACAAGCGCGGCTGTTACCAGTGGAGCGGGTGAAGGAATTGCACGTGTTCGGGGAGATCGATGTCTCCAAAAAATGTCTCGAGTTACTGGGACGAAAGGGGATCATCGTCCATTGGTACAGCTTTTACGGAAGATACGTCGGCAGTTATCATCCGAGTGAACGCAGTTCGTCAGGGACGATGACGTTGTTACAAAGTCGATTTTATGAAGATATGGCATTACGGACGACGATCAGTCATGCCATTATCGAAGCATCGTATAAGCAGATGATCCGTTTATTAAAGGAACATGCGCATCGATTGCATCCGCGTCGTTTACTTGAGTTTGAGCGGGCATTTCAATTGGAGAAGGGGACACCGCCGGAACTCTTTTTACAGGAAGCCGCATTGCGTCAGCGGTATTATCGTTTACTGGACGATTTGTTTCGTGTGACACCGCTCCGGTTTGAGAAACGGACGCGGCGACCGCCTGGAAATGAGGTGAACGCTTTAATGAGTTTTGCGAATACGATGCTGTATCAGCTGGTCTTAAGTGAACTGATGACATCAAAGCTTGATCCGGGAATCGGTTTTTTACATGCGACGAACGACCGGCAATATTCCCTTCAGCTGGATTTAGCAGAGTTGTTTAAGCCTTACCTCGTAGATGGTTTTATCTTTAAATTGATTCAGCAAAAGACTCTTCAAAAAGAAGACTTTGAATGGCACGAGTCAGCCTGTTATTTAAATCCGCTCGGACGGAAAAAGTTTTTGCATCTCTGGCGGGAACAATTCAAGCAAACCGTCTATCACAATCAGCTGAAACGGTATGTGCCGTACCGGGAATTGATTCGTCTTGAGATTTATGCCTTGCAACAACATTTCAATGGGAAGGCGTATCAGCCATTAACGGGATTTGAGTGGCCATGAAAGTCATTGCCGTATACGACGTCGAAGCCAGACGGGGAAGGGATGTCCGGAAAATCTGTACCCGTTATCTGAATCCCGTCCAACGGTCTGTCTTTGAAGGCGAGTTGACGGAACAGCAGTATGCCCGGTTGCGGACAGAACTTGGAAGGCACATTCGGGAAGAGGATCAACTTGTATTTTATATCGTACGAAATCCCAAACGAGTACGTCGGGAGTATCTCGGTATTCCCGTCGTCGACTTGTGGTGGTAAAGGAGGTGAAGGAATCATGATGTTGTTACTGGGACTTGAAATGATTGTTTTTGTGGCGTTGTTACTTGTAAACATCGTTGTTTCGATTTTCTTTCCGCCGTTCGCGATCACATTCATTGCGTTCGCGGCGTGGTATTCCTCATGGAATCACCGGAAAGACAAATGGACATGATTACCATTTCAAAAACAGAGTGTCGATATAGTTGATATGTGAAATAAGTTTGTGTGAAAAGTGTTTCGTATGTGAAAATAAGGAAGTTTTTCTTGTGAATACAGGAAAATCTTCTTTTTTATTTCATGATTTTGTAGGATAATATGAAAGAAGAGCAGAACTTCGCTCTTTCCGATCTTACCTATATGGAATTAAAACTTCTCATCGTCTGTATAGTTAAAACGTTCAACGATGACCCTTTCCGATCTTACCTATATGGAATTAAAACTAGCAGAAATCATGTCTTTGAAAATGTCTTGTTCCCCCTACTTTCCGATCTTACCTATATGGAATTAAAACTATACACCTACCCCTTAGTAGTACAAGTCCTCTACTAGGCTTTCCGATCTTACCTATATGGAATTAAAACTCACCTGACATAGATGTGATGTCTTACCTAGCATGCGTCTTTCCGATCTTACCTATATGGAATTAAAACTTTATCAAGATTCAAGACACCATTCAACAATACTTGCTTGATCTTTCCGATCTTACCTATA
>NZ_MOLV01000033.1 GCF_001870785.1 Exiguobacterium sp. KRL4
AAATTTTAATATTATTTATTATTTTTTAAATTTTAAATTGTTCACTTAAAATTACAATGTTTTACTGAATATTCAAGTGGCAAACCGTTTCCTGCAATGTCACGCTTTACTGAATATTCAAGTGGTAAACCGTTTCCTGCAATGTCACGCTTTACTGAATATTCAAGTGGTAAACCATTTCCTGCAATGTCACGCTTTACTGAATATTCAAGTGGTAAACCATTTCCTGCAATATCAATACTTTTAATAGAATCAGTAGTTCCTAATCCAATTGAGGCAGTTAAAGCAAGTGCTCCAACAATTAGTCCTAATTTCTTTTTTAAGTTCATCATTAACAACCTCCTAATTTTTTTGTCTAGCTTTGTAACAACATCATATATCCTTAGACCCCCTTCGGATATTCGAATACGAATATTTCACTCATTTTGCACATTATTTACACTTAATGTATCTTTCGACCTAGGTCTTAGGTCACTAAACGTGTATCTTTTATACATTTAATCCGTCTTTGTGTCGAATACGTGTATAAAAATAGATTTTTTAGAATATTCCTTCATTCCATTTTAATTGGCCCATGACCTAAAAAACCCGCTCTGTTTGCATTTAAGCAAACGAAACGGGTTCCTTTTTTATTTTGATGAACGGCGCAGCGCAATGAAATATCCTACTCCCAGCAGGACGACCAGCCCAAGCAAGACGCTACTGATCGTCGTTCGCGTCGGCGATTCCGGTACCCAAATCCCGATTGCAAGATTGATTGCCGCAATCAGCAATACGAGCCATACGATGGTTTTTGGTCTCATCTTTTCCTCCTTCACTTTGACGTGTTTCTACCTAATCATTTTCGTGATAACGTTACAAAATCCCTCTTATTCGAACTGCCTTGATATGATATGTTGACAGAAGACGATTTTTAACAAGGAGGACATAAGGATGAAAAAGCTTGCAGTGTTTTGTGGTTCAAAAGACGGAGCAACACCGATTTTCCGGGAAGCAGCGACGAAGCTCGGTACAGCCCTTGCTCACCAAAAACTTGACCTTGTCTATGGTGGTTCACGCGTCGGAACGATGGGGGCTGTCGCCGATGCCGTACTCGCAGCAAACGGACAAGCGATCGGAGTTCTCCCCCACTTCTTACAGGAAAAAGAGATTGCCCATCCCGATCTAACGGAACTCCATCTCGTGGAATCGATGCACGACCGAAAAGCGAAGATGGCTGAACTTGCGGACGGCTTCATCATTCTACCGGGTGGTCCCGGAACGATGGAAGAATTTTTTGAAGTGTTCACCTGGGCGCAACTCGGCTTACATGAAAAACCGTGTGGCATTTTAAACATCGACGGTTATTATGATCCCCTCGTCACGCTGTTCCAACAGATGGAAACACAGGGATTTCTGATTCCAGAACATGCCGCCATGCTGCTTGTCGAATCGGAACCCGAACGATTACTCGAACGGTTCCGTACGTATACGGCACCCCACGTAAAAACCTACATGAATACGAAACAAACCTGACTGACGTTGACTCAACAACAAAGCTCACTGACGAGCTTTGTTGTTTTTGTTTATCAAAATTAGACGAGAATACTCCCACTTCTAAACGTTCAGGGCGAAGCCCAAGTGCAAGTAGGAGATGAATCGTCTTCGGGCAAGGCGTGTCTTGCGACACGTCAATTGTCCGACACTCTTGGTTTGAAAACAATTAAAATCAGGAATAAAAAAAGAGTCATGTTCTTTGAAAACTGAAGATATAGGGTTGTGACAGGAAGTTCGTCTGTCACGTAAAATCTTCAACGTTCACCTTGCGGATGACCTAAGTAGCGAAAACCAAGCAGAGTAGGCATCCGCATAAAAGAAACGGACAAGATCAACGTTCAACCGTCGGGACGACGGGGTTAGCCTGATAAATTTTTGACCGCTAGGTTGAATAACTCAGGAATCCTCCACCTCTTAGCGAAGCGTAGGTGGAGGTAGTTCAATTAGTCCGTCCAGCTTTCGACGTGGTGACGTAATAAGGCTCTGACATCCGCTTGAATCTCTGGATCTTCGAGTGCAAAGGCAAGTGTCGTTTCGACGTAACCCATCTTTTCTCCGACATCAAAACGTCTTCCGTCGATCTCGTAACCGTAGACGTTCTCTCGTCCATTCAAGCGTTCGATCGCGTCCGTCAGCTGAATTTCACCACCAGCCCCCGCTTCCTGATTGGCGAGGAACTCAAAAATCGCTGGTGTCAGGATATACCGTCCGATGATGGCCATGTTGGAAGGTGACGTTCCTTGTGCTGGCTTCTCGACGAACTGTCGGACCTGATAACGGCGTCCGGTCTGATTCAGTGGATCAATGATGCCGTAGCGGTGGGTGTCTTCTGTCGGAACGTGCCGGACCCCGACGACCGATGCGTCGAGTTCTTCATACTGATTCATCAGTTGTTTGAGACCAGGTTCTTCCGAGACGATGATATCGTCACCGAGTAACACGGCAAACGGTTCGTCACCGATAAAATGACGGGCACTCCAAATCGCGTGTCCGAGTCCTTTTGGTTCTTTTTGGCGGATATAATGAATCTCAGCCATCGTCGTCGAGGCATCCACTTCTTTTAACAATTCGAGTTTTCCTTTTTCTCGCAAAATGTTTTCAAGTTCCGGTGCATGATCAAAATGATCCTCAATCGCTCGTTTGTTTCGTCCCGAGACGATGATGATCTGTTCGATACCAGACGCGACCGCTTCCTCGACGATGTATTGAATCGTTGGTTTCGTCAAGATCGGCAACATTTCTTTTGGCATCGCTTTTGTCGCCGGCAAGAAACGTGTCCCAAGCCCTGCCGCTGGGATGATGGCTTTTCTGATTTTTTTCATGACAGCCCTCCGCTCATGTACTTACTTCTACTTTGTTCTTATTTCTTTTTTCTAGTAGCTATTCCCTGTTTCCATCGAAAAAAAGACCATGAACGGTCACGTCCATGATCTTTAATCTTAAAACAATTTAGATAACGCTTCGCTAAAGGTGACGAAGGACGGTGTCTCATCGATGACCATCAGACTACCGGCTGCGATGACAAGCAGGCTGATGCCTGACAAAATCCATCCCGGATGTTTGACGGTATCTTCCGCATCCACGTTTTGTTTCCCTGGTTTCGCCTGTTGTGCCTGTTCCTTCAGACGATCCTTCCGGTACTGATGCTGCTCTTCTTTCGTCAGCTTTTTGTATTCGGTCAGGAACTTCTTGTACTCCGGCACGACTTCCTTCGTTGTCCCATCCTGTTTGACTTGTCCGTACTCAAGCCAGATGACGCGTTCGCAGAAACTTCTAATTTGTGTCAAGGAGTGACTGACGAAGATGATCGTCTTGCCTTCGTTCTTGAACTCGTTCATCTTGTCGATACAACGGTTATAAAACGTCTGATCCCCGACCGATAAGGCTTCATCGACAATCAGGATGTCGGCATCGACGTTGACGGCGATTGCAAAACCAAGCCGCGACTTCATCCCGCTCGAATACTTTTTAATCGGCTGATCGATGAAGTCACCGATGTCGGCGAAATCGATGATGCCCGGCATCCGGCGTTCGATTTCCGCGTCATCCATTCCGAGCATCAAACATTTCAAGTGGATGTTCTCACGACCTGTCAGGACATTTTTCAGACCTTGGGAAACGGCGATGATCGCAACTTCCCCATTGATCGCGACGTCCCCTTCATTGGCGTAGATGATCCCCGAAATCAAGTTCGATAACGTTGATTTTCCGGAACCATTGATTCCGACAAGACCCACGACTTCACCCGATCCGATATCGATGGACACATCACGGAGCGCCGTAAACGTCTTGACGTTTTTGCTTTGGTTCTTAAATAACAGCTTAAATTTTTCTTTGGTCGTCGTGACCATATCAAATCGTTTCGTGACATGGTCGAGTTTTATCATAGACATGGCGATTTCCTTCCTTAAACGAGCTCGGTGAATGATTTACGGAACTTGATGTGTAAAAACGTTCCGGCTGTGAACAAGAGTAATGTCACGCTCCAGAAATAGAGTCCGGTCGGCCACTCCTGCCAGACCCAGGCACCTCCGAGTAAGCTGGCACGGTATCCTTCAACGAGGTAGAAGACCGGATTCAGACGCAGAACACCATGTAAGACATCCGGGAAGCGCTCGATGTTCCAAAGAATCGGTGTCAGATAAAACAGCATCCGCATCATCGATTGCAGGAACAGTTGAATATCTTTGACGAGCGTAATCAATGTCGAGAAACAAAGGGAGAAGGCGTAGACGAAAATATAGGTCGCCGCCATATAATAAGGTAACTGGAGCAGTTTCCACGTGATCGGGATTCCATTCAGGATGATGACGAAAAAGACGATTACAAGCATTGCAAAATGCTGATACATCCGGGACAAAATCACATAGGACGGAATGGCACTCATCGGGAAACGCATCTTCGTCACCATTGCGAGCCGGTTATTGATCGAGTTCGATCCGCGGAGCAAGGCGTCATTGATGAAGAACCAGACGACGATCCCGCATAAAAGCCAGACGATGAACGGGATATCCCCGTCGACGTTTTTATTCCCTTTCAGTCCGACCCCAAAGACGAACCAGTAAATGAAGATTTGCAAACCGGGATTGAGCAGCTCCCATAACAGACCAAGCCGTTGTTCCGCGTGCGCCGATTTGATCTCATAACGGGCAAGACGGCGGATCAGTGGAAAATTCTCCACCTGTTCGCGGATGATACTTTTCATTTCTTTCCACATAATTAAATTCCTTCCGATCTGTAAAGGTACATGTATTTTAGTTCAGTTGCATCCACTAAAAAAGACGGACTCCGTTCGCGAATCTTCAAACGAACGATGGACCGTGCACAGACTCCTTGTCTGCACGTTTACATATTCCTCCCTTCTCTTCAAAGCACTCTTTTCCTATTAAAAAAGTAGGCAGCAGGTGCCATACACTTAATCAATTCTAGCCATCGTTAAAATTCGTGTCAATCTATTGGGCAAACCGACACCAAACTGTAGCTTTCTGGGTAACAAAAAAAAGCGCTTCAACCATGTCAAAGACATCGCTGAGCGCCGGTTGCGAATGGTATGGAAATGGAAATTCAATCGTCGTCGGTGGAGAGGACAATCCCCAGATCAACAGAATACTCATCACACATAAAATGACTATGATCACTGTCCCTTGAATCGTCTCTTTCATCGTCTTGTTGCTCTCCTCCCGCAATTTCCTCATTTTTTCATCATACAGAACTCCTGCTCTGAATTCCACCAATAGATTATCAAATAATGGGAATGTTTGACGTTTCGATGTATGTTTTCGTTTCTTTTTTCCTGCAGGAAGATTATAATGAAAACGTTATCATTTTATCACTTTAGGTCGAATTAACTAGAAAACAAGACGAAATCAAACGTCTTGAGCGAGTTGTCATGTCGTCCGACCTAAGAATTTACGAAGTTTACAAAAGTTTTATCGCAACAGATGGACAGAACGACTTATAGTAGAAGAAGAGGTCAACGATCGCATTTCGACCTTGTATTCATACACCCACTTTGAAGGAGGATTTCTACGTATGTACAAATCAAAACCGCTTTACGCGGCAGCCGTTGCTGTCGCTCTGACGACATCGGCAATCGTGCCCGTTGCCCAGACTACTGTATCAGCAGCAACGCATGTCAAAGTCAAAACGGTCAAACTCAAGTCGCTCGTCTTCACAAAAGGTGCCCCGGTCAAATTACCTGCTACATATAAGGGCGAGAAGATTACGTGGAAGAGCTATGATCGTCATATCTTCAACCGCTATCAGACGGTCAAAGGGACGTATGGCAAGAAGAAATCGCCGATTGAAGTCAAAATCCTGATCCAAAACTATGCCGTGAAATTCGTCGAAAGTGTTAAAGAACAGACGATTTACGTTGGTGAGAAACCAGAACTTCCAAAAACACTGGCTGTCCTCTATGCGACAGGCCGTGTCTATGACAAGCCGGTCCGCTGGTCGAACGTCGACACGAGCGAAGCCGGAACGAAGTATGCCGTCGCGAGTTACACACGTCTCGGCAAAACAATCACACTCAAAGCAAAAATCAACGTCTTGGACATCAATAAAGACGATTTCTCAATCGGCTTGTTGCACACGAATGATACGCACGCCAATCTCGATAAAGCACCAAAACGGGCAACAGTCATCAAAGACCTCCGTGCTGCCTATAAAGCAGACGGTACACCTTCCCTCTTACTGGATGCAGGCGATGTTTTCTCCGGATCGCTTTATTTCAACAAGTTCCAAGGTCAAGCCGATCTCGCGCTCATGAACTATATGAAATACGACTTGATGACATTCGGAAACCATGAGTTCGATCTCGGAGACCAAGACAACCACCAAGCGTTACAAGACTTCGTCACAAAAGCGAAGTTCCCATTCATCACAGCGAACGTCGATTTCAGCAAAAATGAGTTGCTCGCTGGTCTCCAATCCAAAACGATCACAGCCGGTCCTGAAAAAGGGAAAATTTATCAAGGTGTCATCAAGGAATACAAAGGACAAAAAATCGGCTTCTTCGGTTTGACGACAGAAGAGACAGCGGACATCTCGAGTCCGGGAACTGTTGCCTTCGCGAACTACATCGCTAGCGCAAAAGCAGCGGTCAAGAAACTCGAAGACCGTGGCGTCAACAAGATCGTCGCGTTGACACACATTGGCTTTGACGACAACCCAGCAGTCGATAATGATCAGTTGCTTGCGCGTAATGTCGACGGCATTGACGTCATCGTCGGTGGTCACTCGCATACGAAACTGGAAACACCAGTCGTCGTTGATGACACAATCGTTCCTGGTAAAGCAGAACCAACGATCATCGCGCAAGCCTATCAATACGGCGATTTTCTCGGCAATCTCAACTTGACGTTCGACTACAAAGGGAAGTTGACAGAGTACACCGGTTCATTGGTCGACGTGTCGAAAGCAGCAGAAGACGTAAAAGCAGCAGAGATCCTTAAACCGTACGCAGATCAAATCACAGAGTTGAAAAATGAGGAAGTCGGCGCGAACATCGTCAACGAACTCGTCAACCCGCGTGGAGAAGTCAGTGTCCGGAACAGTGAAACGGCACTCGGGAACTTGATTACAGACGGCATGCTTAAAAAAGCAAAAGAATACAATGCTGAAACGGTCATTGCCATGCAAAACGGCGGTGGAATCCGTGCAGCAATCAACGCCGGACCACTCACAGTCGGTGAAGTCTTGACGACGCTTCCGTTTGGTAACACACTTGCGACAGCGAAATTGACAGGTCAGGAAATCAAAAACTTGCTTGAAATCAGTGTTGGTGTCGCACCAATCGAAAACGGTGGATTCCTCCACGTATCGGGCATGAAGTTCGAATACAGCAGCAAACTCGCAAAAGGTGACCGTGTCACGAAGATGGAAGTCAACAACAACGGAACGTTTGAAGCCATCGACCTTGCAAAAACGTACGTCATCGCAACGAATGCGTTCACAGCAAAAGGTGGAGACGGTTTGACACCGTTCGAAGTCGCGTACAAAGCAGGACGCGTAACGGATCTTGGTCTCTCTGACTGGGAAAACCTCCGTGACTTCACGAAGTCACTCGGCGAAGTCAAGTACACAATCGAAGGCCGCATCATCGATACAAAAGTAGAATCAAAATAATCACGAAAAGGACGATTTCCCAAGCGGGAGATCGTCCTTTTTCATAGGGTCTGGGTTTGTTTTTGTTTCAGTAGGACGATGACGTCATCGAGTTCATACTCCTGAGCCATCATCAGGGGGGTATACCCATCGGCATTTTTCAGCGCTGGATCTGCTCCCTGATCGAGCAACAGCTTGACGGTCTGCGTCCCTTCCCCCTCGACCGCATGATGCAACGGGGTATACTTCTCGGCGTCCTGCTGGTTGATGGCTTCGCCTCGTTTCAGATAAAGCGCAACCAACTCCTTATTGTTGCTGTAGACGGCAGTGATGAACGGACGTTCTCCGAACTCATTGACGCTATCAACATTACTCCCGGCAGCGAGCAAGGCATCAAAGACGCCTTCTAGCCCTTCACTTGATTTCCGGTACCCGAGGTAATGGAGCGCCGTATCCCCGTCTGCATCGACGGCTTTCATGTCACTCGTCGGAATCAGTTTGTTAATCTCGTCGAGTGTCCCTTTTTGAATCGCCGCCATCAGTTTCGTTTCGCCTAAGTCTTGTTTCGAGCCGACTGCTTGTTCGACGGGTTTTGTCCAGTTCGTCAGCCAGCCTGGTGTCGCAAACGTCGTTGCGAAAAAGACGAGGCTTGCGAGCACAACATAACTCAAGCTGACGAACAGACCAGTCGCCAGGCGCGGCGCGCGGGACGGCGTCTTTAGTCCAGCCGTCATTAACCGCCATGAAACGGATCGTTGATGGCGGAACAGTTCACTGAGCGTCATCGCGAGTGAAGGGGCTTGCTGTTTTTCTTCTATGTAGTCTGTCAAATCCAACCGATTCCATATCGCCGGACCAACGACCGACCGGACAAGGGTCGGAATACGGTTTTCTTCCTCCAGCTGCGCCAAGGCGAGACGGTCTGCCGTCTCCTCACAGGCCCGTAAATAGGCACTCCGTAAAAAGGGGACCCAGCTTCCGAGTAACAACAACATCCGTTTCTCTTCGTGGTTCTGCTTCAAGTGGACGAGTTCCCGTAAGACCTCAAAATGTGTCGTTTCATCCAGTTTATAATCAGCAGGTAACACAAGCATATACTTTTGGAACAACCCCATCGTTCGTGGTCGTGTAATGGTTCGGTGCCGGGTCAAGATGACCTCCGGTACTTTCCAAAAACCCAATTGCTTGGCGTCTTGACGAAGTTGTTCATACGCCGCCGGCTGTTGTTTTTCACTCAGAAAAACACCATCTGCGCGTATCGCCATCACACGGACCCACTGACGCATCCATATGATTCCTAACAGAAGGGAGAGAATCCCGACGAGAACGACACCACTCGTTCCGAGTGTAAGAATCCCGACGACTAGACCACACCCTGTCATCAGCGTGCTAAGCAACAGCAACCAAAAATAAAGCCGTTCTCGTTTTGAGATCGATTGGTTGCCCTGTTTGATTTGTTCTGTTTCATCCATCATCTCTTCACCTCTTTTGTCCTTGCCTTTATCATACCGGTAATCCCATAAGAGTTCCAAGGCAATTATTGTTAATCGTTCGAATCATTATATTTTAATATATTTCCAAAATAAAAATATATTTTTTCTTAGTATGTCCAAAGACCTAATATAGTTATAACTAAGTTAGCTAAAAATTACTTTTAAACGCCTTTTATCTAGACATACCAACATTCTTTGTAACATTTGAAATATTAGACCTGTGATTCTTTAGAACCATATACATTTTAGTAACAGGTGCGACAATAGTCATTTATTTAAATTGCTATCCCCTCTTAAATACCATATACTAACTACTAGAATGAAGAATATGGGAGTGATTCTCTTGGGAATATTAGGACTTTTTAATAAGGAATATACTATTCAGTATCAAGTTCTTGAGCAGGATGAAATTGTAGATACGGACCGTGTAATCATTAAGGCTGGTGACCACATGGCAGCGCGGAAAAAAGCTGATACGATTCTCCGTAAACAGTTCGGTCGGACACAATACAAAATCGAATGGGTCCAACGTTTTTGATCGTTAAAATACCCGGTCGTCTCAGTTAAGTTGAGACGACCGGGTATTTTTGTGTTCAACTCGATTGCTGATATTCCGATTTGACGATTCGATCGGCTTTTAAGAATAAACGAATCCCCGTATAGAGCAGGATTCCAAACAAAGCGCCAGTTCCGTCAATGATCACATCTCCGACAAGTGGTGTCCGTCCACCGGTCACCTGTTGATGGAATTCATCAAAAACACCGACCGTAACTGCTGTCGTCGCAGCAAAAAAGGCGGCCGGAAGAGGACGGTATCCCCGATTTCGTAAGACATGGACGAGACTCGTACCGAGGATAAAGAACAACCCAGCGTGCATTCCTTTCCGGATAAAAAACTCAACGAACGCGGCTGGACCTAGGGACGCAACACTGATCGGGACTTCGTAATGAAACGAGACAAACGAAAAGGCATAGACCCACCCCAGTGGGATCTGGTTCGTTAAAAACGGAATCAGGGATTGTTGTTGATAACTCATCGAACTAAATCCAAATAATAAAAGTAAAATGACTCCTGCTATGATATACGCAACGGGTAGACGACGCATCCATCATCCCTCCTTCAATACTTGCCATCGTACCATGAATCTGACAGCAGAACATACGGCGAAAGTCGCAGTTGTTTCGACAAAAAAAGGCCTCACTTCTATTAAAAGAAGTAAGGCATAACTTATTACATAGCCGACGTTTTCGGTTCCCGAAGCAGATGCTTGATTTCTCCGAACGTCACAAACGTTTTATTTTTAGCGTCATACAGCTTGTAACGAAGCGATTTCAGACTCGAGAATAAGCCGATTGTCGTCGCTTTTTGAAGCGGTGGTGTCGCGGTATGCGCTTTTTCTAAGTTGTAGTTCGGAACACGTGGGCTTAAGTGATGCACATGGTGGAAACCGATGTTCCCTGTCACCCACTGCAAGACTTTTGGTAACTCGTAATACGAACTGCCTTCGATGGCGGCCTTGACGTAATCCCATTCGCTTTCATCCTCGAAATACGAGTCTTCGAACGTGTGCTGGACGTAGAACAACCAAATCCCAAGCACACCTGCCGTAAACATCGTCGTTCCCTGGATGACCAGGAAGGCCTGCCAGCCGACGAAGTAAATCATGATGGCATACAAAACGATCAGTGACGCGTTGATGACATGCGTATTGATACGTTCTTTCTTCCGCGCATCTTTCCGGTTAAAACGACTGACGACGAGAATCAACAAGAGTGGTCCAAGACCAAACATGACGAGTGGATTCCGGTATAAACGGTATTTCAGACGTGTCCATTTTGATGCTTCGATATATTCTTCGATCGTCATGACCCAGATGTCACCGACACCCCGTTTGTCCAAGTTTCCGCTTGATGCATGGTGGATCGAGTGCTCGCGTTTCCACTTCTCATACGGGAACAAGGTCAGGATACCTGTGATCGTCCCGACGATTGCGTTGGCTTTTTTACTTTTGAAGAATGATCCGTGTGTACAGTCATGGAAGATGATGAACATCCGGACGACGAAACCGGCTGCGACGATCGCAAGTGGGACCGTAAGCCAAACGGAAATCTGTAAGGCTTGGTAAGCCAGGAACCAGGCGACGAGAAACGGCAAGATCGTATTGATCATCTGCCGGACGCTTGATTTGACGTCTGCCTTCTCAAAAGGCGAGACGTGTTTGCGAAGCTGGGCGATTTTTTCTTTACTCATGTGTTGCTTCCTCCTCGAATTCGTACAGCGTTCACGACGCTACTATGGAATGATGAACTTGATATGAAACCTGTAAACGGCGTTCGTGACGGTGAATTCGTAACATCCACATGAAGATCGACCCGACCGATATAGTTAAACGCTTGAATATTTTTAATACCAGGTAATTATAGCACATAGAAAAACGAATTGAATATTAAATTCTGATATCACTTGAAATATTTGTGGTCAGACGGACGTAAAAACATTGATTTGAAGATAAATAAATTTTAAGGTAATTCCTTACAATCAAAGTGGAATCTCGTATACTAAAAGAAATCCATTATTCTAAAGGAGTTAGATTTCATGCAAAAATCTTGGCTGATTCCCCTGTTGTCTGCGACATTACTTTTACCGACTGCCTTGTCGGTTGACGCTGCAACGAAACCTACCGTCATCACAAAGTATGCGAAAGACAAAAAGTCACTGAAATACCCGTACGTCACGAAAGGTCCGTCGACGAGCATTCGAAAAACCATCAATGCCGACTTGACCGAATTCTCCAAGTTCGCCTACCAAAACTATCTAGAAATCGAAGCCATCGAGAAAGAAGAAAGAAAAACCTCTTACTGCAAAAAAAATCCGTCGATGTGCAACCATACTTACAGTACAGCGTATAAGGTATCCGGCAACAACTCCGCCTATTTGACGTTCACCCTACTAGACTATACCTATACGGGCGGCGCACACGGACTTGGTTATAAGTACGGCGTCAACTATTCATTGAAAACGGGTAAAGAAGTGCCAATCACCAGCGTCTTAAAAACCTCGACACAGTTTAAAAAAGTCGAGAAGTACATCTACAACAAACTGAAAAACAATGATGACTACTTCGTCGATACATTAAGTGACGTCGATGTCTCGAAAAAATCAGAATATCTCATGATGAAAGATGGCATCAAAGTCGTCTTCCAATCGTATGAGATCGCTCCCTATGCGACAGGTCAACCGGAAATCTTTGTTCCGAAAAGTGTCTACAAGTAATCAAAAGTGTCCACGCAGCAATTTGCGTGGACATTTTTCGTTAATTTAATTTTTTCAACGGCTTCACCGCCGGCCCTTCCAAGACTTTTCCCTCGTAATCAAACCGCGAGCCATGACACGGACAATCCCATGACCGTTCCCCGTTGTTCCATTTGACGTCGCACCCCATATGCGTACACGTTGTCTTGACGAGATGAAGTTCTCCGGCTGAATCTCGATATCCTCCGACGGTCTTCCCGGCATGACGGACAAGTCCTCCTTCATCGATACCTAGATCGTCCGCTGATTGACTGGCACGGGCCACTTTTCCCTTCAGTAATTCGATCGCGACATCGGCATTGTTTTTTGCGAATTGTTTCGCGTCCTGCTTATTCAGCTTCGATCGGTTCGGGTCAAACAATCCCCGGAAGCGGTTCGGCGTTCCGGTCAATAAATCGGACAAAAGCAATCCTGCCGCAATCCCGTTCGTCATCCCCCACTTGGCAAAGCCGGTCGCGATCAGAATGTTCGGATCGTCACTCGTCATCTGACCGATGTACGGCACTTTATCGAGCGAAATCAGATCCTGCGCTGACCAAAATTGATCAATCTGTGCGACATGGAACTCACTTTCTGCGAAATGAGCCAACGCTTGGTAGTTGGCTTTCGTATCCGTCTGATGACCGGACAGATGATTCTCCCCGCCAAACAGTCCAAGCCGTGTCCCGTCAGCCGTCTGCGTATGCCGGAGGGACCGGCTTGGTTTGTCGGCACTCATGAACATGCCGTCCGGGAACTCTTCCGGAACACGTCCCGACACGATGTACGAGCGATGGACTTCGAGTTTCGAGAAATAGAGCCCTTTGAAATCGTTGAACGGAAAGTGTGTCGCGACGATCACTTTCTTCGCCTCGATCTGGTGACCGGATTCAAGCAACACAGTCGGCGTCTCTTTGGATTCGACAGACGTCGCCCGCGACTGTTCGTACAGCTTCCCGCCTTGCTCCGTGAAGTACTGCGCGAGACCAAGTAAGTACTTGACGGGATGGAACTGGGCTTGATTGTGAATGACAAGAGCTTGTTCGACCGGATACGGTAACTTGCCTTTGACCTCGTCCGTCGCGTCTCCCCCGTTGATCCCAAGCCGGCTGTACGCATCGGCTTCTTTGATCAGCTGCTTGTGTTTCGGTCCGGTTGATGCGACGTACAGGTAGGCATCCTGTTCCTCAAGCTCACAGTCGATTGCCAGGCGTGTCGTCTGATCCCGCAGGAACCGAATCGCCTCTTCATTCGCTTCGTGATAGAGCCGTGCTTTCTCTTCGCCGAATGTCTGGATCAGTTCGTCATAAATCAAGCCATGCTGTGATGAAACTTTCGCTGTCGTATAACCGGTCGTCCCGCTTGCGATTCGGTCTGCTTCAATCAACGTCACCTCATACCCCCGTTCAATCAGTTGAACGGCTGTGACGAGTCCGGCGATACCAGCCCCGATGACGACAACGTCACTGGTTAGATTTGTTTCGAGTTTCGGATACGTCGATGCTTCAATCGAAGTGCGCCAGTACGATGTTGGAAATCCATCCAGTTGCTTCATTTTCCCCGCCTCCGTAAATGTCAGTTTTTGTTTCATCTAGCTAACAGTTACAGTTACCCTTGTTCTTACAAAAACATTCATCGACTATGTGTTTTTAGCGGTTACACATGGTTCTGTGTTCTAATGTTTTCCCTATATCAAAACATGAGTAGATATTCATTCTTTTTAAATAGGAATAGTCGAAAAAACCTCCCAAGACTTTCTTCACGAAAGCACCTTGGGAGGTGTTGTTCACTTCATGAAAAATGAAAACCCGCATCATCTCTTATCATCTGTCGTATCAAACATCGGCATGTATGTGATGTCACAAAGCTTCCCAGCTTCTGCTTCATCCTCGAAAATATTAATCACGATGACGACATCCTCGTTTTCCATGAAGGCAATTGGCTCCCGGATATTTTTTCGGTAAAAGCCAATCCCGTCCCCATACTCATCAATCCGGTCGATGTTCATCACCGTCCCGTTCAAGACGACAAGATCTTCTTTCCGGTTGAACTTCAGACTCGGACATTCAGGTAATACCTCGTCGTTGAACACGACCATCGGAATCGGAATCCGTCTGCCTTCTGTGTCGAGTATCTTTTCAACGAGCGGACGATTATAATCCGTCCATTCCTTCAGTCCCTCACGTTTGACTGTCATCGTCTCCTGTCCTTTGATGTATCGTGTCACGATATGATCAAAAAATAAGTAGGCGCGATCGATGGCACCTGCGTTCGGAATCCGTGCTGACTTTCCTGCCGCTCCGACGTGTACTCCAAAATAACTGAGCCATTGAAGGAGGAAGTCCCGCTCGAATAACTGTTTGTCAAAAATGATGCTGACTATTTCAAGATTCATCCCCTGTACAAAACACTGGAGTGAAATTTCATCTGCATTAAAGGTATAAAGTCGCTCGCCAACGTATCTAGCTTCATAATCTTGGACAAGACAATACTCAAAATGCTCCGGATATTCACGTAACCGTTTTTCATATTGGCGTTTCTCAAATGCTTCCACGTGTCATCACTCCTTTTCATCAAAAAATCTAACTAAAGTCTATCGCCTATTTTTGTTGTTCCCTACTGTTGCCCTGGAGTCCTGCTTTTCCTCGTGTATCGGTATAACGTTTGGTGGATGCTGATTATTTTTTTCCGAACACCCCCTAGGATAAGTAGAGTTATCCTCTGTTTTCAAATCGTCTTTTTTGAATCATGCCAACGGTTTTCTAAACTTTCAAGACGCAAAATCCCTCTATTTCTTCTGTCCAAAACAAAATATCGCTTGAAAAACCGCCTGTTTCTGCCACTCTCTTCAGGATAACTCTACTTATACTGAAACTACCGCGGAATACATAGATATGCATATCTCAGATTGGATTATCTCTTCATGAATGAAGCCTTAAAACAATGGATCCCCCTCGTCAATTCCCTTCTGTCGCGTCTCTCAATCCATCCAAATGAACACGATGAATGCCGCCAAGCAGCACTACTTCGGCTATGGAAATCAATCGAAGAAGGCAAAGTCATGACCGTCACCTTCGCCCGGATTCGTGCGAAAGGGGCGATGCTCGATTACTTGGCGACCCGTAACCGGACTCTGGCTGGTGAAGTCGCCGTCGAGACGTTACCGGAACTCCCCCGTCAGCAGCAAGTTTCCTTCGCCTACTTACTCGATCAACTAAAACAGGAACTTTCCATCAAGGAATTCACGATCCTCCAAGCCCTTCTCCATGGAAATGAAGAGGCACTTGGCTACTCACCTGCTCGTCTGCGTTCGCTCAAATCGGAACTCAAACGGAAGGTTCAGGAGATCCTCCTATGATGACGTTTTACTTGGAGCGATTACTCATGATCATCGACCAATCCCCCAGCTACAGTCCGCTGACGAAAAAAGCTTACCGCACGGACGTCCGACACTTCTGTACCCATGCGAAAACCATCGATATCCCTTCCCTGCACCGCTACATCTCCCATTTGAAACAAATCTACGCTCCAACGACCGTCGCCCGGCGAATCCATGCCTTAGCAACCCTCTTCGACGCCCTCGTCACCGAACGGTCACTGGCAAAAAATCCGTTAACCCACATCAAAAAACCGTCCCGACCACTTCCGAAACACCGGACTGCCTTCAGCTACACGGATGCCCGCCGTGTCATCGAGACGCTGCAGGACGAAACGATCTATGCGTTCTACTTCCTGCTCTTACATACGGGTCTCCGGTTTAATGAAGCCCGGCAATTACGCAGGACCGATCTCGACCTCATCGAACGCCAACTGTTTGTCCGTCATGGTAAGGGACAAAAAACACGCTACGTCCCGCTCCACGACGAGCTGGTCACTGTCCTGACCCGATACCTCGACCAACAGTCGAATACAGATTACTTGTTCGTAAACAATACTGGACGCTTGCTTGATCCAAATCAAACACGGAAGCAACTCCGGCTCGCCAGCCAACAGGTCTTAAGCCGAACTCTCCGACCACACGACTTACGGGTGACGTTCGCGACGACACTGTACCGGGAGCATCAAGCCGATTTACTGACCGTCATGCGCCTGCTCGGTCATAGTGACGCTAAGACGACGCAACAGTATATCCTGCCGTCGTCAGAAGTCGCCCGGTCCTCAATCAACCGGCTCACGCCGACAACGCATCGATGATTTGCTGGAGCTTCGTTTCCTGGCTGAGGATATAGCCTTCCGTCGTCCGTGAGCTGCTGTGACCAAGTAACCGCTGAATCTCAAGCAGTTTCCGATTACCCTTCTGATAGAGATACGTCGCAAACGAAACACGCAAGTCGTGTGGATGTAACGATCGTCCGCACATAGCAAGTGACTGTGCACGTAACGTATTACGCGCCTGTTGCTCGTTGATTGCTTGACCACGAACGGAACGAAACACGAGTCCTGTCGTCCGTCCAACCAAAAATACTTGTAACTTATGAGCCAGTCTCTCTCCAAGTGGAACCGTCCGCAAGCGTCGCCCTTTCCCGTTCCGTACGAGCAACGTCAACGTCGCAAACTGAATATCCTCGATCGACAACAAACGGGCCTCCATGAAGCGGAGACCCGTTTGACTGATTAATTCGAAGAAGAGACGGTAAGTAGGATGACTGATTTGACGAATCGTTTGGATCGTTTCTTCAAGTGGATGATGTTCGCGTTGTGTCACTTGCTGATGAACGATCGCATGGACTTGTCTCATAGGATTTTTCCGCAGACGTTTTGCTCGGACGAGTTCGTTCCCAAGTGCTGTCAATGCATGGTACCTCCGCATCGCCGTTGCCGGTTTGTATTGCCCAATCAATTGGTCAAAATACGTTTGAAGAGACTTAACCGACCAATCGACGGAATGATGTTTCATTTGCCGGAGATCACTGCGATAGGCTTTGATGGTCTGTTTGCTATAAGTGATATGCGTGACAAGATACTGTTCCAAATAATCGAAGTGGGTCATGAGAAGAACCTCCTTTTATAAAGTGTTTTCCCCTCAATTCCCTGTCCATTTTTTCTTCAATCCTATTAATATAATAACTCTACCCCTGAACTTTTTTAGAATGTAAACACCCCGGAAAGTTCACACTATTTGATCGTTTCTTTCTCATCTTGTTAATCAGACAATTTAATCTTTATTAAACTAAAAGGCAGCTAGAAGGTACTATCGACTTCAGTGTTTCCTGAATCACCTCAAATGATTAAACGCTCATTCTCATTTTTAGTTGAGCTTATCTTATACCATATAGTTCAGATCCGAAAACTGTTCAGTTATATATACCGTTAATTAGACTACTTCGCATACAACAATAAAATGGATCTGACTAAAGGTCAGCGGCACTATAAAGCTTTACTTCATCTAAGATTCTGAAAGGCAGTGATGACGATATGTGATTGATGAATGCTTGTATAGTATCCTTCATATTCCAGCAATCCGTTTGAGAGCTCTTTCATAGCGTGAAGCCGGATTGAAACATCCTGAAATCTATCCGTTAACTCTACAGTTAATCTATACTCCACTTCCTCTTTAACAGGAAAACGAATGTTAGAATAAAACGTTAAGTTTTTCAAATTAGTTCTGCAAATCATGATGACAGAGGAGCCAATCTTCACCGGCACGTCGTCAATACGATCAATTGTCAATTTTGCTTGCAAGGATAACGTAGCAATCTCTTTATTAGTAATCTCTTCTTTCGGTAGTAACAGTTGCCGTGATAGTACTTCTGCAAAATCTTGTTCTAGTAAAGGTTGACTAAATAAATAGCCTTGAATAGTAGGACAATCTAATCCGCGAAGAACTTGTAATTGCGCAGCAGTTTCTACGCCTTCCGCTACAATATTCAATCTAAACTCTTGACCAATAAAAATTGCTGATCTTACGATAGAACGTGCGCGAATTTCTGAATCAATATCCTTGATAAACTTACGATCTATTTTAATCGTATCAATCGGATAGTCCTGTAGATAAGAAATAGACGAATATCCTTTTCCAAAATCATCCAAAGAGATACTTATCCCTTTATCATGCAATTGACGCAGTGTTTCTGAGATTTTTACATTTTCATATAAAATATCTGTTTCTGAAATCTCAATTTCAAACAAGGAAGAAGGTAACTTATGTTTTCTTAAGTTTTTAAAGACAACCTCTGCAAAATCACCATGTAATAATCTTTTGGGAGAAACATTTATTGAGATAGGTACTAACAAAAGATTTTGCGTTCTCCATTCCGATAGTTGTCTACATGTTTCTTCTACGACCCAATCCGCAATTTTCAGATGAACAGAACTTTCCTCTGCAAGTGGAATAAAATCATTCGGAGGAATACGACCCCATTTCGGATGATCCCAGCGAATTAATGCTTCTGCACCTTCTACTTTCCCAGTCCATGCATTTACTTTTGGTTGGTATTCCAAAAACAATTCTTCTCTCAAAACCGCATAGCGTAAGTCTGAATAGATTTTATAACGTTTAAATGCCTCAATGTCTAAATAGGCATCATAAATATGGACTTTAGTAGTACTTTTCTTAGATCGATCCAAAGCAATATTAGCATGGCGGATTAAAGTTTCGGCTTTTTCGTCTTCACCAAGACTACTGTTACTTACTCCTAATGAAACTTTGGCATACCATTCGTACGACTCTAAACTAAATTTATGATTATTGAACGATAAAAGCGTTTCTATCCATTCCTCTTTATTGAACCCTATTAACTCGGGAAGTAAAATTACATAATCATCACCTATCAACTGTCCGATAAACGCCTCTTTAGGTGTGTTGTTTTTTAAGAGCTGTGCCGTCGCGTGAAGCCATACATCCCCATACGTGTATCCCAAAGTACGGTTTATTTCGCTGATTTGATTAAAACTAATTGCTATTACAGTCATGCTTTTATCTTCATTAAGCCATTGCTCTGCTGTATTCATAAGATAAAAACGATTCGGCAGCTTTGTAACATGATCATGAGTGGCTAAACGCCATACTTCTTCTTCATTTCGTTTTAACAATTCTGCATAATTCTTTTTAAAGGTTTGTTCTTCCGTAACATCACGCACGATGCCATATACTCCGCTAATTACGCCTTCTTGATAGTACGGAATATTTGTGATTTCCGTTGTAAGCGATTGGCCATTCTGCTGGCGAATTACAATTGAATAATGAACTGTCTTGCCTTTAAGAGTACTTTGAAAAGACTCTTTTACCTCTTCCCGATAAGTCGGTGGGACGACTTCTTCTAAAAAGCTTTTGAGTTCTTCCCTTTTGTATCCTAAGAGAACAAGCAATTTACTATTGCATGTTAATATTTCACCTTTTGTATTTAATATAAAAATGGCATCAGGGTGCCCTTCTAAGAAATTCATATCTTCATTCAGAGAGCCTGATAAAACAACGTGTGCACGTGGTTTTAAAATCTCACTTGATTTTTTAAAAACATTGAGCATATATTTGTACAGTCCTCTCATCAAGTCATTAATGATTTTGCCTAATCTTGTACTCTATTATCGGACAACTTCATCAATTAGTTTAAACTGTAGATAGCATTTGCTTCTATCGCACTAGTGAGTCTGACATGCATCATTTTAAAAAAAGTAATAAAATAGCCCTTACTTTAATCAAGTAAAGGCTGTATCACTCATATAGATTAAAAACTGCTTAACTATGCGCTTCTCATACTCCAAAGGCTGAACTCCTTAATCAAACAAAAAGTCCAGCTTTTTTCGGTCTGAACTGCTCCCCGTCAAGT
>NZ_MOLV01000034.1 GCF_001870785.1 Exiguobacterium sp. KRL4
CAGTTTTCAAAGTTCGTCATAAAGATAATTTGGTGGAGCCTAGCGGGATCGAACCGCTGACCTCCTGCGTGCAAGGCAGGCGCTCTCCCAGCTGAGCTAAGGCCCCATTAAGGGATTAAATTGAAGATGGTCGGGAAGACAGGATTCGAACCTGCGACCCCTTGGTCCCAAACCAAGTGCTCTACCAAGCTGAGCTACTTCCCGAAAAGTGCACCCTGAGAGATTCGAACTCCCGACCCCTTGATTCGTAGTCAAGTACTCTATCCAGCTGAGCTAAGGGTGCGGGGTATGATGATCAAACAGTTACATTAAAAATGGTACCGAGGGCCGGAATCGAACCGGCACGGGGAAACCCCCGCAGGATTTTAAGTCCTGTGCGTCTACCAGTTCCGCCACCCCGGCAGGGTGTTAAAAGGTAGCATCTACACTTTTTCAAGTTCGATGATGTTTAATATGAAAATGGTGCCGGCAACAGGAGTCGAACCCGCGACCTACTGATTACAAGTCAGTTGCTCTACCAGCTGAGCTACACCGGCAAGTGTAATAAAAAATGGTGGAGGATGACGGGATCGAACCGCCGACCCTCTGCTTGTAAGGCAGATGCTCTCCCAGCTGAGCTAATCCTCCATATGTATCGCCTGGCAGCGTCCTATCCTCACAGGGGGAAGCCCCCAACTACTTTCGGCGTTCAAGTGCTTAACTTCCGTGTTCGGCATGGGAACGGGTGTGACCACTTGGCTATCGCCACCAGACATCTATCATCTTAACATTATGTTTCCATAACGTCAAGAACTTTTTTGAAAAGCTCGCGCC
>NZ_MOLV01000035.1 GCF_001870785.1 Exiguobacterium sp. KRL4
CATCGTTCAGTTTTCAAAGTCCGATATGTCGTTTGACGACTTTTAAATCTTACAGTAAAGTATTAACTGGTGTCAATGACTTTTTTATAAGTTATTTTTCGTTTTCGACGTGTCCGTATGGCGTGTGCCTCAGCGACATGTATTAATATATCAACTCTTCTTTTTCCCGTCAACTGTTTTTCTAAAAAAATATTAAAAAAAGAGAGTCACCTTTCTAACAGATGATTTTGTCAGAAAGGTGACTCTTCGTTTATGCTCTTTTTCCAGAAGGTGCCTTGGCTGCAGCCGGTTTTTCCTGCAAGCGGTGCAACATTAAAATTTGATACGCATTACAAACGAGTAACGTGGCAAGTGCCGCCCATAACATCCGCTTGTCTTGCGTCGCCTGAAGTGCCGGAACCCATTCAATCAATGTGATGACTGTCATCAAAAATAACGTCGGCACGAATGCCGTGAAGTTCGTCTCTCGTGCTTTTGTTCGAGCGACAAAAAACGCAATGATTAATAACACGACCATTTCCCCGATGTATAGATTCGTCTTTTCGAACCCGAATGCCAATCCCCGTAAATAGATCCCGTCGAATAAGGCAAATGCAATCAAGACGATTTGGACCCGATCCCAGAGCTTAGCCCCTCGGAAAATATCGAGTCCGACCCGGTGAAGGATCAGATATGAAAAGAATCCCATCAAGCTGATTGCAGTCCATGTACTACTGTAAGCCAGTGCCGTGACATATCCGCTAATCGATTGATTCCGGACATACCCTGGTTCAGCAACAAGGTTAAACACGAAGCCGGCGAGCGTTCCGATCAGGAGCGTCATCCAAAACAGCTTCAAAAATCCTTTAGTCTTCATTTTTATCCCTCTACTTTTTCGATGACACGCGTTGCGAGTTCATTATAGTGTGTTTCAAATGGATGACCGTCACGATAGATGGACGGTGCGAAATCCGTCTCATTCGCATACGGCTGACCAAGTGGAATCTTAGCTAGAATATCTGTTTTTAACGCTTCTGACAACTTCTCTCCGCCACCTGAACCAAAGACGTACTCTTTTTCACCTGTCGTCTTGCTTTCGAAATACGCCATGTTCTCGATGATACCGAGCAGGCGGTGGTTCGTTTTGATCGCCATCGCCCCGGCGCGTGCTGCAACGAATGCTGCGGTCGCGTGTGGTGTCGTGACAATCAGTTCCTGACAGCTCGGCAACATCGAATGGATATCGAGCGCGACGTCGCCTGTACCTGGAGGTAAATCCAGCAATAAATAATCCAGTTCGCCCCACTCGACGTCTGAGAAGAAATTATTTAACATCTTCCCAAGCATCGGACCACGCCAGATGACCGGTGCATTGTCTTCGACGAAGAAGCCCATCGAGATGACTTTGACGCCAAAACGTTCAGGCGGCACGATCCGGTCATTGACAACCGTCGGACGTGTTTCGATTCCCATCATATCCGGAACACTGAATCCGTAGATATCCGCGTCGATCAAACCGACCTTCTTCCCTGCACGTGCCAAGGCAACCGCTAAGTTGACGGATACCGTTGATTTTCCGACGCCCCCTTTACCGGATGCAATTGCGATGAACGTCGTCCCTGATTCCGGTTTGAGGATAGATGGTGTTGTCGCTGCTTGGATGCCGTGATCACCTAGTGCCTCAAAACGTAAACCAACTGTCTTGAATCCTTTTTCTTTCAACTCTTTGACGATTTGTTGCTGTAACGCGAGCTGTTCGCCGGATCCTGCTTGCGCAAGCGCAATTTTGAGACTGACATAGTCTCCCTTGATGCGGACATCCCGAATCCCGTTCGTATCTGTAAGCGAGCGTTCAATCGTCGGATCGACGAGTTTACCAACCACCTCGCGAATTTCTTGTTCATTCAACATAGTGCCTTCCCCCTGAGAACGTTCGATTTAATCCATTTCAGTATAACAAAAATAAGATAGCGCTTGCACATTTCGACTCGGAAAGGATGACATTTCCTTGTCGACTTGGAAGAACCCACGCTGACGACGCCTAAAAAAAGAGATCGTCCTCATCGCTACCGCAAAAAGAAGATCCCTTGTCTTTAAAACATACGATTCCACGTCGCGGGGCCAACGACCCCGTCGACCGCTAATCCTTGACGCGTTTGATAGGCACGGACGTTTTCAACCGTCTCTGCGTCAAATCGTTTCGTGACCGTCGCTTTGACGGCGCGTTGAATCCGCTCGATGTCCCGACTGTTCATGTTGACAGCCCCTCTATAAAGGGGTTGACCCGGATACGGAACTAAGGCATCCGTCGTTGATTTGTTTAATTCAAAGTGTGGATAATCCTTGAACCCGTCCCAATCTCCGCCCCATGAAAAACCTTGGCGTTTCATCGCCTGCACGATTTGTTGAAAGTTGGCATCGTTAGTAAAGATGGCTTTTGTCCCATCCATCGAATATTGAAACAGATCAACGGCAATCCCCCGGTTATGATTCGATTGTCCTCCGCGGGCGTTCGTGACGATTGCTCCCGGCGTCGTCCGTCCTTGCGCATACAGCTTCTCCTGCTCGGCATAGGAACGGAATCCTTGGGCGACGCCGACATAAATGCCTTTGACATGGAGCTCACGGATGACCTGGCGGGTCTTTCGGGCGACTTCCGGCGAGAGTCCCGGAACATTCAGTTTCCGATTCGCCCGTTCCAGCAACCAACTGACTGATACTGTCATCTTTCACCACACTCCTTTCTCATCTGTTCCCGAAAACGGAATCCGGTATACTTGACGGTGGACTTGTTCTCACCAATCAATCGGAAAAAGGAGTTTTTTGATGAAAAAGATGTTAGTCGTTACGGGCGTCTTGACCGTTCTCTTACATATGGGTTATGCGATCTACTTTTATGCGGTCCATGAAGCAAACGCGACTTATCAGCCCGCTCTCCCTGAGAACAGCACCGTGTTAAGTCAGGATACATCATTTGTCGGTCAGGTCGGTTCACAAACGGAGTACGATCCTATTTTTTTTTTTAAGGATCTTTTCCTGTGGAGCATTCCGCTGACATTCATTGGTTTGATGGCACTTTTATTCCTCATCCGAACCATCCGACGTCGTACATTCTGAACAACAGACCGCTTTTTGACCGCTACCGGTCAGAAAGCGGTTTTTTTTGCATAAAAAAAATCTCCCACCCGTAAGGATGAGAGATAAAACGATTAACGTTTTGAGAACTGAGGTGCACGACGTGCTGCTTTAAGACCGTATTTTTTACGTTCTTTCATACGAGCATCGCGTGTGAGGAAACCTTTAGCTTTAAGTGTGCCACGGAAGTCTGGATCCGCTTGAAGAAGAGCACGTGAGATACCGTGACGGATTGCGCCTGCTTGACCAGTGAAGCCGCCGCCTTTGACCGTTACCATGATATCGTATTTGCCTTCTGTTTCTGTGAGTACAAGTGGTTCTTTTGCAGTCATGATTAATGTTTCATAACCGAAGTATTCGCTGATATCGCGCCCGTTAACTGTGACTTTACCGTCTCCAGCAACGAGGAAAACGCGAGCTGCCGCGCTTTTACGGCGACCAGTGCCGTAGTAACGTACATCTGCCATCGTGTAGTTCCTCCTAAATTCGTATTAACCGCGAAGTTCGTAAACTTCTGGTTGTTGTGCTTCTTGCTTATGAGTATCTCCAGCGTAAACGTGGAGTTTGTTGAACATTTGACGACCGAGGCTACCTTTTGGAAGCATCCCTTTGATCGCGAGTTCAAGCATACGCTCAGGTTTGTTAGCGAGTAAGTCGCGTGCGACAGTCTGCTTCAAGCCGCCTGGATGACCAGAGTGACGGTAGTAGACCTTTTTGTCGAGTTTGTTACCAGTTAATACGATTTTCTCAACGTTGATGAGGATAACGTGATCCCCACAGTCAACGTGTGGTGTGAACGTAGGTTTGTGCTTACCGCGGAGAAGTGAAGCCACTTCGCTCGAAAGACGACCGAGTGTTTTGCCTTCTGCGTCGATAAGGAGCCATTTGCGTTCTACATCAGTAGCTTTCGCCATGAAAGTTGTGCGCATGTAAAATACCTCCTAAGGAATTTAAAAATTTCTTTTTTGATTTTTCATTTATTCACTGTGTGAATCTATCAGAATCTTAGGTGTACGGGGCTAAGATTGTGGTTTCATAATAAATGAAATGCCAATAAACATTGTATGTTTTTTAGCGGCTAATGTCAAATGCCTTTTTTAGACTCTGGGTAGAAAACTTCCCAAAGGTATAACCCGTGCGGTGGTGCCGTCACACCAGCGACGTTTCGATCTTTCGCTTCGAGCATTCGTTTGATGTCTTCCGGAGCAAAACGCCCGCGTCCGACATCAAGCAACGTGCCGACCATGATCCGAATCTGATTGTAGAGAAAACCACTTCCGTGAAAACGGAAAATCAGTTCGTCTCCTTGCTCGATCAGTTCCGCCTCATAAATCGTCCGAACACGATTGTCCGTCTCTGTCTTCGCGACACAGAACGAACTAAAGTCATGAGTCCCGACTAAATACGCTAATCCCAGACGAATTTGCGCCACGTCGAGTGAATACGGAATCAAGACCGATTGATGACGCCGAAACGCATCTTCCGCCTGACGCACGAAGTACCGATATTCTTTCCCTACTACATCATACCTTGCTTCGAAGTCAGAAGCGACCTCTTTACAGTCCCGAACCCGAATATCGTCCGGTAATAACGTATTTAACGCCTTCACCATGCTGTCTGGAGCAATCGAAAGTTCCGTATTAAAATGAATGACCTGTCCCTGAGCGTGTACACGGGCATCTGTACGTCCGGAGCCGATGACCTTGACCGGATGCTTGTGCATCCGTTCCAGCGTCTTCTCGATCACTTCCTGGATCGTCAGACCGTTCGGTTGCACTTGATACCCAGAATAGTCCGTCCCATCATACTGAATCGTACATTTAAAACGCCGCATCAAAACCCTCCTCGTAAATAAACTAAAAGGAGTCCGAGTGCGATAAGGAGAATCATCAGACCCGTATCCCGCCCGGTCCACTTCGACTCGCGGAGCCGTGTTCGGCCTTCACCACCACGGTACCCCCGCGCTTCCATCGCTGTCGCGAGATCTTCGGCCCGTTTAAAGGCCGAGATGAACAGGGGAATCAGCAGAGGAATGATGGCCCGCAACCGTTCTTTGATCGGACCTGCCGACAAATCGACGCCACGTGCCTGTTGCGCCTTCATGATCTTCTCCGTCTCTTCTGCCAGGGTCGGCAGGAAACGGAGCGAGATCGACAGCATCAAGGCAATTTCATGCGTCGGGACACGGACGACCTTAAACGGTTTAAGCAGCAGCTCAATCGCATCCGTCAGTTCGATCGGTGACGTCGTCAGCGTGACGAGTGTCGTGATCGAGACCAGATAAAAGAATCGGAGCGAGACGATGATCGCAAGACGTAACCCTTCTTCGTAGATCTTGAACCAGCCGAATTCGAGCAGTACCGCCCCTTCCCGGGTAAACAGCAGCTGAATGATAAACGTAAAGACGATTAAAAATAAAATCGGCCGTAGTCCTTTTAAGACATAACGGATCGGTAATTTACTGCTCGCGAGCGCCAAAAACGTAAAGACGAGTAAAAAAAGATTGGTTGCTGCATTGTTGGCCAAAAAGACGAGCGGAATGAAACAAAACGCAAAAATGATTTTGGCGACAGCAGACGAACGGTGTAAATACGATGTTCCCGGTATATGTTGGCCAACGATCATCGTCTTCCCTCCCGTACATGCAAAATCCACTCAATCAATTCGGCTTCTGTCTGAAGGGCCGGCCGGTTGACGTTCAACTGATCCGCCATTTGCCAAGCGAATGCTAAGACGTGGGGTAAGTCGAGATGGAATTGACGCAATAACGTTTCTTGACGGAATAGACCCATTGGTTCTCCATCATACGCCACTTGCCCGTCTTCCATGACGACGACCCGGTTCGTATATTCGAGCACTTGGTCCATATCGTGTGTGATCAACAGTAACGTCATCCCGGATTGTGCGTGAAGCTCAGCGAACAGACGAAGCATCTGCTTTCGTCCTTGCGGATCGAGTCCTGCCGTCGGTTCATCGACGATCAACACGTCTGGTTGACTAGCGAGTACGCCCGCAATCGCAACACGCCTCATTTGCCCACCAGACAGGTCAAACGGTGAACGTGACCAAAAGACTTCATCCAGCCCGACGGTACGTAATGCGTCCTTTGCCAAACGTTCAGCTTCTGCCGGTTCATGACCGAAATTCATCGGACCAAACATGACATCCTTCAAGACGGTTTCTTCAAACAGTTGATATTCCGGGTACTGAAAGACAAGACCCACCCGTTTACGGAGCGCCTTTAAATCTTGTTTTCGTTTTGGTTCGATGATGATGTCATCGACCTGTACCTTACCGGCAGTCGGCTTCAACAAGCCATTGATGTGTTGGACGAGTGTGGATTTCCCGGAACCGGTATGCCCCACAAACGCAACAAGCGCCCCTGACGGAATCTCAAGATTCACATCACGCAGCGCGACTCGTTCAAACGGACTATTGAGTTGGTACGTATAGTTCAATTCCTGGATTAAGATTGGCATAAGCGGTTCACCAAGTCTCTTTCATCTAGTATCGTGTCCTCATAAGTAAGACCACGTGCCGAAAGTTGCTCCTGCACCCGGACGACAAATGGAACATCTAGTCCAATCTGCTCAAGAAACGCGGATTGTGCAAACACCTCTTGCGGTGTTCCTTCTAATACGATTTGACCCGCATCCATGACAATGACACGACTGGCCCGTAAGACTTCGTCGAGTTCATGCGTAATGGCAACGACGGCCATCGGATGTTGTTCATATAATTCCTGGACGGTCGACATAACCTCAGTTCGTGCAATCGGATCAAGCATCGATGTCGCTTCATCGAGCACGAGAACATCAGGGCGCATCGCAAGCGCCGAGGCGATTGCGACACGCTGCTTCTGTCCGCCGGATAGTTGATGGGGTTCCCGATCAACAAAATCCGTAAGGCCAACGCGCGCTAGACTGTCGTCGATACGACGAACCATTTCCTCGCGTGGCACGCCCCAATTTTCGAGGGCAAATGCCACGTCGTCGCGCACGGTCGTGCCAACGAATTGATTATCCGGATTTTGAAAGACGATACCGATTGCGCGGCGCATCTCCCACAGTTGCTCCGGCACTGCACTCGAGAACATCTCGTTGACAGTGACCGTTCCTTGTTCAGGAAGCAACAATCCGTTAAACAACTTCGTCAGCGTTGATTTTCCGGAGCCGTTGTGTCCAACGATCGCGACCCATTCCTGCGAACGGATCGTCAGAGAGACATCTTGCAACGCTGGTTGTTCTTGTTCCGGGTAACGATAGGTCACCTGTTCCAACTCAATCAGCTTTGCCATGTCCGCTCCTCCTTCATCAAATCAAAATAATTTCATTTGTAACAAAAGGGCAGAAGCGAGTTACGCACTGCCCTTTTATCCGAATCATTTAAAAATTAAACGAGTTCGATGATGACCATTTCTGCGCCGTCACCACGACGTGGTCCCATTTTCATGATACGTGTGTAACCACCTTGACGCTCAGCAAAACGTGGAGCAACATCAGCAAACAATTTTTGGATTGCATCTTGTGTTTTACCAGCTTCGTTTTGACCAGCAGCTTCGCGACGAACGAACGATGCAACTTGACGACGAGCGTGGAGATCACCGCGTTTACCTAAAGTGATGAGTTTCTCAACGACTGGACGAAGTTCCTTCGCTTTTTGTTCTGTAGTTTGGATACGCTCATTGATGATGAGATCAGTCGCAAGGTCACGCAAAAGTGCCTTACGTTGTGAGCTTGTACGGCCTAATTTCGAGTATGCCATGGATGGATTCCCTCCTTCGTGCAATTAATAGTTTTAGTCTTCTTTACGTAGGCCCAATCCGAGTTCATCGAGTTTCGCTTGAACTTCTTCGAGTGATTTACGTCCGAGGTTACGAACTTTCATCATCTCGTCTTCGCTCTTGTTCGCGAGTTCTTGAACCGTATTGATGCCGGCACGTTTCAAACAGTTGTACGAACGAACTGAAAGATCGAGTTCTTCGATCGTCATTTCAAGTACTTTTTCTTTTTGATCTTCTTCCTTTTCGACCATGATTTCGGCATGGAGCGCTTCGTCCGTAAGACCAACAAAGATGTTTAAGTGTTCTGTCATGATTTTTGCACCGAGTGACACTGCTTCTTCAGGGCGGAGTGAACCGTCCGTCCAAACATCAAGCGTCAATTTATCGAAGCTCGCATCTTGACCGACACGTGTTTTTTCAACTTGATAGTTTACACGTTGAATTGGCGTGTAAATGGAATCAATTGGGATGACGCCGATTGGCATATCGTCCCGTTTGTTATCTTCAGCCTGAACGTAACCACGACCACGACGAGCGGTCAGACGCATATGAAGTGATGCACCTTCTGCAAGTGTTGCAATGTGGAGTTCTGGGTTGAGGATTTCGACGTCGCTGTCATGCGTAATGTTCGCAGCCGTGACAACGCCAGCGCCTTGGATATCGATCTCAAGTGTTTTCTCTTCTTCCGAGTAAACTTTGAGGGCGAGTTTCTTAAGGTTCAAGATGATTTGGGTAACGTCTTCTACAACGCCATCAATTGTCGAGAACTCATGAAGAACGCCATCGATTTGGACTGCAGTGACTGCAGCACCCGGAAGTGAAGATAATAGGATACGACGCAAAGAGTTACCAAGCGTTGTACCGAATCCACGCTCAAGCGGTTCTACCACGAATTTACCAAACGTAGCGTTGTCGCTTAATTCGACCGTTTCAATCTTCGGTTTTTCGATTTCGATCATCTGAACCCCTCCTTGAATATCGTCATGTTGGCCATCGCGTTCAATCGCCAACCGTCTTGTGTACGTGTCTACTGCCATGCTTGGTCAAACGATCAACGAAAGTCTACTCGAATTTCCGCTTTGCAGTACAAGACGGGTTACACGCGACGACGTTTTGGAGGGCGGCAACCGTTGTGTGGGACTGGAGTTACGTCACGGATCGCTGTTACTTCAAGACCGATTGCTTGGAGCGCACGGATTGCAGCTTCACGACCTGCACCAGGACCTTTAACGTTAACTTCTACAGTACGCATACCGTTATCCATTGCTGTTTTCGCAGCAGTTTCAGAAGCGAGTTGCGCAGCAAATGGAGTTGATTTACGTGAGCCTTTGAAGCCCATGTTTCCTGCAGTTGCCCAAGAGATTGCATTCCCTTGCATGTCAGTGATCGTAACGATTGTGTTGTTGAATGTTGAACGGATATGAACGATACCAGACTCAATATTCTTTTTGACTTTACGTTTACTACGAACATTCTGTTTACGTTTTGCCATCTTAGTTTACCCTCCCTTACTTCTTCTTGTTCGCTACTGTACGGCGTGGGCCTTTACGAGTACGCGAGTTGTTTTTAGTGTTTTGACCACGAACTGGAAGACCACGACGGTGACGAACACCACGGTAGCAACCGATTTCGATCAAACGTTTGATGTTGAGTGAGATTTCACGACGAAGGTCACCCTCAACTTTTACTTTATCTAATCCATCACGGAGTTGGTTGAGTTGTTCTTCAGTCAATTCACGAGTACGAGTATCTTCAGAGATACCAGCTTCTTTCAAGACTTTCTGAGCAGTCGTTTTACCAACACCATAGATGTAAGTGAGTGAGATAACGATGCGTTTCTCACGTGGAATATCTACACCAGCAATACGTGCCATGTGTGCACCTCCTTGTTTAATTACCCTTGTTTTTGTTTATGCTTAGGGTTTTCGCAAATAACCATTACTTTGCCTTTACGGCGGATAACTTTACACTTTTCACAGATCGGTTTAACCGAAGGTCTTACTTTCATTGTGAATACCTCCTCCTGAAAAAATCGGAGTTTTTATTTGAAACGGTATGTGATCCGTCCGCGAGTCAAGTCGTATGGTGACAACTCAACTGTTACTTTATCTCCTGGCAGGATCCGAATGAAGTGCATCCGAATTTTCCCTGAGACGTGCGCGAGGACCGTGTGGCCGTTTTCTAACTCCACCTTAAACATCGCGTTTGGAAGCGGTTCGATAACCGTACCTTCCACTTCGATTACATCTTGTTTCGCCATCAATTATACCCCTTTCTCTATAAAGTTGATTGGGAGCCCAGACGATTTGTAGCGCTTAGGGGCTTTCTACAGTAGCCGTGAGAGAATCATCGGTCACAAACACGAGTGGATAGCGGCTTATAGAAAGGTGACACCAATAACGCGCACAGCTCACTCTGCATCGACCGTTAAGATCTCGTAGCCTTCGTCTGTGATGGCGATGGTGTGCTCAAAGTGGGCGCACATGCTACCGTCCACTGTCACTACCGTCCAATTGTCGGATAGCGTGCGAACATAGCGTTTCCCGACATTAACCATTGGCTCAATCGCCAAGGTCATGCCGGTTTTCAGGCGCGGCCCTTTCCCCGGTGGTCCATAATGTGGGATTTGCGGATCTTCATGCAAATTTTGTCCCACGCCGTGGCCCACATATTCGCGGACTACAGAAAAATTCGCAGCTTCAACATGTGACTGGATCGCATGCGAAATATCTGTCAGGTGCACGCCAGCTTTGGCGCGCTCCAATCCTTTATACAGAGATTCTTCAGTTACGTCAAGTAACCGCTTCGTCTCTTCAGAGATTGTACCTACCGGATATGTCCAGGCTGAATCTCCGTGATATCCGTTATACTCCGCCCCGATATCAATCGAGATGATGTCTCCATCGTGGAGTACGCGGTCACCCGGAATACCATGGACAAGTTCTTCATTTACTGACGCACAAATGCTCCCAGTAAATCCATTATAACCTTTAAACGATGGTGTTGCCCCTTGACTTCGAATATAACGTTCAGCAATCGCATCGAGTTGCCCCGTTGTGACCCCTGGACGAATATGAGCTTGAAGCTCTTTATGCGTCCGGGCGACGATTTGTCCTGCCTTACGCATAATATCGATTTCACGCGGCGCTTTCGTAATGATCATTACTGACCACCAAGAAGTGCTTGAACATCGGAGTAAACTTCATTAATCGGACGATCACCGTCCAAATTACGAAGATACCCTTTTTCAGCGTAAAAGTCAATCAAAGGTTGCGCTTGCGCGACGTTGACTTCAAGACGACGGCGAACCGTTTCTTCTTGATCATCTTCACGTTGTACCAGTGCTGATCCGTCGATATCACATACTCCGTCCACTTTTGGTGGGTTATAGATGACATGATACGTTGCTCCACATGTTGGGCAAATCCGGCGACCTGTCAAACGAGGGACAAGTTTCTCCGGGTTCACACCGATGTGAATGACGTGATCGATTTGTTTGTTTAGATCCGCAAGCAACACTTCAAGTGCGTCTGCTTGTTTCACTGTGCGTGGGAAACCGTCAAGAAGAAAACCATTTGCACAGTCTTCTTTGGCGAGACGTTCACGTACGATGCCGATTGTGACTTCATCCGGAACGAGTTCCCCTTTATCCATGTACGATTTCGCTTCCTGCCCGAGCGGTGTTGAATCTTTGATCGCCGCGCGGAACATGTCGCCTGTCGAGATGTGTGGAATGGCGTAGTCTTCGATGATTTTCGCAGCCTGCGTCCCTTTTCCAGCACCCGGCAAGCCCATCAATACAAGATTCATGTCGGTAGCCTCCACTTCTATAGACTCTATAGACACAACAGAAAGGAAAGGGATGGTCCCCTTCCTCCCGCCTTATCGGATAAAGCCTTTGTAGTGTCGTTTAACCAGTTGACTTTCAATCTGTTTCATCGTCTCAAGACCTACACCGATGACGATCAGCAAGCTTGTTCCACCAATCTGGACCGAGTTCGGTAAACCAGCGAACTTAATAAAGAACGTTGGCGTAACCGCGATCACAGCGAGGAAAAGTGAGCCGAAGAATGTCAGTCGATATAGGATCTTCGTGATGTATTGTTCCGTTTGCTTACCAGGACGAATACCAGGAATGTATCCGCCTTGTTTTTGAAGGTTCTCTGCCATTTGTTCCGGGTTAACCTGAACAAATGTATAAAAGTACGAAAATGCGATGATGAGCGCCACATAAATCGACATACCGATTGGACTCGTATAGTCGAAGATGTCACGAATCTTCGTCGCGTTTTCCGGACTTGCCAAGAAACTTGCAATCGTTGGTGGAGTCACCATAAACGATACAGCGAAGATAACTGGGATAACCCCAGCAGCGTTAAGCTTAATCGGCAAGTGTGTCGATTGGCCGCCAACTGGAGCACGGTTCACCGTACGCTTGGCGTACTGAATCGGAATCTTCCGGGCAGCTTGCTGCACATAGATGACACCGACGATGACCGCGATGATGATTAAAAGCAACAGTACGATATAAAGCACGTTGACAAACAAAGCATCCCCTGCATTTTGGAGCTTTGTTTCGTAAATCTGACGGAATGCGTTCGGGAAGCCCGCGACGATCCCAGCGAAGATGATCATTGATATCCCGTTACCAATGCCCTTCTCCGTGATGAGTTCACCGAGGAACATTAAGAATGCGGTACCCGCCGTCAAAACAAGTGCAATCATCACGTACGTCCAGGTGCCAAAATCTTCATTGACAAGACCTGGGTAGATACGGTTAAATCCAAGCGCGATTCCAAACGCTTGGACTAAGCCGAGTACGATCGTTCCATAGCGCGTTACCGTTGCTAACTTCTTACGGCCCGCCTCTCCTTGTTTTGCCCATTCGGCAAACTTTGGAACAACGTCCATCTGTAAGAGTTGGACAACGATCGAGGCCGTGATATACGGCATGATTCCCATCGCAAAGAGTGAGAAATTCTGCAAAGCATTCCCGCCGAAGGAGTTCAAGAAGCCAAGAATACCATTCTCGTCAATCTTGAATACTTCAGTGTTTACCATTGGGACTGGGATATGTGCACCGATACGGAACACGATAATCAGGGCCAAGGTAAAGAGAATGCGCCGACGGATGTCGGCTACGCGCCACATATTGGAGATCGCTTGAAACATTAGATCACCTCAACCGTACCGCCGGCAGCTTCGATCGCTTGCTTCGCAGCTTCGGAGAACTTGTGAGCTTTTACTGTCAGTTTCTTTTCAATCTTACCGTTAGAAAGGATCTTCACGCCATCTTTCATACCTTTGACTGCGCGAGTCTCGATAAGAAGTTCTGGTGTTACTTCCGTTCCATCTTCAAAACGGTTAAGTGTGTCAAGGTTGATAACCGCGAACTCTTTACGAGTTGGGTTGTTGAAGCCGCGTTTTGGTAAACGACGGAAAAGTGGGTTTTGTCCACCTTCGAAACCTGGACGAACACCACCGCCTGAACGAGCTTTTTGACCTTTGTGACCACGGCCAGAAGTCTTACCGTTACCAGAAGACATACCGCGACCTACACGGTTGCGTTCTGAACGTGAACCAGCAGCTGGTTTCAATTCATGGAGTTTCATAGTGGGGCACCTCCTCATAAAATTATATCGAACTATTACTCTTGAATTTCTTTTACTGTCAATAAGTGTGACACGTGGTTAATCATCCCACGCATAGCAGCGTTGTCAGGTACGACAACAGTTTGGTGCATCTTATGGAGACCAAGCGTACGAGTAGTAACGCGTTGGTTCTCCGGACGACCGATCATGCTGCGTGTGAGGGTAACTGCGAGTTTCGCCATCTGTATTCCCTCCCTTTCTTAACCGCGAAGTTCTTCGACGGTTTTACCGCGGAGTTTCGCAACGTCTTCAGCACGTTTAAGTGAAGTGAGACCTTTGACAGTCGCACGAACCATGTTGATTGGAGTGCTTGATCCAAGTGATTTCGAAAGAATGTCGTTGATTCCCGCTAATTCGAGAACCGCACGAACTGGGCCACCAGCGATGACTCCAGTACCTTCAGAAGCAGGTTTCAAGAATACGTGACCTGCACCGAAAATTCCGTTGATTTCGTGTGGAATTGTAGTGTTAACGATTGGAACGTTAACCATGTTTTTCTTTGCATCTTCGATTGCTTTACGGATCGCTTCAGGCACTTCCTGAGCTTTACCCGTACCGAAACCTACGTGACCATTCTTGTCACCTACGACGACGAGTGCAGCAAAACGGAAGCGACGGCCACCTTTTACTACTTTCGCGACGCGGTTTACAGTAACAACGCGTTCTTCGAGTTGATCCATGTTAATTTCTAACTGGCGCATGTAGAGGTTCCCTCCTTTTCTATTAGAATTTGAGACCAGCTTCACGAGCTGCTTCAGCTACTGCTTTGATACGTCCATGATAGAGATATCCTCCACGGTCGAAAACGACTGTTTCAATACCTTTTTCAAGAGCGCGTTCAGCTGCGAGCTTACCAACTGCTGTTGCAGCGTCAGTCGTGTTGCCTTTTTCAAGGTCGAGTGATGATGCAGATGCGAGTGTTGCATGTGTTGCATCGTCAATGACTTGTACGTAAATGTTCTTGTTCGAACGGAATACATTCAAACGTGGACGAGTTGCCGTCCCGATGATTGTACGACGTACACGACCATGACGCTTTTTACGTGTAGCGTTTTTGTCTGCCTTTGAGATCATTTATGCCACTCCTTTCCGGTCAATTCGTATCAACGAATTACTTACCTGTTTTACCTTCTTTACGACGAACGACTTCATCACTGTAACGAATTCCTTTACCTTTGTAAGGCTCAGGTTGACGGTACGAACGAATCAATGCAGCAACGTGTCCAACACGCTCTTTGTTGATACCGCGAACGATGATTTGCGTATTCGTAGGAACTTCGACTTCAATGCCTTGTTCCGGAGTGTACTCGATTGGGTGTGAATAACCGAGGTTGAGTACGATTTTGTTACCTTGCTTTTGAGCACGGTAACCAACACCTTGGATATCAAGTGTCTTAGCGAAACCGTTGTTTACACCTTCGACCATGTTCGCGATAAGCGCACGAGTCGTTCCGTGGATTGTACGGTTAGCTTTCTCGTCGTTTGGACGAGTGACAGTCAATTCATTACCTTCTACGTTGATAGCCATAGTCGGGTTGAACTCACGAGTGAGTTCACCTTTAGGACCTTTTACTGTAACTGTGCTGTTTTCAACTGTTACTGTAACGCCTGCTGGGATAACGACTGGCTTTTTACCAATACGTGACATTTAAGACACCTCCGTTCTTTTTATGCGTGAATTACCAGATGTATGCGATCACTTCGCCGCCGACTTTTTGTTGGCGAGCTTCTTTGTCTGTCATAACACCTTTAGATGTTGAAACGATAGCGATTCCGAGACCACCGAGTACTTTCGGGATTTCATCAGCTTTCGCGTAAACGCGAAGACCTGGTTTCGAGATACGTTTGAGTCCAGTGATGACGCGTTCGTTGCCTGCGCCGTACTTAAGGAATACGCGGAGCGTACCTTGTTTGCTGTCCTCGAGATATTCAACATCGCGGATGAAACCTTCACGTTTGAGGATTTCAGCGACTTCACGTTTGATTGTAGAAGCTGGCATTTCCAACTTCTCATGGCGAACCATGTTTGCATTACGAATGCGTGTAAGCATATCTGCAATCGGATCTGTCATAACCATGCGATGTACCTCCTTTCACAACTTTAATGAATTACCAGCTTGCTTTTTTGACACCAGGGATTTGACCTTTATGAGCAAGATCACGGAACTTAATACGGCTGATACCGAATTTACCAATGTAACCGTGTGGACGGCCAGTGATACTGCAACGGTTGTGTAAACGAACCGCTGAAGAGTTACGTGGGAGTTTGCTCAAGCCGATGAAGTCGCCTTGTGCTTTCAATTCTGCGCGTTGTTCAGCGTAGCGCTCTACGAGTGCTTGACGTTTTACTTCACGTGCGATCATTGATTTCTTAGCCATGTTGTCGACCTCCCTTATTTTTGGAATGGCATGCCGAGTGCTGTGAGAAGCTCACGGGACTCTTCATCCGTATTAGCAGTTGTTACGATAACGATGTCCATACCACGGACTTTCGATACGCGATCGTAGTCGATCTCTGGGAAGATCAATTGTTCCTTCACGCCTAGCGTGTAGTTACCACGGCCATCGAATGATTTCTTCGATACACCACGGAAGTCACGTACACGTGGAAGTGACACGTTGATCAACTTGTCGAGGAACTCATACATGCGCTCTCCACGAAGTGTTACCTTCGCGCCGATTGGCATACCTTCACGAAGTTTGAAACCAGCGATCGATTTCTTAGCTTTCGTGATGAGTGGCTTCTGACCAGTGAGGAGCTGAAGCTCTTCGACTGCCATGTCAAGTGCTTTCGTGTTCGTAACAGCGTCACCAACACCCATGTTGATTACGATTTTATCGACTTTCGGCGCTTGCATTACAGAAGTATAGTTGAATTTCTCCATCATTACTTTGACGATTTCGTCTTGGTATTTAACTTTTAAACGGTTCATCAGAAAGTGGACCTCCTTTCTTTAAATCTTCTTATTTATCTAAAGCTTCGCCCGATTTTTTAGCGATACGTACTTTCTTGCCGTCAACCACAGTGAAACCAACGCGTGTTGGGTTTCCTGTCTTAGGGTCGATAAGCATAACGTTCGATACGTGAATCGGTGCTTCTTTCTCGACAATTCCGCCTTGCGGGTTGAGTTGAGAAGGTTTTGAGTGTTTCTTGATCATATTAACGCCTTCGACGATAATGCGATCTTTTTTAGGCATAGCAGTAAGGACAACACCTTGTTTGCCTTTATCTTTACCAGTCATAACCTGAACTTTATCACCTTTTTTGACATGCATCGTTAGAGCACCTCCTTGTAGGAATTCTTTGGAATTAAAGTACTTCCGGTGCCAACGAGACGATCTTCATGAAGTCTTTTTCACGAAGTTCGCGTGCGACTGGTCCGAAGATACGTGTGCCACGCGGGCTTTTATCATCTTTGATGATGACTGCTGCGTTTTCGTCAAAACGGATGTACGAACCGTCTTTACGACGAACGCCACGTTTAGTACGAACGACTACTGCGCGTACAACTTCACCTTTTTTGACAACGCCACCTGGTGTTGCTTGTTTAACTGTGCAAACAATTACGTCACCGATGTTAGCAGTTTTGCGACCAGATCCACCGAGGACTTTGATCGTCAAGACTTCACGAGCTCCTGAGTTGTCTGCTACTTTCAAGCGAGATTCTTGTTGAATCATACGATTGTACCTCCCTCCGGATGTTTATTCATCCGAACTAATTAGAGTTTAGATGATTACTGCTTTTTCGACGACTTCTACGAGACGGAAACGTTTGTCTTTAGAAAGTGGACGTGTTTCTTGAATGCGTACGACGTCACCGATTTTAGCTGTGTTGCTTTCATCATGCGTTTTATACTTCTTCGAGTAGTTTACGCGTTTGCCGTAGAGCTTGTGCTTTACTTTTGTCTCAACTGAAACCACGATCGTTTTATCCATTTTGTCAGATACGACGCGTCCAGTTAATACTTTGCGGTTGTTAGTGCGTTCCATTGAGTGTTCCTCCTCTCAGAATCCGAGTGAATTATGCGTTGTTGATGCCGAGTTCGCGTTCACGAAGAACGGTTTTCGCGCGTGCAATCGACTTGCGCACTTCACGGATACGAGCAGGGTTCTCAAGCTGACCAGTCGCGAGTTGGAAACGAAGGTTGAACAACTCTTCTTTCCACGAACCGACTTTACCGTTGAGCTCTTCTGTAGTTTGCTGACGGAGATCAGTTGCTTTCATTCGTATCACCACCATTTTCTTCACGTTTTACGAACTTACATTTTACTGGAAGTTTGTGTGATGCAAGACGGAGAGCTTCGCGTGCGATCTCTTCCGATACTCCTGCGATTTCGAACATTACTTTCCCCGGTTTGACGACTGCAACCCAGCCCTCCGGAGCACCTTTACCTGAACCCATTCGGACTTCAAGAGGTTTTTTAGTGTATGGTTTGTGTGGGAAGATCTTGATCCACACTTTACCACCACGTTTCATATAACGAGTCATCGCGATACGCGCTGATTCGATTTGACGGCTAGTGATCCAGCTAGCTTCTTGAGCTTGGATACCGAACTCGCCGAAATGTACTGTAGTACCACGTTTCGCTTTACCACGCATGTTGCCGCGGTGAACACGACGATATTTTACACGTTTTGGTAACAACATGTTGTGTTGCCTCCTTCCCTAGACGGATGTGGATTATTGTTCGTTAGATGCTGCTTTTTTCGTAGGAAGCACTTCACCGTGGTGGAGCCATACTTTTACGCCGATTTTGCCGTAAGTTGTATCAGCTTCTGCAGTACCGTAATCGATGTCTGCACGGAGTGTATGAAGTGGAACTGTTCCTTCTGAATACTTCTCTGAACGAGCGATATCAGCGCCACCAAGACGACCAGAAACTTCAGTCTTGATTCCTTTGATACCTGAACGCATAGAACGTTGGATTGATTGCTTCATTGCACGACGGAACGATACACGACCTTCAAGTTGGCGTGCGATGTTCTCAGCGACGAGTTTAGCAACTGCATCCGGGTTTTTCACTTCAACGACGTTAACGTGAACGCGTTTGCCTTTTGCAAGGTTAGTGATGTCTGTGCGAAGTGTTTCGATTTCCGAACCGCCTTTACCGATAACCATACCCGGTTTAGCAGTGTGAAGTGAAATGTTCAAGCGGTTTGCTGCGCGCTCGATTTCAACTTTAGCAACACTTGCGTCTTTAAGACGTTTTTCGATATATTCACGAACTACGTAGTCTTCATGAAGGAGATCAGCATAGTCTTTATCTGCGAACCAACGTGATTCCCAGTCTTTGATGATACCTACGCGAAGACCAGTTGGGTTAATCTTCTGACCCACGGTAATCCCTCCTTATTTTTCAGATACCACGATATGAACGTGGCTCGTACGTTTGTTGATGCGGCTTGCGCGACCCATTGCACGTGGGCGGAAACGTTTGAGCGTTGGACCTTCGTTGACGTAAGCCTCTGTTACTACGAGGTTTTCGATGTTCATGTCGAAGTTGTGCTCAGCGTTCGCGATTGCCGATTTCAATACTTTCTCAACGATTGGCGTTGCTGCCTTGTTCGTGTAAGCAAGAATCGAAAGTGCTTCGCCGATTTGCTTCCCGCGGATTAAGTCTACTACTAGACGTGCCTTACGAGGAGCAATGCGAACCATGTTAGCCGATGCTTTTGATTGCATAATGAGTACCTCCCCTCAGATTAACGTTTAGTCTTCTTATCGTTTCCAGCATGTCCTTTATAAGAACGTGTTGGCGCGAATTCACCAAGTTTGTGACCGACCATATCTTCTGTCACGTAAACCGGTACGTGTTTACGACCATCGTAGACAGCGATCGTGTGACCGATGAACTCTGGGAAGATTGTAGAACGGCGTGACCAAGTTTTGATAACATGCTTGTCACCAGCTTCGTTGGCTTTGTCAACCTTAGCAAGCAAATGGTGATCTGCAAATGGACCTTTTTTCATGCTGCGACCCATAGTTGTACCTCCCTTTGGCATGATTCAGGAACGGTTCCTGCGAACCGTTCAGAAATCACGTAATTATTTTTTAGAACGACGGACGATATATTTATCGCTCGCTTTGTTTTTCTTACGAGTTTTGTATCCGAGTGCCGGTTTACCCCAAGGAGTAAGTGGGCCCGAACGACCGATTGGAGCACGTCCTTCACCACCACCGTGTGGGTGATCGACTGGGTTCATAACAGAACCACGAACTGTAGGACGTTTTCCGAGCCAGCGTGAACGACCAGCTTTACCGATATTGACGAGCTCATGCTCTTCATTACCGACAGCGCCGATTGTTGCACGGCAAGTAGCAAGGATCATACGTGTTTCGCCTGATTGGAGACGAACGATCGCGTATTTACCATCTTTACCGAGCAGCTGAGCAGAAGTACCAGCTGAACGAACGAGCTGACCACCTTTACCTGGCTTAAGTTCGATGTTGTGGATCAATGTACCAACTGGGATGTTTGAAAGTGGAAGAGCGTTACCGACTTTAATATCAGCGTCAACTCCTGACATGACTTGCATGTCAACTTTCAATCCTTTAGGTGCGAGGATGTAGCGTTTTTCACCATCGATGTAGTGGACAAGAGCGATGTTTGCAGAGCGGTTCGGATCGTACTCGATTGTAGCGATACGGCCAGCGATGCCATCCTTGTTCCGTTTGAAGTCGATGATACGGTATTTACGTTTGTGTCCGCCACCTTGGTGACGTACTGTCAAGCGACCTTGGTTGTTACGTCCGCCCTTTTTCGTAAGCTTTTCAGTTAACGATTTTTCAGGACGTGAAGCCGTAATCTCCGCAAAGTCAAGAGCAGTCATATTACGACGACCGTTAGTGGTCGGTTTAAACTTTTTAATTCCCATCGAGAGTTCCCTCCTTTTCTACAGAGTACCGATTAACCGAGGTAATCGAGTTCTTTGCTATCTGCAGTAAGCGTGACGACCGCTTTTTTGCGGCGTGCTGTGTAACCAGCGTGACGACCTACGCGTTTTGCTTTTGGTTTTGAGATAAGTGTGTTGATTTTTTCAACTTTAACGCCGAAGATCGCTTCAACTGCATCTTTGATTTGTGTCTTAGATGCCTTTACGTCTACTTCGAACGTGTACTTTTTCTCAGCCATTTGGTTCACTGAGCGTTCAGTAATTACAGGACGTTTGATAATGTCGTGTGCGTTTGCCATTATGCAAGCACCTCCTCTACTCTCGCAACAGCATCCTTCGTGAAGATGACTTTGTCGTGTGCGACAAGATCAAGGACGTTTACTCCAGCAGCGTCAACGACTGTGACACCAGGAATGTTGCGTGTTGAAAGAACGACTGTCTCGTTGTAATCAGCTGTAACGACGAGGACTTTACGTTCGATTGAAAGAGCAGCGAAGACCGAAATCATGTCTTTTGTTTTCGGAGCATCGATTGTCAATCCTTCAAGAACGATGAACTCGTTGTTAGCGACTTTCGAAGAAAGTGCTGAACGTAATGCGAGACGACGAACCTTTTTAGGAAGTTTATAAGCGTACGAACGTGGTGTTGGACCGAAGACTGTTCCACCGCCAACCCATTGTGGCGAACGGATCGAACCTTGGCGTGCACGACCAGTACCTTTTTGTTTCCATGGTTTACGGCCGCCACCGCGAACTTCCGAGCGACCTTTTGTATCATGTGTACCTTGGCGACGTGAAGCTTGTTGCATGACGATTGCATCGTATACGACTGCTTCGTTTGGCTCGATTCCGAAAACGGCATCTGCGAGCTCAATATCTCCAACTTGTGTACCTGTTTGGTTAAGCAAAGCTACTTTAGGCATTCGTTATTCCTCCTTTCCTTGCAAACAAATTAGTTGCCTTTTACCGCAGTTTTGACGACAACTTGGCTCTTACGTGCGCCTGGGATAGCACCCTTGACGAGGAGTAAGCCGCGTTCTACATCAACTTTTACGATTTCAAGGTTTTGAACAGTGACTTGCTCTCCACCCATGCGTCCTGGGAGCAATTTCCCTTTGAATACACGGTTTGGAGCGACAGGACCCATTGAACCTGGGCGACGGTGGTAACGCGAACCGTGAGCCATTGGACCACGTGATTGGTTGTGACGCTTGATTGCTCCAGCGAAACCTTTACCTTTCGACGTACCTGTTACATCAACCATTTCGCCTGCAGCGAAAGTATCTGCTTTCATCTCTTGACCGATTTCGAAATCTGCTACTGATGTACGGATTTCTTTAATGAAGCGCTTAGGTGTCGCACTAGCTTTCGCTGCGTGACCTTTTTGCGGTTTGTTTTGACGACCTTCTTTAATATCACCAAAGCCGAGCTGGACTGCTTCGTAACCGTCCACTTCCATTGTCTTCAATTGAAGAACAACGTTACCTTCTACTGAAACGACAGTAACTGGTACTACTTCACCTGATTCGTTAAAGATCTGTGTCATACCGAGTTTAGTTCCTAAGATTCCTTTAGCCATGAGATACACCTCCTAATATTGAATGATTTTGATCTTCTGGCTAGTATCAACTATTTATAGAAGAAAAATTAAAGTTTGATTTCAATGTCAACGCCCGATGGAAGTTCAAGACGCATAAGCGCATCAACTGTTTTCGGTGTTGGGTTAACGATGTCGATCAAACGTTTGTGTGTACGCATTTCGAACTGCTCACGAGCATCTTTGTACTTGTGAACGGCACGAAGTACTGTGTAGATCGCTCTCTCTGTTGGGAGTGGGATCGGACCAGATACAGTAGCACCAGAACGTTTTGCTGTTTCGACAATTTTCTCAGCCGATTGATCAAGCACGCGGTGATCGTATGCTTTCAAACGGATCCGAATTTTTTCATTTGCCATGTTGTTTCCCTCCTTTTCGCCTATTTTGTAAATAGACATTCTCCGCGGAAATTTCCACACTAGCCATGGCAATGCCGCCTGGTGTGTCATAACCTCCCGCTTCATCGCGTTGTGTTTGTGACCAACATATTCTAGTGTACTTAATTCCAAGACGGAAAGCAAGTAAAATAAAATAGAATTTGTTTTCAAGTCTCTCACCACTCGCACAAACACTTTCCTCAGTATATAAGATGTCAGACCATGTTGCAAGACTGTTTTCAAAGAAACAAAAAAAGGTCTTCCGTCACGGGAGACGAAAGACCTTTTTGCTTAAAAATTACTCAACGATTTCTGTAACTGATCCAGCGCCTACTGTACGGCCACCTTCACGGATTGAGAAACGAGTTTCTTTTTCAAGAGCGATTGGCGCGATGAGTTCAATAGTCAATTCGATATTGTCCCCAGGCATAACCATTTCAGTTCCTTCAGGAAGTTGGCACATACCAGTTACGTCAGTTGTACGGAAGTAGAACTGTGGACGGTAGTTACCGAAGAATGGCGTGTGACGGCCACCCTCTTCTTTTGAAAGGATGTAAACTTGCGCTTTGAAAATTTTGTGCGGTGTGATTGTGTTTGGTTTCGCGAGAACTTGTCCACGCTCGATGTCGTCACGTGATACACCACGGAGAAGAGCTCCGATGTTGTCGCCAGCTTCAGCATAGTCAAGAAGCTTACGGAACATCTCTACACCAGTACATACTGATTTTTTAGTTTCTTCGTGAAGACCAACGATTTCAACTTCGTCGTTGACTTTAAGAACTCCACGCTCAACGCGGCCAGTAGCTACTGTACCACGACCAGTGATTGAGAAAACATCCTCAACTGGCATCATGAAGTCTTTTTCAGTGTCACGAGTTGGCTCAGGGATGTACTCATCAACAGCTGTCATGAGTTCCATGATTTTTTCTTCCCATTTAGCTTCGCCGTTAAGCGCGCCAAGAGCAGATCCTTGGATAACTGGGAGGTCATCGCCTGGGAAATCGTACGCAGAAAGAAGTTCACGGATTTCCATTTCAACGAGTTCAAGAAGCTCTTCGTCGTCAACCATGTCGACTTTGTTCATGAATACTACGATGAAAGGAACACCTACTTGACGTGAAAGCAAGATGTGCTCACGTGTTTGTGGCATTGGACCATCAGTTGCAGAAACAACGAGGATCGCGCCGTCCATTTGTGCAGCACCAGTGATCATGTTTTTAACATAGTCAGCGTGACCTGGGCAGTCAACGTGTGCATAGTGGCGTTTTTCTGTTTCGTACTCGATATGAGCTGTTGCGATCGTGATACCACGCTCGCGCTCTTCTGGAGCACCATCGATTTGGTCAAACTTAGTAGCAGTTTTCCCTTGTGATTTTGCAAGTACAGCTGAAATAGCAGCTGTTAAAGTTGTTTTACCGTGGTCGACGTGACCAATTGTACCAACGTTAACGTGCGGTTTAGAACGGTCGAATTTTTCTTTACCCATTCTGAATTCCTCCTCTATATGTCTAATAATATTTTATAACTAGGAAGGTGAATCGTCGAATAACGTACACCTTCCTTAGCTTACACTAATCAAATAAGCGTGACAACCTGTGAAGGATTAGCCGTTTGCTTTTTTAATGATTTCTTCAGCAACTGATTTCGGTACTTCTTCATAATGATCGAAGTGCATCGAGTACGTACCGCGTCCTTGTGTCCGCGAACGAAGTCCTGTTGCATATCCGAACATTTCTGAAAGTGGAATCATCGAGCGAACGACTTGTGCGTTCCCACGTGCGTCCATACCTTCAACGCGTCCACGGCGTGATGTAACATCACCCATGATGTCTCCCATGTATTCGTCTGGGATGACGATTTCAACTTTCATCATTGGCTCAAGGATAACAGCGCCGCTCTTATCTTTAAGTTGTTTGACGGCCATTGAAGCCGCGATTTTAAATGCCATCTCGTTTGAGTCGACATCATGATACGAACCGAAAACGAGTGCCGCTTTAACGTCAACTACTGGATAACCAGCAAGGATACCGTTTTGAAGCGCTTCTTCGATTCCGTGTTCAACCGCTGGGATGTATTCACGTGGAACGACACCACCGACGATTTTGTTGTTGAACTCAAAGCCAGCACCTTCTTCGTTTGGCTCGAATTCTACGACGACGTGACCATACTGACCACGACCACCTGATTGACGAGCAAACTTAGAATCGATTTTCGCCGCTTGGCGGATCGTTTCACGGTAAGCTACTTGTGGAGCACCAACATTTGCTTCGACTTTAAATTCGCGACGCATACGGTCAACGATGATGTCGAGGTGAAGCTCACCCATACCTGAGATGATCGTTTGACCAGTCTCTGGGTTTGTTTCAGTGCGGAACGTTGGATCCTCTTCAGCAAGCTTAGCGAGTGCTTGACCCATTTTATCTTGGTCAGCTTTCGTTTTTGGTTCGATTGCGACCGAGATAACTGGTTCTGGGAATGTCATTGATTCGAGAACGACGTTGTCTTTCTCAGAACAAAGCGTATCACCAGTAGTAGTATCTTTAAGACCTACAGCAGCTGCGATGTCACCAGCGAAGACCATTGGGATCTCCTCACGGCTGTTCGCGTGCATTTGAAGGATACGTCCAAGACGCTCACGTTTCCCTTTTGTTGAGTTCTTGACATATGATCCTGCCGTAGCTGTACCTGAGTACACACGGAAGAATGTCAATTTACCAACATACGGGTCAGTCATAACTTTGAATGCGAGTGCAGAGAATGGCGCTTCGTCAGTTGACTCACGAATAACCTCTTCCTCTGTATCCATGTTAATCCCTGTGATTGCTTTTACGTCGACTGGTGATGGGAGGTAGTCAAGGACTGCGTCAAGCATAAGCTGAACACCTTTGTTCTTGAATGCCGAACCTACGAGAACTGGGTAGAAATCAACTGTAAGCGTCGCTTTACGGATACCCGCTTTAAGCTCTTCAATCGTGATTTCCTCGCCCTCGAGGTATTTCATCATCATTTCTTCTTCGTAGTCCGCAACGGCCTCGATCAATGATGCACGAAGTTCTTCAGCTTCTTCTGCAAATTCCGCAGGGAACCCTTCAGTTTCTTCGATATCTGTACCCAGGTCATTTCCGTACATGTATGTTTTCTTTTCAACGAGGTCGATGATTCCTTTGAATTCATCTTCCGCGCCGATTGGAATTTGGATTGCGTGTGCGTTTGCTTGAAGGCGATCGCGAAGCGTTCCAACCGAGTACAGGAAGTCTGCACCGATTTTATCCATTTTGTTAACGAAAACGATACGTGGTACGCCGTAAGTTGTTGCTTGACGCCATACTGTCTCAGTTTGTGGCTCAACACCAGACTGAGCATCAAGTACTGCAACGGCACCATCAAGTACACGGAGTGAACGTTCAACTTCAACAGTGAAGTCTACGTGTCCAGGTGTATCAATGATGTTTACGCGGTTCCCTTTCCATTGAGCAGTTGTTGCTGCCGATGTAATCGTGATTCCACGCTCTTGCTCTTGCTCCATCCAGTCCATCTGTGAAGCACCTTCGTGCGTTTCACCAATCTTGTGGATACGACCCGTATAATAAAGGATACGCTCAGTCGTTGTTGTTTTACCAGCATCGATGTGGGCCATGATTCCGATATTACGGGTGTTCTTAAGGGAGAATTCTCTTGCCATCTTTAAACATTCTCCTTTCGTATTTTAGTTTAGTGTCCGTGTGTTGCCACACGTCATGACTATACCCGAAAGCCACCTCATATTTCCATACAAAATGGCATAGATGAGGTGGTTGATTCCGGATTTACCAGCGATAGTGAGCAAACGCTTTGTTCGCTTCCGCCATTTTGTGCATATCTTCGCGCTTCTTAACTGAAGCACCAGTGTTGTTTGCAGCGTCCATGATTTCATTCGCAAGACGAGCATCCATTGTTTTTTCGTTACGGAGACGTGAGTAGTTCACGAGGTAACGAAGTGCAAGTGTCGTACGGCGCTCAGGGCGGACTTCGACAGGAACTTGATAGTTAGCTCCACCTACACGGCGTGCTTTTACTTCAAGAACTGGCATGATGTTGTTCATCGCCTCTTCAAAAACTTCCATTGCGTCGCGACCTGAACGTTCAGCGACAGCTTCAAAAGCTTTGTATAAGATTTGTTGAGCAGTACCTTTTTTACCATCTAACATAAGACGGTTGATAAGGCGGGTAACGAGTTTAGAGTTGTAGATCGGATCAGCCATTACATCACGGCGTTCTACTTGACCTTTACGTGGCATTCCGAGTCCCTCCTTTCATATAGTGAGGTGATATCTTTTGATATCTAGATTATTTTTTTGCTGCTTTTGGACGTTTAGTACCATATTTCGAACGACCTTGCATACGGCCGTCAACTCCAGCTGTATCGAGTGCACCACGAACGATGTGGTAACGTACCCCTGGTAAGTCTTTTACGCGACCGCCGCGAATAAGAACAACACTGTGTTCTTGCAAGTTGTGGCCGATACCTGGGATGTAAGCTGTTACTTCCATTGTGTTCGTTAAACGTACACGTGCGTACTTACGAAGAGCCGAGTTCGGTTTCTTCGGAGTCATTGTACCTACACGAGTACAAACACCACGTTTTTGTGGTGAGCTGATGTCAGTACGAGCTTTGATAAAGCTGTTGTACCCTTTGTTCAGCGCTGGCGAATCTGATTTTACAACTTTTGATTGACGTCCTTTACGGACTAATTGGTTGATAGTAGGCATCTTTGAGATCCTCCCTTCCTGAATTCATGACAAGTTTCAAAACCACCGAGCCGGGTGGTTCATCGAAAGTCATAATGAAACGTTTTGCGTGGCTCAGGCATTCCATCGCCACACAAAACGTATTATCAAACTTTCTTAATAGCAACGGCAGTTGCCGCAACGTCGATTCCACAAGCCTTACCAAGCTCAAGCTTAGAAGGAACGCTCACGACTGGAACGTCTGCTTGTTTCGCCGCGTCGAGCAATGCTTGCTTTACGTGTTCATCTGCGTCATCTGCAATGATCACTTCCGACGCCTTGCCAGAACGCAATGCTTTGAGCGTTTGTTTTTGACCAACAAACTTCAAATCTGCGCCGACTACTTTTTTGTAAGACATGAAGATATCCTCCAAAATAACACAGCCGGTTGGCAACACTATATCATAGTAGCACCGCCATACCGACGTGTCAAGGCGTTTTATTCTACAGGAGAATCTGCTTCTACAGGTGTTTCGCCTGCTATCTCGAGACCGATTTGACGGTAACGTGTCATTCCTGTACCAGCTGGAACAAGTTTACCGATAATAACGTTCTCTTTCAAGCCGCGAAGGTAGTCGCTCTTCCCTTTAATCGCCGCATCCGTAAGGACACGAGTAGTTTCCTGGAACGAAGCAGCTGATAGGAACGAGTCCGTCTCAAGCGACGCTTTTGTGATACCGAGGAGAACTGGTTTAGCGGAAGCGAGTGCTTTACCGGCACGGAGCGCTTCTTTACATGCTTCTTTAAATGTGCTGATATCGACAAGCGAACCTGGTAAGAGTGAAGTCTCACCCGACTCGATGACACGAACGCGACGGATCATCTGACGTACCATGACCTCGACGTGCTTATCACCGATCTCAACCCCTTGCATCCGGTATACTTTTTGAACTTCTTGGAGAAGATAGTTCTGTACGCCAGATACACCTTTGACGTTCAAGAGTTCTTTCGGGTCGATTGAACCTTCCGTGAACACTTGACCGGCAATGACTTCTTCACCGAGTTGAACACGTAGACGTGATCCGAAAGGAATCGTGTATGTCCGTGTTTCGCTCAGACCTTGAATCGTCAACTCACGCTTATCACGCGACTCTGTAAAGTCGATGACTTGTCCATCAATTTCCGAGATGACCGCTTGACCTTTCGGGTTACGGGCCTCGAACAACTCCTGGATACGCGGGAGACCTTGTGTGATATCATCTCCGGCAACCCCACCTGTGTGGAAGGTACGCATTGTAAGCTGCGTTCCTGGCTCACCGATTGATTGTGCCGCGATGATTCCGACTGCTTCGCCGACTTCGACGTCGTTACCAGTCGCAAGGTTACGTCCGTAACATTTCTTACAGACACCATGACTTGTGTTACAAGTGAAGGCTGTACGAATCTCAACATTGTCGATACCGGCGTCCGTAATCGCACGCGCGATATCTTCGTCGATAAGTTCGTTAGTTGAAACAAGGATTGCGCCTGTTTCTGGGTGGACGACTTTTTCGAACGCCGTACGGCCAACAAGTCGGTCGTAGAGGTTTTCGATTTCTTCCGTCCCTTCACGAAGTGCTGTGACACGAATACCACGATCCGTTCCACAATCATCTTCGCGAATGATAACATCTTGCGCGACGTCAACGAGACGACGAGTCAGGTAACCTGAATCGGCAGTCTTCAAGGCTGTATCGGCAAGACCTTTACGCGCACCGTGCGTCGAGATGAAGTATTCCTGAACCGTCAGACCCTCACGGAACGAAGATTTGATCGGGAGCTCGATGATCCGTCCACTTGGAGCGGCCATGAGTCCACGCATCCCTGCAAGCTGCGTAAAGTTTGATGCGTTACCACGGGCACCAGAGTCACTCATCATGAAGATCGGGTTCAGACGGTTAAGGGATTTCATCAGACGAGACTGAATTTCATCTTTCGCGTCATTCCACGATTTAACGACACGCTCATAGCGCTCTTCTTCCGTGATGAGACCACGGCGATACGATTTCATAACGCGGTCAACATTATCTTGTGCTTCGACCAGGATTTCCTGTTTGTCCGGAAGTACGATGATATCGGCGATACCAACCGTAATACCCGCACGTGTCGAGTGTTTGAAACCAAGGTTTTTCATGCGGTCAAGCATACGGCTTGTTTCAGTCGTTTCAAAACGCTTAAAGACTTCCGCGATAACATTTCCGAGGAATCCTTTTTTGAATGGTTCGATGATCGGACGGCTCTTGATTTCAGCAGCGACATCCGTTCCTCTTTCAAGGAAGTACTGATCAGGCGTTGCTTCCTGCAGATTGTTCATCGATGGTTCATTCAAGTATGGGAACGTCGTTGGGAGGATCTCGTTGAAGATCAACTTACCGACCGTCGTAACCAATAACTTCTCGTTTTGCGCTTCCGTGAATGTCGGGTTTTTGAGAACGCCGGCCGGAACAGCAACACGTGTGTGGAAGTGGACATACCCATTTTGGTAGGCAATCAACGCTTCGTTCACCGTCGAGAATGTTTTCCCTTCGCCGATTGCGTTTTCACGCTCAAGCGTCAGGTAGTAGTTCCCGAGGACCATATCCTGCGATGGTGTAACAACAGGCTTACCGTCTTTCGGGTTCAAGATGTTTTGTGCAGCGAGCATGAGAAGACGTGCTTCTGCTTGTGCTTCTGCTGAAAGTGGTACGTGAACCGCCATTTGGTCACCATCGAAATCGGCATTGTATGCCGTACATACGAGTGGGTGAAGACGGATTGCGCGACCTTCGACGAGTGTTGGTTCGAACGCCTGGATACCGAGACGGTGAAGGGTCGGGGCACGGTTCAAGAGAACCGGATGCTCACGAATGACTTCTTCTAATACATCCCAAATTTCAGGTTGGACACGTTCGATTTTGCGTTTCGCACTCTTGATGTTTGGTGCGATGCCACGCGAGACAAGCTCTTTCATGACAAACGGTTTGAAGAGTTCAAGGGCCATTTCTTTCGGAAGACCACATTGATACATCTTCAGGTTTGGACCAACGACGATAACCGAACGACCTGAATAGTCGACTCGTTTACCGAGTAAGTTTTGACGGAAACGTCCTTGTTTCCCTTTCAACATATGTGAAAGAGATTTTAACGGACGGTTACCTGGTCCTGTGACCGGACGGCCACGACGACCGTTATCGATCAAGGCATCAACCGCTTCTTGTAACATCCGTTTTTCATTCTGAACGATGATGTTCGGAGCGCCAAGGTCAAGAAGACGCTTGAGACGGTTGTTACGGTTGATGACACGACGGTACAAATCGTTTAAGTCAGACGTCGCGAAACGTCCACCATCAAGCTGTACCATCGGACGAAGTTCCGGTGGAATGACTGGTAATACTTCGAGAACCATCCATTCCGGATTGTTGCCTGAGTTACGGAAAGCATCTAAGACTTCAAGACGTTTGATTGCACGTGTACGACGTTGTCCTTGAATCATTCGAAGATCTTCACGTAAACCAGCTACTTCTTTTTCGAGTTCGACGTCACGGAGCAATTTACGAACCGCTTCCGCTCCCATTTCAGCCGTAAACGAACTACCGAATTTCTCACGGTAAGCCCGGTACTCTTTTTCTGAAAGGAGTTGTTTCTTCTCGAGTGTCGATTCGCCCGGATCCGTCACGACGTACGACGCGAAGTAAATGATCTCTTCGAGTGCACGGGGTGACATATCAAGGACGAGACCCATACGACTTGGGATTCCTTTGAAATACCAGATGTGCGAAACCGGTGCAGCAAGCTCAATGTGACCCATGCGCTCACGACGGACTTTCGACTTCGTTACTTCAACACCACAGCGGTCACAAATGATTCCTTTATAACGGATTCGTTTGTATTTCCCACAGTAACATTCCCAGTCTTTTGTTGGACCAAAAATCCGTTCACAGAACAAGCCGTCTTTCTCTGGCTTGAGCGTACGATAGTTGATCGTTTCCGGCTTCTTCACTTCCCCGAAAGACCACGAACGGATCTTTTCAGGGGAAGCGAGGCCGATTTTCATATATTCAAATCTATTAACATCTACCAAGGGGTGGACCTCCCTTTCGCTTATTCCTCTTCAGTAACAACTGGTGCGACAGGCGCTTGAACTTCTTCGAGTGCTGGAGTCGCGTTCGGGATATTGTCATCGTCATCGTCTTTCATTTCGATCTCTTCATCTTCGGCAGACATCATCTTAACATCCATACCGAGGGATTGAAGTTCTTTAATGAGGACTCGGAACGATTCAGGTACGCCCGGTTGTGGTACGTTTTCACCTTTAACGATCGCTTCATATGCTTTAACACGACCGATTGTATCATCCGACTTGATCGTCAGGATCTCTTGGAGCGTATAAGCGGCACCATATGCTTCAAGTGCCCATACTTCCATCTCACCGAAACGCTGTCCACCGAACTGGGCTTTACCACCGAGCGGCTGTTGCGTAACGAGTGAGTAAGGACCCGTCGAACGTGCATGAAGTTTATCATCGACCATGTGGGCGAGTTTGATCATATACATGACACCAACCGAGATACGGTTATCGAAGGCTTCACCAGAACGTCCGTCATAGAGGATAGTTTTAGCGTCACGGTCCATACCGGCTTCTTCAATCGTTGCCCAAACATCTTCCTCACGCGCACCATCAAATACTGGCGATGCGACTTTGATTCCGAGTTGGCGTGCAGCCATACCAAGGTGAAGCTCGAGCAACTGCCCGATGTTCATCCGCGATGGTACACCAAGTGGATTCAACATGATGTCGATTGGTGTGCCGTCTGGCATGTACGGCATGTCTTCTTCTGGCAAGATACGTGAGATAACACCTTTGTTACCGTGACGTCCTGCCATTTTATCTCCTTCGTGAATCTTACGCTTCTGAACGATGTACGCACGGATCAACTGGTTGACACCAGGTGACAGTTCGTCGCCGTTATCACGATCGAAGATTTTCACGTCAAGGATGATACCGTCGCCACCGTGCGGTACACGGAGTGAAGTATCACGGACTTCACGTGCTTTTTCACCGAAGATTGCATGAAGCAGGCGTTCTTCAGCCGTCAATTCCGTTACGCCCTTAGGTGTAACTTTACCGACTAGGATATCCCCGTCTTTCACCTCAGCACCGACGCGGATGATTCCGCGATCGTCGAGATTTTTCAAGGCGTCGTCGCCGACGTTCGGAATGTCACGAGTGATCTCTTCCGGTCCGAGTTTTGTATCACGTGACTCACACTCATATTCCTCAATGTGGATCGACGTGTAGACATCATCTTTCACAAGACGTTCGCTCATGATGACGGCATCCTCGTAGTTGTAACCATCCCATGTCATGAAACCGACGAGTACGTTACGACCAAGCGCAAGTTCCCCACCGTCCATCGATGGACCATCTGCAAGAATCTCGCCTTTGTCGACTGGATCGCCTGCTTTGATGATTGGTTTTTGGTTATAGCACGTTCCTTGGTTGGAACGAATGAATTTTTGGATCTTATAACGATCGAGTTCGCCTTGAACGATGTTGCCATCGACTTCCGTCGTACGACGGACAAGGATTTCACGCGCCGTTACACGCTCAGCGATACCTGAATGTTTTGCAACAACGGCAGCACCTGAGTCTTTTGCAGACACATACTCCATCCCAGTCCCAACAATCGGTGATTCCGGGTCGAGAAGTGGCACGGCCTGACGTTGCATGTTCGCTCCCATGAGGGCACGGTTCGAGTCATCGTTCTCTAGGAACGGGATACATGCCGTCGCTGCCGAAACAACCTGTTTCGGTGAAACGTCCATGTAATCGACACGAGCTGGTTCAACAGACAAGTTTTGTCCGCGGAAACGAGATAAGACGTGTGTATCTTGGAACGTCTTCTCTTCCGTCAATAACATGTTTGCCTGTGCGACGACGTAGAGATCTTCTTCGTCTGCCGTCATGTAGTGAATTTCATTCGTGACGACACCCGTTTCCGGATTGACACGACGGTATGGCGCTTCAATGAAACCATACTCATTGACCTTCGCGAACGAAGACAGTGAGTTGATCAGCCCGATGTTCGGACCCTCAGGCGTTTCGATTGGACACATACGGGAATAATGCGAGTAGTGAACATCTCGAACTTCAAAGCCGGCGCGCTCACGTGTGAGACCACCGGGTCCAAGTGCAGAGAGACGACGTTTGTGCGTCAACTCAGCAAGCGGGTTCGTTTGGTCCATGAACTGCGATAACTGCGAGCTACCGAAGAACTCCTTAATCGATGCGATAACAGGACGAATGTTGATCAATGCCTGTGGCGTGATCGCATTCTGATCCTGAATCGACATCCGCTCCTTGACGACACGTTCCATACGGGAAAGACCGATTCGGAACTGGTTTTGGAGCAATTCACCGACTGAACGGAGACGACGGTTACCGAGGTGGTCGATATCGTCTGTCGTTCCTACTTCATGCAACAAGTTGAAGAAATAGTTGATTGCAGCAATCATGTCACCAGGCGTAATGTGCTTGATATCACGATCGATGTTACCGTTACCGATGATATTGATGATGCGTTCACCTTCAGCATCGTCCGGTGCGAACACCTTGATCGACTGTAAGTTGAAGGCTTCACCTTGTGTCACGCCGCCAGTTGGCATCGCTTCGATGTAACCAACAGATCCTTCAAGGAATGGTAAGACTTTGTCGAGCATACGACGGTCAAGTACTGTTCCTTCTTCTGCGATTACTTCCCCTGTCTCAGGATCCACAAGCGTTTCTGCAAGTTTCTGTCCGAACAGACGATTCTTCAAATGAAGTTTTTTATTGATTTTATAACGACCAACGTTTGCCAAATCATAACGTTTCGGGTCAAAGAACCGTGACACGAGAAGTGCTTTCGCATTTTCGACAGTCGGTGGTTCTCCCGGACGTAGACGCTCATAAATCTCGATGAGGGCTTTTTCCGTTGTTTCTGTATTATCTTTTTCAAGGGAGTTACGGAGGTATTCATCATCTCCAAGAAGATCGATGATTTCCTGATCCGTACCGAAACCAAGAGCACGTAAAAGAACCGTTACTGGAATCTTACGCGTGCGGTCGATTCGAACGTATACGATATCCTTCGCATCTGTCTCAAGTTCGAGCCATGCTCCACGGTTCGGGATGACCGTTGCCGAAAATCCACGTTTACCGTTCTTATCTAACTTATTGTTGTAATACACACTTGGCGAACGAACAAGCTGAGAAACGATGACTCGTTCCGCACCATTAATAATGAATGTTCCCGACTCCGTCATAAGCGGGAAGTCACCCATGAAGACTTCTTGTTCCTTCAATTCACCCGTCTCTTTGTTTTGAAGACGGACTTTTACGCGTAGTGGTGCCGAATAGGTCACATCGCGTTCTTTTGATTCATCAGTCGAATACTTTGGCTCTCCGAGCGAGTAATCGATGAATTCTAATACGAGATTTCCTGTGAAGTCGGAAATCGGCGAGATATCACGAAACATCTCACGAAGACCTTCCCGTAGGAACCATTCATATGAATTCGTTTGAATCTCAATAAGGTTTGGAAGTTCTAAAACTTCGCTGATACGTGCATAGCTTCTTCTCTGACGGTGACGACCGTACTGAACAAGTTGACCAGTCAACTGATTCACCTCTCAGACCCAGTTCTTCTTCTAGAGAAGGACGGGTGTAATATCGAACATTGAAGCCATTTTTTGACCGATAAGCGCAAAAAAAGCGACGTCTTGTCTACTCAATCATCTGTAGTCGAGAACGCCAGCTGCTTCAAACTGCTTATCCAAAAATCACTCCAATGGCATTTTATAATATTATCATAGACACTAGACAAGGTCAACGACAAATCACTCGATTTGTCAAGACCGAATTGATTTAAATATCGAGTACCCTTTATCCCGGGTAACCGTCTCACATGAACCGAAGACTTCTTCCATCAATTTTTTAGCTGACGGTCCGCCTTGTTTTTTCTGAATGACGACCCATAAGGCACCGCCGACTTCCAAATGATCATACGCTTCTCGTAAAATACGGTGGACAACTGTTTTCCCTGCCCGAATCGGTGGATTCGTCACGATCGCTGCAAACGTCTGATCAGCCACGCCAGCATATCCGTCACTTACACCGGTCGTCACGGAAACACCATTCGCGCGTGCATTTTCAGCAGCAAGCTCAAGTGCTCGCTCGTTTACATCCACTAAAACCACATCTCGTCCTGTCGTCTTCGCAAGCGAAATCCCCATCGGTCCATACCCACAACCCACATCAAGAATCGCACCCGTTATGTCCGGTTCGACAAACGCTTCAATGAGTAGACGTGAACCAAAATCAACACCGCCTTTTGAAAAGACTCCATGATCGGATGTAAAACGGAACGTTTCACCACGCAAGATAAACTCCCACGACTTCGGATCCCGTTTCGAGGAGGGATCATTTGTGTAATAATGATCTGCCATGTTTCCTTCCCCTCTCTGCATTAAAGTTGAAAACAAAAGAAGCCCGCAAAGCGAGCTTCTTTTGTTTTACGTGAAGAAGAAAATTACTTAACTTCTACGCTTGCGCCAGCTTCTTCAAGCTTAGCTTTGATTGCGTCAGCGTCTTCTTTCGAAACACCTTCTTTAACTGGAGCTGGAGTTCCGTCAACGAGTGCTTTCGCTTCTTTAAGACCGAGGCCTGTCAATTCGCGAACTGCTTTGATGACGTTGATTTTACCAGAACCTGCGCTAGTAAGGATTACGTCGAATTCAGTTTGCTCTTCAGCTGCTGCTGCGCCTGCACCTGCTGCTGCTACTGGAGCTGCTGCTGATACGCCGAATTCTTCTTCGATTGTTTTTACGAGTTCGTTAAGTTCAAGAACAGTCATGCCCTTGAGGTCTTCGATAAATTGCTCTTTGTTGAAAGCCATTATGGTTTTCCTCCTTTGATTTAGCCCACGTTGGGGTTTGAAAAATTGTGTGTTTGCCTATCCCGCTAAGCGGACATTAAGCAGATTGTTCTTCTTTTTGCTCTGCAATTGCGTTCGTTGCCACCGCAAGACCGCGGATTGGCGCTTGAAGCACGCTGAGAAGCATCGAAAGGAGACCTTCGCGTGACGGAAGTTCCGCAAGGGCTTTGACATCTTCTACTGAAGTGACTTTGCCTTCGATGATACCACCTTTAAGCTCAAGAGCTTTGTGTTCTTTCGAGAAGTTGTTTAAGATCTTAGCTGGAGCGATAACGTCTTCATTGCTGAAGGCGATCGCAGTAGGACCTGTAAAGACTTCCTCAAGACCTTCAAGATTGCTTTGAACTGCTGCACGGCGGAGGAGACCGTTTTTGTAAACTTTGAATTCAACGCCCGCTTCGCGGAGTTGTTTACGAAGTTCAGTTACTTCGTCTACTGTGAGACCACGGTAGTCGACGACGATCGTTCCAGCACTCGCTTGCATTTTCTCAGCGATCTCAGATACGAGATCCGCTTTGACAGCGATAACTTTTTCGTTTGCCATTTCTGTTGCACCTCCTGGTAAATAGAATGTACCGGCGCGAGGGGCTGCTCGATTTCAAATAAAAAGCCTCCGTCTGCAGAGCAGAGGAGGCGTAATCGTCAAAAAGGATACCTGAACAAACAGGCTCTCTGAGCAAGAACACCTCGGAAGGGTTTATGCTCAATCGATGAGCACCTTCTGTCTACGGTATGTCGAATATATCAACGTTTTATACTGTAACAGCGTTCTTAGAACGTTGTCAAGTTCGTTTTAGACGAAATTATTTCGCAAAGTCAACCGCAGATACTTTTACACCAGGACCCATTGTTGAAGCGATCGCGATGTTCTTCAGGTAAACACCTTTAGCAGTAGCTGGTTTAACTTTGACGAGAGTTTCCATAACGGTCGTGATGTTTTCAATCAACTTCTCGTTATCGAATGATTTTTTACCGACTGGAACGTGGATGTTACCTGATTTGTCGACACGGTACTCAACTTTACCAGCTTTGATATCGTTGATTGCTTTTGTGACGTCAAATGTAACTGTTCCTGTTTTCGGGTTAGGCATGAGGCCTTTAGGTCCGAGAACACGGCCGAGTTTACCAACTTCACCCATCATGTCAGGTGTCGCAACGATAACATCGAAGTCGAACCATCCTTGTTGGATTTTAGTGATGTACTCAGAATCACCAGCGAAGTCTGCTCCAGCAGCTTCCGCTTCTTTTAATTTCTCACCTTTAGCAAAGACGAGAACTTTTTGTGTTTTACCAGTACCGTGTGGCAATACGACTGCTCCACGGATTTGTTGATCTGCTTTCTTCGGATCGACTCCGAGGCGAACAGCAAGTTCGATTGTTTCATCGAATTTCGCAGTTGCAGACTTTTTAGTAAGATCTACAGCTTCAGCGAGTTCGTATGAAACCGTACGATCGATAAGTTTAGCAGCTTCTTTATACTTCTTACCCATTTTAGGTTCCTCCTTTGTGGTTGTGCGGAAAATCCTCCCACATAATGAAAGGGTAGCAAGGCTTCAAGTAACTATCCGCCTGCGACCCTCATCGTTGTTCCTTGTAATCAAAAGACTTAGTCTTCGATTACGATACCCATAGAACGTGCAGTACCTTCAACCATCAACATCGCTGTTTCAACAGATGCTGCGTTGAGGTCTGGCATTTTCGTTTCAGCGATTTCGCGAACTTTGTCACGTTTGACAGTCGCTACTTTCTTACGGTTAGGCTCGCCTGAACCGCTCTCGATTCCAGCTGCTTTCTTCAAGAGAACTGCTGCTGGTGGAGTTTTAGTAATAAACGTAAATGAACGATCTTCAAAAACCGTGATGACTACAGGAATAATCAAGCCGGCTTGGTCTTGTGTACGAGCGTTGAACTCTTTACAGAAGCCCATGATGTTCACACCTGCTTGACCGAGTGCCGGTCCAACTGGTGGAGCTGGGTTTGCTTTGCCCGCAGGAATTTGAAGTTTAACTAGTTTCATAACCTTCTTCGCCACGAGACACACCTCCTTAATTCTTTAATGTGGTTTAATTGGACGTTGCGCGTCCTCCCACTCATTCTATTCGACGAGTAATTTATCGAAATAAGCACAACATCAAACAGGAAAAATTGTACCATTAAAACAAAAGTTTCGCAATAGGAAACTTAATCTATTTTCTCAACCTGCGAGAAATCAAGCTCCACTTTCGTTTCACGACCGAACATATCGACAGAAACCTTCATTTTTTCCGTTTCCGTGTCGAGCTCTTCAACCGTTCCTTCTAGGTTCTCAAACGCACCTTCTTTGATCCGAACAATTTGTCCCATCGTAAAGTCGTAACGACTCTTCATGTCGACAAGTCCCATTGATCCAAGAATGTTTTCTGCTTCTTCAGGAAGAAGTGGTGTCGGTTTTGAACCGCCGCCGACCGAACCAAGGAATCCTGTGACGTTCGGCGTGTTACGGACGACATACCAAGAATCATCGGTCATGACCATTTCCACAAGGACATACCCTGGGAAGATCTTGATTTCACGTTCCTTGATTTTCGTCTCACCTTTTTTATTCGTTACTTCTTCCTGTACCGTTTCGATCGGAACGAGTACACGGAAGATCTTCTCGTCCATGTTCATAGATTCGATCCGACGTTCAAGGTTTGCCTTGACGTTGTTTTCGAATCCAGAGTACGTTTGGACAACAAACCACTGCTTATCCATGGTACGTCACCTCTTCTTTTTACTTAATCAACCAACTCATGAATGCGCTGAGCCCAGAATCGATACCGAAGATGAAAACACCCATGAAAATGACCATACCGATTACGGTCAGCGTATACTTCGTCAGTTCTTTTCGTTTTGGCCAGCTCGTCTTTTTCAGTTCATTCCATACGTCACGCAAAAATTTCATCGTACTTTCCCTCCAGGATGTATTAAATCGGGACAGATGAAGCCTTATTTCGCTTCTTTATGAATCGTATGCGCGTTACAGCGGCGACAGAATTTTTTTAGTTCCAAGCGGATGCTGACATCCTCTTGTTTCATCGTCGTGTAGTCGCGGGCACCGCAAATATCACAAGCAAGGCCTACTTTCTTAGCCATCTCAAAAGACCTCCTTCTTTGCCACTCCTTCTCTTCAAGAAGAGAACCCTCTCTCCAAAAAAGAGCGTAAAAAAAAACGCCTATGAGCGGCGTCTCGCTAGTAAGGCGCTATTTATACAGTAGCACACCGGAATGAGGTGGTCAATCCACCTCTCGATCATACGGTCAGTTTCCGCGCCTCGAGGTACCGTTCTAATTTCTTCTTGACACGTTGAAGGGCATTGTCGATTGACTTGACATGACGATCGAGATCATCCGAAATTTCTTGATACGTTCTCCCATCGAGATAAAGAGCAAGGACTTTACGTTCGAGATCACTTAAGATTTCATCCATCTTACTTTCGATGTCCGCATACTCTTCCCGGTTCACAATCAGAATTTGTGGATCGGAAGGGACCGTCGACGTGATGATGTCGAGTAACGTCCGCTCTGATTCATCATCGTAAATCGGCTTATCAAGCGAGATGTAAGAATTGAGCGGAATATGTTTTTGCCGTGTCGCGGTTTTGATAGCCGTGATCATCTGTCGTGTGATACAGAGTTCGGCAAATCCTTTAAAAGAAGCGAGCTTATCCGTCCGGTAATCACGGACCGCTTTATATAGTCCGATCATTCCTTCTTGGATGATATCTTCCCGGTCCGCCCCAATCAAGAAGTAGGACCGTGCCTTTGCACGCACGAAGTTCCGATACCGCTCGATCAGAAATTCGAGCGCATCACTGTTGTCAAATACCTTCGCTTGTTCCACAAGCGCCTCATCGGTCATGCACTCAAACTGGTCGAACGAAACCAAACTCATCCTTCATCCCTCCAAGTTTCTCTGACAAACTAATCGATTGTTTCTAATTATACAATAATTTCCTATCGTACGACAATAAAAATTGGCATGACCTCTTTTTTCTTCCATTTTGGCACATGGTGATCTGACAAATGATTTAAATACAAAAAACGAGATCCACGATCTACTCGTGAATCCCGTTCGTCCACCCCTGTCATGAATCCGAGTTTTTACGCCGGCGTATTTGTTCGAGACGTTCGATGACATCTGCCGGCATATCAATCGTCGACCGTGGTTTTTTGCTTGTCTTCGAGATTGACGTCTGTCCTCGAATGACCACGACAGCTGCTTTCCAATCGCGGCGTAACTCTTGTGCCGAGATCCGAAGCGCCCCCAGCGTAAAGATGACCCATTGCTCCGTAAAATCATTGGTCGCAACGGTCAACTTGACCCGGATATCTTGTAACCACTCTGCTGCTGTTTTCTCAATCCATTCATCGGCCGTTTCATTTTCACGGGTATAAATGACTTCAATCCCACTTTTCTTGATTCGGGATTCTCGTCCCGGTTGGAGATAGGCATCGAAGACAATCGTCACGCTAATTCCTGTTACGGCTTGGTACTCGGCCATCGCATCGACCAATCGTTCCCGTGCTAATTCAAAATCCTGCTCCCGCAATGTCCGGAATTCCGGCCATGCGCCAATGATATTGTAGCCATCAACGATCAGACGGTCATATTTCATCGCGAATACGGCTTTCTCGTCCGGTAGACCTCATACAACAGTAAAGAGGCTGCGACCGACGCATTCAGCGACGTGACGTGTCCTGCCATCGGGAGATGGACAAGGAAATCACATTTTTCGCGGACGAGCCGGCTCATCCCTTTTCCTTCACTGCCGATGACGATGCCGAGTGGCATCGTTCCGTCGAGCGTCCGGTAGTCGTCACTTTCACGTGCATCCGTTCCGACAAACCAGATCCCTTTTTTCTTCAAGTCTTCCATCGTCCGGGTCAAGTTCGTCACACGGACGACTGGTATATGTTCGATTGCACCGGTGGATGCTTTCGCGACGACTTGCGTCAATCCGACGGACCGGCGTTTTGGGATGATGATGCCGTGGGCACCCACCGCATCCGCCGTCCGGAGAATCGATCCCAAATTATGCGGGTCTTCCAGTTCATCCAGCAAAATCATCAACGGGGTCTCACCTTTTTTCTCCGCGAGCGCAAAGATGTCATCGAGTTCCGCATATTCGTAAGCCGCGACGGCCGCGACGACCCCTTGGTGGTTGTCACTCCCCGTCAGACCATGGAGTTTCGAACGGGGAACGATTTGGGTCTGGACACCCGCTTCTTTGGCCATCGCGTGAATGACCGCGAGTGGTCCTTTCTGTTGCCCTTCTTGAATGAACAACTTGTTCATCTCCCGTCCCGTCCGTAAGGCTTCAAGGACCGGGTTCCGTCCGTATAAGAAATCCTGTCCTTCTTCGAGCGGCTCAATCACGATCGGGTCTTCCTGTTTCTTTTCAATCCGTTTCTGTTTCTCAACACTCGGCTTATCACCTTTTGGTTTCCGTAATGGGTTGCCTGATTTATTTTCCGTCCGTTGCTTCGTTTTCGAGTAATGTGAACGCTTGTCCGATGAGTTCTTCAAGACGATCCCCTCCTTTTGAAAGATAAACATATCCTAACAGGGCTTCAAATGCCGTCGCGTAACGATACGTGTGGACATCCGTACTTTTAGGTACAGAACCTGATTTCGCATTTTTACCACGACGGACGACAGCCTGTTCTTCTTCCGTTAACGTGTCCGTGTTCAGCCAGTGGGTGACGACGAAGGCCTGAGCTTGCGCCCGGACATATCGAATCGCCGCCTGATGCAGGTCTCCCGGTTTGACGAACCCTTGATCGAGTAACCGTTCCCGGACATGTAACTCATACACGACATCGCCCATATAGGCGAGTGCCAATGCATTTAATTGTTTATAATTTTTCATCCGCGCTTCCACCGCATCCCCTGCGCCGTGTCTTCAAGTAAAATGCCCTGGTCACGCAGTTGATCCCGGATCGCGTCAGCTCGTGTGAAGTCACGGTCTTTTCGTGCTGTGTCCCGGTCGCGGATCAATTGTTCAACTTCTTCGTCGAGCAATCCTTTATCGACCGTGAGTGTGACACCAAGAACGGTCGACAACTCATCGAAGACGGCTAAAAATCGTTCGAGGACGTCCGTTGCGACTTGTTCTTCTCCGAGATACAGGTTTGCTTCTTTCGATAGATCAAACAAATCTGTTACCGCATTCGCCGTATTGAAGTCATCATCCATCGATGTCACGAAATGTTGTTTGATTGCTTCAATCCGTTTCAACCACTTCTCATTCGATGTGCCGAGGTTCGCCGTCATCGCCAGACGATGTTCGACGTTTGCGACCGATTCACGAATCCGCGCCAGACCATTTGCCGCCTGATCGATCAGTTCACGGCTGTAGTTGATCGGGTGACGGTATTGGACCGATAACATGAAGAAACGTAAGACCATCGGATCGACCGCTTGGATCGCTTCGTGGACCGTCAGAAAATTCCCGAGTGATTTTGACATCTTTTCATTTTCAATGTTGAGGAATCCATTATGCATCCAGTAATTCGCGAATTTTTGCGAGTTGCAAGCTTCCGACTGAGCAATCTCATTTTCATGGTGCGGGAATTTTAAGTCTTGTCCCCCCGCGTGAATATCAATCGTATCCCCGAGATACTTTTTCGCCATCGCCGAGCATTCGATATGCCAGCCGGGACGCCCTTCGCCCCATGGACTGGTCCATGCCGGTTCATCCGGTTTGGCTGCTTTCCATAACACGAAGTCGAGTGGATCTTCTTTTTTCTCACCGACTTCAATCCGGGCGCCGGACCGGAGCTCATCGATCGACTGTTGGCTTAATTGGCCATAATCTTTAAAACTGCGTGTCCGGAAGTAGACATCGCCGCTTGACGCATACGCATTTCCTTTTTCGACAAGTACTTCGATGAAGGCGATGATGTCGTCCATCGTTTCTGTGACCAGTGGATGGATATCTGCTTTTTGGACATTCAATGCACCGGTATCGGCATGATATGCGTCGATGAACCGTTTCGTCAGCGCGTGGTAATCTTCTCCGAGCTCATTCGCCGTCCGAATGATCTTATCGTCGACATCCGTGAAGTTCGAGACGTATTTGACTTCATATCCCCGATACGTGAAGTAGCGGCGGACGGTATCAAAGACGATGGCCGGACGGGCATTCCCAATGTGAATGTAGTTATAGACAGTCGGTCCACAGACATACATCTTGACCTTTCCTTCTTCTAACGGCTTAAATGGTTCCTTTTTTCCGGTCATGCTGTTGTAAAGTTGTATCATGGCGGCGTCCTCCTTTTATTCGTTCAATCTCACGTTTTAATTGTTCGAGCTCTAGTTCAATTCGTTCTTGGCATTCACGGACCGGGTCCGGTAACTGATGATCTAATGGCGCATCAACTTTGATTCCGTCTTGGACGACGACTCGACCAGGAATACCGACGACTGTTGCGTTTGCCGGAACATCCTTTAACACCACGGAACTCGCACCGATTTTGGAGGAATCTCCTATTTTAATATCTCCGAGTACGCGGGCTCCCGCTGAAACGAGGACCCCATTTCCGAGTGTCGGATGCCGTTTCCCCGTCTCTTTCCCCGTTCCGCCAAGCGTCACACCTTGAAACAGGGTGACATCATCCCCGATAATCGCCGTTTCACCAATAACGACTCCCATACCATGGTCGATGAACAAACGTCGTCCGATGGTTGCTCCAGGATGGATTTCAATCCCCGTTAAGAAACGACTGAATTGAGCGAGCATCCGGGCAGCCAGATGCAGATTCATCTTCCACAAACGATGAGCGAATCGGTGCATCCAGACGGCATGGAGTCCAGGATAGGTCAATACGACTTCGACTGTACTCCGAGCTGCCGGATCTTGCTTAAATACATTGCGGATATCTTCACGCATCCGTGTCATGTTCGTTCTCCTCCCCATAAGAAAAAGCGCCCCCGTGCATCGCTGCACAGAGACGCTAATCAGCGCGGTCCCACTCTGTTTGGATGAAAAACTTCATCCCTCTCCGATCCGTTAACGCCGGAGATACGTCTACGCCTACTCTCACTGATTTCGGGTAGCACTCAGAGGGGCATTTCGAAACGCGTCTGTTCAAGCTCTCTCATCACGCAAGCTCGTCTCTGTACAACAGGCATCGGTTCTACTTTCCTCATCTACGCTTTATTTATGCGTCCAGACGCGCGAGTACGCGGTCTTTTCCTAATAGTTGAATCGTGTTCGGAAGTTCTGGTCCGTGTGTCTGTCCGGTCGTTGCGACGCGGATTGGCATGAACAAGTTTTTTCCTTTTTGTCCAGTTGCTTTTTGTGTCGCTTTAATCGCACCTTTGATGGCTTCCGGCGTCCAGTCTTCCAGTGTCCGCAACTGAGTCGCGAACTCACTTAAGACGGTAGGAACCATTTCTCCTGCCAAAACAGTGTTTGCCTCTTCATCATACACCAGTTCTTCTTCAAAAAACATCTCTGAAAGCTCAACGATTTCTGCACCATGTGTCATCTGTTCCCGGTACAGTCCGACTAGATCTTGTGCCCAGATTCGTTCTTCTTCCGTCGGCTCACTTGATACACGACCCGCTTCTTGTAAGAACGGCAGACTCGCTTCGAATACTTCTTCAAACGATTGGTGTTTCATGTATTGGCCGTTGATCCAAGCCAGCTTTTGTTGATCAAAGACAGCCGGACTTTTCGAAAGGCGGGAGGCATCGAAGATTTCAATGAACTCTTCCTTCGTAAAGATTTCTTGTTCACCAACCGGCGACCAACCGAGTAACGTCACGAAGTTGAGTAACGCTTCCGGCAGATATCCGAGGTCTTTATACTGCTCGATGTATTGAATGATCGATTGGTCACGTTTTGACAATTTTTTATGCTCTTCATTGACGATCAGCGTCATGTGACCGAACGTTGGATACGCCCAACCGAAGGCATCATAAATCATCATCTGTTTTGGTGTGTTCGAGATATGATCGTCTCCGCGAAGTACATGGCTGATTGCCATCAAGTGATCATCGATGACAACAGCAAAGTTGTATGTCGGGATACCGTCCTTTTTGACGATGACCCAATCTCCGAAGTCCTTTGACTCAAACGAGACGTCTTCTTTAACAATATCATGCCATGTATACGCCACATCTTCCGGTACACGAATCCGAATCGATGGTGTTCGTCCTTCTGCCACAAATGCCTCTTCTTGCTCTTGCGTCAAGTTACGGTGTGCACCCGAATAACGTGGCGCTTCACCGCGTGCGATCTGGGCTTCCCGTTCTGCTTCGAGCTCTTCTGATGTCATATAGCAGCGATACGCAAGCCCTTTTTCAAGCAACTCGTCCGTATACTTTTTGTATAGATCCAGTCGTTCCATTTGGAAGTAAGGACCGTATTCGCCACCACGACCTGGACCTTCATCCCACTCGATGCCGAGCCACTCAAGATACTTCATCTGACTTTCGACACCGCCGTCAATGTTTCGTTTCTGATCCGTATCCTCAATTCGTAAAATCATTTTCCCGCCTGCATGTCGTGCGAACAGGTAGTTAAACAACGCTGTTCGTGCGTTTCCAATATGAAGATGTCCAGTTGGACTTGGTGCATAACGTACACGTACTTCTGCCATTACCGATCCACTCCCTTAGTCTAAAATTCGCTTACCTAGTATACCTTATTCTTCGATTCGTTTCAGCAAAATCACAGCCTGGCATGCGATTCCTTCTTCACGTCCCGTAAAGCCAAGCCATTCTGTCGTCGTTGCCTTAACATTGATTTGTTCAATATCCGCTTCGAGCAGTTCTGCGATCCGGGCACGCATCGTATCGATATACGGACGTAATTTCGGCGCCTGTGCGATCACCGTCGCATCGAGATTACCAAGTTCATATCCCTGCTCCTTGACGAGCGCATACACATGTTGCAACAGTTTTGCGGAATCCGCATCTTTGAATTCCGGATCCGTATCAGGGAAATGTTTCCCGATATCGCCTGCTGCGATGGCTCCAAGTGCAGCGTCGGCAATCGTATGTAACAAGACATCCGCATCGGAATGACCGAGCAATCCTTTTGTATGTGGAATCTCGATTCCACCTAAAATCAGTTTCCGATCCTCTGCAAACGCATGTACATCAAATCCTTGTCCAATTCGAATCATCATCATTTCCCCCGTTTCGTTAAAATCGCTTCACCAAATACTAAATCGTCGGGTGTCGTTACTTTAATGTTCTCGTATTGTCCGGTCACCTGAGTCACCGTTCCTCCGTCCCATTCTATCAAACTTGCATCATCCGTACCTAAAAATTCTGTCGCTGCTTTTTCATGGACCGTCCGAATCGTCTCGAGCTGAAACGCTTGTGGGGTTTGAGCCGCCATCAACTGCTCCCGTGGAACGGTTTCGACAATCCTATCCCGCTCGACCCGTTTGACGGTATCTTTGATTGGGACGGCCAGGATGGCCGCACCCGTTACTTCAGCTGCTGCGACGACACGGTGAATCGCGTCGAGTGTCACGAATGGACGTGCTCCGTCATGAATCAGGACGATGCCAGGCTCGGTGATCACGGCTAATCCTCGCCGGACACTCTCCTGCCGTTCGCTTCCACCTGGAATCAGTTGGATCGTCGTCTCGTACTGTGTCGTGATCGATTCAAACCAAGGCTGTTCTGCTGGATTGATCGCAAGGATGATCTCAAGACATTTGTCGTCTTGTTCGAAGACATCCAGCGTCCACTCGATGATGGAGCGGTTTCGTAACAACAACATCAATTTATTTCGATCGGCTCCCATCCGTTTACCTGCTCCGGCAGCCGGAATGACAATGCGATAAGTCTGTTCTTTCATCTATTTCCCTCTTTTCCCATAAGTAAAGACTGCCAAAACGAATTTGGCAGCCTGCTGTTTATTTTTCTTGAGGTTTTGCAAAAATCATCCGACCTGCAGACGTTTGAAGCACACTGGTCACGACGACACCAATCGTCTTCGAAATCAGATGTTTTCCTTCTTCGACGACGACCATCGTTCCGTCTTCGAGATAAGCGATCCCCTGCTTTTGTTCTTTTCCTTCTTTGATGACAAGAACCGTCATCTCTTCACCGGGAATGACGACCTGTTTGACGGCATTCGCCAAATCATTGATGTTCAAGACCGGTACATTCCGGACTTCGCAGACCTTATTTAAGTTGTAGTCGTTTGTGACGACGATCCCTTTAATCAGTTCGGCGAGCTTAATCAACTTGATGTCCACTTCCGACACGTCTTCAAAATCACCGTCATAAATTTCGACTTCCATTCCGGGAATGGATTGTAATTCTTTTAAGACATCCAGTCCTCGGCGTCCCCGGTTCCGTTTCAGTGTATCCGATGAGTCCGCGATGTACTGTAACTCTCCGATGACGAATTGCGGCACGATCAATTTGCCTTCGACGAAACCTGTTTTCGCGATATCGGTAATCCGTCCATCGATAATGACACTCGTATCGAGGACTTTACTGTTCGATTTTGCGACGACGACAGGTTCTGCCACCGCCTTTTTCTCTGCTTGATTACTGTTATTGCGCAAGAAGACTTTCGTCAGTTCATGACGTTTCCGGTAACCGACCGTAAATCCGAGGTATCCGAACAACGCTGTCACGAAAATCGTTAAGACGTTGCTGAGTAGCGGAATATCAACGAGTTCGATTAACATGCTGACGAGAAATGCCATGACAAGACCAATCAGTAGACCAAAAGTGCCGAAAAACAAATCAGCGACCGGTGCCTTGACTAACTTTTCTTCTAAAAACCGGAGAAGTCGAATCACAGAATCCGTAATGAATAATCCAATTAATAAAAATATGAGTGCACCAATCGTTCCTGTTACGTATGTGGTCATCAACCAGTCCGGGAAAGCCATCTTCGTCGCTGCTTCAATCAGTTGAAATAATTCAGGAAGCAACAAGATACCAAGTGCAAGACCCAGTAACGCAAAAAAGATCCTGATGACGATTTTCAATCTTCCCACCTCCTTTTATTATTTTAAGTTCATTGTAACATGTATTAATTTGATTCACCTACGCCTTAGGAAGGGGAAACTGTTTACAGGTCTGTGACAGTCGCCCCTTCCTTTACCGTAGTTGCACTGACTTAAAAAGGAATCGTTTCGCGTAATGCTTCATCCACACTTTCGACACCAATCACTGTGATGCCTGGGGGATACGTCCATCCACCTAAGTTGTTTTTCGGAATGATGGCACGCGTGAAACCAAGTTTTGCAGCTTCCGCGACCCGTTGCTCGATCCGTGACACCCGTCGGACTTCTCCGGTCAAGCCGACTTCGCCGATAACGACGTCGGTCGGTCGTGTTGGTTTATCTCGAAAACTCGAAGCGACGGCGACACAAATCGCTAAATCAATCGCTGGTTCATCGAGTTTGACACCACCCGCTGCCTTGAGATACGCATCTTGCGTCTGAAGTAATAAGCCGGACCGTTTTTCTAAAACCGCCATCAACAAGGCCACTTTATTCTGATCGATTCCCGTCGCCATGCGACGTGGATTGCCGAATGAAGTTGGTGAAATCAAGGCTTGTAACTCGACAAGAACCGTTCGTGTTCCTTCCATCGACGCGACGATCGTCGAGCCAGACACCCCGGACGTTCGTTCTTCCAAGAAGATTTCCGATGGATTCAAGACTTCTTCGAGACCTGACTCCCGCATTTCAAAGATTCCAATCTCATTCGTCGAGCCAAACCGGTTTTTGACAGCCCGTAAAATCCGAAACGTATGGTGACGTTCGCCTTCGAAATACAACACGGCATCCACCATGTGTTCAAGCAGACGTGGACCCGCAATCGATCCTTGCTTCGTCACGTGACCGACAATGAAGATGGCGATCCCACGACTCTTGGCAATTTTCATCAACATGGCTGTACATTCACGAACTTGGGTCACACTTCCTGGTGCGGACTGAATCTCATCAATATAAACCGTTTGGATTGAATCAATGATCAAGAAAGCAGGATTTTCTTCATCGACGACCCGCTCGATCATGTTCATATCGGTCTCACTGAGGACAAATAAATCCTGAGTCGGTAAGCCGAGTCGCTCCGCTCTTAATTTCGTCTGCTTCAGTGATTCCTCACCGGAAATATAAAGCACCTTTTCACCACGCTGTGCGAGACGAGCACTCGTCTGGAGTAAAATCGTCGACTTCCCGATTCCGGGATCACCTCCGACGAGCACCATCGAGCCGGGTACGATTCCGCCACCGAGGACACGGTCAAACTCACTGCTCCCTGTGAAGACACGACTCTCTTCTTGCGATACGATATCCGACAGTCGCTCCGGTTTTAATTGTTTAGTTGTCGTATGAACAAAAGCCGATCCACGCCGTGCCTTTTTCTCCTCGATGACTTCCTCCACCATCGTATTCCACTCACCACAGCCGGAGCAACGCCCCATCCATTTTGGAGATTCCGTCCCACAGCTTTGACAAACAAATTTTGTCTTCAGTTTAGCCAATCGATTCATCCTTTCTCTTTATCAAGAAAAAAGTCCAGCTTTCGCCTCATACTTGCGAAAGCTGGACCCTGTTGATCACTTATTCAGTGGTTGCTGGTTCAGCTTGATGACGGCGGACGATGAATTCGCCATCTTCGACATCAAGTGCTACACGTTCACCTTTTTGGATGTCTCCCGCAAGCAAGGCTTCCGACAAACGATCCTCCGCTTCACGTTGAAGCGCACGGCGAATCGGACGCGCTCCGTACTCTGGATCATATCCGATATCCGCAATTTTCGAGAGCGCAGCTGGCGTCAACTCGAAATGCACTTGTTGTTCAGCAAGTCGTTGTTCCAGTGTTTTCGCCATCAATTTCACGATTTCTTCGATGTGTTTCTTCTCAAGTGAATGGAAGACGATCGTTTCGTCAATTCGGTTCAAGAACTCAGGACGGAAGGCTTTTTTCAGTTCATCCATGACTTTGCCCTTCATGTCTTTGTACTCACGGTCCGTATCATCCGAGACGGCAAAACCAACATATTTGTTCCGTTTGAGTGCACTTGCACCGACGTTCGACGTCATGACGATAATCGTATTTCGGAAGTCGACTGTCCGACCTTTTGAATCCGTCAAACGTCCATCATCCAGCACTTGAAGTAAGATGTTGAAGACTTCAGGGTGCGCTTTTTCAATCTCATCGAGCAAGATGACTGAATACGGTTTCCGGCGGACTTTTTCTGTTAACTGGCCGCCTTCTTCATACCCGACATATCCCGGAGGCGAACCGACAAGGCGACTTGTCGCATGTTTCTCCATGTACTCAGACATGTCGATTCGGATGATGGCATCCTCGTCACCGAACATCGCTTCTGCGACCGCTCGTGCGAGTTCCGTTTTACCGACACCAGTCGGACCGAGGAAGATAAACGAACCAATCGGACGTTTTGGATCTTTGAGTCCAGCCCGAGCCCGACGGATGGCTTTTGAAATGGATTTAACCGCTTCGTTTTGACCGATGACACGACCATGAAGAATTTCTTCGAGACGCAATAAACGATCCGTTTCTTCCTCCGCGATTTTCGTGACCGGAACACCCGTCCAGTTGGCGACGACTTGTGCGATATCGTCTTTTGTGACTTCAAGTTTTTCGTTGCCTTGTTTGTTCTGCCATTCTTCTTTCAAACGCTCCAGCTCGTCGCGCAACTTTTGTTCCGTATCGCGAAGACTTGCTGCTTTTTCAAATTCCTGACTTTGAACGGCTTCATCTTTATCTTTACGAATACCTTCAAGCTTCGCTTCAACTTCTTTTAAGTTGGGTGGTGCTGTATACGAACGAAGACGGACTTTTGAAGCTGCTTCATCAACGAGGTCGATTGCTTTATCCGGTAGGAAACGGTCCGAAATGTACCGATCCGAAAGCGTAACAGCTTCGTGAATCGCTTCATCCGTGATGGTGACACGGTGATGCGCTTCATAACGGTCACGAAGACCAAACAAGATTTGTGTTGCTTCATCCGTTGTCGGCTCAGCGACTTGGATCGGTTGGAAACGACGTTCGAGTGCCGCATCTTTTTCGATGTATTTCCGGTACTCATCAAGTGTCGTTGCTCCAACACATTGAAGTTCCCCACGCGCGAGTGATGGTTTCAGGATGTTGGACGCATCGATTGCACCTTCTGCTCCACCAGCACCGATCAACGTGTGCAACTCATCGATGAAGAGAATGATGTTTCCGGCCTGACGAATCTCGTCCATGACCTTCTTCAACCGATCTTCAAACTCACCACGATACTTCGTGCCCGCGACGAGTGTCCCCATGTCGAGTACCATGACGCGTTTATTCCGTAACGTCTCCGGCACTTCATTATTGACGATTTGTTGCGCTAGCCCTTCGACGACAGCTGTTTTACCAACACCTGGTTCCCCGATCAAGACGGGATTATTTTTCGTCCGGCGGCTTAGGACTTCAATGACACGTTGGATTTCTTTTGCACGACCGATGACCGGGTCAAGACGTGTTTCACGAGCTTGCTGTGTTAAGTCACGAGCGAGACCGTCAAGTGTTGGTGTCGCGACGCCTGAGCCAGCTTGTGAGGCATTTGCTGTCGTTTCACTGTTGCCGAGCAACTGGAGTACTTGCTGACGTGCTTTTGAGAGGCTGATGCCAAGGTTATTTAAAACGCGAGCAGCGACACCTTCTCCTTCACGGATTAAACCGAGCAAAAGATGTTCTGTTCCCACGTATGAATGACCTAATTTACGTGCTTCATCCATCGAAAGTTCGATGACCTTTTTCGCACGTGGTGTATAGTGAATCGTCGTCGCACCATCTTGACCACGACCGATCAATGCTTCGACTTCCATTTGAATCTTATCTGAACTGAGTCCGAGTGCCGTTAATGCTTTCGCCGCAATCCCGTCTCCTTCACGTACAAGTCCGAGTAAAATATGTTCTGTCCCGATATTATGGTGACCAAGACGTACCGCTTCTTCTTGTGCAAGTGCGAGTACGCGTTGAGCACGTTCTGTGAATCGTCCAAACATCATTACGCAAAACCTCCTTGTGTGTGATCCCTGTTTGTCTGTTCGGTTAACATCTCACGAATGACAGTCGCTCGTTCGATGTCCCGTTCTCTTGATGTTAATTGTTTCCCGAAATGCTTTTGTAGAAAACCTGTTTGTAACGATACAAGTAAATGATGGAACAAACTTGGCGGAAGTTCGACGGCTAAACCTAAGCTGTCAGCCAACCGAACATCGGATAACCGTTCCGTCGCTTCTCGCGCCGTAATCAAACGCGCAGATCTTAGAATGCCATACGACCGATACAACCGGTCCTCTAGTTCTTCTTGATACATCTCCAATAATCCTTTTCTTGCGGCTTGTTCCGCCTCAATTAATGCTTCGACGGCGAATTGATAATCGGTAATCAGCATATCTTCACTCGCTCCAAGTGTCCGTTGATTCGACAATTGAAACATTCTTCCAGACGCATTGCTACCTTCGCCGTAACGTCCACGAATCGCAAAACCTAGCTGTCGCAAGTGTTTGATATAGCCTTGGATTTGATTCGTGAGGACAAGACCAGGCAAATGCAACATCACCGAAGCACGAAGACCTGTGCCGACGTTGCTCGGACAAGTCGTCAAGTAACCAAGTGTATCGTCAAAAGCGATTTTAAAGCGTTCACTAATCAACAGGTCGACTTGTTTCGCTATCCGAAAAGCCTCTTCTAGTTGCAGACCGGGTAACAATGTCTGAATGCGGAAATGATCTTCTTCATTCACCATGACACTAATTTGTTCATCTTCACTCACAAAGAGTCCTGTGCGTGGATGAGTTGCGAGTGCCGGACTGATTAAATGTTTTTCTACTAAAGCAGTTCGTGTTAAAGCATCGACTTGGTCGACCCGTCCGAATTGAAACCCTTTTAACCCCGATAGCTGTCGCTCAGTTTCATCAATCAAGGCAGTAGCCTGCGTTTCTGTCAATCTTGTCGAGAACGGATAATGGGTGACATTGCGAGCTAAACGAATCCGGGTGGAGACGACGATATCATCATAGGGTGCTTGTTGGTTCATCTTTTCGCTAAGAGGTTGCGTCAATAATTTTTCAAACATGGCGCAAGTCCTCCTCCACATTTAAAATTTGTTGTTTCAGGACCTCGGCTTCTTCATAATCTTCTGATAAAATTTTACGATTCAACTGTTCTTTGAGTCGACTTAATTGTTGCGATAAACGTCTTTCGACTGACTCTTCTTCAGGCCGTGAACCATAATGTTTCGTATGACCGTGTTGAAATTGGCGAATCATCCCATCGACTTCTTCTTTAAAAAACGAATAGCATGTCGCACACCCAACTTTTCGTAAATGTAATACCTGTTGACGTGTCATTCCACATGAAGGACAAGCTGTTTCTTGATAGGCTTTGGCCATTTCCTTTACACAAACCGAACAGAGTACTTGTTCGGTTCCCTCTGTATCTTGTGGAAGTTTGACACGGACAACGGCTTCACGTTCACCACACCGTTGACAACGCATACACATTCCTCCCGTGTCAAAGTCGTTTGATTGTTTTCAAAAGTGTCTGCATCAAATGAGCCCGCATCCGACGTTGATCTTCAACTACCATCGGCAAACTTTCTTTTTGTAACAAGGATTGGACGACAATGGCTTCACGTCGTGTTAAAAGTTGTTCATTCACTAAGCGAATCAAATAATCTTCCGCTGCTTGTTCCGTCAAGTCATTTCCAATCCATCGGCTCATCTCGTCTAACAGATCATGGCTATCCAAAATTACGATTTTTTGAATCCGGATATAACCGCCACCACCACGTTTACTTTCAACAAAATAACCTTTTTCAATCGTAAAACGGGTATTAATGACATAGTTGATTTGTGATGGTACACAATCAAAACGTTCAGCAATTTCTTGACGTTTGATTTCAATTTTTTTCTCATCATGTAAAATCTGCTTTAAATAGGCTTCGATGATATCTGTGATGTTTTGCATGGGCACCACCTCTCTGACCATCTTTGACTATTGTTTGATTTAATAGTAATCATCTTAAAAGTGAAATGCAACCATTTAGTCTTTTCATTTGTCATACACAAAAAGACCGATCTGCGGTATGCAGATCGGTCCTTTCAATGGCCTGGCAACGTCCTATCCTCGCAGGGGGAAGCCCCCAACTACTTTCGGCGTTCAAGTGCTTAACTTCCGTGTTCGGCATGGGAACGGGTGTGACCACTTGGCTATCGTCACCAGACGACAGGCG
>NZ_MOLV01000036.1 GCF_001870785.1 Exiguobacterium sp. KRL4
CAATCATTTTTTGTTTTGTGTACTTGTGACAAGTCCGTCACACACGGTCCCATGCCGAACACGGAAGTTATGCGATTATAGTCAAGGAGGCGTCGGCATGCGAGGATAGGACGTTGGCACGTGGGCATGGACATGAAAGGACGATGCATACTGCAGGTCGGTCTTTTTGTAGTTTAAATCAGGAAGGACTGTACGTATATGAAAGGTCGGATGCCGATTGTTGAAGCACTGTATGCTCATGTAAAAAGAAAAGCTACTTCTTGGCATGTTCCTGGTCATAAGAACGGAACATTATTAAAAGACTTACCTTCTTTTTTTGAATGGGATAAAACAGAGTTGAGTGGTTTAGATGATTTTCATCATCCCGAAGAAGCCATTTATGAGGCAAAACTTTTGTTGCGTCAAATCTATGACGCCTCTGACACCCATTTTCTAGTGAATGGATCGACTGTCGGAAATTGGGGGATGTTAGCGGCTGTTGCGAGTCGTGGCGATCGGATATATGTTCAACGTAATTCACATAAATCTGTTTTTAATGCATTAGAATGGTTAGGTTTGTCACCTGTTTTAATGGAGCCGGAATACCATCACACAACAGGAATAAGCGGTAATGTTTCACGTGAAACATTGGAAGAAGCACTAAAGCTTTATCCGGGGGGGACAGCGGTCTTTTTGACGTCGCCTACCTATTATGGAGAGACCGCACAAATCAAAGAACTGGTTCAATTGACGAGATCGTACAACTTACCCTTACTCATTGACGAAGCACATGGGGCTCATTTTGGCGAAGCGTTTGGTATTCCTTCGGCATTTGAGTTAGGAGCAACAGCCGTCGTGCAGTCGGCACATAAAACGCTACCGGCGTTAACAATGGCTGCTTGGATCCATGAACGTTTCACGAATAACGAGCGAAGAAAATTAAAGCACGCGCTCCAGGCTTTTCAAACATCAAGCCCGTCCTATCTGCTGATGGCTTCGCTCGATTTTGCCCGTGATCACCGACAACAGTGGACAGGTCAACAGATGGCAGAAGTTCGTTTTAGTCATGAATTGTTTCATCAACAAGTCAATCAACTGGATGGTCTAAAGGCGTTTACCTTTGAAGACTGGTCACGAATGATTTTATCCCACTCCAATCATTCCGGGAAAGAATTACTAGATGCTTTGGAGAAGCAGGGACTTGATACCGAATTTGCACTTGGCGATCATGTTGTTTGTATTCTGCCATTGCGAATCTTGCCAAAATTGGAACGCGAGGCCTGGATCACGCAAATTAAAACAGCACTCGATACGATGAAAACAAAAGGAATTCCAGATAAAAGGTATATCGGACAACCCATTATGGGTAAAATAAAAGTATCGTCACTGGCATGCCCACTCGATCAGTTGGAATGTTTTGAAGGAGTCGACCAATCTTTTGAAGAAGCAGTGGGTGCGATAGCACTGGAAACTATCATTCCTTACCCGCCGGGGGTTCCGTTAATCCTACGTGGAGAACGGGTGACGTTGGAACATATTACTCTGATTGAACAGTATATAGCCGCATCGATTCATCTACAAGGTGGAGAACTTCTACATGAAGGCAAATTGCGTGTGATAGAGGAAGGAATTATGGAATGACAGGAACATTCATTACTGTCGAAGGTCCGGATGGTGCCGGAAAAACGACGCAATTACAATTACTTGCAGAACGGTTGACAGCTGAAGGGTACGATATCGTGATGACACGTGAACCAGGTGGGACACGAATTGGAAATGAGATTCGCTCCTTGATTTTAAATCCTGCATTCAGTGAAATGGATGAGATGACGGAGATCTTATTATATGCTGCCTCACGGGCACAGCACGTCAATGAATTGATTCGTCCAGCCTTGGCGGCAGGGAAAATCGTTTTATGTGATCGCTTCATCGATGCTTCGATTGCCTATCAAGGGTATGGGCTTGGTTATTCCATCGAACAAGTTCGGACCATCAATCATCAAGCCACAAATGGATTAGAACCCGATCGGACCTATCTGTTTGACTTGACGGTCACAGATTCCAAGCAACGGATGATGGAACGAGGAGCACTCGATCGAATCGAACAACGGGACGATTTGTTCCGCCAACGGGTATATGAAGGTTTCATGGTATTAGCAGAGCAGGATCCGGAACGGATTCAGCTAGTCAATGCCAACCAATCAATCGAAGTCTTACAAAACAACTTATGTCAGGATCTACTGACTTATCTAGAGAAAAGGGAGAGATTATCATGAAAATGGTCATTACGATTGTTCAAGATAAAGATAGCTTACGTCTAGCAGAAGCACTGGTTGAAAATGATTTTCGAGCGACAAAACTTGCGACGACCGGCGGCTTCCTAAAAGAAGGAAATACGACATTCATGATTGGTGTCCAGAGCGAACGTCTAGATGACTTGATGCGGTTAATCAAAAAAAACTGCTCGAGCCGCGAACAGATGGTTTCACCGATCTCACCGATGGGTGGTCATGCCGATTCATATATTCCGTATCCGGTTGAAGTTCAAGTTGGCGGGGCAACTGTCTTTGTCTTACCGATTGAAGGGTTTCATCAATTCTAATGCAGACATTCCATGAACTAGAACAAACACAATCCGTCATCGCGACGATTTTACAAAATTCGCTACGTGCGAATCGGATTAATCATGCTTATATCTTTACGGGAGACTATGAGCCGCTTCTTTTGGAGGCGGCTCAGTTGTTCGCCAAAAGTCTGTTCTGTGAACGTCGCGATCAAATCGAACCGTGTCAAACGTGTCGGAGTTGCCGCCGAATGGATAGTGGGAATCTCGTCGATTATTATCAAATCGAGCCAGACGGAGCGACCATCAAAAAAGAACAGATTCAGCAACTGATGCATGACCTCTCATTACGGGGGCTTGAGGGAGATCGACAAATCTATGTTGTGACACAAGCTCATAAGATGACGCCGCAAGCAGCGAACAGCTTATTGAAGTTTTTTGAAGAGCCGGGTGCAGGGAAAGTGGCAATTTTAATTACGAATCAACCACAGCTCCTGTTACCAACGATTCGTTCGCGGGGACAATTACTGAGTTTTCGTCCCGCAGATCGTTTGTTGATTGGTCAAGTCTTGTCTGAAAAAACGGGACGGGACAGCGAGTTAACGCAACTCGCAGCACGTGTTTATCCGAAAATAGAAGATGCAGAGCAGGCATTAATCGAAGACTGGTTTGTAAATGCGCGAGGGACAGTGGTACAATTGATGGAGGAATTAGCGAATCGTCCGACCGATTTACCTTTGTTTGTCCAGGAAAAATGGATCAGTCAATTCAAGAACCGGCAAGATGCCCGGATTGGTCTAGAACTTGTGACGTGTTTTTTTGAAGATGTTCTACATCTTAAACTCAATCCGTCATGGGAAATGATCACCTATGCGAACAGCCGACCATTACTGGAACAGATGGGTGGGAAAAGTCAGACGACGATCACACGGTGGCTACAAGCAGTACTGGCAGCCGTTAAACGGATCGAAGCAAATGTTAATCCTCAATTAACAGTTGAGCGTCTCATGTTTGACTTACAGAAAGGGTAGAGCGATATGCTAAAAGTAGTAGGCGTTCGCTTTAAAGAAGCGGGCAAAATTTATTATTTTGCACCTGGACAAGAGTCATTATCACGAGGACAGGCAGTCATCGTTGAGACGGTACGGGGCATTGAATATGGTGAAGTTGTCATTGCCGATAAACAAATGGACGAAGATGATGTGGTCTTGCCACTGAAAGCTATCCTTCGCATCGCGGATGATAAAGATGCGATGATTGTCCGTGAAAATAAAATGGCGGCGTTTGATGCGCACGCTGTCTGTGTCGAAAAAATTCGTGAACACAAACTCGATATGAAACTTGTCGATGTCGAATATACATTTGATCGAAATAAAGTCATCTTTTATTTCACAGCGGAAGGTCGTGTCGATTTCCGTGAACTCGTCAAAGATTTAGCGGCTGTTTTCCGGACACGCATTGAATTACGTCAGATTGGTGTACGCGATGAAGCGAAACTACTTGGCGGAATCGGTCCCTGTGGTCGTGTGCTGTGTTGTTCTTCATTTTTAGGAGAGTTTGAGCCGGTCTCAATCAAGATGGCGAAAGATCAGAACCTATCCTTGAATCCAACAAAAATTTCTGGTGTCTGCGGTCGTTTGATGTGTTGCTTAAAATACGAAAACGATACGTATGAAGAAATGCGACGGGATCTTCCGGATTACGGAAAACGTCTGACCGTTCCTGAAGGGGAAGGACGGGTCGTTGGTCTGAACATCCTCGATCAAATCGTTCAAATTGAACTAAAAGACCGTTCCCGGGTCCTCACATACTCGATGGAAGAATTACTGTCCGTCGGTGCCGTAAAACAAAAACGACCAAAAGAATGACGGGGTGCATACGCGTGGAGAGAGTCGATAAAAAAGAAATCATTACGCGTGTCGATGCGATCGAGCAACAGATTCACTTGCTGACGGAGCATCTGAGCGTGTTAAAAGATCAGCTTGCTTATATGATGGAGGAGAATCAACACCTTTATCTTGAGAATCACCACCTCCGCGAGAAGGTAGAGCGTGACGAACAACAACCGATTACAGAAGCAGCAGAGGCTGAAGCGGGCATCGGTGCGGGGTATGATAATTTAGGACGACTGTATCAAGAAGGATTCCATATTTGTAACCTGCATTATGGTCAAGTCCGTAAAGACGGAGACTGTCTGTTCTGCTTGTCCATGTTAACGAAACATTGAGAGGCTGACTTCCTAGGAGTCAGTCTTTTTTTCAGAAAGGAAGAACGAGATGATTGAATTATTACCGGATGAACGACTGGATCATCTGCTTGGAAAAGAAGGACGGATCATCCAAAGTCCAACCGTTTTTTCCTATTCCCTCGATGCGGCGTTACTCGCCCAATTCGTCTGGGTTCCAATCAAACAAGGTCAGTTAGTCGATTTATGTGCCGGCAATGGTGCCATTCCCTTGTTTTTGTCGTACCGGACGCAAGGTACGGTCACAGGGCTTGAAATTCAACCCCGTCTTGCTGCGATGGCGCGACGGAGTATTCAGTTGAATGACAAACAAGGTCAGCTGAAGATGGTGGAAGGGGACGTCAAGGAAGCAGGAAAACTGCTCGGATATGGTCTTTATGACGTCGTCACCTGTAATCCGCCATATTTTTTAGCGCACGAATCGTCTAATCGAAACATGAGTGAACATTATACGATTGCGCGTCATGAAGTACTCTGCACGCTCGAAGATTGTATTCGATCAGCGGCAGATTTACTCAAACAAGGGGGCAAGACGGCTTTTGTCCACCGACCGGAACGTTTGCTCGATCTCGTCACCTTGATGCGCGAGTACCGGATTGAACCAAAACGGATGCAATTGATTTATCCGAAACAAGGTAAGGAGGCCAACATGTTATTGATTGAAGGGATCAAGGATGCTAAACCAGGTCTAAAGGTGTTGCCTCCGTTCATCGTCTATGAACAAGATGATACGTACACGCTGCAGATGCGGAAGCATCTCGATGTCTAATCATACGGTCTATATCGTCCGTTGCCATGATGGTACGCTGTATACAGGATATACTGTCGATGTTACGAAACGACTTGCAACGCATAACACGGGACAAGGAGCAAAATACACCCGAGCACGGCTCCCTGTTGTTTTGATCTATACAGAAACGTGTGCTACGAAGTCGGAAGCCTTGAAACGAGAATATGCGATCAAACAATTAACGCGGACGAAAAAGGAACAATTGATTCAAGAAGGGAGGTCGTCTCATGAAAGCGACCAGTAGTTTTAAAGGACAGACGAATGGTCTGTATATCGTTCCGACACCGATCGGAAATTTAGAGGACATGACGTACCGGGCCGTTCGTATTTTACAAGAAGCGGATCTCGTCGCGGCAGAAGATACACGTCAGACGATGAAATTGTTTAATCATTTTAAGATTGATACGAAACTCGTCAGCTACCATGAACACAATAAACAAGTCAGTGGCGCTCGTCTGTTGACGGATTTACAGTCGGGTAAACAAGTTGCACTGGTCTCGGATGCCGGAATGCCAGGAATTTCTGATCCAGGGAGTGATTTGATCCGGGCTACGATCGAAGCGGATATCCCGGTCGTCGTCTTACCGGGTGCAAATGCAGCCTTGACCGCGCTCGTCGCATCCGGTCTTGCGACAGAACGTTTTCTGTATTATGGTTTTTTACCACGAAAGAAAAAAGAGCGCCGCGAGGCCCTAGAAACAGTTCGCTATGAAAGTGGAACGCTAATCTTCTACGAAGCACCTCATCGCTTAAAAGAGATGTTAGGGGCGTTACGGGATGTATTAGGGGATCGTCAACTGACGTTAGCCCGCGAATTGACGAAACGGTATGAAGAATACATTCGTGGTTCGGTCACGGAAGCGCTTGACTGGGCTGAAGAAGACGTACGTGGTGAATTCGTCGTCATCGTCGAAGGATCGATGGAAGAACGTCCAAGCGACATCGAGCAAGAAGCGGATCCGTTGCAACAAATCGAACGATACATCGAACAAGGTGAAAAGCCGAATGCTGCCCTGAAACGAGTTGCCAAGGAGCGGGGACTCGATCGTCAGGAATTGTATCTACGTTATCATGAATCCTAAAAAAAGAAGCGACTCCGCTTGGAATCGCTTCTTTTTACTTATTCGTTTCCTGCGTAATGACGATCGAGGAAATCTTTTAACTCAACGAGGACACGCTGTGCGCCATCTGGAGAGAGAATCAATTTACCGTCTGCCAATTTGAAGTTATCATCTGATACTTCACCTGTTACTTGGCAAGTCATGTTTGGTTTGTATTTTTTAAGAATGATCTGCTCGTTGTCGACATAAATCTCAAGAGCATCCTTCTCTGCGATTTGAAGTGTCCGACGAAGTTCGATTGGAATAACTACCCGGCCGAGCTCGTCTACTTTACGTACAATACCTGTTGATTTCATTTTGTTGTTCCTCCTCTGATGTCTAGGTTCTCTTTATTTTTGGAAAATCGTCAAAATTCGACATCACTTCTATAGAATGTAGAATACTAAACTTTCCAAAAGTAGTCAACCAATCTGAATAGCTTGAAATCAAAATGTCATTTATTTCTCAAAAAAACCATATCTGAAACGATTTATTAATAGAATTTCCCTTTTTAAAGGAAATCAAACTATTGAGTGTGTTTTTTTGTAATTCGATGTCTGATGTCAAAAAATGTTTGGATTCGACAAAAAACGAGTTTCGACATGGGCGCTAGAACAGCGTATAATAATGGAATGAAATACAGAACGGAGGAATATCATGGCAAAAACATTTTATATCACAACACCGATTTATTATCCTAGCGCAAAGCTACATATCGGTCATGCCTACACGACGGTCGCGGGAGATGCGATGGCTCGCTACAAACGGCTTCAAGGTTTTGATGTTCGTTACTTGACGGGTACGGACGAGCACGGACAAAAAATTCAAGAAAAAGCTAAAGAAGCCGGTGTATCCGAGCAAGAGTTCGTTGACGGTGTCGTCGAACAAATCAAAGTGTTATGGGATCGGCTCGATATCTCATATGACGACTACATCCGGACGACAGAATCCCGCCATAAAGAAGTCGTCGAACGAGTATTTGAGACCCTACTTGAAAAAGGGGACATTTATCTTGGTGAATACGAAGGCTGGTATTCTGTTCCGGATGAAACGTATTATACGGAATCGCAGTTAGTGGATGGAAAAAGTCCGGACAGTGGTCACCCGGTTGAACTCGTTCGCGAAGAATGTTATTTCTTCCGGATCAGCCAATACGCGGATCGCCTAGTCGAGTACTATGAAGCGAACCCTTCGTTCATTTTACCAGAATCCCGAAAACATGAGATGATCAATAACTTCATTAAACCCGGTCTGCAAGACCTCGCCGTCTCGCGGACGACATTTGATTGGGGTGTCAAAGTCCCATCGAACCCGAAACATGTCGTTTACGTTTGGGTTGACGCATTGACGAACTATATCTCGTCACTCGGTTACGGAACGGATGACCAAGGCAACTTCGACAAGTACTGGCCAGCCGACGTTCATCTGGTCGGGAAGGAAATCGTTCGTTTCCATACAATCGTTTGGCCGGCCCTGCTGATGGCACTCGACCTGCCGCTTCCGAAACAAGTTTTCGCACACGGCTGGTTGCTGATGAAGGACGGGAAGATGTCGAAATCCAAAGGGAACGTCGTTGATCCGATTCCGATGATCGACCGGTACGGACTCGATGCGCTACGGTATTATTTGTTACGTGAAGTTCCATTCGGATCAGATGGTATGTTCACACCGGAAGCATTTGTCGAGCGAATGAATTTTGATCTCGCAAACGATTTAGGGAACTTACTGAACCGGACGATCGCGATGATCACAAAATATTTCGACGGCGTCATTCCGACGTATGCCGGAAACGTCACACCATTTGATGAGACATTGTCGACGCTAGCACAAGAAACGGTCGAGAAGGTCGAAGGATCGATGGAACACATGGAATTTTCAGTCGCCTTGTCGCATATCTGGCAACTGATCAGCCGGGCGAACAAGTACATCGATGAGACACAACCATGGGTACTCGCGAAAGATGAAACGAAAACAGCGGAACTCGCCTCATCGATGGTCCATTTAGTAGGGGCATTACGTCATGTTGCGATCATGCTCCAACCGTTCATGACACGGTCACCAAAAGAAATGTTCCGTCAGCTTGGTCTTGAAGGACAACCGATGGACTGGACGGCACTTGATCAGTTCGCTGCAATCAACGAAGGAACAAAAGTCGGCGTCGCTCAACCAATCTTCCCGCGTCGTGACATGAAAGAGGAAGTCGAAGCCATCGTTGAAATGATGAAACAGGCGTCTGCTGCTCGTGTCGAAGAAGAGACAGTCGAAGAAGAAGTCGATGCTGACGTTCGACCAGAAACGACGATCGATGTGTTTGATCAGATTGAACTACGGGTCGGTGAGGTCGTGACGGCTGAAAAAATCAAAAAGGCCAAAAAATTGCTGAAGCTAACCGTCGATATGGGCAAAGAAACACGTCAAATCGTATCGGGGATTGCCGAATGGTATGAGCCGGAAGAGTTAATCGGTCGGAAAGTCATCATTGTTGCCAACTTAAAACCGGTTACGTTACGGGGCGAATTGTCACAAGGTATGGTGCTTGCTGCTGAAAAATCAGGTAAGCTTGAACTAGCCACGGTACCGTCGACGATGGCGAACGGGGCAAGTGTAAAATAATTCAGATGCCTGTGGACTTGATGTCACAGGCATTTTTTTGAAAAAAGGAGTCGAACTTTATGTTGATTGATACACACACACATTTGAATTCTGATCAGTTTGATGGAGATGTTGATGAAACGATTGAGCGGGCACGCGCCAATGGCGTTTCACCGATGATCGTCGTTGGATTTGACCACAAGACGATCGACCGGGCGATGGAGCTCGTCGAACACTATGATGATCTCTACGCAGTCATCGGATGGCATCCTGTGGATTCGATTGATTTTGATGACGCCGCTTATCAGAAAGTCGAGCGTTTGATGGATCACCCGAAAGTCGTCGCACTCGGAGAAATCGGTCTCGACTATCACTGGGATACGTCACCGAAAGACGTTCAAGAAGAAGCGTTCCGGAAACAGATTCGTTTGGCGAAACAAAAAAATAAACCGATTGTCATTCATAATCGTGAGGCGACGGAGGATACACTTCGGATTTTGGAAGAAGAAGACGCCAAAGAAGTGGGAGGCATTCTTCACAGTTATAGTATGAGTGCAGAATTACTCCCCCGTTGTTTAGCGATGAACTTCTACATCTCGTTAGGAGGACCGGTGACATTTAAAAATGCGAAGACCCCAAAACGTGTGGCGCAGGAAGTGCCACTTGATCGTTTGTTGGTCGAGACGGACTGTCCTTACCTGACACCAACACCGTATCGGGGAAAACGTAACGAACCGGCGTATGTCCGATTCGTGGCGGAAGAGATCGCGCAGCTGCGTGGTATGATGTATGCCGATATCGAACAAGCGACCACTGAAAACGCGAAACGCGTCTTCCGGCTTCCATGATTCGATCGATAGCGTATATGACGATCGGCTGTACACTGCTCCTGATTGCAAGTGTCCTGTATCTAGCGATGGACCATCCGCGTGACATCACGATCATGGTGGATGGTCGGGAAACGAAGATCGAGACGCTCGAGACGTCGGTCTATGGTGTCTTGAAGGAAGCCGGCATTTCAGTTCGGGCACAAGATGAAATCGAACCGGCACTCAGCGCGGATCTTCCGGACGATGAATTGATTGTCATTCGTCCCGCAAAAGAAATCACGTTGATCATGGGATATGGAGAAGCACAAACCATCCGGACACAAGCACGCCGAGTCGATGATCTATTAAAAGAGCGTGGGATCGAGCAGATGGAGACGGATGACATCTATCCGTCGAAGGATGCCGTCTTGACGACGGGAATGACGGTCCGATACCGCGAGGCGTTCCCGCTTGAATTGATCGTAGAAGGAAATGCTCGTTCACTGTATACGTATCAGACGACGGTACGTGAGCTCCTCGCGATGCAAGGGATCAAACTTCAACCGGAAGACAACGTCTCTCCGGGTCTTGATACGGTCGTCGCAAAAGATATGCTCGTCACGGTCAATACGACACGACGCGCCGTTCTGACGGAAGAACAATTATTACCGTTTGAAGTCGAGACGATTGAAGACGAGACGTTACCGGCGGGGGAGCAATTAGTGACAAAAGCGGGGCGACCCGGCATCCGGACACAAAAGTATCAGTTGACGCTCGCTGACGGACTGAGTAAAGAAAAGAAATTGATCACAAACGAAATCACGAGCCAACCGGTCAAGCAAGTCGTCAAAGTCGGAACGAAGCCGGTCGAACCCGTCGAGGCAGTCGAAACGACACCGGCCCCGGTCTTTGATACAGAAAAAGCAACGGTACCTTTAGCGGAAACACCTAAAGCAGCCACGGATTTAGACTTTAAAAAAGCAAAAACCTTGATGGTCGAGGCGACCGCTTATACGAACGATCCTGCTTCGAACGGGAGTCGGCTGTATGATGGACGGGCCTTGACGGCGACAGGGTATGACGTGACGGATACGATCACCTATCAAGGATTACCGATCATTGCCGTTGATCCAAAAGTCATTCCGCTCGGAACAAAAGTGTATGTCGAGGGGGTAGGTCTTGCGATTGCCCTCGATACTGGTGGTGCCATCAAAGGGAATAAAATCGATGTCCTCGTTGATGGAGAGACGACCGCTAAACAGTTTGGTCGCAAGACGATCCAAGTCTGGGTCATTCCTAACGAGGCGACAGCGGAAGCGGGCAATTGACGCTTCCTTGTTTTTTTCATCAAAACAGGTACAATTACGGAAGTGTTTGAAGAAGGTGGAGAAGACATGATGCGGAAACGCTTAAAAGAAGTCATCGTCGTCGAAGGACGCGATGATACGACACGGTTACAAGAAGTATTCGATGTCGATACAATCGAAACAAACGGGTCTGCCGTCAACGAGCAAACGTTACAACGGATCGCGAAAGCGCTTGAACGTCGTGGTGTGATCGTCTTTACGGATCCTGATTTTCCAGGAGACCGGATTCGGGCGCGGATCAACGAGCGGGTGCCGGGCTGTAAGCAAGCCTACCTGCCACGGGCCGATGCGAAAGACAAACGTGGGAAAATCGGAGTCGAGCACGCTTCGCCGAGAGCGCTTGAACGAGCACTTGAAGCCGTTTACGAAACAGAAGAACATCATATCGCGGAAGTGACGCGTGAGATGATTCTTGCAGCCGATTTAATTGGTGGACCGGCCGCCTCAAAACGTCGGAAACGACTTGGACAGGTGCTTTCGATCGGGGAGCCAAACGCCAAACAATTGGTCAAACGGGTGGCATCGATCCGGATTACGAAACAAGAATGGGAAGACGCGTTGAAACAGATAGAGGAGGAACAAGATTGAAAGACATCGCTACATTGCACCGGACAAAGGAAATCCTGGCGAAACACGGATTTTCATTCAAAAAGTCCTTAGGGCAAAACTTTTTAATTGATTTAAACGTACTCGGGAACATCGTCGGCGCCGCCAACTTAACACCTGACAGTGGAGTGCTTGAGATTGGTCCTGGTATCGGTTCGTTGACGGAGCAGTCAGCGAAACAGGCGAAAAAGGTCGTCGCACTCGAAATTGATCAACGGTTATTGCCGATCCTCGAAGATTCGCTCGCCCCGTATCCTCATGTCAAAGTCATTCATGGGGATGCCCTCGAACTGGATCTTGAGACAATCGTCGATCAAGAGTTCACACAACAAGGCATTACCGATCTCGCCGTTGTCGCCAATCTTCCATATTATGTGACGACTCCGATCATCATGCGCATTCTTGAAGCGCGGACTCCGTTCCGGACGCTCATCATGATGATTCAAAAAGAGGTGGCTGAACGGATTGGCGCGAAACCTGGGACAAAAGCCTACGGCTCGTTATCGATTGCGATTCAGTACTATGCGGAGGCAGAAGTCTGCTTCACCGTTCCGAAACATGTGTTCATACCGGCACCAAACGTCGATTCGGCCGTCATTCGCCTGAACATCCGAAAAGAACCTGCTGTCAAGACGCTTGATGAGAAGTTGTTCTTTGAAGTGACACGTGCGAGTTTCGCGCAGCGCCGGAAAACGATTTTAAATAACTTATCGAGTCATTTCGGAAAAGCGGAAAAAGAAGCAGTCGAAGCAGCGTTACATGAAGCGGGGATCGATCCACGCCGCCGTGGTGAGACACTGAGCCTGCAGGAATTCGCACAGCTGGCCGACGCACTTTTGCCGATTAAAAAACGTTGACGGTAGACAAAAGAACGGATATAATATTTGCCCTTTCTAATATTTAATTCATATGCTATAATAAATATTAGTGAGGTGAAGCGTATGCCAAAGACGTTGAACGAAATCAGACATGTTTTTGAAACACATGTTGGTGAAAGACTGACGCTAAAAGCAAGCGGCGGTCGTAAAAAGGTCGTAACCCGAATCGGAACGCTCGTTGAGACGTATCCATCGGTGTTTGTAGTCAAGCTAGACGCAGAGCGCCACAATGTCGAGCGGGTTTCTTATAGCTATGCCGACGTGTTAACAGACTCCGTACAAATCGAATTTGCGAATTCGTAAACTTACCTTCCGAAGCGGACAGAAATGTTCGCTTCTTTTTTTGTGCAAAGGTTGATACAATTCGTACAGGATACGTACTAGAGGAGGAACGGCACGATGACGATTATTGTAAAAGCTCCAGCAAAAATCAATTTAGTATTGGATGCGACGGCGAAACGTCCGGACGGTTATCATGATGTACATATGGTGATGACGACAGTTGATTTGGCAGACCGATTGGAATTGACGGAATTACCTTCTGGTGAAATTCGGATGAATGCGCAACATGCGTATGTACCGAACGATGAACGGAATTTAGCGTATAAGGCGGCGGCAGTTTTAAAGGAACGGTTTAACATCCAGAGTGGAGTTGAAATCTATCTCGAAAAACATATTCCGGTCGCAGCCGGATTAGCGGGCGGCTCCAGTGATGCGGCCGCGACATTACGTGGCCTGAATGAATTGTGGAAACTGGATTTGACGCTTGAACAACTGGCAGAAATCGGAGCGGAAGTCGGATCGGATGTTCCGTTTTGTGTGATGGGCGGGACGGCGATCGCGACAGGACGTGGTGAGAAACTCGAAAAACTGGTGTCTCCTCCCCCATGCTGGGTCGTCCTCGCGAAACCGACAATCGGTGTCTCGACAGCCGATGTTTACGGCGCGCTTGATTTAAAGACGGCGGAGCGTCCGGATGTCGAGGCAATGATTCAGGCAGTCAAAAATCAAGATTTCACGGCGATTTGTGATGCTCTGGGCAATGTACTCGAATCCGTTACCTTACCGATGCATCCGGAAGTCGAACAGATCAAAGCGTTCATGACGAGTTGCGGGGCGGAAGGTGTCTTGATGAGCGGAAGTGGGCCGACTGTCTTCGCTTTGACGGAGCATGAGAATCGGGCGCAACGGCTCTATAATGGATTACGAGGTTTTTGCAACGAAGTCTACGTCGTTCGTCTTTTAGGGGAAAACCATTGATAGTTTCCGTATGAAAATGATATATTCACTAGTGAATATTCGGAATTACGGAGAGGTGGAACGATTTAGATGAAAATTCGGAGAAGCGGTCGGCTCGTAGACATGACACGTTACCTGCTGGACCATCCGCATCATCTGGTCTCATTGACGATATTCGCGGAACGTTACAAATCTGCGAAATCTTCGATCAGTGAAGATTTAGATATTGTCAGTGAAATGTTAGAGCATGAAGGCACAGGGCGACTCGTGACGGTCCCGGGAGCTGCCGGAGGGGTCATGTTCATTCCGACGTGGAGTAGCGCAAAGGCGTTACCGTTCATCGATGAGTTATGTGAACGGGTGGCACGCCCAGACCGTTTGCTGCCGGGCGGATACTTATATCTGACGGACTTGCTTGGGGACCCGCGGATGGTCAAACAGATGGGACAAGTGTTTGCTTCCGTCTTCAGCCAGAAAAAAGTCGACGTCGTCATGACGATTGCGACAAAAGGAATCCCGCTTGCGTATGCGGTTGCGGAACAGTTAGGTGTACCGTTCGTGATCGTCCGCTCGGATAGCCGGGTGACGGAAGGTTCGACCGTCAGCATCAATTATGTGTCCGGCTCGTCAAAAGCGATTCGGACGATGGCACTTGCGCGGCGGAGTCTTCCCCGTGGTGCCAATGTCTTACTGATTGATGACTTCATGAAAGCCGGCGGAACGATTCGAGGCATGATGAGCCTGCTCAGTGAGTTTGAAGCGAACGTAGCCGGAGTCGGTGTACTGATTGAAGCGGAAGGTGCCGAGAAAAAGATGGTCAATGAGTATGTCAGTCTGATGAAGCTTGCCGACGTTGATGTGGATCTTGGACAAATTCAAGTGAAGCGTGGGAACGTCGACCAGTATTTCACAGATGATGACAATACCTGAATTTGACACACAATTTTTTTGTAACTATACTGTAATTATCAAACTTTTGGAAATTATGCGTAAAATGATTGGCAAAAGCTAAACCTTTGAATGTTTTAAGCCGTAAGTAGAAGTAGACAACGAAGAGTTGTGACAACGGTTATAAAAGGGGTGCGGACAAAATGAATGTCACCGACGTCAAGATTCGTCGCGTCGTAGCTGAGGGCCGAATGAAAGCACTTGCCTCGATTACGCTCGACCACGAATTCGTGGTACATGATTTACGCGTGATCGAAGGGAACAGCGGTCTTTTCGTCGCGATGCCAAGTAAACGAACACAGGAGGGCATCTTTCGTGATGTCGCCCATCCAATCAATGCATTAATGCGAAAAAAGGTCGAAGATTCAGTATTAGAAGCATATGCAGTGCGCGAGGATCAGGACGAGACGTCAGAACGTGAACTGACGGCACTCGAAGTAACCGATCATTCGTAATTCAACGGACAGGTCCCTAGCGATGGGAGAACCTGTCTTTTTTTGCGTGTTTTCATGATTTCTGGTCCGCCCTGTGATTGATTCGTCGCGCCATTTTCGTTATAGTGGGAACGAGTGGACTATTTCAGAACGAAATCATCACTAATTTATATGGAGGAGCGACAAGGATGAATCATTTCGCGGTAATTCTAGCAGCGGGTAAAGGCACTCGGATGAAATCAAAGCTTTATAAAGTACTTCACCCAGTAGCTGGGAAACCTATGGTACAACATGTCGTTGATCAATTGACGACACTCGGTGTCACACGTCAAGTCGTCATCGTCGGTCATGGTGCAGAGGCTGTCAAAGAAGTGCTCGGCACATCGGTGGAATATGCACTTCAAAGTGAGCAGCTTGGCACGGGTCATGCTGTTCAGATGGCGGAACCTGTACTGGGACACGAAACGGGTTCGACTCTCGTCGTGTGTGGGGATACCCCACTCCTAACAAGTGCGACGTTAGAATCGTTGTTGCAACATCATGCCGAAACAGGCGCGAAAGTGACTGTTTTGACGGCACATGCCGATGATGCGACGGGCTACGGACGAATCGTCCGTGGTGAAGACGGAAACGTCTCGAAAATCGTCGAACACAAAGATGCAAATGCAGAAGAACTGCTCATCAGAGAAATCAACACCGGCACGTATGTGTTTGATAATGAAATGCTGTTCGCAGCACTAAAACAAGTCAAAAACGATAACGTCCAAGGTGAATTCTATTTACCAGACGTCATCGAAATTGCGAAAGCAGACGGCGAAACGATTGCTGCCTACGCAGCATCGACATTCGAAGAGACGATCGGCGTCAATGATCGGGTAGCGCTTGCGCAAGCAGAAACATCGATGCGGAAACGGACAAACGAACATTGGATGCGTCAAGGTGTCACGTTCGTTGACCCTGCTTCAACGTACATCGGACCAGATGTCGTCATCGGTTCTGATACCGTCTTGTACCCAGGGACACAATTGCTTGGTAAAACAACAGTTGGCTCAGAATGCATCATCGGACCGAACTCAGATATTCGCGATAGTACGATTGCAGATCACGCGGTTGTCCGTCAATCGGTTGTCACGGATAGTCAAATTGGACCAGCAGCACAAGTCGGTCCGTTTGCTCACTTACGCCAACAAGCGATCCTCGGTGCAAATACCCGTGTCGGCAACTTCGTTGAAGTGAAAAAATCAACGTTCGGAGAAGGCAGCAAGTCTGCCCACTTAAGTTACGTCGGCGACGCGACGATCGGCAAAAACGTCAACTTAGGATGTGGTTCGATCACGGTCAACTATGATGGAACAAATAAGTTTGAAACGGTCATCGGAGACGACGCCTTCATCGGCTGTAACGTCAATTTGATCGCCCCGGTCACGGTCGGTAAAAATGCGCTTGTCGCAGCAGGATCGACCGTCACGGATGATGTTCCTGACAATGGTCTCGCGATCGCACGGGAGCGTCAAACGACCAAACTGGATTACCGTTAATTTTATTCGTTCATTACCTGTCGCTCTACTCGTCTAAACCCAAACAAATGGAGGCCACCTAACCATGTCTACTGTCTTAGAACATGAAATTCGTATTTTCGCACTTAACTCGAACAAACCACTGGCAGAGGAAATCGCTAAAGTCATCGGGATTCCGGTCAGTGAAAGTTCAGTCAAACATTTCAGTGACGGCGAAATTTCAATGAACATCGAAGAAAGCGTCCGCGGAGATGATATCTACATCATCCAATCGACAAGCCAACCGGTTAACGAAAACTTGATGGAACTCCTCATCATGATCGATGCGTTAAAACGAGCTTCTGCTCGGACGATCAACGTCGTCATTCCGTATTACGGGTATGCGCGTCAAGACCGTAAAGCACGTTCGCGTGAGCCGATCACAGCGAAACTCGTCGCGAACCTGCTTGAAGTCGCCGGTGCGACACGCGTCGTGACAATGGATCTCCATGCTGCTCAAATCCAAGGTTTCTTCGATATTCCAGTAGATCAATTAATGGGTGTTCCCTTGCTTGCTTCTTACTTCGAGAAGAAGAACATCGACCCGAACGAACTTGTCATCGTTTCTCCAGACCATGGCGGTGTGACACGGGCTCGTAAATTAGCAGAACAATTAAAAGCACCGATCGCGATCATCGACAAGCGCCGTCCGAAACCAAACGTCGCGGAAGTCATGAACATCGTTGGCCAAGTCGACGGGAAAATCGCGATCATCATCGATGACATCATCGATACAGCCGGTACAATCACGCTTGCTGCCAATGCGTTGATTGAAAACGGAGCAAAACAAGTCTATGCCTGCTGCACACACCCGGTTCTGTCAGGTCCAGCGATGGAGCGGATCGAAAACTCGGCAATCGAAGAGCTTGTTGTCTTAAACACAATCGATTTGACGAAACGTGAATGCGCAAGCAAAATTAAACAAATTTCAGTCGCGCGATTGCTTGCAGAAGCCATCATTCGCGTCCATGAACAAAAATCAATCAGCCCGCTCTTTAGCTGATTTTAAACAGATATGCACGCCAAGGTCCGGTTTTTAGAAATCGGACCCTTGTGCGTTGATGTTTTTTCATCATCCAGGCGAGAAGCGATTCTGTCTGTGAACTTAAGGAGGTGACGGTATGAAATGTATCGTCGGTTTAGGAAATCCAGGTGCTAAATATGCCAATACCCGCCATAACATCGGATTTTTGGCGATTGATGCCTTGGCAAAAGAACATGATATAAAATTAACGGAGTCGAAGTTTAAAGCAGTCTTCGGAACGGGAATGATTAAAGGGGAACGGGTCCTTCTTGTCAAACCATTGACATATATGAACTTATCCGGTGAAGCCGTGCGACCGTTGCTCGATTTTTATAAAATTGCTGTCGAGGACGTACTGGTCATCTATGATGACCTGGATCTTCCGCTCGAGAAGATGCGTCTGCGTTCTAAAGGAAGTGCTGGTGGTCATAACGGGGTCAAGTCATTGATTCAACATTTAGGGACACAAGACATCAAACGCCTGAAGTTAGGGGTTGGGCGTCCGCCGGCACCGATCCAAGTCATTGACTGGGTCTTGATGCCATTTGCAAAATCAGAACAGGTGACGTTGCAACATGTGTTGGCTGATTCTGTAAACATCGCAACGGATTTCATCGATACGCCATTTTTAGCGTTGATGAATCGTTATAACTGAACAAAACGCTTTGGATGTCCAAAGCGTTTTTGCTGTCGTTCTAGGAGGGAAACCATGAAACAACTACAAAATCTGTTACTCGGCATTCCGGAGATTAAAACCGTCCGGGAACGGTTCCGTGATGGGGTCAACGCACAGTTGATCACGGGATTGATGAATAGCGGGAAAGCCTTGTTCATCGCGGGAATTTATCAGGAAACGAAAAAACGATTCGTCATCGTGACCCATAATATGTTCCAAGCTCAAAAATTGTATGATGACTTGATTGAACTGGTGCCGGAACAAGATGTGATGTTGTATCCGGTCGATGAGACGCTCGCTGCAGAATTGTCATACGGGGCAAGCCCGGAACTTCGGGCGATACGAATCGAGACACGGCACCGTCTACTGACCACGAACGACGGGATCTTAATCATTCCGCTCGTCGGACTAAGACGGTATGTCCCGACCGCAGCTGATTTTTTAGGGCAGACGCACCGGATTAAACCGGGAGATGTCTTGTCGATTCCGGATTTCATTCAAGAACTGGTGGATGCCGGGTACGAACGGACAGCTACGGTTACGACACCAGGTGAATTTGCCGTCCGCGGAAGTATCATCGATTTGTATCCGTTGACAGTGGAGCGTCCGTACCGGCTTGATTTATTTGATGAAGAAGTCGATTCCATCTATACGTTTGATGCCGAAACACAACGTTCGCTTGGTGTCGTGGCGGAAGCACTGGTCCCACCGGCAACGGAACATTTTGCGACGAATGACGGATTGCGTGCGGCGGGTGAACAGTTGCGTGGTCTGTATGAAGCGACGAAGCAACGTGTGCAGAGCACGGAAGTGTTGGTTGCCTTGGAAGAAGGAATCGCTTACGATGTCGAATTGCTCGAAAGCGGGGAACGTCCGAAACAACTTCCTAAATATGCGCCGTTACTGTACAAAACCACCTTGCTTGACGATATCCAGGATGCTGTTTTGATCGTCGATGAGGTCGCCCGGATCGAAGAAGCGGCCGAAGTCCAGGATACAGAAGAAGCGGAGTGGATGGCTTCATTGATCGAACGGGGACAAAGCATCAGTGACTACACGTTATCGGTCCCGATGATGAAAGTCTTCCAGCAACGTCAACTGTTGTATTTATCGTTACTCCCGACACGACGCAGTGGTGTGCCGGAGAGTGCCGCCATTCACTTCAGCATCAAACCAATTGCTCCGTTCCACGGACAGATGGAACGCTTGAAGCAAGAAGTCGATCGGTACGGCCGGGCTGACATGTGGATGGTCTTTTTAGCGAGTAACCGCGAACGGGCGGAGCGGATGCGGCAAACGTTATCCGATTATGGAGTCGAAGCCTCGTTGCATACGACGGAAGACGACATCAGACGAGGACATCCATCGATCTTAATTGGGGGTATTCACGGCGGCTTCGAGATGACGAATGCCCGTCTTGTCGTCATCACGGAAGAAGAAGTCTTTAAACAACCGGCACGGCGACGGAAACAAACGACTAAGCTGACGAATGCCGAACGGATCAAAAGTTACCAAGAATTGAAGACGGGCGACTATGTCGTCCATATTCACCATGGGATTGGCCGTTATCACGGGATCAAGACGATTGATGTCGCAGGCAATCACCAGGATTACCTCCATCTGATTTATGCCGGTGAAGACTCGTTGTACGTACCAGTCGATCAAATTGACTTGATCCAAAAGTATGTCGGCGCGGAAGGCAAAGAACCAAAGATCTATAAACTTGGTGGTATGGAGTGGAAGAAAGTCAAAGCGAAAGTCCAAAAATCGGTCGAAGATATCGCGGATGAGCTGATTAAACTCTATGCGGCACGTGAAGCGGCGGTTGGATTTGCATTTCCGGAAGACGATGATAGTACACAAGCCTTTGAAGCCTCATTCCCGTATGAGGAAACCGTCGATCAGTTACGTTCGATTGAAGAAATCAAAAAAGACATGGAACGTCCGCGCCCGATGGATCGTCTGTTATGTGGTGATGTTGGTTATGGGAAAACGGAAGTCGCGATTCGAGCTGCCTTTAAAGCCGTCATGGCAGGCAAACAAGTGGCGTTGCTTGTTCCGACGACTGTTCTTGCGCAGCAACACTATGAAACGATGCTTGAGCGATTCAGCGACTGGCCGATCAACGTGTCCGTCATGAGTCGGTTCCGTTCAGCAGCAGAATTAAAAGCAACGAAAAAAGGGTTGAAGGAAGGGACGGTAGATGTCGTCGTCGGGACACATCGTGTCTTATCGAAAGATGTCCAGTTTGCGGATGTCGGGTTACTCATCATTGATGAAGAACAGCGGTTTGGCGTCAAGCATAAAGAACGTTTAAAACAGTTGAAAACGAACGTCGACGTCCTGACATTGACGGCCACACCGATTCCACGGACGTTGCATATGTCGATGATCGGAATTCGTGATTTGTCGGTACTCGAGACACCACCAGAAAATCGTTACCCGGTTCAGACCTATGTCATGGAGTATGACGGAATCGTCATGCGAGAAGCGTTAGAACGTGAACTTGGACGTGGAGGACAAGCCTTTTTCCTGTATAACCGGGTCGAAGGAATCGAGCGGAAAGCAGAAGAAATCCGTGCCCTTGTGCCGGAAGCGCGTGTCGTGACGGCTCACGGTCGCATGACGGAAAGTGAACTTGAAAGCCAATTGATCGCCTTTTTCGAAGGGGACGCCGATGTGTTGGTCAGTACGACGATCATCGAAACCGGGATCGATATTCCGAATGTCAACACATTGATCGTCAACGATGCCGATCAGATGGGTCTGTCCCAACTGTATCAATTGCGAGGCCGGGTCGGACGTTCGAGCCGGGTCGCTTATTCGTACTTCACGTATCGTCCGCAAAAACGATTAACGGAAGTTGCGGAAAGCCGCCTGCAGGCCATCAAGGAGTTTACGGAGCTCGGTAGCGGCTTTAAGATCGCGATGCGTGATTTATCGATTCGCGGGGCCGGAAACTTACTCGGGTCCCAACAGTCAGGCTTCATCGACTCGGTTGGATTTGATCTCTATTCCCAGATGTTGTCGGAAGCGGTCGAAGAACGAAAAGAACGGATGAAAGGGAAACGAAAAGTTCAGAAATTCGTCCCTGACTTTACGTTCAGCCTCGATGCGTACATCCCAAGTCATTATATGGCGGACTCAGAACTCAAAATCGAGTTTTATAAACGGTTGAAGTACGTCGATACACCAGGAAGTCTCGAAGCACTGGAATCCGAGATGTTAGAACGCTTCGGAGAATTCCCAAGCGAAGTCGCTCGGTTGATCCAGTTGACGCGGATGCGGATTTTCGCTGAACGGGCTCGCATCGAACGCGTCAAACAGACGGATCCGAAAATCGAGATCGTCTTGTCCGAACAGACGACGCAGACGCTTGACGTTGCGGATTTCGTCAAATGGACCATCCCGATTGGCCGTGGTCTTGGTATGGGACAAGAAGACGGGAAATTGATTTTGACGCTCAATCGTGGCAAACAAACGCTCCAACAGACAACAGAGCAGGCGGAACGATTACTCGCTGAGATTGATCGTCGGATCATGCAATGAATCAACGGATGACGATTGCTCAGGGGGCAGCACTCCTGGCCATCTCGAGTTATGTTTCTAAATTATTGAGTTTTTTTTACCGGATTCCTTATCAGAACATGGCAGGAGATTTCGGATTATATGTGTATCAAACTGTCTATCCGGTGTTCGCGATTGCGGCAGCACTTGGCATTTATGCATTGCCCGTCGTCGTCGCCAAGCTGACGTTACATCACCCGGAAGAGAAACGGGAAGTATTGTGGTCCATCTTTTTTGTTTTGTTAGCGATGTCTTTTATACTCGGTACACTCGGTTGGTGGGTCGCTCCGGAAGTGGCGTTATTATTCGGGGATGCCCAGCTTGTCCAACCACTCCGGGCAGTGACACTTACGTTTTATCTGCTGCCGGTCATCGCTGTCTTACGAGGGATGTTCCAAGCGGATCTCGAGATGCGTCCGACGGCTTTTTCGCAAATCACGGAAAATGCCGTTCGTGTCTGCCTGTTACTACTCGTGACCTATTACGGCGTTCAAATGGGCGCCAATCCATATCAAGTCGGAGCAGCGGCGCACATGACGGCCCTTGGTGGAAGTATTGCATCATTGATTTTATTGGTCCGTTTCGCTAAAGGACGGATCGGTCGTCCCGTCGTCTCGAAACGACATATTCGACGTGTCGGACGTGTTTTATTGACAAGTGGTCTAGCTGTTAGTATTGCATCACTCGCATTGTTGTTGATGCAATTGATTGATGGACTGACCTTCGTCAACTTACTGGGAGATTCGCTTGAAACGAAAGTCGAAAAAGGGATTTTTGATCGCGGATATCCATTACTCCAGTTTGCCATCTTGTTTGCGACATCGATCAGTCTCGCCAGTGTCCCGACATTATTAATGGAATACCGGAAACGAAATGATGCAGCGACGAAACAGCACCTCGAGACGTTGTTACGGTCGGGTTTGTTGATTGCGGCAGCGGCAACGGTCGGTCTAGTCGGAGTCATGCGACCGCTGAACATCGCCTTGTATCAGGATGATAACGGAACGGTGGCACTCAGTTGGTTGGCTGCGACAGCATTCACGGCCTCCTTGTCCATGATTATCGTCTCCTGTCTCCAATCGGTGGATGCGGAAAAATATGCGTTCGTCGGAGTCGTCGTCGGTTTATCGGTTAAGCTAGGACTCAATATCACTTTAATTCCGGCATATGGCATGTTAGGCGCTGGAATGGCGACATTTGGTGGATTTGCCGTCATGGCGGCAGCCCAATTGGTGTTGCTCAATCGTAAGTTTGGCCGAGTGACAGCTGGACGTTCCTTTTATGTCCGGTTATCGAAAGCGGTTGTCCCGATGGCCGTGTTCTTGTACACGATAGAGCAACTGTTCCGTTTATCCGGCTGGGAAAGCCGGTTCGGAGCGCTGCTGGAAGTCGGTATACTTGTACTTGGGGGAGCCGGTGTTTTCTGTGTCTTTGCGTTACGGACTGGTGTCTTATCGGAACGGGAATGGGCGTTGTTGCCATTTGGAGAAAAACTATATCGTATTCATCAACGTAGGGGGATCATATGACACATCAGATTACAGTCGTCGGCCTAGGAGTCGGTGAACTGGAACAATTACCGTATGGAATCTATAAGTTATTAAAAGAGACGAAGCAACCAGTCTATTTACGAACGGCAGATCATCCTGTCGTTTCAGAACTGATGGCAGAGGGAATGGAATTTACATCGTTTGATTTCATTTATGAAAAGCATGACCAATTCGAGGGTGTGTACCGTGAGATTGTGGCAACGTTGCTCAATCAAGCTGTGACGGAACCAATCATCTATGCCGTTCCGGGGCATCCACTCGTCGCCGAAAGTACGGTACAACAATTACTCGTGCAGACAGAAAACATCAACATCGTTGGTGGTCAAAGTTTTCTCGACCCGATGTTTGCCGCGGTCGGTGTGGATCCGATTGAAGGATTTCAGTTATTGGATGCGACTGCGTTTGAGATTGACGAAGCACAAATTCGACAGCATCTATTGATCGGGCAAGTGTATGATCATTTGGTCGCGGGAGATTTAAAAGTCATGCTGATGGAACGTTATCCCGATGAACATGACGTGACACTTGTGACAGCAGCGGGGACGAGTCAGCAACAGGTCACGACGGTTCCGCTTTATGAACTCGATCATGTCACGACATTAAGTAATCTGACGACGGTCTATGTCCCGCCCGTCACGGATCAAACGATCTTGAACCGTGATTTTACGACGTTAAAACAAATCATCGCAAGATTGCGTGGAGAAGGTGGCTGTCCTTGGGATCAAGAACAGACACACGAGTCGTTAAAAAAACATTTAATCGAAGAATCTTACGAATTACTGGAAGCAATTGACCTTCAGGACGATAACTTAATGATTGAAGAATTAGGCGATGTCCTCCTTCAAGTCATGCTTCATGCCCAAATCGGTCTAGATGAAGGCTATTTTGATGTGCGGGACGTCATCGGTAGCGTCAGCGACAAGATGATTCGCCGTCATCCTCATGTATTTGGAGACGTGACAGTCGACTCGACAGCAGACGTCGTCACTAACTGGCAGGACATCAAAGCGCAGGAAAAACCAGAACGGACCCATTTGTTAGATGGTGTCACAAAAGGGGCTCCCGCTTTAATGCGTGCAGAACAGATTCAAAAAAAGGTCGCGAAGGTCGGATTCGAATGGGATACCGTTGCCGGAGCGCTCGATAAAGTTCGGGAAGAAATCCAAGAATTGCAGGAGGCTCCGGCAGCAGAACGTTTAGGGGAGTTTGGTGATATCCTCTTTTCATTAACGCTTGTCGGGAAGTACATGGAGTTATCTGCTGAAGAAGCGTTGCAACAGACGAATGATAAGTTCATCCGCCGTTTCAGACGAATGGAACAATTAGCAGATCGTCCGTTGACGGAACTTTCGTTATCGGAACAAGACGCCTTATGGAATCAATCAAAGCAGGAGGAACAGTCATGAGACTTGATAAATTTTTAAAAGTATCCCGTTTGATTAAACGCCGTACACTTGCGAAAGAGGTCGCGGATCAAGGTCGTATTACAATCAACGGTCTTGTCGCTAAAGCGAGCAGTACAGTGTCAGTTGGAGACGAAATGACAATCCGGTTTGGAAATAAGATCGTTACCGTGCAAATTGATAGCATTAAAGAACATGCCAAAAAAGAAGAAGCGTCAGATATGTATCAAATCATTCGTGAAGAAAAAGTGAATTCCGAAGAATCGATGTAATTTGGTTGAAAAAGGAAGTATACTAGAGAGTGTCAGAGATGACCACTCGGATAAGGAGGGATGATATGCCAGCACCGTTGGAATCAGGGCGTGATACACCGCCCAAGATCAAACCGCTCAATGACCGAAAAAAACAGTTAAGTCAAAATGCGATCGAAAACCGTTTACGTCTGAAGAGGCGCTTCTTAGTCTGTATGTCGATCTTTCTTATTGTCCTGTCCCTGATGGGGTGGTCATATATCGAAAAGAAACAATTGATTGCTGAACAGAAACAGTCGTTTCAGGTTGCGAATCAAGAACAGGCGAAAGCGGAAAAAGAAACGGCCCGTCTGAAAGAAGAAATTGAACGGCTGAATGATAAGAAATATGTTGCGAACTTAGCGAGAAGTGAACTGCTGTACTCGAAAAAAGGCGAAACGATTTTCTATTTTTCACCGGAAGATTAAACGAAGCTTGCCGATTGATTGAAAAAATGTAGAATCACTCGTATAATAAGAAATGAATCAACTAAAAAGGAGCAATACAATTTATGTCGATTGAAGTAGGCAGCAAAGTACAAGGGAAAGTTACAGGCATCACCAATTTCGGCGCGTTCGTAGAATTACCGACGGGTAAGACAGGTCTTGTTCACATCAGTGAAGTAGCAGATTCTTACGTCAAGGATATCAATGATGTCTTGACAGTCGGACAAGAAATCACGGTTAAAGTGTTGAGTGTAGAGAACGACGGAAAGATTGGTCTTTCCATTAAGAAAGCCGTCGATCGCCCAGAAGGTGAACGTCCACGTCCTCCTGCTCGTCAGTTTGATCGCGGACCACGTCCAGCAGGTCAAGACCGCGGACCACGTCCTTTTGATAACAAAGGTCCACGTGGTGGAAGTGGCGGCGGTGGAAACCGTGGTGGCTTTAACAAAGGTGGCCGTGGCGCACCAGCTCCACGTAAAGAGCAAACGTTCGATACGTTGATGACTAGTTTCCTCAAAGATAGTGAAGATCGTCTTGCGACATTGAAACGACAAACCGATTCAAAACGTGGCGGACGCGGTGCTAAACGTCAATAACTTGCTGACCTGTTCTTTATAAGGATAGAGATGGAATGACGCTGTTCATTCCATCTTTTATTTTTTTGAAATTATTTTTATAAAAAGCGTTGACAATCATTTGACTCCCAAGTATTATAGAAAATGTGCTTAAGACGCACGCGTTCAAAATATGGCGGTGTAGCTCAGCTGGCTAGAGCGTACGGTTCATACCCGTGAGGTCGTGGGTTCGACTCCCTCCGCCGCTACCATATTTTTTTGGCCCGTTGGTCAAGCGGTTAAGACACCGCCCTTTCACGGCGGTATCACGGGTTCGATTCCCGTACGGGTCATTCTGTAAAAAAGCTATCTCTATTTATATAGAGGTGGCTTTTTTCGTTTCAATCATCAAATGAAGGGGGTCAAGATATGCGATTAGACGTGAACCTTCCAAGGGAACCCTTGCTCGTCGCGGTATCGGGTGGCTGTGATTCAATGGTGTTAGCGCATGTTTTACATGAGGCGGATTACGATATCTTGATTGTCCATGTCCATCATGGTCTTCGGAAAGAATCAGATCAGGAAGCGGAGGCAATCCGCAACTTTGCCTCAGCACGTCAAATCGAATTTCGGATGACGCGTCTCGATTGGGAAGGGGAGATACCAAGTCAAGCGGCATGCCGGAACAGACGGTATACGTTTTTCCGACAGGTCATGGCAGAAACCGGACGGCGCCATTTGGTTCTAGCCCACCACCGGGACGATCAATTGGAGACGTTGTTGATTCAATTGATTCGCGGGGAAGCACATATCGATGGAATCCCGCTCCTCCGGATGTTTGCGAACGGTCAGATGCATCGTCCGCTATTGGCGTATACGAAACAACAACTGTATGACTATGCGAAGGAACAACACATTCAGTGGTCTGAAGATGCGACAAATGCTGAAACGAAGTATCTTCGAAATCAGATGCGGCATCAGGTGTTGCCGCTATTGGCGAAATTACGCCCCGGGTATGAGGAAGCGACGGCTCGCGCGGCGATGTTGCGAGATGAACAAAAACAAGAACATCTGACGTATGTCGCAGAACTCGTCAAGTCGCAGACGACAGAACAGGGACTTCCACTCGAAGTCGTTCAGCGACTTCCTTCCGACTTCAAACGATTCGTCTTACGTGTTCTGTTACCTGACAGGGAACTCTCCTCAAATGATTACAATCGATTTTTGACATGGTTACGAGTAGATATGCCGTCCGGTGAAGTGTATTATGGAAACTGGAGGATACAGCGTACATATGGATTTTTGACATGTGACCGCTGTCCTGTGAGAAACTTTGCATCTGAACCGCTTGAAGTCGGTCCTGATTTGGGTACTTATCATTATGGTGAACATATGATTAGGTTTTCCCGTGCCTCAGCAGGGATTCCTGTTGAGGCACTCCGTTTCCCGTTGACGATTCGACGACCGTTACCAGGGGATCGGATTCAACTGGCAATCGGGACAAAAAAAGTCAGTCGAATTCTTATTGATGCCAAGGTACCGCGGGCATTGCGGACAGAAATTCCGGTCGTCGTCGATGCAACAGGTCAAGTTCTGGCAGTCATCGGACATCGAATTGCAATATTCGGGTCATTTGAACTCCTCGCAGAATCGTGTTTAATGATAGAATGGTAATGTAGTGTTTAAAATGGAGGAGGAATACCTAGCATGACCTTAATGAATGATATGGAAAAAGTACTGATTTCGGAAGAAGAGATCCAACATAAAGTCGGTGAACTCGCGGGTGAACTGACAGCGGATTATGGAGATCGTTTCCCACTACTCGTATGTGTCCTTAAAGGGGCAATGCCATTCATGTCTGATCTCGTCAAAAAGATGGACATGCATTTAGAAATGGACTTCATGGATGTCTCGACGTATCATGGCGGGACGACATCGACTGGAGAAGTTAAGATTGAGAAGGATTTAAACACATCAGTAGAAGGACGTGACATCCTGATTGTCGAAGATATCATCGACAGCGGATTAACATTAGGCTATCTCGTGGACCTCTTTAAATACCGGAAAGCAAAGTCAGTCAAAATCGTGACATTGCTCGATAAACCAAGCGGTCGTAAAAACGATTTACACGCTGACTACAGCGGTTTTGTCATTCCACATGAGTTCGTTGTCGGTTATGGTCTTGACTATGAAGAAAAATATCGTAACCTTCCTTATGTTGGTGTATTGAAGCCAGCAGTCTACGGCGGCTAATTATTTTTAATCTTGACTGTCACATGATAAGATGAAACCAATTACAAAGCGCGCTTTGCCGCGTTAGGATTCGTATCGATTGAGTAAGTTCAATCAGTTGATGCGGAGAGGAGGCCTACGATGAACCGAGCAGTGAAGAATACCCTCGTGTTTGGGGTCATTTTTCTAGCTTTGATCTTGTTTCTGCAATACTTGCAGAGTCCAGTGAACAAAAGCAAAGAAATCAATTACACACAGTTTGTCGAGTCAGTTGAAAAAGGTGATGTCAAGACGGCGACGTTCCAGTATGAGGGACAGACGTATAACGTCACGGGTGAATTACGTGAAAAGGATACGACATATGAAACCGTCGTACCGGCTGTTGATACGGAACTGACGGATTTGTATACGCAATTGCGCAGCCAAAACGTCAAGTTGGACTTTAAGGCAGCAGAAACAAATGGCGGTTGGATCGCGTTACTGACGACCATCGTGCCATTCATCATCATCTTCATCCTGTTCTTCTTCTTGATTAATCAAGCACAAGGTGGCGGCGGCGGTGGCCGTGTCATGAACTTCGGGAAATCGAAGGCGCGCCTGTACGATACAGAAAAGAAAAAGATTACGTTTGACGATGTCGCGGGAGCGGATGAGGAAAAACAAGAACTCGTTGAGGTTGTTGAATTCTTGAAAGATCCACGCAAGTTTGCGCGTCTCGGTGCCCGTATTCCAAAAGGTGTCCTCCTTGTAGGTCCTCCAGGTACAGGTAAAACATTGCTTGCCCGTGCAGCAGCTGGTGAAGCCGGCGTACCGTTCTTCTCGATTTCAGGTTCTGACTTCGTTGAGATGTTTGTTGGTGTCGGTGCATCACGTGTACGTGACTTGTTCGAAAATGCGAAGAAAAACGCCCCATGTATCATCTTCATCGATGAGATCGATGCAGTTGGTCGTCAACGTGGAGCCGGTCTTGGCGGCGGACATGATGAGCGCGAACAAACATTGAACCAACTTCTCGTTGAGATGGATGGATTCAGTGAAAACGAAGGCATCATCATGATCGCAGCAACGAACCGTGCGGATATCTTGGACCCAGCTTTACTCCGTCCAGGTCGTTTTGACCGTCAAATCACGGTCGAGCGTCCAGATGTCGTCGGACGTGAAGCGGTTCTGAAAGTGCACGCACGCAATAAACCACTTGATACAACGGTTGATTTAAAAGCCATCGCACAACGGACACCAGGTTTCTCTGGTGCAGATCTTGAAAACCTGTTGAACGAAGCAGCACTTATTGCAGCGCGTACCGACCGTGACAAGATCTCAATCGTCGATCTCGAAGAAGCGATCGACCGTGTCATCGCTGGACCAGCGAAGAAGAGTCGGATCATCTCGCCAAAAGAGAAAAAGATCGTCGCGTGGCATGAAGCGGGTCATACGATCATCGGTGTCACACTCGATGATGCGGATGAAGTGCATAAAGTAACCATCGTTCCTCGTGGAAATGCGGGCGGCTACGTCATCATGCTTCCAAAAGAAGATCGTTACTTCATGACGAAACCAGAACTTGAAGATAAGATCACTGGATTACTTGGTGGTCGTGTCGCGGAAGATATCGTCTTTGGTGAAGCATCGACTGGAGCGAGTAATGACTTCCAACGTGCAACAGGATTAGCACGGAAGATGGTCATGGAGTTCGGGATGAGTGAAAAACTCGGACCACTTCAGTTTGGTTCCGGTCAAAGCGGAAACGTCTTCTTAGGACGTGACTTCCAAAACGAACAGAACTACTCTGATGCGATTGCCCATGAAATCGATATGGAAATTCAAGCGATCATCAACAAATGTTACCAAAAAGCGAAAACCATCTTAACCGAAAAACGCAATCAGCTTGATTTGATTGCAACAACATTACTTGAAGTCGAAACACTCGATCAAAAACAAATTCACCATCTCTTAGAGACAGGCGAATACAAAAAAAATGAACCTGAAGTGATCGCAGAACCAAAAGCGGACGAGAAAACACCGGAATCGAAGACACCTGTCATCGACCAACCGACAGAATCTCCGACGCAGCGTGGCTCTGTCATCGAAGAAGGGAAAAATATCGATACGGAAAAATCAGATCAACCTCGTCGGGATGATCAAATCTAATTGCCATCACAAAACCGTTCGGATGAACCGGTGGATGGTATGAAAGATGAATGGATTTCGTTCGATCAAGAGGTCAGTATTCCAAATGGGATGCTGACCTCTTTTTTTTGTGAGGAGGTCAGGTTGGGAGGCGCACTTCAATAGGTGAAGCCACACGTGCGTGGTATAATCACAACGTATGCAACAGTTATCGTCAGAGAAAAGTGGGGAATCAGATGATTTTAGTAATTGATGTGGGAAATACGAATATCGTACTGGGCGTCTATGATGAACAGACACTTGTCCAACATTGGCGGATCGCAACGGATCGTACACGGACAACGGACGAGTACGGGATGTTGGTCAAAGCCCTGTTTCGGGATGCAGACTTAAACGTGGAAGACATTGAGGGAATCGTGTTATCATCTGTCGTACCCCCTGTCGTGTTTCCACTCGAAAACATGTGCGTCCGTTATTTCAACCGACGCCCATTTGTGATCGGACCGGGAATCAAGACGGGACTCGATTTGAAAGTCGATAATCCAAGAGAGGTCGGGGCCGACCGGATCGTCAATGCGGTCGCTGCGACAGTCAAATACGATGGTCCTTTGATCATCGTTGATTTTGGAACAGCTACGACCTATTGTTATATCGATTCACAAAAACGCTATTATGGTGGGATCATCTCACCGGGTGTCATGGTATCGACCGAGGCACTATATAACAAAGCAGCAAAATTACCACGAATCGAGATTGCAAAACCGCAGTCAGCGATTGGTCGCAATACGGTACATGCGATGCAATCCGGAACCTATTTCGGATACGTCGCGCAAGTCGATGGATTAGTTCATCGGATGAAAGAAGAAATGGGTGAAGCTACTGTCATTGCGACAGGAGGACTCGCCCGATTAATCAGTGAGGAATCCGCGACGATCAAAATCGTCGATCCGTTTTTGACGCTTGACGGGTTGCGGATTATCTACGACCGAAATAAGTGAGGGAAAAATAATGAAACGTGAAGAATTATTAGCACAATTAAAAGATGATTATTTAGTAAGAGCCTTAGGTTTTAATGGGGAAGTCCGCGCATTTGCCATCCGTTCGACAAAAACGGTTTATGAAGCACAACTGCGTCACCAGACGACACCTGTTGTCACAGCAGCACTCGGCCGGACATTGACGATCGGGGCGATGATGGGAACGATGCAAAAAGGAGACACCCGTGTGACGCTGAAAGTCGAAGGGGACGGACCGATCGGTAAAATCATCGTCGATGCCGATGCGAAAGGGCAAGTCCGAGGCTACGTCAGTCACCCGCGTGTCGAGATGGATACGTATGTCAATGGCGATGGTCTGACGAAACTGAAAGTCGGCGACGCCGTCGGCCGTGGAAATCTCTCGGTCATCAAAGACTTAGGTCTCCGGGACTTCGTTGGCGGACAATCCCCGATCCAAACAGGTGAAATCAGTGAAGACTTTACGTACTACTTCGCGGTTTCAGAACAAAGTCCATCCGTCGTTGGAGCAGGCGTCCTCGTCTATCCGGAAGATGAGTCTGTCATCGCAGCGGGCGGCTTGATCGTCCAACTGATGCCAGGTGCGTCAGAAGAAACGATTGCGGCACTCGAGCAACGAGTCGCTGCGTTAAAACCGATTTCGATTCTGGTCGGAGAAGAAAAAACGCCGGAAGAGATGTTAGGTCTTGTCTTAGGGGATTCGTTTGACGTCCTCGATACGATTCCAGTTGCCTTTAACTGTACGTGTGAGCGTGAAAAATTAGCGACAGCGATCGTCGCGCTTGGACCGGATGAGATTCAAGCGATGATTGACGAAGATGGTGGCGCAGAAGCCGTCTGTCATTTCTGTTCAGAACATTATCAGTATGATGTCGAAGAATTACAATCGCTTCGCGAAAAATCACTCGAAAGAGCATAAGAGGGTCTGAAAATGGGAACTGTAAACTCTAAGTACTTGTGGATGTTGATTTTCATTTTGTTGTTGACGAATTTTTTGACAGGTGCTTACGCGTTCATGGGTGAATTGCCAAAAGTCGATTCGCCTAAGATCGTCCAGGACAGTATCGGCGGACCGCTCGAAGAGGTCGTCGCCAAAGTCGGTGACGAGGAAATCACGCGAGCGGATGTGTATCAAGTCATGCGAAATGAGCATGAGCAGGAGACGATTGACCGTTTGATTGCGGAAGCAGTCGAAAAACAATCAAAAAACGGATCAAAGCCAACGGTAAAGCGCTTTGATTGACAATTTTCATCCAGTCCATCGATAATTGATTTATCGGATTACTTGGAATTAAAGTTTTTCATTATGAGGAGGAATGGTCATGCGCATTGCGAATTCAGTATTGGATTTAGTCGGCCGCACGCCGATCGTTAAATTGAATCATTTGACAGGACCGGAAGATGCGGACGTGTACTTGAAACTGGAATATATGAATCCAGGGTCAAGCGTCAAAGACCGAATTGCCTTAGCGATGATCGAAACGGCTGAGTCGGCAGGGCATCTGAAAACAGGAGATACGATCATTGAGCCGACAAGTGGCAACACTGGGATTGGACTTGCGATGGTCGCTGCTGCAAAAGGATACCGCTCGATTCTTGTCATGCCGGAAACGATGAGCATGGAACGTCGAACTCTTCTTCGTGCGTACGGTGCGGAGTTGATTTTAACACCTGGTCCAGAAGGAATGAAGGGTGCGATTGCTCGGGCGACGGCAGAAGCCGAAGAACACGGTTATTTCATGCCGCAACAGTTCAACAATGAAGCGAATCCGGTCGTCCATGAACAAACGACAGGTCCTGAAATCGTCGAGGCGTTCGAGGGATTGACGCTTGATGCGTTCATTGCTGGAATTGGAACGGGTGGTACGATCACTGGTGCTGGAAAAGTGTTACGTCATGCTTTCCCGGGAATTGAAATCATTGCCGTTGAACCAACGGATTCACCTGTACTTTCCGGTGGGAAACCGGGTCCACACAAGTTGCAAGGAATCGGTGCTGGATTCGTTCCATCGATTCTTGATACGAAGATTTATGATGGAGTCGAGCAAGTGACGACGGAAGAAGCGTTTGATCATGCGCGTCGTGCCGCTAAAACGAACGGGATTCTCGGTGGGATTTCTTCTGGAGCGGCGATTGCTGCTGCATTGAAGACGGCCGCGCGCTTAGGAAAAGGGAAAACTGTTCTGGCAATCATCCCGTCGAACGGAGAACGTTACCTCAGTACACCGTTGTATCAAGTGGAGGAAGAAGCAGACAGTTCAAAATTATAATCTTTTTCAGTCAAGGGGTTCATTCCGATTTTATGGAATGGACCTCTTTTTACTACTAACAAATAAAAGGATGGACGTTTGAGTCGTCCGTCTGTCTGCTTTTTGCGTATAATGAGGACAGAATAGTTCGGAAGTGGAGGAACAACAGTGCGACAGACAGTATATGAATCATTTACGTGGACAAAAGAACAGTTTTATAACCGTTACGTCGAATTGACAACAGGACAAACGGGGCATGTCTGGCTTGAAAGTGGGCGCATCGGGTCTTATACGATGGCGGGGATTCGGCCTGTCGGACACGTTCGGACAAAAGACGGGATCACGACCATCACGATTTCCGGTGAACAGGAACAGAAGGCGGATGCACCGTTCACACTCATAGATGAAATTCGTTCCCGGTACGCATCGGCGCGCCCGGCAGGCATGCCGCCGTTTTTTGGTGGACTGGCGGGGTATGTCAGTTATGACGCGGTCCGTTATCTTGAACGTTTACCTGAACAAGCAGAAGATGACTTGGCGACAGCTGACGTATCCCTCTATTGGTATGATGAAGTAGCCGTTTTTGACCACCAGACTGAGCAATTATTCGTCGCCGTCACGCGGGAGACCGAAGCAGAAGCACGTATCGACCTGGCAAAAGAAGTGGCGTCTTGGCGTCAAACAAGTCCGGTCCCGACGTTTCCAACACCGGAGGAAGTCACCGTACGTCGTGGACGTTCCTTTGAACGAGCGGACTTCGTCCAGGCAGCAGACCGAATCAAACGATACATCGAAGCGGGAGACGTCTTTCAGGTGAACCTTGCCGTCCGCCAACAGGAACCGTTACGGACGACACCTGCTCATATCTATGATGTCTTACGCACGGTGAACCCATCCCCGTATATGGGATACTTTGCAGATGAAGACTTAGTCCTCGTCTCGGCGTCTCCTGAATTGTTAGTCGAAAAAATCGGTTCATCGCTAGCGACCCGTCCGATTGCCGGAACACGACCGCGGGGAAAAGATGAAGAAGAAGATTTGGCTTTAGCGAAAACGTTGCTTGATAATGAAAAGGAACGGGCAGAGCACGTCATGCTTGTCGATCTCGAACGGAACGATTTAGGACGCGTCAGCCGGTATGGATCCGTTCATGTCGACGAACTGATGGTCATCGAAAAATATTCACATGTCCAGCATATCGTCTCGAATGTCCGAGGGGAGATTGCGGAAGGGGAAACTGCCAGTAGTGTTCTCGCAGCGATGTTTCCAGGGGGCACGATCACAGGCGCACCTAAAATCCGGACGATGGAGATCATTGAAGAGCTGGAACCGGTTCGCCGGGGGATTTACACGGGTTCCTTAGGATTTATCAGCTGGGCGGATGATACGATCTTCAACATCTTGATTCGGACGTTAGTCGCGAAAGACGGGATGGCCTACATTCAGGCAGGTGCCGGCATCGTGACCGATTCAGATTCGGAAAGTGAATATGAAGAATCGCTGAGTAAAGCGAAAGCACTTTGGGTGGCAAAAGAAATGGCGGAGGAAACGACATGATTGTATTAATCGATAATTATGATTCATTTACGTATAATCTAGTACAGTATTTCGGGGAACTCGGACAAGATATTCGCGTGTTTCGAAATGATGCGATCACAATCGAAGAAATCGAACAGCTTGCCCCTGATCATTTAATCATCTCCCCCGGACCCTGTACCCCCAACGAGGCGGGAATCAGTTTAGAAGCGATCCGTTATTTTGCGGGACGTATCCCGATACTCGGTGTCTGTCTCGGACATCAAGCGATCGGTCAAGTCTTTGGCGGAAAGGTCGTCCGCGCGAAAACGTTGATGCATGGGAAGGTATCCTTATTGTCGCACGACGACTCGTTGATGTTTGCTGGAATCGAACAACAGACACCCGTCACGCGTTATCATTCGTTAGTCGTCGAGCGGGAAAGTTTTCCGGACGTCTTGACGATCACGGCAGAAGCAGATGGCGAAATCATGGCGCTGCGCCATAAGGACTGGCCGATCGTCGGGGTCCAGTTTCATCCGGAAGCGATTTTGACACGCGATGGGAAACAGATGTTAAAAAACTTTTTGGAGCTGACACACTATGTATCTTTGGCATGATGGGCACGTAAAACGAGAAGAAGACATTCGGATCTCGCCGTTTGATCACGGATATTTATATGGGATGGGTGTATTTGAGACGTTTCGAACTTACGGGGGACATCCCTTTTTATTTGACGATCATATCGAACGACTTCAGATGAGTTGTGCCGCGATTGGTATCAAATTACCGTATGGACGGAATGAATTGTTAGCGGCAGTGGAAGAACTCTATCGAATACATGAAAAATCGGACGTGTACATTCGGCTGAATGTCTCGGCTGGAGAACGGGGAATCGGGCTCTCAAGTGAACCGTATGACACGCCAACTGTTTTGATATATGCGAAACCAGTTGGACAAAGACAAAATTCAGAACGAGCGCTGGAGACGATTCGTCTCGCGCGGAGTACACCGGAAACAAGTTACCGTCTGAAGTCGCATCACTATATGAACAATCTTGTCGCCAAACGGCAACTGTTTAATCAAGAAGCGGAAGGCTTGTTCTTAACAAAAGAAGGATTTATCTGTGAAGGCATTACATCCAATATCTTTTGGCGGTATGGAGACAAATGGTACACACCACCACTTGAGACGGGGGCCTTAAACGGAATCACCCGCCAATTCCTCATGGAACAGATGCCGGTTGAAGAACGGTTGGCCTTGTTGCCACAATTATCTGAAGCGGATGAAATCCTCTATACGAACTCGATCCAGGAAGCGGTCGCGGTCTCGTCGCTTGACGGACGAGCATTTCCGGGTCTTGCAGGACACGGGTACCAGTCAGTGCGGACTCTGTTTGATCAAGCGGTCCAGACGAAATGGTCAAGGAGGGAACGAGGATGACGAAGATTATGGGAATCCTGAACGTGACGCCGGATTCATTTTCCGATGGTGGAAACTATGTGGATGTTGAACAAGCCGTTCGTCATGCGAAACAACTTGTGGCGGATGGAGCGGATGCGATCGATGTCGGCGGCGAATCGACGAGACCCGGTGCGACGTTCGTTTCGGCTCAAGAAGAAATCGAACGTGTCGTGCCGGTCATTCGTCGCTTGAAACGAGAACTGGATGTGTTCGTGTCGATCGATACGTATAAACCGGAAGTAGCGGAAGCGGCTGTCAAAGCGGGTGCGGATATCATCAATGACGTCTGGGGATCGAAGTGGGGCGATTGTTCGATGGTCGATGTCGCAGCGCGGCACGAAGTCCCGATCATCTTGATGCATAATCGTTCGGAACCCCATGGACCAGATCTGTTAGCAGAAGTACGCGCGGATTTAGAGGATTCGATTCGTTTGGCGAAACAAGCAGGTGTTTCGGAAAATCGGATTTGGTTAGATCCGGGAATCGGCTTTATGAAGACGCATCAAGAAAACTTATTTTTAATGCGTCATTTGTCAATCACGACTGATTTTGGATACCCGGTCTTGCTTGGGACGTCACGCAAGTCGATGATTGGTCTGACGCTCGGATTACCTGCTGACCAACGTGTCGAAGGGACGATTGCTACGGTTTGCTACGGCATTCAACAAGGGTGTGAATGGATGCGGGTCCATGACGTCAAAGTGATCAAACGAGCAGCCGTCATGATGGATACGATGTTGGCGGCGGAACTAGCAGGAGGGGAATGACGATGGATCGAATACAAGTGACCGGTATGCGTTTTTACGGCTACCATGGTGTGTTTGCAGAGGAAACCAAGTTAGGACAACGCTTTAACGTCGATTTATCGATTGGCCTTGATTTATCAAGTGCCGGTAAAACCGATGATTTGCGAGAAAGCGTCAATTACGCGGAATTGTACAACGTTACAAAGCAAGTCGTCGAAGGGTCACCGTTACAGCTCGTCGAAGCGTTGGCGGAGCGGATCGCAGCGCAAGTCCTGTTGCTTGATTCACGAATTCTTGAAACGACGATCAAGGTCATTAAACCCGATCCTCCGATTGCCGGGCACTATGAACATGTCGCTGTTGAAATTCACCGGAAACGAGCGGATGATCAATGAATCGTGCCTATATTGCATTGGGGTCGAACATCGGGGATAAAGCGGGGCATTTACAAGCGGCGATTGCTGCCATGCGTTTGCTCCCGACGACAAAAACCGTCCGTCCTTCATCCATCTATGAGACGGCTCCCGTCGGCTATGTCGATCAGGATCTGTTTTATAATATGGTCGTCGAGCTCGAGACGACATTATCGGCAGAAATGTTGTTGGAGGAACTCCAACGAATTGAGCAGCAAGAAGGGCGGAAGCGTCTCTTTAAAAATGGACCCCGGACACTTGATCTCGATATCGTTTTGTACAACGAAGAGACGATCCAATCGGAAGGGTTGACGGTTCCTCATCCACGGATGCAAGATCGGGCATTCGTATTAGCTCCGTTACGTGAATTGAATGCATCTCACATTGTACCGGGAGTAGATCAGACCGTCGGACAGTTGTACGTTGCGTTACCGGAAGCAGAACGAGCCGACGTTAGACGCATCGAGTAGGAAACAGTTTCAGGCAGAAGAAGGGATGAGAAGGATGGCAGGTTTTAAAATTGGTGAAGTCGAACTGAACAACCGTGTCATTTTAGCACCGATGGCGGGCGTCTGTAATCCTGCGTTTCGTTTGATTGCAAAAGAATTCGGGGCAGGTCTCGTCTGTGCGGAAATGGTCAGTGATAAAGGAATTCTGTATGAGAATGAACGAACGATGCAGATGTTATATGTCGACGATCGGGAAAAACCGCTTAGTTTACAAATTTATGGAGGTTCGAAGGAAACATTGGTTCAAGCCGCTCAGTATGTCGATGCCAACACGAATGCCGATATCATTGATATCAATATGGGCTGCCCTGTACCGAAAGTGACGAAGTGTGACGCCGGTGCGAAGTGGTTGCTTGATCCGGATAAGGTCTACGAGATGGTTCATGCTGTATCGCAAGCGGTTGATAAACCTGTCACGGTCAAGATGCGGACCGGCTGGGACAGTCATCATATTTATTGTGTCGATAATGTCCGCGCGGCGGAAGCGGGTGGTGCGAAGGCTGTCGCCATTCATGGACGAACCCGTTCCCAGAAATATGAAGGGGTTGCGGATTGGAACATCATTGGTGAAGCGAAACGTGCAGTCGGCATTCCGGTCATCGGCAATGGGGATGTTCAAACGCCGCAAGATGCTAAACGAATGATTGATGAAATCGGAGTTGACGGTGTCATGATCGGGCGGGCAGCGCTCGGGAACCCATGGATGTTGTATCAGACAATCCAGTACCTCGAATCGGGCACCCTACCGGTTGAACCGACAGCACGTGAAAAAATCGATATTTGTCTGTTGCATGCAGCGCGTCTCGTTGCATTAAAGGGTGAGGCACTTGCTGTCCGTGAGATGCGGACGCATGTCGCATGGTACTTAAAAGGATTAAGTGGGAACGGGCAGGTTCGTAAAGCATTATTTGATATTGATACGCATGCCGGTCTTCAGACCTTACTCCATCAGTACGTCGAAACGTTGGAAACGAACGCAGTACATGCGTAACAGGTAAAGTATAGTCGGGCTTGCCCGTTTTATGGTACGCTAATGCCATTGAAGATGAGCGAATTGGTTTTTCTAAGAGCTGTCGGTCATACCGGCAGCTTTTTCATCGAAGAAGGTGAAAACCATCGTGAACCATTATAAAAGGAGTGAAGACAGTGAGTCAGGACATGGAAATGAATGATCAAATGCAGGTGCGTCTCGGTAAGATGAATGCCATGCGTGAACAAGGACTTGATCCGTTTGGTGCTCGTTTCGAACGGTCAACGGATACAGCCAGTATTCGTGCTGCTTACGGCGAACACGAAAAAGAAGAATTGGCAGAACTGAAACCGGACGTTGCGATTGCGGGTCGCGTCATGACGACACGTCGTAAAGGGAAAGTTGGCTTTACGAACGTGCAAGATGTAAAAGGCCAAATTCAATTGTATGTGCGTAAAGATGATGTAGGTGAAGAAGCCTATGAAATTTATAAAACATGCGATTTGGGCGATATCGTCGGAATCAGTGGATATGTTTTCAAGACGAACGTCGGTGAATTATCGGTTCACGTCACATCGTTTACATTACTGACAAAAGCACTACGTCCCCTTCCGGATAAATACCACGGACTAAAAGATGTCGAACAGCGTTATCGTCAACGGTATCTCGATTTGATCACGAACAATGAATCACGTGAGACATTCATCGCACGTAGTAAAGTCATTCGTGGCATCCGTCAGTACCTCGATAGTCTCGGGTATTTGGAAGTCGAAACACCGATGTTGCATACAATCGCAGGTGGTGCGTCAGCACGTCCGTTCATCACACATCACAATGCACTCGATATGACGCTTTACATGCGGATTGCCATCGAATTGCATCTCAAGCGTTTGATCGTCGGTGGGCTGGAGAAGGTCTATGAAATCGGTCGTGTCTTCCGAAATGAAGGAATCTCGACACGTCATAACCCTGAATTCACGATGATCGAGTTGTATGAAGCATACGCGGATTACAATGACATCATGAACTTGACAGAAAACCTGATTGCGCATGTCGCGCAAGAAGTACTTGGCACAACACAAGTCACATATGGTGAAGATGTCATCGATCTGTCTGTCGGATGGAAACGTGCCCATATGGCGGACCTTGTTAAAGAAGAGACAGGTGTGGATTTCTTTGAAGAGATTTCAAAAGAACGTGCCCATGAATTGGCGCATGAACATGGTGTTGAAGTTCAAGCCCATATGACAACTGGACATATCCTCAATGAGTTCTTTGAACAAAAGATTGAAGAGTCACTTGTTCAGCCGACATTTGTCTACGGACATCCGGTCGAGATTTCACCGCTTGCGAAGAAAAATCCAGAGGACCCACGTTTCACGGATCGTTTTGAATTGTTCATCGTCCGTCGTGAACATGCAAATGCCTTTACGGAATTGAATGATCCAATTGATCAACGGGAACGTTTTGAAGCTCAGCTTGTTGAAAAAGAAGCAGGGAACGATGAAGCACATGAAATGGACAATGATTTCATCGAAGCACTTGAGTATGGTATGCCACCAACTGGAGGGCTCGGAATCGGAATCGATCGTCTTGTCATGTTGCTGACGAATGCACCGTCCATCCGTGATGTACTCTTATTCCCAACGATGCGTCATCAACAGAACTAAGGACTCATCGAAAGTGATTCTCCCTCGTCTTTCTTCATATAGAAGAAAGCGGGGGATTTTTTGTTAGTAATCAGGCCATCAAAAACCTTTATTTGATAAGCGGTTTGCTAGAATATCTTTTGGAGAAAGCGGGGAAAATAAACTTTTAAATGTTTTTCTAATAAAACACTTGTCTAAACAAAAACTCCATGGTATATTATTTCTTGTGCCGCAAATGGTTGTGACACACCGGAAAAAATATCGAAAAAAGTTATTGACAATCGTGTTGGTGACTTGGTAAGATATTAAAGTCGCTGAAAACGACACGACGAACTTTGAAAACTGAACGATGAGGCAAAAAACGTATCTTCGGATACAAACAATGAATGAAGCGCAAGCTTCGTCAACGTGACTTCGGTCACAACAACGAGCAAGTCAAACACTTTATGGAGAGTTTGATCCTGGCTCAGGACGAACGCTGGCGGCTGCCTAATACAACAAAAAGACACAAC
>NZ_MOLV01000037.1 GCF_001870785.1 Exiguobacterium sp. KRL4
TGGATGGTCTACACTTAGTTGGACATAAACCTTAAGGTCAATTAGACTTAGGAAAATTATGAACAGCAGAGGAGAATCACCTTCATGAATAAACGGGAACGAAGAATTTTTAGCGATTCATTCAAACAACAGATGGTTCAACTCCATTTGAATGGCAAATCACGCGCCGATATCATTCGGGAATATGACTTGACGCCTTCGGCATTTAATCGCTGGATCAACCAAAGTAAGACGACCGGATCCTTTAAGGAAGAAGATAATTTGTCGGATGAAGCGCGCGAGCTACGTGTGCTTCGGAAGCATGTCCAACAACTGGAGATGGAGAATGATATTTTAAAGCAAGCCGCGCTGATCATGGGACGAAAGTAAATGTGATCAAGAATAATCGACATAAATACTCGGTATCAGCAATGTGCAGCGTCCTCCAATTACCCAGAAGTACGTTTTATTATGAAGCGAGACAGCGACCATCGGTCGACGATGTGACGGAAGCCATGCGTGAAATTTTCCGACGCAGCCGAGAGAACTACGGCACGCGTAAAATCAAGATTGAACTCCAAAAACAAGGGAAATGCGTCTCTCGTCGTCGAATCGGACGCATCATGAAAGAACAAGGCCTCGTCTCTACGTACACGCTAGCGCAATTCAAGCCTAAAAAAGAAACGTGCAACGAGTCGACGGAAGCCAATGAATTGAATCGCGCGTTCAAGCAAGGAGAAGAGCTATCCGTTGTCGTCAGTGACCTGACATACATCAAGGTCCGTCAAAAATGGCATTATGTATGTGTATTTGTTGATCTCTTTAACCGAGAAATCATCGGGCATAGTGTGGGCGAGCGAAAGGATGCGCAACTGGTCCATCGTGCTTTCGCTTCCATTCCTCATGATTTGCGTCGCATCCGGATGTTTCACACGGATCGAGGACGAGAGTTCAACAACCGTCTGATTGAGGATGCCCTTCATACGTTCGGAATCCGTCGCTCGTTGAGCGAAAAGGGTTGTCCGTACGATAACGCAGTCGCGGAAGCCACGTTAAAAATCATCAAGACAGAGTTTGTCAAAAAACGAGTGTTCTCGAGTTTGACGGAGCTGGAACGTGAGTTCCAGGATTACGTGAATTGGTTCAATCACCTTCGCATACACGGTACATTGGATTATCAAAGCCCCGTTCACTACAAGCAATCACTCCTTAAGAAAATTGTCTAGTTTAGTGTTGACAATCCAGTGTTACATTTAAGCTATGTACATATAACCAATTAAAAGAAAGGAAATAGACACTGAACAAAGATCATCATTTGACTTACCGAAATTCCCTATAAGAAAGTAAAACACCATCAGAATATCGACAAGCCGCCCCAGAATCAGCTTTCCACCCTTAACTATCCGACATAAAAACGCCTCACCACCCGTCCAGAATACCCACCTCAAGCTCACACCCACAGGAACACGGTCCAAACACCACGAGCCATTGCCCA
>NZ_MOLV01000038.1 GCF_001870785.1 Exiguobacterium sp. KRL4
AATATTGCTTCGGTACTTCCCGTCGGGAACATGCCAAACTGCGACGACAGAGCGTGGAAAAGAGTTTAGCTGTCATGAACGAATTCGTGACACGTTAGGCGTACCCATGTATTTTGCGGATCCGTACTCTTCTTGGCAGCGTGGGAGTAACGAGAACGCCAATGGTCTTCTCCGCGAATTTTTCCCGAAGGGGACGGATTTCGAAAAGGTCAGTCGTTCTGAACTCGCTCAAGCGCTCGCCTGGATCAATGGGAGACCACGGAAATGTCTCGACTGGAAAACAGCATACGAGGTCTTCTCCGAAGAAGTGTTGCACTTAATTTGACAAACCGTCGTTTGAAAATACGATTATAACAAAAAGGTTATTTGTTGACTTTATGTTTTTTCCATGTTAATGTTATAAGTTGGTACGAAGTTATTGACGGACAGAAATTGGCGTGTTATGATACTAATGTAGTAAAACGACGGGCTAACGCCCATTTCATTGAGTGATACGTAATGGAGTACGGGGAGTGCGAACAGGGAAGTTTGCTCGGATCAAGCAATGCAATAGGGGATGCGTTTATTTTTTTGACTGAACTTTCGGAATATTGAAAATTGATGGGTTCAAATTAAAAGGAGGAATGGTGAATGAAGTTTATCGAAGCATGTAAGGAGGCCTGGAGTCTTTTCCGGGAGAAAGGTTTTAAGGAAGGCTACGGCTGGAAGAAAGAAGTCGAGGATTTGACCGTGGCTCAAACGATTTATCGGCTGTTTATCGGGCTATTTGAGGTTGTGCTCTTAGCTTTAGGGATGAACGTTGTAGTGGGTTCGATGGAGACGCGCATCAATCGACCCATCATGCAGGTAGCATTAGATACCGGCAACATGTTTTATGTGTATGTTGTGATGATTGCTGGTTTCATCGTCTTGACCGGCGTTGGATTGTACTTCGTTCTTAAGAATGATGTAGGGGAGATTATTTTACGTACCTACAAACAACGTTTTGATCGATAATCAGGGAAGTGTACTTGGAACCGAATAAGACAACAACAAGATGATGACGAGCCCGTCGTCGTTTTTTTGTTTTGTCCGGGTCTTTGGTATGATAAGTGAAAAATAGAGGTGTCTTATTTGGAAAAAAATAAAAAAATTAACACTCCTTCAAACGTTGTTATCATCGTCATTGGTTTTGGGATTATCATTTTTACAGTTGGATTTCTTTATGCGTTCCCGAAAAACTTTGAAATCATCTTTGGTATCGGAACTGTGTTGTTTGTCTCGCTTAGTATTTTTATTAATTTACAATCTCTCGCAACAGCTGAATCAGCACGAGGAGATTCCAAGGATGCTGCGGCTTCGGCGAAAGGTGCTTTGGCGATAGCGAAAAGCGAAGCCGAGGCAAATGCTTTGCGGTATCGAGTGGAGAAAGGCTCATTTTTGGCTTTGAAAAAGAGGGACTTCTACGTACCGTTGTTTGGCCCACTTTCCTATAGTGCAAAATTTCACACGACGGAAGACTTGAACGCCAGACACAATCCGAGCGGACTCCTTTTAGTGAACAAAGGGATGGGGACGGCAACGAACGTCGCCTTTAGCTTCCAACTTTTAAATGCGAGAGACTATCACGACTTGAAATTCGAATCAGATGACGTCGCCGACTCCTCAACACTGAACGAAAGCTTTTATCGTTCGTACCATAGGGGATTCCCGAAGTACACTTTATCTAGCAAGATATTCAGGAACAATGACAGCGGACGGGATGGCATGTTACTGACGTGTATAGACAATCATGGGAATTTCGCGGAAGAAAGTAGCCCTAGAGAAAAACGATCAATACAGAGACCGCTCTCAACCCAAGCGACTCATGTAGGGTATCTGGACAACGAAGAACTTGTATGGATCCACTTGCCGGAAATCTTTCGAGTCTTAAGTCATCAGTTTTTCTTGGAACAAAGTATGTTGAAAGAAGAGCATTGGAAAACCAACAATCCTGAGCTATTGGTGCGGATCGATTACACAGAAGAAATTTCGGAACACATGAATCGATTTGATGAGGCAAGACGTGTGAAGGAATTTAGGATCACTTGTTCAAATAACATAAACGTCGTCCAGGAACCTGCCGATACGCCACATTTTCGTACGAGAAACATCTTACTCTGCCAGTATGTAATCGAGGCGTTAAGGGACGAACCGTTTACGAATGAGGAGACTGCAGATACGGAGGTGACGACTGATGGAAGCGTTGGATCGATTGAAGGATGACTTGGCGAACAGTGCCGATTGGAACGTGACGATCACTGTCAGCAAGAAAGACCTGGAGAAGCTCGTTGCAGCCTACGAAACATTGCGAGACGAAAAAAAGAAATAAGAGGAAGAGGCTGGGATTGTGTCATGACAAGAAACGTGGCATGAGTAGTCGAAAACGTCGTTTGCCGTCGAAATCCGAGCTGTTCATACAGGTGAATCGCCCGTTCATTAAAGGTCGCGACGGTCAAACGGATTGGTAAAGATGATTCGGTTTTAACTGTTTCAAGGACAAACGAACAAAACGCGAATCCCGTACCTTGACCCGTGACGTCAGGATGTCTGCCAAGTCCGAGGTCGAGACAATCGTCAGCATACAGACCGAGCGGAAGACCGGCCGGAACTTGAGCCGAACGACCGGTACAGAAGAAGCCAACCAGCTGTTCCTGATCGACCACTGCCTGATAGGAACCGTCGAGCAATTCGGCATACGCCTCGTCAGACACTTCCGTATTGTAAAAGTCATACGGAAATGGATACGTCCACTTTAAGATAGCAGTCGCATGTTCAAGCGTCATCGGGACAGCGTGAAAAACCATCTCTTGTACCTCCTTCAAAATTCTTTCTTTACTATATCGCATTCCTGATATTTTTTCCGTATAATGGTAAAAAGAAACGGGGGAACTGAACATGATGACAACAGAATTTTACCAACATTTACCGGTCCTTGAAACAGAACGATTGATCTTACGTCCGCTTCAAACTGGGGATCTTGATGATTTATTTGAATATACGCAGGACGAGGAAACCGCCCGTTACGTCACCTGGAATGCGAATCAGACGGTCGAACAGGCAGAACAGTTTCTGAACTACGTCCTGTCGAACTACGAACAGGGGAAAGAAGCACCGTGGGCGATCGTTTGGAAGGAAACCGGCAAGATGATCGGAACGATTGACTTTATTCATTTGTTGCTCGATGACACTAAACAAGCGGAACTCGGTTATGCGATATCGCGTCAGTTCTGGGGCAAGGGCATCGTCACGGAAGCCGTCGCATGTGTCATGGCATTCGGATTTGAAGAACTCAGACTCGAGCGTATCCAGGCCCGGTGCATGGAGGGCAATGTCGGTTCCGCCCGGGTGATGGAAAAAGTCGGCATGACGTACGAGGGAACGTTGCGCCGATTGATCTTCATCAAAGAAGCGTTTCACGACGTCAAGATGTATTCGATGTTACGTGAGGAGTACACCGTATTGCGTCAAGGGTCGGCACAACAGACGGAACAACATCAATGAGTCAACCCCCCCAATCCGGTTCGCCGGTTTGGGGGTTTTTGATTAGATCGTCTGTTCAACGGATGAAGCATCCACGAATTCGACCGTATGCGTCACCGTATCGAGAATTCGCGTCCGCGGATCATCTTTTGAGAGGAAAATGGCTTCGCCGCTCGCGTCAAAGGCAAACGCCGTCGGAATCGAGAAGCCGCAATTTCGGTAAGAGCCGTCGGCGTGACTCGTTCCGATGAACAGTGCGGATTGCTGGCGGCTGATTTTTTGTGCTTCGCCGGACCAGTCCGTGTATTGTTCCTCGCTAAACATTCCGACACCGATTGGATTAAAGATGATCTCCACCGTATCGTGCTTCAGACCATCGAGTCCGAGAAAAATCTCGCGGCAAAGCAGATATCCGGCTGCTTGCCCGGCAACGATGGCGGTCGACGGCGTATAGAGCGGACCCGCTTCCGGTGTCTTCGCCCGGTCGAGCAGGAGCTCTCCTTCTGCATTGATAATCAGTGCCCGGTCCAAACGGTTTGCGTCGCGGTAACCGGTCACGATGATCGTCGCATACTGTTTTGCTAACTGGCGCAACGTCGCGACATCTGTCTCGCGGCAATACCCTTCCGGATAGAGAAGGAGATTGATGTCCGGATAGGCGGCAATCTCACGTCGTAATTGTTCGAGTTGGATTTCCTGTTTGGGTTGGCCGATTAAAATTTTCATAGTGGAGCACATCCTTATAAGTAGTGTAGGAATTAAGAAATTTGTTTTGTTGTCTGATCTTCGCGGAAAAATGCTTCCTTGTTTGATCGCAGAACACTAACAATCAGCACGACACTCAGTCCCGCAAGCAGGACGGCGGCAACGATGATGCTGAACCGAAGCGGGAGCACATCACCGGTAAAACCAATCACTAAAATGAACAGGATTTGAACCAGGCTTTGACCAAGACCATACAGGCTCGTGAAGCGCCCGATCAAATCGTGCGGGACATTGTTTTGGTAAAACGTCAGGAAACCGGTTCCGGAAAACGTATTAAAAAAGCCGAGTAACAAAAATCCGACCGTCACCATCAGGAATGAGTCGGCAGTCGCATAAAGTAAGTAACCGAGCGCAACAAATAGATAACCGCTGACGAGTAATGCCTTGAGCGACAGCCGGTTCGCAAAACGTGCCACGGTCAGACCACCGAGGACGGAACCAATTCCCGTGATGCTGATCAGAAGTCCGTAATCGGTTGTGGTCAGACCGACGACTGTCTGTAGAAACACGACTTCCTGGGCATCCATCGCGAGAGCGAGACTCATGGACAGAATCCCGAGTATGTAAATCAGACAAACGAAACGATTGGTACGGCTGAAGCGGCTCACAGTCCGCCAATCTGTTGCGAGATCCCCGACCTGTAGTTTTGGAGTAGATGCTGCGCGCGGAACAGACGGCAAAGTAAGCAGTAACAGACCGGATACGAGGAACGACACCGCGTTGATCCAGATAGCCACTCCCGGTGTTGCGACGAGCAATAACAATCCGGCAAGTGCCGGACCGATCAAAAAGGCACTGGATGTGATCAGACTCCGGTACGCATTAAACGATTTGCGGCTGTTTTCCGGGACGATTTGCGTTAGATAACTGATTGCGGCTGATTCAAAAAACGCTTTGACGAGCGCCAGTCCGAACAACGTCAGGTAAATCAACGGTAACGTCGAAATCAGGGGAATTAAGGCAACGAGCAGTGCACGGATCGCATCTGTTCCAATCAACCATCGCCGGACATCGACCCGGTCAATCACGCTGCCGGCCCAAAATTTCATGAACAGGGAGGCAAGTGGACCAATGATCCAAAGACCGGCGACCGCAGCGGCTGATCCGGTCAATTGATAGAGGTAGACATTGATGGTGACTAAATACACAAAATCTCCGAACTGGGAGATACCGAATGAGAGAAGTAGCGTTGAAGTGCGAGACACGATAGTCCACCTACTTTAGTCATACATATTTTACCAAAAGTATACAGGAAGTGTGGATGATGTGCTATACGAGAATTCAATTACTTATTCAGGACGTGAATCCGGTTTCTGTAGAAGTGACTGTAGAAGCGAACTGATTACGCTGAACGTAAAGGGAATCAAAATCAGCAGGAAAGCAAAAAGAATGAGACCGGGCGCATCATCTCGGTCGGCGACGATAACCATGACAGGGAACAAACAAAGCGCGACGGCACTGATGAGATAACCACACATGGTGATGATCCCGAATGAAGAAGCGGCTGGAGCAGCGGTTGCGTTTGATTTGAGGGAATGAAGGATTTTCAAGGTATGGATGAAAGCGATCAGACAAGGGATGAATGCTAATAGTCCCGCCATCAAAATAAAATAGCCCGGCTTATCCAGTAAACTATCCAGCGAGAATCCTTTTTGTGCTCTTTTAATAAGCAGGGAAATCGCGACTCCTGTTAATCCGAACAAACCAATCAGCATTCCAGTGACAACCAGTTGCAAATAAACGAGACACCATTTTTTCATGATCAATCCCTCCTTTCTTTCTGTCAGTATAGAACAACCGACATGAAAGATTGCCCGTCTGAAGACGGATTTAAGCGAGGGAATCGATTCTTTTTTATTAATTCAAAGCAAAGTACTCGGAATTAAACTTGAAGTATGTTATGCTAGAAATAAGAAAAGTAAGGAAGTAAGGAAAATCAGAAAAAGAAAGAAGGAAGTTCGGAATGGAGCTATCCAAGTTGACGTCCAAGGGACAGATTACGATCCCGAAAAAAATCAGACAAGCGTTACAGGTGGAGGAAGGAGATCGCGTTGCATTCATCGAGGAAGACGGGTTTGTCATCATGGCGAAAGCGGATTTAAAACAGCTGCATGACCTTCAAGATATATTGAGTGACGAAAAATTCAAGGCACTCATCCAGAAAGCCAATCATCATTTGTAAACCAATCGATTGACCAATTCAAAGGAGGAACTACACATGGATATGCGCGAAGTAGATTTACCGGGAATCGGACGGAAGTTCGAAGGAGTTACAACACGGGGAGATAAGGTGGTCGTGATCGTCCATGATGACGGTCGTCGGGAAATGCACCATTATGACGACGACGATTTTGATGAGAGCATCTCGAGCGTGACGTTTAATGACGCCGAAGCACGGCAGATGGCCGGTATTTTAGGCGGACTGGCTTACAAACCGAAAGATCTCGAAAAAATTGAACTGGCGTTTGATGATCTTGTCATCGAATGGTTCAAGATTGGTCAGGATTCCGCCGTCAACAATCGGACGATCGGTGAACTTGATGTTCGCAATCAGTATGACATCTCGATCATCGCTGTTTTGAAACACGATAAATCAAAATCATTGAATCCGGGACCGGATACACGTCTTGAAGCAGGCGATACGATCGTCTTGTCCGGCGAACGTCAACATATCCGTCATATCACGAAAGCCCTCTTCTCAATCGAAGGAGGCGGATAATAGATGGATCATTTAATATTTGAAGTCGGTACCGCGCTTATCTTAGTGGCGATCGCAGCATTGCTTGCGAATAAATTGAATTTTTCGATCATTCCGTTTTTAATCATTTTAGGAATGATCGTTGGGCCGCACGCTCCGACAATCGGGATACTAGACTTCAAGTTCATTGAAAGTGCAGAGTTCATCAGTTTTCTCGGACGAATTGGCGTCCTGTTCCTCTTGTTTTATCTCGGATTGGAGTTTTCGATCGGTAAATTGATCCGGTCGGGTAAATCCATCGTCACGAGTGGAACGATTTATCTCTCGATCAACTTTACCGGTGGTCTATTGTACGGCTTCATCGCCGGATTCCCGTTATATGAAGTGTTGATCATCGCCGGAATCATCACGATCTCATCCAGTGCGATCGTTGCGAAAGTCTTGGTCGACTTGCGCCGGACCGGGAATACGGAAACGGAATTGATTCTTGGAATCATCATGTTCGAGGACATCTTCCTCGCCGTCTACCTGTCCGTCTTGTCCGGACTCCTACTTGGAGACGGGACCACTTTACTCGGTTCGTTAACCTCAATTTTGATTGCCCTCGGTTACATGTTGCTGTTCTTCATCATCGCAAGGAAAGCAACACCACTCCTCAACCGGATGCTAAAGATTGCGTCCGATGAAGTTTTCATCATCGTTGTCTTTGCGTCATTGTTCTTCGTCGCCGGTTTCTCAGAAACGATTCATGTCGCAGAAGCGATTGGTGCCTTACTGCTCGGACTTGTCTTTTCGGAAACGGATCAAGGAGAACGGATTGAACACCTCGTCGTCCCGTTCCGTGATTTCTTCGGTGCGATCTTCTTCTTCAGCTTCGGACTGAGCATTGATCCGACGATGTTACTCGATGCCGTGTGGCTCGCACTTGGTGCCGTCGTCATCACGATTGTCGGGAACTACGTCGCCGGCATGATTGCCGGACGCAGAGCCGGACTGTCGCACAAAGCGTCATCGAACATCGGTCTCACAATCGTCTCCCGTGGTGAGTTTTCAATCATCGTTGCGAATCTCGGGATCGCTGGCGGACTGATGGACATCCTGTCACCGTTCTCCGCCTTGTATGTCTTGATCCTCGCGATCCTCGGACCACTGATGACAAAAGAATCGAAACGAATCTTTAATTTCATGAACGGTATCTTTAAATGGACGGAACCGAAACCGAAAAAAACGAAAATTAAATCTTGATTGCTTGAGAAAATAGAACGCTGATGGATTCTCCTATTGATCAAAACAAGCAGGCTTTCATGATTCACTGTCGTATTCCTATAAGTAACAAATCTGCTTGAGGAGGGATACGATGAAAGCCGCCATTTGTACTGCCTATGGTCCACCGGATGTATTGAAGTTACAAGAGGTCGAACAGCCTGTCCCGAAAGCATCTGATCTGCTGATTCAGGTATATGCCTCCGCCGTTCACTCAGGAGACCGGCGGATGCGGGCACTCGATGTCCCGGCAGCAGGAAAGCTTCCGATGCGTCTCGTCGTCGGATGGAAAGCACCGAGACAGCCGATTTTAGGAGTCGTCTTAGCAGGCGAAGTCGTCGCGACGGGCAGCCGTGTGAAGGACTTCAAAGTCGGCGATCGGGTCTACGCCCTGACCGGGATGCGCTTTGGCGGTTACGCCGAGTATGCCTGCATCAAGGAAAACAAATGTGTGGAGCAGATGCCGCGCAACGCGAGCTTTGCGGAAGCAGCCAGTCTTCCGTTTGGCGGAACAACCGTCCTCCATTTTTTCCGGAAACTGAACCTCAAGCAGGCGAAAACGATTTTGATTTACGGAGCGTCCGGAGCCGTCGGTTCGATTGCTGTCCAAATCGCGAAACAGTATGGTCTTCATGTAACGGCCGTCTGTAGCGGGCGGAATGCGGAACTGGTCACACGGCTTGGTGCGGATGTCGTCGTCGACTATACAAAGCCGGGCTACGATGCGTCGTTAACGAGGTATGACGCCGTATTTGATGCCTCCGGGAAGGTGGATAAACGGACAGCGCGTCAGCACGTCGAAGCGGACGGAGCGTTTCGTTCAGTCGCCGGACAAGGCGTCGCGCGGGCGCTGAAGGAAGATTTATCCCAGCTGAATGAGTGGTTTGAAGCGGGGAAGATTCAAGCGGTCATCGATACGGTGTATCCGCTTGAGGAGATTGTCGCCGCCCACCGGTACGTCGATGCCGGACGGAAGTTTGGTAATGTCATCGTGTCGGTGGTTGATGATCATGACAGAACGGACTAAATAATCGACTGTCATCATAAGAAAAACCTTTGAACACATGCATGAATCAAATGCATCGTTTCAAAGGTTTTTTCTGTCTGACAGGTTATTTTAAAACGTCATACGTCGCCATGATGAATTGTCCGGACGGACGGCAACCGGTCAGGTTGAACCGGGTTTCAAGCGTTCCTTCCGGAAACAACGGAATCCCGCTGCCGAGGACGACAGGGGCAATCGCCAGTTCCATCTGATCAATTCGTTTCAACCGTAACGCTTCTTGAATCAGTTCGCCGCCGCCAATCAGCCAAATCTTGCCGTCAACCGTCGGACCAATCCGGTCGAGCAACACATCAAGCGGTTCATTCGTGAAGGTCGCATGTTCCGATTGTTTACCGGTTTGACGGGTCAGCACATAGTTGTCGATATTCGGATAGGGATAGTCTTCACTCAGCACCAAGACTTCGTCAAACGTTTTCCGACCCATGATGACGGCACCGACGTCCTGCATGAACGCCGCGTAGCCGTTGTCACCGTCTCCTTCGACGGCGAACAACCAGTCGAGTGAATCGTTTGAGCGGGCGATTTTACCGTCCAGACTGCAGGCAATATATAAAACAGTTTGTGTCATCGTACTTCCTCCTTTTGTTCGATCTATACTTAGTCTACGGTATAATCATGACAAAAGATGTCGTAATTAGAGGAGAGATTTTTTATGAAAAGCCGACACTTGAAAGTAATGCGTCTGCTGAACCGGCAGCAACTGTTGACGGCACGGGAACTGGCGGACGCCTGCGGGGTTTCCTTGCGGACGATTCAGCGGGATTTACTTGAGCTCGAAGCGAACGGGTATCCAATCTACAGTGAACGCGGACCGGCTGGTGGATACCGTGTCCTGCCGAACCGGTTGTTGCCGCCGCTGGCCTTGCGGGAACAGGAAGCCATCACCTTGTTTTTGATGCTCGACTGGGTCGGACAGATTCCCGATTTACCGTTTGGCGCACTGCGGGGTAATCTCGCCGAATGGTATCTGCATGAACTGCCATCTGATCTCGAAGCCAAGCTGGACCGCCTCAAAGGACGGGTCCGCTTTGCGCGACCGGATACGCCCGCCTCTCCCTTGACGCGTAACCTATTGCGTCTAATGGAAGCAGAAGTGAAAGGGGAGATCGTCTACCAGACGGCAAGTGGTCGACGGACGATTGTCATTGACCCGGTCGGTCTGACATTTGAGCGCAACCGCTGGTATCTGCTTGCGCAGACGGACCGGGGATTGCGCCAATATCGCGTTGACCGGATGGAACTGGTGACCGAGACGGCTATCCCGTCGGAACGGATGACATTCGAGGAGGCAGATCAACAAGGGCAGGCGGGGGAACAGGTGACGGTCCGCTTGAAGTTGACATTACTCGGGGAACGGTTGCTCGAAGGAATCCTGCCGCTCAACGAACAACGAACATGGTCCGTCCCTGTTGCGGAATTACCGTTTCTCGGCCGGCAATTATTCGGACTCGGTCGGGAAGTCAAGGTGCTTGAACCGTTGGCACTCCGGGAGGATATTAAAAAGCAGGGCAGGGAATTACTCGCATCCTATAGAGACTGAAAAGGGAGGATTCCCCTAAGTCAGTGAGAAACTATGTTACGATAAAGCTAGAGAAACAGTTGAATATGGAAGGGGTTTTCTATGGAAACGTTATCACTTATTTTGCTGATGCTTGCCTTAATCATCTTGACGCAAGTCCTCGGTCACTACATCCGCTTCATTCCGACGGCATTGATTCAAATTGTCGTCGGAACGATTGCCGCGCTGTTAATCAGTGGACTGAAAATTGAAGTCGAATCGGAATGGTTCTTATTGTTATTCATCGCACCACTCCTTTACAACGACAGTTCGCACTTTCCACGCGATGAGCTGTGGAAGATGCGGGCTGCGATTTTCGGCAATGCCATCGTCCTCGTTTTGCTGACGACGATCATCGGCGGTTACTTCATCAACTGGCTTGTGCCAGTGATTCCGCTCGCCGCAGCCTTTGCGCTCGCCGCCATCCTGTCGCCGACTGATCCGATTGCCGTCAACGGGATTGCGAAACGGGTCCAGATACCGGAACAGATTTTAAATCTTGTCCGTGGGGAGTCATTGATCAATGACGCCTCGGGACTTGTCGCCTTCAGTTACGCCGTCGCTGCCGTCGTCACCGGCTACTTCTCGATCCAACAGGCAACAACGGAATTCGTCTACATGTTCGCCGTCGGAGCGGTCGTTGGTCTTGCGATCAGTGTCGCGATGAACTGGTTGAAGATGAAATTACGGCGGACAGGAATTGAAGATGTCGTCTTTTATGCGTTGCTACAAATCTTGACACCATTCATCATCTTTTTCGTCGCGGAAGAAGTCTTGCATGCGTCCGGTGTCATTGCCGTCGTGACAGGCGGAATTCTGCATGCGTTGATCAAGGAACGGACGGAAACGTTTTTTGCCCAGGAGCAGACGTTGACCGACAACATCTGGACGATGATTGCCTATATCCTGAACGGGATCATCTTCCTGCTGCTCGGTCTGACGTTACCGGAAGCGACACGCGAAATCTTCGCTGACGATGCGATTAACAATTGGCGCTTGATGTCGTTCGTGATTGAGATTGGAACGGTCATTCTTTTGATTCGCTTGATTTGGACGATGTTCTTCAATTGGTTCGACCATCGCTTCCTAAAAAAGGTCGATCATCAAAAACCGTCGTTTAAACAGGATGTCATCACGACACTCGTCGGCGTTCGCGGAACAATCACGATGGTCGGGGTCTTGTCGTTACCGTTCCTAACCGAATCAGGACAAGCGTTCCCGGAACGATCGTTGATCATTTTCCTTGCGGCCGGCGTCATCATCTTCACACTGGTTCTCGCGACCATTCTCTTGCCGTTACTCAACCGTGGGGAGGCGGATGCACAACCGGAGCTTGATCTCAATGCCTACAAACAACGGATGGTCAAACGCGCCATCACGGAAATCAAACAGGTCGTCCAGGAAGAAAATTCGACCGTCGCTTTTGATTTGTTAAACGAATATCATGTCATGTTACGTCTGTTGCGGGCTCAGGAGAAAAGTGAAGAAGAGTTGACCCACTTCAATGAGCAATTAAAAAAACTGCGCCTTGAAGCCGTCCAGTGGGAACGCGACTTCACGAAACAATTCCTTGCGAATCATGAAGCGCCGGAACAATTAAGAAAAGAAGTCTTCCGCTCGATTGATAACCGGATCGAAGCGATTGAGAAGGAAGCCCGCTTCCGCCTATCGCAACCCCTCCGGAAAATCCTTTGGAAACGGAAACGGTCGAACATGTCGTCCGACCAGTTGATCCGTCTGACGCAAGTTGAGCATGAACTGTACGAACAGGTCATGACTGAAGTCATCACCCGGCTCGAAGGATGTCGCGGCGATTATCCGCCCGACGTCGTCCAAAGCGTGCTCGAATTCTATAAACGTTTACGCTTCAAGCATACGCGCTGGTCGTCACCGGTCGGCGGGAAAGCCGATGTCGATCAACAAAAAGAAGAACTCTGTTTACGGGCGATTGAAGTCCAACGCCAGGAAATCGCTTCGATGTCAAATGAAGGCGATTTGTCCGGCGAAGAAGAAAAAGAGTTACGCCGCTTCATTCACTATATCGAAAGCGTCGTCCTCTACGAATACGTCGAGTGAACGGAAAAACAGCCCTTGTCCAGTGGACAGGGGCTGTTTGCAATTAACCGAGTGACAAGTATTTGACTTCGAGGTAATCCTCGATGCCGTAGACGCCACCTTCACGGCCGAGCCCACTTTCTTTATAACCGCCGAATGGTGCTTGGGCAGCCGATGGAGCACCGTCATTCAGACCGACGATGCCGTACTCGAGTTTTTTACCGAGTTGAAGCGCTTCGTCGATTTTTTCCGAGAACGCATATGCGGCAAGACCGTATGGAGTATTGTTCGCCCGTTCGATGACTTCGTCGAGTGTGTCGAAGACGGAGATCGGTGCGAGCGGACCAAACGTTTCTTCCTGCATGCAGATCATGTCTTCCGTGACGTTACCGAGCACGGTTGGTGTAACGAAGTAACCGACAGAATCATCAATCGTTCCGCCCGTTAAAATCGTTGCGCCTTTTGCGACGGCGTCGTCAATATGTGCTTTGACTTTTGCGACGGCTTTCGCATTGATCAACGGTCCGATCGTCGAATCGGCGTCGAGTCCGTTGCCGACTTTCAGACGCTTGACTTCGGCGACGAATTTTTCAGTGAACGCGTCGAGAACCGATGCCTGGACATAAAAGCGGTTCGTTGCGACACAGGCTTGTCCGCCGTTGCGGAATTTCGAGCGAATGGCACCTTGAACGGCTTTATCAAGATCGGCATTTTCCGTGACGATGAATGGGGCGTGTCCACCGAGTTCAAGTGATAATTTTTTCATCGTATCTGCTGCTTGACGCATGATCAATTTACCAACCGCTGTTGATCCTGTGAACGTGATTTTCCGGACGCGGGAATCGGCTTGCCAGACACCACTGATCGTTGCCGCGTCCCCCGTCAAGACGTTGATCGCACCAGCCGGAATACCGGCTTCGATTGCCAGTTCGACAAGGCGGAGTGCCGTGTATGGTGTTTCTTCCGACGGTTTCAGAACGACCGTGCAGCCGGCAGCGAGTGCCGGAGCAAGTTTCCGTGTAATCATCGCCGCGGGGAAGTTCCACGGTGTGATCGCAGCGACGACACCAACCGGTTCTTTTTCGACGAAGAGTCGTTTTCCGGGAACGGATGCCGGAATCGTTTCCCCGTAAATCCGGCGTGCTTCTTCTGCGTACCAACGGACGTATTGATTCCCGTAATCGATTTCCCCGCGTGCTTCGATGAACGGTTTTCCTTGTTCACGTGTCATGATGTCTGCCAGTTCATCACGGTGTTGTTGAATCAGACGGTACCAGGCATCGATTTTATCAGCGCGGTCGTCCGCCGTCCGCTGTGACCAGTCGACGAATGCTGTACTTGCCGCATCGACGGCACGTGCTGCATCGTCAGCTGTGCTGCTTGGGACGTGTCCGAGCAATTCTTTTGTTGCCGGGTTGAAGACCGGAATCGTTTCCTCTGTGTCATACCATACTCCATTGATTACATTTTGTTCTATCATGTGTTGCACCTCCGTGTGTTTTCATTACCTCCCTTATTAAACACCCATCGGACCGGTTTGTGTACTTCCGCTTTGGATGAGGGGCATAACGAACTGGAATACCATTGAAAAATCGTTAATCGACTGAATAATCGGGAATAAGAAAAGTAAGCAGAGTGGAGCATCGTTCGTCGGAGAAAGGGTGAAATTCATATGAATAGAAAATGGATCGGAGTCAGTCTTGCCGGGATTGTCCTCGTCAGCGGATGTGGACAACCGTCAATCGAATCGGCAACGAAACCGAAGCAGGTCGAGCGTCAAGCGACAGACGCGAGCTACATAAGACAGGAGTTAAAACGCGCCGAGTTCATTGCCGCTCAGTATGATTACGGGCGGGCGATCCGGATTGTCGACCGGTTGAAGACGACGGAAGCAAAACAAAAGCGGAAGGAATACGCGGCGAATCAGGCGAATCTCGGCACGGTTAAAGCCGGTACGTCCGTCCCGCACCTGTTTTTCCACTCTTTGATCGCGGAACCGAAACGCGCCTTTGACGGGGACCGGAAACAGCAGGGTTACGATGATTATATGGTGACGCAAGGTGAGTTCGAACGGATTTTGACCGCCTTGTATCAGCGTAACTATGTCCTCGTCCGACCGACGGATCTTGCGACGTGGCAAGACGGACGGATGACGGAAAAGGGACTTCCTTTTCCAAAAGGCAAGAAACCGCTTGTCCTGTCGCAGGATGATGTCAATTACTATGAATATATGATTGGCGACGGTTTTGCGACGACGTTAAAAGTCAAAGACGGACGAATTACGAATTCAATGACCGGAAAGCCGGACGGCGCCTATGACCTCGTTCCGCTCGTGGATGCATTCGTCAACCGGCATCCTGATTTTTCTTACCACGGCGCAAAAGGATTACTCGGTATTACTGGCTACAACGGCGTTCTCGGTTACCGGTCGTCGTATGCCCAGTATGGCAACTCTGCTAAAGTCGAACAGGCGCGTCAACAGGCGAAAGCGACGGCGACCGCTCTGAAGAAAGACGGGTGGCAGTTTGCCAGCCATACGTATGGTCACATCGCAATCGGGAAAGTTAGTCTGGCAACGATTCAGGCGGATACGGTCCGCTACAAACGCGATGTCGCTCCATTGATCGGAACGACGCGGCAGTTAATCTATCCGTTCGGCAGTGATATTCAGAATTGGCATGGGTATACGGGGGACAAATACCGCTACTTGACGCAACAAGGGTTCCATTATTTTTATAATGTCGATGCCTCGCAGCATGCGTGGAAACAGTTGGGCAAAGACTATTACCGCCAGGCGCGGATTAATGTCGACGGGATTCGGCTCCGCCAGGCGATTGCCGGGAAAACCAAAGTTTTGGATCCGTTTTTCGATTCCAAAGCTGTTTTTGATCCGATGCGGCCGGTCGTTAAAAAATAATTTCATTAATGAAAAACGAATTGACCCATTTAGTGATTCACACCAGTCCGTGTGACATTAAATGGGTATTATTTGTATAGAAGAGTTTTTTTCTCAATACTGCTTTGATAAAAAGGGGTTCAGGATATGCAGACAGGTTATAAGGTGTTCCTGGCAGCTGCTGTTATCAGTAGCACAATTGGATTGAATCATCAGGTCTCTGCCCAAACCGATACATTTCAAGTCGTATCGACAAGTTATACAAAGTCGTTAACAACGTTCGAGACCTATGTCGGTAATAAAAAGATCGAAACAGTGCGCTATGCGCTTAAAGGCGCTGATCGTCTGCATGATGGATTGTTATACAGTTCTTACGGTGACCGTGTCATAGATCTGAAGAACAGCAAGAAAGTAATCAAACAGGTCGAACCGGGACCAGTCCGGATTAAGAAATACAAAAATGCTTACTACGCAATGAGTTTATCGGCGATTAATCAATTTTCACTCTCGAAATATACATTGGATTTCAAGAAAATCGGTGCAACGAAACGCTATACCGGATTCGGTAGAGACCTGATTGTGACTGGTGACAAATTATATGTCCTGGCAGATCATATGAAAGGAATCGATTACTCCATCAAACTACATACATTTGATACAAAATCATTCAAGTCTATCCATCAGGAGACCTTCAAACAGTTAGTTCATGCTGATCACATAAGTCAGAACGGCTCACATCTGAAGATTTATGGTACTTCTCTGAAAAATGATAATAAATTGACTATCATGTCTTATGACACAAAGAAACAACGTAGCACGAAAACGATGACTTCAAACCAGTATGTAAAAGGTGGAGTAGAGAAAACACAGATGCTCTCACGGGAAACCGAACTGATTTTCAATCGGGACCGGATATATGAAATCAACCATAAGACGGAACAAGTGCGTGTCTTATATGACAGTAAAGATGATTTAGTCGACTATGCATATGATGCTAAAACGAAAACGTATCATGTCCTCGAAGAAATCACCAAAACAGCTGAATTCCGGGTTAAGACGCTGAACAGTCACTTTAAGCCGATTGCGGAATACCGCCTGAAAAAATCCGATAGTGTCAGTCCGTTTCGTGTGTTGTGAAGAAACAAGTCCTGTGACTTGTTTCTTTTTTGTCAGGTCAACAAACCGGTCAATCGCTCGCCCCGAAGACGGTATGTCTGCAAATGAAGCTGCAGCTGATTATACTGTTCCGGATATTGCTCGACTTCCTGCAACAAATGTTTCGTCCGTTCAATGAAATGCAGATTGAAGCAGCCCGAGAGCCACAGCAACGAAGCCAGTCGCGGATCATCTTCCGGCACGAGCATGGTCGGAGAGTTGTAGTGGGTCAGTAAACTTTTCGCTAAACGACCGGACACATCATGCGATTCAATACTTTCCGTCCGGGCATACCATTTGATCAGCCAAGCCAAATCCTGCACGCGATCGGTTGCGCCGATATGTTCGTGATCAACGATTCCAACGATTTGTTGATTATGATTCCATAAGATGTTGAGCGAATTTAAATCAGTCGAGATGACCGGTTGTATCGAAGATGGATACGGCTTCGCCACTCCTATCCAGACGAATCGATGGATTATCGGATAGCAGAAATAATGGTTTGTCTTTACCCTCTGTATTAAAAAGATACCTTATTCTTACGGGGTATAAGTAATTATTATGTTCATAAACTCCAAATAGGATTTTCAAAATTAAAAATTTAATATATATAATATAGTAAATAGTTCTAAAGTAATTTTTTTAAAACGACGGTTTGTCAAATTAAGT
>NZ_MOLV01000039.1 GCF_001870785.1 Exiguobacterium sp. KRL4
AACTTGTCTGTGGTCTAAAAAAACAACGCTACAAGCGATGCTTACTTTTAGTGCCCTGAACCTCAAAAAATTGGCGAACTGGTCATGGGATTCCGGTGGGAATCCTTGTTGTTCAGACCATTTTATACGACTACATAAGACAAACCCTCATTTCAATGTTGAAATGAGGGTTTGTCTACGGTCTGAAAGGAGACCAGTTTGGTCTCCTTTTGTTTGCTATTTTTTAGGAAGATGGCTAATCTAAAATGTGAGACTATTAGAAATACTCAATCGATTTAAAAAAGGGGGGACTTGTATGGGAGTCTTCAGGAAACTGAGTTGGTTTTTCCGACTCGAATGGAAAGCGTACAGCTTAGGCATCATTGCTTTGATTTTTGTAGCCGGACTGGAACTGATTCCACCAAAAGTGATCGGTTCGACGGTTAACGGTCTGAGCGAAGGTAGTTTGACGAAGGATGACTTGATGAAGCTGGTCGGAACATTGGTGTTGATTGGGGTATCGACCTATGTGATTCGTTATTTTTGGCGGTTTTTTATCTTTGGTGCCTCGATCCGGCTCGGACGGTTATTGCGCAGTCAACTCTATGGGCATTTTTCAGATTTAGACCAGTCGTTTTATAAAAAGTACCGCAGTGGTGATTTGATGGCTCATGCGACAAATGACGTGCAGGCGGTCTCGATGACGGCGGGAGCCGGTATTTTGACACTCGTCGATTCGGTGACGATGGGGAGTTTCGTCATCATCACGATGGTGACGACGATCAGCTGGAAACTGACGGTCGTCTCGTTATTACCAATGCCACTGATGGTCTATCTGACTTCACGTTACGGGAAGATGTTACACTCGCGGTTCCATGATGCCCAAGAAGCCTTTTCTGATTTGAACGATAAGGTCGCGGAAAGTGTCAGCGGGGTTCGTGTTTTGAAAGCGACGGGAGAGGTCGAATCCGATGTCGGGACGTTTACGGCATTATCGGACGATGTCGTTCAAAAAAATCGCCGGGTCGCGAAGATTGATGCCTTGTTTGATCCGACGATTTTTGGATTAGTCGGATTATCCTATATCATCGCTGTCGGATACGGTGCCTACTTACTGCAACAAGGTGAAATCCGGATCGGGGATATCGTTTCCTTCACTACATATTTAGGATTGTTGACATGGCCGATGCTGGCGTTCGGATGGTTATTTAACATCGTCGAACGGGGACGGGCATCGTACGACCGGATTGAACGGATGCTTGCGATCGAACCGGAGATCAAGGATGCGAAGGAAGCGGCGACGACAGTCACGTCAACCGACTTACACGTCTCGATTGACCGTTTTCTTTATGATACGCAACCTGTCCTGCAGGAGATCGATGTGACGCTGAGACCGGGACGGACACTCGGAATCGTTGGGCGAACCGGTGCCGGGAAATCGACGTTCGTCCGGTTGTTGTCCCGGGAATACGATGTCAAATACGGCTCGGTTTCGATTGGCGGTCAAGACATCAAACAATTGATGCGTGAAACGGTCCGGAAACAAGTCGCGATCGTCCCGCAGGATCATTTTCTGTTCTCGGCCTCGATTGCTGATAATATTGCGTTTGCAAAACCGGATGCGTCGATGGAACAGATCATGGAAGCGGCTCGGATTGCGGCGGTACATGAAGATATCCTTGGCTTCACGGAAGGGTATGCAACGATGGTTGGCGAACGGGGCGTGACGTTATCCGGAGGTCAAAAACAACGGATTTCGATTGCCCGTGCCTTACTCGCCGACTGTCCGATTCTCGTACTCGATGATGCGTTATCGGCCGTCGATGCGAAAACGGAAGAAGCGATCATCGATCACTTCCGGACAGCTGATAACGAGCAGTCACAAATCATCGTCGCCCACCGACTGTCTGCTGTCTCCCACACGGATGAGATCATCGTCCTCGATGCCGGCCGAATCATCGAGCGGGGGACACATGACGAGTTGCTCCGCCGGGATGGCTGGTATAAAGAAACCTATGACCGCCAGCAGCTCGAGTCACTCGTCGAACAAGGAGGTGGAACATTTGAATCATGATATCAACGAAAAGGCGGTCCTGAAACGGCTGCTTGGATTCGTCAAACCGTTTAAAAAACAAGTGTTGGTCGCTTTTTTGCTTCTCCTGATTACGACAGGTGCAAAGCTTGGAGGACCGTATCTCGTCAAAATCTTCATCGATGACTATGTCACGGTCGGCAACTATCCTGTTCAAGAAGTTGCCCTCTTGTTTGGGATCTATTTGTTACTGCATACGACGGGAATCGTCGTCGATTATTTACAAGCGTTCGAGTTCCAAAAGATTGCCTTAAAAGTCGTTCAACGCTTACGGATTGATGTGTTTCGTCATGTGATGCATTTGCGGCTCGGATACTTCGACCGCACACCAGCCGGCGTCCTCGTCTCGCGGATCACCAATGATACGGAAGCGATCAAAGAACTGTACATCGGCGTCTTGTCGACCTTTGTTCAAAGCGGGGTCCAGTTGGTCGGGACATATGTATTCCTCTACCTGTTAGAACCACGCTTGGCGACGATTGCCTTAGTGTTGTTGCCACTGTTTTACTTCATCATCTGGATTTACCGCCGTTATTCAACAAGGTATTATGCGGAAGTCCGGGATTTGTTGTCAAAAATCAACGGTCAATTGAATGAGTCGATCAACGGAATGGCGATCATTCAACAATTTCGTCAGGAAAAACGATTGATGGCAGAATTCGAAGAAACAAACGTGGCCCATCAAAACGGGCGTTATAAAAATTTGAAGCTGGATAGTTGGTTACTTCGTCCCATCATCGAATTATTGCTCGCGTTGACCATCGCAACGTTAGTCACCTATTTTGGTGTTTTATCGTTTTCCCAAACGGTTCAGGTCGGGGTCGTCTATGCCTTTATCAGTTATATGGAGCGGATTTTCCAGCCTGTCCAACAAATCATGCAACGGTTATCCGAGTTCCAGCAAGCCGTCGTCTCAGCAGATCGGGTCTTCAAAGTCCTCGATACCGATGAGCCGGAGCCATCTAAATCGGTAGCGGGTGATGCGGAAGTATCGGACGGACATATCGTCTTTGAAAATGTCCGCTTTAGTTATGACGGGGAAAAAGAAGTCTTAAAGGGCATTTCATTTGAAGCGAAAAAAGGGCAGACCGTTGCTCTAGTCGGTCAAACAGGAAGCGGGAAAAGTTCAATCATCAATATCTTAATGCGGTTTTATTCGTATCAGTCCGGTCGGATCTTGATTGACGGGCATCCCCTCGAACAACTACCGGAAGATGAACTGCGGCGTCATATCGGACTTGTCTTACAAGATTCCTTCCTCTTTACGGGGAGTGTCGCCGATAACATTCGCTTGTTTGATCCCTCGATTCCGTTCAAGAAAGTGGAGGAGGCCGCGCGATTCGTCCAGGCGGATGGGTTCATCAATCAGCTTGATAAGCAGTACGACAGTCCGGTTGCGGAGCGCGGAGCAACATTTTCTGCCGGGGAGCGACAATTGGTTTCCTTCGCACGAACGATGGCACGGGATCCAAAAGTCTTGATCCTCGATGAAGCAACGAGTTCAATTGATACGGAAACCGAAGAAAAAGTCCAGGTGGCTTTAAAACGAATGCGGGAAGGGCGCACGACGATTGCGATTGCCCACCGGTTGTCGACGATCCAAGATGCCGATTTGATTTTAGTCCTCCATCAAGGAGAAGTCGTCGAACAAGGAAATCATCAGACATTGATCGAAAAAGACGGATTATACAAAAAGATGTACGAGTTACAATCCGGACACGTGTCATCTGTTTCATGACAAAAAAAAGCCTGCCAGGCGATCTCGCCCGGCAGGTTGTTTGTGTTTAAAATTAGTAGACAGTGACTGTGACGTTTTGGCGTCCCCAGTTAAGTGCTTCTTGTTGTGAACCAACGAGAAGGTCCAATTTGTTACCTTGGATTGCGCCACCACGGTCAAGTACGATTGCTTCACCGATACCTGAGATGTGCATGCGTGTACCAATTGGGTATTGAGCTGATGCTGCAACGATACGCATACCATTGTACGTGATCGTATTTGTTACATCATAACCGCTGGCAGTTAAGGCACGGCCGTTATAAAGCTGGCTACCATTGTTTGATGGATCATTTGTGTACGCTGTAACGTTCATCGTTACTTTCGTACCCGATTTAGCTGCTGTTGTTTGTTTTGTTGCTGTAGCAGGTTGAGCTGCCGCCTTTGGAGCTGGTTTTGCAACAGGAGCTGCTTTTACTGCTGGTGCAGCTTTAGCTGTTGAACCTGCTAATGTTGTATAAGCACTGTGTACGTAACGTGTTTTCCCGTCGATTGTTGTTTTGATCCAAGCACCGACTTTGCTTTCTACGTTAACGGACTGACCTTTATACAGGTTGCCTACATCTTTAGAGTTAGTAGTTGGTTGCGAACGAACGTTTAGTACTGCCGTAGTGACTGTAGCTTTTTTAAAGTCGAACGAAGAACCGGCTGAAGTGTAAGTGCCGTGAACATAACGTTTTTGGCCGTTGATGTTTGTTTGAATCCAAGCACCAGAACGTCCTTCGACATTTAATTTTTGACCTTTATATACGTTACCTACATCCGCTGATGCCGTTGTAGGTGCTGTGCGTACATTTAATACCGCTGTATTTACCGTTACCGTCTCTGAGGCAGCCTCTGTCTCTTGGGCGAATCCTACTGATAGAGCCGTTGCTGCAAGACCTGCAGCGAAAACTGCTTTTTTCATTATTGATGTCCTCCTGACATATGCTGTGTTTACTGTTCCTACTTTACACGGCAATTCGGGGTTGTGCGTTTACAGGTCGGAGTCATTCAAGTTACAAACCAAGCTAGTATGACAAACAGATTTCAAAAAAGCATGTTTTGTCACATCTAGGTCATAATACATGGAAAAATGGTGGGAAAATAGGTCTTTCGGCATACTATAGTGGAAAAATTCTAACTATTTCTCTGACCAAAGGCTCAAAAAATAGTAAATCATGAAATTAAAAGTGTCGATAGAAGATAGGTTATTGAATTGTATGATTTTCAAACCATTATATAGAAGGAACACGAAAAAACCGCTGACGAAGGAATATCGTCAACAGTTGTCTCTATATAATGCAGTCAAAGGAAGAAGTCATAATGCAGTCAAAGGAAGAAGTCCTCCCGATGAAACGTTTCGTGGATTCGGATTATCCTAAAACCGAGTCGTTTGAACGTGGGTACGTATACTTTTGGACGAACCGAGAATATTCGAGCAGTAACAAATCCAGTTCGTGACTCAGCTTTAAAACATGCGGGGAGGTGAAACTAGACCGATCGGCTTGATGATACAGTTCACTTCGCTTTGCTTCAATCGCTAAAGTCAATAGATGTTGGCTTGTCATAGCATCCTCCCTTACATTGGTGTCATATCCATATTCTAGCAAGTGCTTTTCACAAGCGCAACGCCATTTCAGTCGTTTTGTATAAATGTAATTTTTTTGTAATTTCCGTTTTCACGAATCTTTTTAATCTTTCGGAAGATAATAGGTGCTAAATGTTGATTAGTTTGGCAAAATAGAGAAGGAACTTCTTCTTATTAGAAAGGAGCTGCTGAAATGGAGCTCTCGCTTTGGTTAGCGTTCGGTGCAGGGTTATTATCATTTGTTTCACCTTGTACGCTTCCGTTATATCCGGTCTTCTTATCGTACATTACCGGTGTCTCTGTAACGGACTTAAAGGAAAAAGGGGTTAGAGAAAAACGTTCATTGTTGCATACCTTAGCATTTTTAGTTGGGTTTGCGATGGTGTTTGCAGTGCTCGGTCTGTCGACTTCGCTTTTAGCAGATGTCTTCATTACGTACCGGGATACACTACGGATGATTGGTGCACTCGTCATCTTCGTATTTGGTGTAGTGTTGCTTGGATTATGGCAACCGACATTTTTGATGCGTGAAAAAAAGCTCAATTTAGGTGAACGCAAGGGCGGTTACATCGGTACAGTCCTCGTTGGAATTGGGTTTGCTGCCGGGTGGACACCATGTACGGGTCCGATTTTGGCAGGTGTGATTGGACTCGCGGCGACGAATCCAAGTCAAGGGATGCTCTATATGTTGTTTTACGTCTTAGGTTTTTCAATTCCGTTTTTATTGATGGCCTTTTTCGTTGGTCGTTCGAGACTGTTCGTCCAGTACAGCTTGAAGATGACGAAATTTGGTGGGGCTTTGATGATGGCGTTCGGAATCGTCCTTTATTTTGACGGCTTAAGTACCTTCGCAGCATGGATGAGTGATCTCGTTGGATTCACCGGATTTTAACAAGGAAGTGATGGGATGATTTGGGTATCAACAGGGGTAGCGCTCGTCATGGGATTGCTGATCAGTTTCATTCGTGTCAAAGCATCAGCTAAACCGACGAACACTAAAAAAATCTTGATCCCGCCTTTTGCGATGTCGACGGGGATGCTGCAGTTTTTATACCCGGCATCTCGTCTGACATGGACAGAAGTAGCGGAAGCATTATTGATTGGAGCCATCTTTAGTATTTTTTTGATTAAAACGTCAAACTTTTATGAAGCTGAAGGGCAGATTTACCTGCAACGTTCAAAAGCGTTTTTCATCGTCTTGTTCGGAATCTTAATTGTCCGAACGGTCGCGAAGTTCATCATCGGTGGTCAAATCGATATTTTTGAAACGGGAGGGATTTTTTATCTCGTTGCTTTCGGAATGATCGTCCCGTGGCGGATTGCGATGTATCTGAAATACAAACAAGTCAAGTCGGGGATTGTTCCGGTTGAACATTTACCGCAAAACTAAACGGAAGGATTCTCAAGTGAGAGTCCTTCCGTTTAGTTTTGGAAATAAAGTTCGTAATCGCGCCAATCGATGGCGTGTTCGTTTAACGCTTTTTTCAAGAATTTATGATCGCGTTTTGGTGTCGCCGAGATATACCCTTTGACGACGAGCTCAGACGTCATCTTCGACGCACGCTCTTCAAGCGCGAGCTGTCCGATCCGTCCGGCGATTTTTCGACGTGCCACATCCCGAAATGCAGTCGGAACGGGCATGACCAGTGCATTTAATAAATCAAGTGTTTCATCCGTCCATAAATGGCGGGTCTGGTCGATGTATTCATCTTCCCAGTCCATCATCGATTTCCCGTCCTCTTTCGGAAGTTTTTTTAAGAACTTCCGGAACATGAAGAAACCGCCAATCGCCATCAGTGTGATCATGATGAAGCCCCAGAGCAAAATTCCGTTCATGAACCATGCCATCCGTGACTCATCCCCCTTTCAACATCAACTATAGATTAGCATAATTTTTTTTGTCATGCTATGATAAATGACGGAGAAAGTGAGGCGGAACGATGTTACAACCTTATGTACAATTGGATGAGTCCGGACGACCTCAAAAAGGTCTGTTGCCGGAGACGGCGGATGGTCGCGTCGTCGAGTTTTATTATGATACGAGCGGAATGGACATTACCGTCATTTTCGTGACGATACCAGCTCAGCATGCCAGTCGAAAACGGGCGTTCACGGTCGGAAAGACGTTTAAGACGATTTCGACGCTGGAAGATTTTACGTTGTTACGTTATGACTTAATGGACCATCAGATCCTCGCGACACTTGAGATGTTTGCCGATGGATCGAAGCGTCAAATTGATGCTTCGAGATTGCTCGATTACTGACAAAGAAGGAGACGCGGATCGCCGCGACTCCTTCTTTTTTTAGTGCCCGATGGAAAGTTTTCCGTCCTCGATCTGCGCGGTGCCGCCGATTGGGAACGTGAAGAGAGGCATCGTATGACCAAAGTCAGCGCCTGCGATGACCGGAATCGACGACAGAGATGGGTACAACTGAACTAAATACTGGAGGTGTTCGTCTGTCATCCGGGTCGTCAGTTGAAAACGACCGAAGACGATGCCACGGATCGAGTCGGCACCTGGTTGCGCCATCAAGGACGCAAAGTCACGGGCGAACGTCGCTGGATGCACTTCGTAATCATCTTCAAGGAACAAGATGCTATCACGTAAGTCCGGGAAATAAGCAGTACCCTGCAATAAGTTGAGCGTACAGAGATTCCCGCCCAGCAGACGACCGGCAGCAGCACCAGGTGAAAGGAAGACGTGTCCCGGGTTCGGAAGGGTGACGTCTTTACCGTCAACGCGATCGTGCCAATTGCGACTCGGTTGAATGGTCATCGTCTTGTCTTCGAATAACATGTTCCGGAACGACTGTAACGTATAGGCATCGCGAGAAGCGAGGGCACGTAACATCGGTCCGGAATAGGTGATAAGACCACTTTTCGTGAAAATCGCTTGACTGAGAGCCGTGATATCGGAAAACCCACAGAGTATTTTCGGATTACGGCGAATCAACTCGTAATCCAGTCCGTCAAGCAATTCATTCGAACTGAATCCACCGCGGACACACAAGATGGCATCAATGGTAGGGTCCGCAAACGCCGTATGCAAATCGTCTAACCGACAGGCGGGATCACTGGAACCAAACGGATTGATTGCCCGAGCGTGTTGGCTGATCGAGACGCAAAGACCAAGTGATTGAAGCACCTCGATCGCCCCGTCGATGATGTTCGATTCGACGGTCGCTAAACTCGATGCTGGTGCCAACAACCGGACATGTGAACCGTCTGCAAGGCGTTTTGGGACGATGGTCGGGATTTGTTGTTCGATACATTCAATTCGGTTACCAAACGGGTCCTCCGTGAAAAATCGACGGCGTGGTGCTAACCGGTCATCGAACTGAACGGGATATCCGGCAGTTTGCAACCGGTTCGCCACGTCATCCAGGCGAGAGAAGGTGAGACCAGGGTGTGCCTTTTTGGCCGGATGAAAGGGTTCTTCGATTCCGAGATGAAGAGCTGCCGCGTGTGACTGGAACCAGACACCACCACTTGCTTGTACGCCAAGGGGCTTTTCCACTTCCTTCATATGTAAAAGCCCGGCATAAAAAGCCCGAGCTTGTTCTTCTGAGTCTTTCGGAGCGGCTAATTGTACATGATCTAACATCGCTACACGTCCTCTCAAGAAATTAAACGATGAATTCAGTCACCCGTTTGAGTTCACGTTCGACGAAATTCAAATAAAAGTGTCCGTCAATCCGGCGGTCGAGCTCTTGGGCGACTTCATAAATATTCGAACGGAGCACACCCAGATAAGCGACTTCGGCATGGCGGGCGGCACGGTACGATGCGGCATAATGCGCGAGCAGGAATTGAAGGTAGCCGCGGTCCGTCAATAACGGAATCAATTGTTTTTTCTCTTCCATCGACCAGACATAGTTCGCGTCGTAATACATCTCGGCATAGAGGTGATACGGTTCATCACCACCCGTGAACAGAGGTTTGACGCGCTTGACTTCTTGAATCAACTGTTCCGTCCAGTCGAATCGGTCTTTCTTTCGACTGATGAACAAAGGTAAGATATAAGGGTGGGCTTGATCAGGCATCCGTGAACAACCACGTTCGTGACGAATCGCTGCATAAAGCAGTAAGGCACGATCCTCGAAACCTCGCTCGATGGCATACGTCATCCGGCTGAATCCTTCACAAGACGGACAGTCACTTAATTCGTCGGGCGGGGCATTGACCCATTCCGCAAGATAGTGGTCGGCCTGTTCTTCGTCACCGAGTTTGCTGTAGATCATGAAACCGATATAATCCCGTGTCCGGAAAAAACCATGTGTGTCACAAAAATCAACGAACCGCTCAAAATCTTCTTCGAGTAAAGCAACCGGCATATCTTCCTGTTCTGCCGCGTAGATTAAATAAGATTTATAATTCCAGTACAGGTCAAGTTCCTGTTTAGGTGTTAACGTCAATTCCTCTTTTCGGATCCAGTCCATCAATAACGAAAAAGAAACCAAAAAGGAGCGGAAGTGACCCAGGTCGAATTGGTTTTGAGAGAACGTCCACAAGGCAAGGGGACGGAGTGTGGCGTCCGTCGTATCTTCAAAAATCGTCCAGAGCGATTCGCCGCGTTCAAGTGACGGATCGGCTTCTTTAAGACGAAGGTATAAACTGTTTAACTCTTCATGAGGGTTCATCTGTACCCCTCCTTTCTTATACAAGTATACCACGCACTGATTCAGATGGTGTCAGTGATGTCGGCGAACAAAAAAATGATTCCGCCCACGATTAGTCGCGGTTCGGAATCATTTCAAGGATTTGTCGATGTGTTGCGTGCGTTGGATGAAGGAGATCGCGTATCGTGTAACTGTTCAAGACTTGATGAAACGCAGCGATCGCGTCATCAAAGGCTTCGCGTGCAGGGTCTAACGAAGGAAGTTCAGACGTTCCTTCGAGTGGATCCAGAAAATGAGTTGTCGGTTCGAACAACTGCACCACGTCACCAATGTAAATTTCATCCGGCGGACTTGCTAAACGGAATCCGCCGCCTCGACCACGGACAGAATGAATCAATCCACTTTGTCCTAAACGATAGACGACTTTCATCAGATGATTTTTTGAAATGTCGTAACAATCCGCTACTTCCTGGATTCGGACCAGTCGATCAGAGTGTGCCCCGGCAAATAACAGGGATCTGATTGCGTAATCCGTATAACGTGTCATGCGCATTTTCATCACCTACTTAATTACACATGTTAGAGAAGTTTGAAATGAAGTACAAGTTTAAATACGCTTATCTAAAGATGCATTTTAAAGATTGAATTAAGCGAATCGGTCGGGCATAATAAATGAGGAGAGGTAGGTCATGTCATGCATTTCGATCAGGCGTTACATCTATTACAATCCGTCGGACCGGAAGTGGACCAAAAAGGCTTACGGATTGCCAGTCGTTTTTATAGGCAGTTGGAAACGAAATACAGCGCAGAATTACAAGAAATCGGGCATCTAGAACTCCCGTCCCAAAGTATGGAACTACGGATTTTACGGTTAGGTCAACTGTTGAAACATATAACGAACCAACATGAATCCAGTGAATTGTTTAAGATGGTTTTATTAAACGAAATCAATCAAACGAAGTCGTTTATCTTAACATACCCGGAAATCGTCAGTCGGGAGATCATCGAAGCGGTCCGGATCGAACTCAAGTTGGCACCGACGGCTCCCGTGCTCGAAGCCTGGCGGATCGTCCATCATCATCTGGTCGAGACGTGCCGCCATTTTTGCAAATACAAGCAACAGGGGGACTGGACACAACTGAATGTCTTGTTAGTCGCGGAAAGCCACCATCTCGGTGCAATTATCGACGAAGCAAAATATGCCTTGATGAGCGGACGGAAAACGACGATCTTACACGTCCGGCCAACAAAACCATCCTCGAGGGATTTAGTGGCGACACTCAACTTACTGACGAAACAGGGATTGGTTTTTCACAGTATCCAGTCTGAAGGATGGGACATGGAAGTAGAAACGTTTTTAGAACTCATCTCCATCGACGACCCGATCGTTTTCGTCAGTGGCTCCGGTCGATTCATTACCGAAGTGCAACGCACGTTAGATCCGTTGCCGGTGATTTTCGGACCATTTGTCGCAGATGGTGTGTTGCCTTCTTGACGGGAATCAATTCGTGACACGGCTTCAAGGAAACGCTGAAGTCAATTTCCCTATGTAATCCTTTTTAAATGGTAAAATAAAGAGTGTTTACCAAAAAGAGAGAGGGAGTTAGTTGATGATGATCATTTATTTGACACGCCACGGTGAGACTGAATGGAATATCCAAAACAGAATGCAGGGATGGAAAGACTCTCCGTTGACTGCAAAAGGGCAGCAGTATGCAGAAAAATTAGGTCACCGTCTGCAATCTGTTGCGTTTCGAGCCGTCTACTCGAGTCCGAGTGAACGTGCGTTCCAAACTGCCCAATTGATTTGTGAAGGACGGACAACGCCGATTCGAATTGATGCCCGATTAAAAGAAATCCATATGGGCGAATGGGAAGGGAAAACACATGATTTTTTAAAACAGAATGATCTGGAAGCCTATACGGCGTTTTGGGAGACACCTCACCTGTACACTTCAAAAACGGGAGAAGGTTTCGACGTTTTAAAAAATCGCCTGCTTGAATTTCTAAAAGAGATACAAGTGAATTATCAAGGGGAAACGATTTTAATCGTGACACACGGCATCGCAATCAAAATGCTATTGTCTCATTTCAAAGGAACCGGGATGGAACAGCTGTGGACTTCTTCCTTCATTCATGGAACAAGTCTGACGATTGTTGAGTCGACGGATCAGGGGGACTTGATTCTGCTTGAGGGTGATATGACACACGTAAAACAGGATGCTTTATCTTAATTGTCTACATACGAACCCCCCCGGACCTGACACTTTCGACAAGTGTCTAATCCGGGGGGGTAATTTGATGTGAATATCTTGTCGTCAAGCAGATTGAGACAACCGTTTGGCCCGCTGGATCGACCGGTCGAGTGCGAGATACACGAGTCCGGACAGACAACAGGCGATGCCGACACCGGCTAACGCATATTGCCCGTTCCCTGAATCAAGGAACAGTGATCCGAGCAACGGCGCTGTCACACCACCAATCAGCCACTGGATACTTGCAGCACCGTTGTACGTGCCACGTAAGTGTTCCGGTGCGATCAGGGCGATGAACGTCATTTGGACCGGGGACATGATCATCTCACCCAGCGTATACAGGGCGTAGATGACAAGTAAGATCGTCACAAGGACGATGTAGTCCGTTCCGAGTGAAAACAGATAGGACGGGACGAAGGCGAGTAAAATCATTCCGACTCCGAACACGCACGCTCCAAGCAACATGACTTTGCCGAACGCTTTTCCGGACAATCGTGCTGCGACCGGGAACTGGAACAAGACGACCATGATCCCGTTTAATCCCATCAAGTACGGGAACGGATTTTTGTCGTTTGGCAGACCCGGTAAGGCTTCCTTCAAAAAGACAGGTAACATACTTTCGACGAGCGAAAAGCCCATCGAGATGAAGACACCGGCAGCGATGAAGATCAAAAAGACATGATCTTTTCGTAAGACGGTGAAGGCGGATAGTTGCGGCTCATCCCGCGTCTGTTCCAGCTGATCAGGTTTCGTCTCCGCGATAAAGAACAGCAAGACGAGAGCGTAGAGGAAAAAGACAGCCGCTGCTGCGTAAAAGATCAACGACCGGTCGACGAACAGGACGGCACTCCCGATCAATGGGCCAAATGCGGCACCGACATTGTGTCCCATCCGGAGGAGACCAAACGATTCGTTGAGTCGCTCGGGTGGCGTGACGTCAGCGACCATCGCGCTGGCTGCCGGGTGGAACAACGAGTTCGTCAGACCAAGCAAGGCATTCATTAGCAATAACGGCCAAAACGAATCGGCGAATGAAAATCCGATCAAGGCGATGACATCGCCGACGATCGAGATGACCATGAGTGGTTTACGTCCATACAAGTCGGCGAGATACCCACCGACAAATGAACCGAACAACGAGGTGATCGGACCGGTCGCCATGATGATTCCGACTAAAAAGTACGAATCCAGCTGTTCCGAATAATACAGGACAAGAAATGGTGCAATCATGAACATCATGACTCCGGTAATCGTTTCCCCGACGAACCGGATCCAAATGTTACGATCAAGCTGTTTTAATGCAGTAAACATAAACAAAACCCCTTATACTTCCGTTTTTAGACCATGAAAAAGACGGATACGCACAAATATGGGCATACCCGTCCTGATATAAGAGGGCAGCATGTACGTATACGCATACGTACACCCTGCTTAATTAAAAATTAAACGATTGGGTGACGTACAGTTGTATCCAATACGTGAATCGATGGTTGCTGATTAAATGATTGTGCCATTGTACGTCTCCTCCTTCTTGTAATAGTGAACTCCCTCGTCATCTTATAGAACAATGGAATGTTTTGTCAAGCAAATATCTGAAAATTGAGTCAACAAAGTGAAATGGACGAGACTGCGAAAATTCGGTATGATAGACTAGTTGCGAAAATGAGCGAGTTAACCACTTTTTAAGAAGATTTTTAATATATAGGTGAAAGGAATTACCCTACATGACAAAATTACTCCAAACCGAAGTCGAGAAACGCCGGATCTTCGGAATTATTTCCCACCCGGATGCCGGGAAAACGACATTAACTGAAAAATTCTTGCTCCACGGTGGCGCGATTCGTGAAGCGGGATCGGTCAAAGCACGAAAAAACTCGAAATTCGCAAAATCCGACTGGATGGAGATCGAAAAACAACGGGGAATCTCCGTTACATCATCCGTCATGCAATTTGAATACGATAAAAAAATCGTCTCGATCATGGATACACCGGGTCACTCGGATTTCGGAGAAGATACATACCGGATCCTGACAGCGGTCGACTCGGCGATCATGGTCATCGATGCGGCAAAAGGGATCGAGTCGCAAACGAAAAAACTGTTCCAAGTCTGCCGGATGCGGGGGATTCCGATCTTTACGTTCATCAACAAGATGGACCGCCAAGCACGTGACCCACTCGAATTGATGGAAGAACTCGAAGAAGTCCTCGGGATTCCATCTGTTGCCGTCACATGGCCGGCCGGATCAGGTCAACAGTTCGAAGGCGTCTATGACCGCGTCAACGAGACGTTCCACTGCTTCAAGAACGACCGTCTGACGATTGATCTTGGCGAAGAAGGACTCGCAAACGATCAGTTGGCATCAACGATTAACAACGAGATGTACGATACGTTGGTCGACGAAGTCGATCTTCTCGATGGGGCGGGAAATGCCTACGACGAAGAACTGATCGCCAAAGGTGAATTGACACCGGTCTTCTTCGGTTCTGCCTTGGTCGATTTCGGAATCACGCCGTTGCTTGAGCATTATCTCAACTTGTCCCCGTCTCCGACACCACGTGAGTCGAACAAAGGACAAATCGAGCCTTCACAAGAATTCTTCAGCGGCTTTGTCTTTAAGATTCAAGCGAACATGAACCCGAATCACCGCGACCGGATTGCCTTCGTACGGATCTGTACCGGGAAATTCGACCGCGGCATGGAAGTCGTCCTGACACGGACCGGCAAAAAAATGAAGTTGTCCCAATCAACGCAATTCATGGCGGACGAGCGGGAAACGGTCAACGAAGCATTTGCGGGAGACGTCATCGGTCTGTACGATTCCGGTAACTATCAAATCGGAGATACGATCACGAATGGTGATCCGACACTCCAGTACGAAGCGTTACCGACGTTCGCACCGGAATTGTTCCTGAAAGTCTTTACGAAAAACGCACTGAAATCCAAACAGTTCCAAAAAGGTGTCGAACAGCTCGCTCAAGAGGGTGCGATTCAGGTCTATAAGACGGAATACAACGAGATCATCCTCGGTGCGATCGGACAACTTCAATTTGAAGTCTTCGAGCACCGTTTGAAAGGCGAATATGGCGTTGACATCCTAAAAGATGCCGCGAACTTCCAAGTTGCGAAGTGGGTCAAGGTGACGGAAATCAGTGAAGTCAAGAAATTGACGGACTCACGGACCGTCCTTGTCTACGACCGTTGGGAAAATCCGGTTCTGTTATTTGCCAATGACTTTGTGTATGAACGATTCGTTCAGAAAAACGACGGTGTCATCACGCTGGTCGATTCGCCGCAATTACTCAAAGACTAATCGAGACGAGACGTGTCTTTCCGGTTTCAGCGGAAGATACGTCTTTTTTCGTTTTGCGAGGGCAAAACAAGGGTAAAAGTTGAAGTCTGTAAAATCATATCTTGGTGAGAGGAATGGTGTTGACGATGGCTAAGAAATTTATCGGGATTTTTCATGATGAGTCGAGCTTACATCAGAAAATGCAAGCGTTAAAAGAGCAAGGTCACAAGGACTCTGATTTTTCAGTGGTTGGACGGGACGAAGCGGCGGATGAGACGTCCGGTGCGTCATGGATCGATCAGGTCAAATCAAAGTTCAGTCATGAACCGCCGTTACGGGAAACATTGAAACGCGTCGGTCATTCCGATCAAGAGGCAGAACAACATTATCAAGAAGTCGAGCGGGGCGGGATTGCACTGTTCGCAAAAGACCGGCATGACGACCATGATCATACGCACGATCACGATCATTCACGTGATCATTTACATGATGAAGGGCATCGCCATGATGGAAAAGTCGAAAACCTCGGTGTCAACGATTACGAGTCGGAGCATGAATCCGGTCATGATAAAAGCGATCGTTCGAAATGGAAAGCGGACGATATAGACTAATAGAACAGGACGCAAAACTGAGCGATTCAGTTTTGCGTCTTTTTTTTAGGAAGTGAAGTTTGTTCGCTACCGCTTTGAAAATAACCGGTGCTATACTAAATGTATCAAAGAGGTGAAGCGAAATGAAAAAAACAGTAGCCACATTAGCCGGTCTCGGTTTCCTTGGAGCGGTCTTCATGACCCGCTATCCGTTATTTGGTCGCCGACCATCCAAAACCGAACAACAGAGTTATACGCGTTCCCGCCAGTTTTCAAACGGGAAGTTTCGAAACGAACTGCCGTTCCAACTGAAAATGGAATGGGAGACGATGAAAAGTATTTTAAAAGATTATGGCCGGGAATTACCGTCGCTAAAGCCGGTCAAACCGTTGCCGGTCGTACCGTTTGAACGACGGACGGACGGAACAGAGCCGCGGGTGACCTGGTTCGGACATTCGGCGTTTCTGCTCGAGCTTGATCAACAGACGATTTTCTTTGATCCGATGCTCGGTCGTGCGCCGTCGCCGTTCCCGAAACTCGGAGGCGGACGGTTCCAAACGACGGCACCGGTCGATCTCGATGCCTTGCCGCCGATCGACCTTGTCATCTACTCGCATGACCATTACGATCACTTGGATTATCATTCGATCTTGGCGTTAAAAGACCGGGTCGGCCGATTCATCGTCCCACTTGGTGTCGCAAGCCGCCTAAAAGGCTGGGGGGTAGATCCGGACCGGATTACGGAACTGGATTGGCACGAGTCGGTTGAGACGAACGGTCTCCGTTTGACGGCGACACCGGCCCGGCACTACTCGGGTCGTAACGGGTTCGATCAATTTTCGACGCTTTGGGCGTCTTGGGTGATTGAGGGATCGAAGAAAGTCTTCTTCAGCGGAGACAGTGGCTACGGTCCACACTTCAAGGCAATCGGGGAACAGTATGGTCCGTTCGATTTAACCATCATGGAATGCGGCCAATACGATACCCGGTGGTCGAGTTCACATATGTTGCCGGAACAGACACTCGCTGCGCATCTCGATGTCAAAGGGGACGTGCTGATTCCTGTCCACTGGTCGGCGTTTACGCTGGCGTTTCATCCGTGGTACGAGCCGGTCGAACGGTTGTTGAAGGAAGCTGCGAAACACGAGGTGTCGGTCGTGACGCCGATGATCGGCGAGAGTGTCACCGCTGCAAGTGAGACACGCAGATGGTGGCGTGAGGTACGGTGAAGTTAGTTTAAGTGAAACTTGTCTTCTTTCCCGTTCTTTCCTCAGGCGAGACACGAGCCGTGGCTTCTGTTCCTTTCGGACGAGGAGCCGGGTCTCGTTTGTCTCTGACAGCGCGAAAAGCACGCGCTTTTTCCTGTAGGAGTCACGGGAAGAAGCCGAGTTTAATGGACTGCTTTCATATGATTTCAAACACAAAATCCCCACTCTGTCGCGTTTTGCGAGAAAGTGGGGATTTTACTTTGACATACAGATTAACTGGCAAGTCGTTCTGATTTAGCTTCACGTCGTGAACGGAACCGTTCGATGACTTCAAACCCGAGCACAAGCATCGTCCCGATCAATAAGCCGTTACTGAAGAACGGACGTAACGTCAGTGGCAGGATTTCTGCCAGGACCGTTGATTGTAACAAAATACTGATCCCGATGACGGCACAAATCGCAAAGGCATGCTTCCGGCGACTGGTCGTCATGCTACTTTCAGCAGACTGCCAGGCAATCAGGAACATGTGCGGTAACGTTGCGAGTAAAGCCGCACTGGCGACACTACGCGGTAACGTTGCGATGATCCCGATGATACTCGGGAAAAACCCAACCAAGGTGATGACAAGTGAAGCAATCAAAAACGGGCGACGTTCCTTACTTCCCGTCTGGGCGATGAAACCACTTGTGATCGGCAACGGGACCGGAACGAGCGTCGAGAACGTCGCCGCGATCAAGTGAATGATCCCTTCGACCGTCAGCCCCTGATTCAAGGCCCCTTTTTTCTGAATCGTCGCTTCGACGGCGCTTAACGCGGCAATCAAGTTGACGATCAAAAGAATCGCAAACGGAATCGCAACCAGAAAAGCACTGCCGTCAAATTGCGGCATCCCGAATGGTAAAGCGGTTGGAACGGCAAAGACACCGGACGCTTCCGGTAACGACGGACGGCTGACTAACCAGCCGACGACAATGCCGATCATCAAGGCGAACGGTCGGAGGCGGGTCGGACCAAATTGGCTGAGTCCGAGAACAAGCAGGAATGTCAAGATCCCGGCAAGGCGTGTTGCTTCGACGGCGAGAACGGCCCCAAGCATGACGCCGGTCAGTTGAATACATAATAAAAGTAAAAACGTTCCGCTGACGAGCGGGGTAAAGACCGGTAATAAAAAGCGGGTCCATCCCGTCAATCCGAGGAAAATCAAGACAACGCCGGCAATGACGACAGCAGCCATCGCAATCGTGAAGGCAGTCTTTGAATCGACCGGCAACGCGGCGATGACGACAAAGATACTGACCCATGAACCGGCAGGACCGGATACGATCGGTAACCGGTGACCCAATACTCCATGAAGGAAACAGGCAATCCCTCCGACAAAGAAGGATCGTTGAACAAGAGCGGCCGTTTCGGCACTCGAGAGGTCAAACAGACTTGCAACGACGATTGGCAAGGCAATCGTATTGGCTAATAAGAAAATGATCCACTGGACCGTGGACGTCGTACGTTTCACAAAAATCGCCTCCTTTAAAAATCGCTGATTTCAGCATCGTATCATATGATTGATGTTATGATTCATACATATTTATGACTGAAAACATATGAAAGAGATGATGAATATGGATTTACGCCAATATCGGTATTTTTGCGCGGTCGTCGAGGAACAGTCGGTCACGCGGGCGGCAGATCGGTTACGAATGGCACAACCCGCTTTGACCCAACAAATTCGGAAGATGGAAGAGTTGCTTGGCGTAAGGCTGATTGAACGGGCGGGACGCGGCATCCGGATCACGGCGAGCGGCGAGCGGTTGTATGAACGGGCCGTCTCGTTATTGCGGTATGAAGCGGAAACCCGGATTGAAGTCAGTGACATTAAGGAAGGACGGACCGGAATCTTACGGATCGGTGTCAATACGTTATCTGCCGGTCGACTGACAGGATGGGTTCAAGAGATGAAACGACGCCATCCCCGGATCACCCTGCAAATTCATCAAGGCGAGTCTGCTGCCTTGATTGATCGTTTGAAGGATCATGCGATCGACGTAGCGCTCGTCCGGCTGCCGATTGAGGCACAAGGCGTTACGATCGAGTGGATGGAAGAGGAACCGTTTTATCAAATCCATCATCCTGATTTTCCGGATGCCGACGTCATCATTCCGAGTCAGGAAGGACTTGGTGTCTTTCAGACGCTCAGTCAGCAGTTCGGGGTCGTCTCGCAGGAAACATGTTCCGACGTCTTGACCTTGATTGGACTTGTCCGCAGTGGACAAGCGGTGACACTGTTACCGGAAAGTACACTTCGCGAGCTCGATATGACGGGACTGGTACGGGAACGGTTACCGGACGCGACGAGTACGACGGCTCTTGTCTGGTTGACGGAAGACGGTCAATCGGCGCTGACACAACAATTCGTGACGATTGTCCATCAACGAGAATAAATTGTTAAAAAAGGGATTTTGTAGGATACTTGAAAAAGAAAGTGGGATGTAAAGGGGGAGAACAATATGAAGACAATTCGCGGGAAATACGGCGAAGCGAAGATTTTTACACACAACGTGGATGACATGACGATTGAACAGGTGACAGGGATGCTGAACGAAAACATTGCTGTAGGCGGGAATGTCCGAATCATGCCGGATTGTCATGCCGGTAAAGGTTCGGTCATCGGCACGACGATGCGGATTCACGATAAGGTTGTCCCGAATCTCGTCGGAGTCGACATCGGGTGCGGGATGTTGTGTACACAGATTACACGTGACGGAACAGACGGGATTGACTACGAAAAACTGGATGTTGCGATTCAGGAATTGGTTCCGAGCGGTATGTCGGTCCGCAATCAACCGCACCGGTTGTCGGAACAGGTTCCATTTGAGCAAGTCCGGGCACCATTTAACGAGACGCGGGCTCGTTTGTCGATTGGCACGTTAGGCGGCGGAAATCACTTTATCGTGCGCCCGGACGGGCAGTAAACATTTCGTAAATAGGTAGCGATATCCTGAGAAAACCGGGATAATATCCCCAACCTTATCTGGAATCGAAAGTGAACAGGGAGTGTAGCATGGTTGGAAAGGCACGAGTCAATCAGTTGGTAAGATTGCGACTGAGTGTCAAGATATAAAGGAATATATGAGGATAAAGACTGTTCTGTTTGAAATTCGAGCGTGAGCGGCGCCATGGTTCGCTGTTAGGAAAGCCAACTGAAACCTAACATGGAATTTACTATACGATAATCAGTAAATATCGTATAGGTGTCACTATCAAATCGATGAATTGATATGTGATAGTTTTCAAAATATTAATTCCACGCACTTATAGATATGAGAAAAACGCTAAAGAATTATCCGACAATATTCCACCTATGTTTACTGTACTAACCGGGGATTGCCTAAGTGGGAATGCTAGACAAGCTATAGACAAAGGTCTTGAATATCCCATATGGCAACGGAGTTCCCGTAGTAGTCCGAGATAGGGAAAGCCTATTACATGGCGAAGGGGAACAGTTTACAAGATTAAAACCAATTTCGAAAGGAGCGCAAGGCTCTTGCAAAATTCAGAAACGGTATTAATCAATCTATCAAAACAATCTAGTAAGAAAGAATATGTGTTTGATCGATTGTATAGGAACCTATACAACCCAGATTTTTATGTTAAATCATTCGGTAATATTTACAAAAATGATGGAAGCTCTACCGCAGGAATTGATGGTGAAACCGCTAGTAATTTTAGCGAGAAAATGATCCAAGATACCATTGAGAAGATGAAAAACGAAAGTTATCAACCTCAACCTGCACTACGCGTATATATACCCAAGAAAAACGGGGATAAAAGACCGTTAGGTATTCCAACGTTTGTTGATAGAGTAGTTCAAGAAATCTGTCGAATGATCATTGAAGCGATTTACGAAGGAAGATTTAATGACACATCTCATGGATTTCGTCCTAAGAGAAGTTGTCATACCGCACTTTCTGAAATCGACCGAACGTACACAGGAGTCAACTGGTTCATTGAAGGAGATATCAAAGGATTTTTTGATAACATCAATCACCAAATTTTGATTGGGTTATTAAGAAAGACAATAAAAGACGAGAAATTCATTCGTCTTATGTGGAAATTCTTGAAGGCAGGATACGTCGAAGATTTTAAATTTAACAAGACGTATACCGGAACACCTCAAGGAGGGATAATTAGCCCGATACTAGCTAATATATATCTCCATGAATTAGATACCTTCATAATGAAACAATTAAAACCTGAGTTCGATAAGGGAGATAGGAAGAAAGATCAAAAACGAAATCCCGAATACAGAGCACTTGAGTACCAGCTTAGTAGATGGAAGCGGAAAATCGACCTATGCGACAATGATGAAGAACGACTGAATTTGATAAATGAATATAAGAGTATGAAGCGTAAACACTCTAATATGAAAGTAATTTCAGATTCGACAGGGTTCAAAAGAATTAAGTATATCCGTTACGCTGATGATTTCCTAATCGGAATAAATGGAAGCAAGAAAGACTGTGAGTTAGTCAAAAAATCACTCACCGAATTTCTTGAAAATAAACTCGAACTCGAACTATCACAAGATAAGACGTTGATTACTCATAGCAGCAAGAGCGCTAGATTCTTAGGATATGATATAAGCGTAGGAAACAATAACACCGCATACAAAAACAAAAACGGAGTTAAAATCCGTAATGCACGCAGAAACATTCGTCTGATGGTACCCAAAGACATGATCAAAAAAATCATCACTGATCATAATATGGTTAAAGATATTAATGCTGAGAAATGGATGCCGGTTGCTCGCAATAACCTAATCCAATTTAGCGATTTGGAAATTGTGAACATCTATAACGCAGAAATCAGAGGGCTGTACAACTATTATCGAATGGCGGAAAACGTATCAATCAAAATGTGGCAACTCCACTACGTCATGGAATATAGCTGTATTAAAACTCTAGCGGGTAAACATAGATCATCCGTACACAAAATGTTTAATAAGTATAGATTAAACGACGGATGGGGTATTAAATATCAAACTAAAAATGGGGAAGCTTTTTGTTATTTTCATAACAAAGGTTTTGTTCGCAACCGAGTTGTTTCAAAGGATGATCCCGACAAGAAAGCTAATGTAGCCATATTCAAGGGACGAACAGAACTTGAAAGACGAATAAGTGCAAAAGTATGCGAATGGTGTGGCAAAGAGAATGTAAAATTCGAAATCCATCATGTAAAACGAATGAAAGACTTAAAAGGTAAAGAAGAATGGGAGATCAAAATGATAGCCAGACAACGAAAGACTTTAGTTCTTTGTCGAGACTGTCATAGAAAGATCGCACATGGAGCTAGAAAGTAAAGCGATAGACATTTGTAAATGGAAAGCCGTATACGCAGAGATGTGTACGTACGGTTTGGGAGGAGACTTCCGGAAACCAGACTGTGGGAACATGGTAAACGGCGCTGGAAGTCGACCTTACGAGCTGAACACGGACGAAGAGGACAACCTCTATCTCGTCATTCATTCCGGCAGCCGGAACCTCGGAAAAACGATTGCCGAACATTATCAAAAGTTGGCGGAAGCGTCACAATTCACCGTCGATACGGAGTCGATCGTCGCATCGCTGAAAGAACAGGGACGTGAACAAGACATCCAATCGACTTTGGTCGAGTTGAAGAGTCAATTTAATGAAACGAATAAAGATTTAGCGTACGTATCCGGTTCCGAGATGGACAACTACCTGCATGACTTAAAAATCGCCCAACGCTACGCGGCACTGAACCGTCAAGCGATGACGGACGTCATTGTTGAAGCGATGGGCTGGTCGGTCACGGAACAGTTCGATACGATCCATAACTACATCGATCTCGAGCAGATGATTCTCCGGAAAGGTGCGATTTCGGCGCAAGCCGGTGAAGTCGCCATCATTCCGATGAACATGCGCGACGGTTCACTGATCGTCAAAGGAAAAGGCAATCCGGACTGGAACTATTCGGCACCACACGGGGCAGGACGGATCATGTCCCGTTCAAAAGCCTTTAAATCCGTTGATCTGAAAGAGTTCGAAGCGACGATGCAGGACGTCTGGTCGAGTTCGGTCGTCGAATCGACGCGTGATGAGTCACCGTTCGTCTACAAGCCAATGGAGGAAATCATCCGGAATACGATGGATACGGTCGAGTTACTTAAAGTCATCAAGCCGCTCTATAACTTTAAGGCGAAGTAATTGGTGGAAGCCGGAGCTGACTTTTTAAAACAGTAGCCATACCAAAACGCAACCTTTTGATTGGAAATGAATCAGAAGGTTGCAAGGTGTTTACTTTCACAAGGGGAGTCAGGGAGAAATGAACTTATACGTATCTTCGTCATGCGTACTCTTTACGAATCCGGCTTTTAGAAGCACGGATTGCGAGGGGTGATTTTCAAGCTCGGTATAGGCGCAAACCTGTGTGACCTTCATGTCCTGGAGTCCGAACTGGGTAACTGTTTGGACGGCTTCTGTCATATAGCCGTAACCCCGAAAATCCGGTTTTAATACATACCCAATTTCGGCGATGTTATTTTGATAGCCTCTACAAAAACAGCAGTTCCCGATAAATTCACCGGTCGACTTTAAGTACAGTCCCCATGTGATTCCGTCCCCATTCAAGTAATCGAGGGCAATCTGACTCAAAATCCGGATGACATCCCGGCTGTTCTGTGCCTGGTGACCATCGTAGACCGTAATCTCAATCATGTGGTTCGCTTCGCTTAACCGGATTTCTCTTAAGAGGAGCCGTTCGCTCGTCAGTTCAGGAAAGACGTCAAAATAGTATTTTTCTTTCACAGGACATACCTCCTTTAATTTGCTTCTTACCTTAAGTGTACTACGTTATTCGATACGAACCAGAAGCAGAAACATTAGAAAGTATCATAAAAACTAAAAATCTCAGGAGGAGTTCAGATGCAAAAGAAAGCCTTGGTTGTCATCGATATTCAAAATGACATGACAAAAAACTATAAAGAAGTGATCGGGACAATCAATCAGTCGATCGATTGGGCGGTCGAACAGGATATCCATGTAGTCTATATCCGGCACGAAAACTTATCAGCTGGAACAAGAACGTTTAAAACCGGGACACGCGGTGCCGAGTTAGCACCTGATTTAAACATCGTTTCAGATCATGTATTCACAAAATATAAGGGAAATGCCTTAACGAGTGAAGCGTTTGTGACATTCATTGAGCAACACGACATCACCGAATTTTATCTGACCGGTGGAGACGCGACGGCTTGTGTCAAATCGACCTGCTTCAACTTACGAAAACTGGACTATGGCGTGACGGTAATCACGGACGGCATAACGAGTTACGATAAAAAGAAACTTCCGGAGATGATTGAATACTACGCGAAAAAGGGCAGCAACATCATTCAGTTCAATGATTTACTTTCGGTTGATTAACGTTGTTGAAGGAGGTTGTTAACATGAAAAACGTCATCAAGTCACTGGTTGTTTTGTCTGTTTCATTAGGTCTGATGTTGACGAGTTATCCGTTAAATGAAGTCGTGGCGAAAACCAAAAAAGAAACGCAGCATGACATCTTTAAAAAGCTGAAATTGAACGCCTCGATGACCAGTGTTGCGGAAGTCGTGTACGGCAAAAACTACAAAAAACATCTGTGTGACCGTTCGGAAGATGAGGTGAAAGTAAATCTTTTATGTAGTGGAGAGGTATACGATTCCAATAAGTATGATAAGGATGAGAAGCTAAAATATTTGAAGTATGAGTTTTATCTGTACCCGAATCCAAAGGTACCGAATGAATCGGATGACCCGAATGAAGTGACGTTCCAAACCGTTCGCATGCTGCTCGTATTTAAGTCGAAAGAGCACAGCAAGCAGTTGAAGCTTGTCGAAAAACACTGGTTTGATTCATCCGTTGTGAATTCAAAACGTGTCTACAATAATCAAAAAATTAAAAAAGGCATGACGAAAAAACAATTAGATACGGTGATGACCGGGACAGGGATCGGGAAACATGAGGCCGTCGCGTATATCGACTATTCAAAAGTCGGAAAGCAAGCCGGTAAACAACAGCCTGTTTTTCCAAAAGCGTACAAGACGTATTCGTATTCCGTTTTGAATCAGAAAGAGAATGTCCTCTATTACTTCGAAACGAAGTACAGTCGAACGAAAAAAGAGTACGTGGTTTCGTATGTCGATACGTGGACAGAAGATAATAAATGAAAAATGAGAGAACTCCGCCATGAAGGAGCTCTCTCATTTTTTGTCTCTATTCAAACATTCTTCAGTATCATTAGACGCGATTAAATGATCAACGAATCGTTTTTAAGGCGCCAGCCCAAGGGATGACTTGATCAAGCATTTGATTAACGGAATCTGCTTGAACGGGTGCTGCTTTTAACACAGCTCCATTCTCAAAATCAGTGAATAAGGATAGGGCAGGGTGGACCCGGACGTCTGCGATCAACAATTCGCCCAAAATACCGCGTAAGTGTTCTGCTGCCCGTGCACCACCGACGGAACCGTACGAGACGATACCTGTTGCTTTGTTGTTCCACTCGACACGGAGATAATCGAGTGCATTTTTTAATGAAGCGGAAATCGAGTGGTTGTATTCCTGTGTGATGAAAACAAATCCATCTTGAGCGGCGATCGCTTCAGACCACGCGGCTGCACCGGATGCATCGCCGTCTTTTTCGCCGAGTAGCGGCAATTTGTAGTCGGCGATGTCAATGATCGTATAGTTGGCGTCTCCGCGTTTGTCCGCCAGCTCTTTGACCCAGTTTCCGACCTGTGGACTTAAACGGCCTTCACGTGTTGATGGTTTCCTGCCCCATATGATGGGTGCCTCCCGTTGTATATCGTTGTAGACGGTATTTCGACTAATCGACAGACGACGGGCGATGGAAGCGATAGATTCTCCATTCGCTCTGGCGCTCTTGATTTCGATGGATGGTCTACACTTAGTTGGATATAAAACTTAAGGTCAATTAGACTTAGGAAAATTATGAACAGCAGAGGAGAATCACCTTCATGAATAAACGGGAACGAAGAATTTTTAGCGATTCATTCAAACAACAGATGGTTCAACTCCATTTGAATGGCAAATCACGCGCCGATATCATTCGGGAATATGACTTGACGCCTTCGGCATTTAATCGCTGGATCAACCAAAGTAAGACGACCGGATCCTTTAAGGAAGAAGATAATTTGTCGGATGAAGCGCGCGAGCTACGTGTGCTTCGGAAGCATGTCCAACAACTGGAGATGGAGAATGATATTTTAAAGCAAGCCGCGCTGATCATGGGACGAAAGTAAATGTGATCAAGAATAATCGACATAAATACTCGGTATCAGCAATGT